>NZ_CP033068.1:3701416-4318319 GCF_003668995.1 Flavobacterium sp. 140616W15
TATTGCTATGTTGGAGCTTTAGATAAAAGTTAGAGAGTTGTTTTTTTTGCCACTCCCGATAGCTATCGGGATAAGGGATTAAAAAAGATTAATCATTCTAATCTGTGAAATCTGTGGCAAAAATTTCTAACTTACGCTAAACAAATCACTCAATTTTATGAAAAAAGCAATTATTTATGGAGCAAGCGGACTAGTTGGATCTTATATACTTGAATATTTGCTAAACAATCCTAATTACGAACAAATCATTATCGTTGTTCGGAAAGACTTAAACATTAAGCATCCTAAACTAAAAACTCTTATTGGTGATTTTCATTCTTTAGATAACGTAGTCAAAGGCATTCAGACAGACGAAATTTATATCGCTCTTGGAACCACACAAAAGAAAACCCCTGATCAAAAAATATATTACCAAATTGATCATGACTATCCTGTATTAGCTTCGAAATTGGCTAAGGAGAATGGAGCAAAAGCTGTGTTTTTGGTCTCCGCGGTTGGAGCAAATCCAAATTCATCTGTATTTTACACTAAGACAAAAGGAGAAGCCGAAGAGGATATCCTCAACCTAAATTTTGATTATACGTATATCTTTCGCCCTTCGATGATTTTAGGAAATAGAAAAGAAAACCGACCTCTTGAAAAAGTTTTAAAGACACTCTTCAAAATCATCAACCCTTTATTCGTAGCTAGTCTAAGCAAGTACAAAGGCATTGAAGCTAGTGATATTGCCAAAGCAATGGTTAATAGTGCTGATGGGGCTAATGAAAGAGTCAAAATATTGCATTGGAAAGAAATGATTGCTTTATTAAAATAAAAAATGGCATTATCTTAATTTTAGATAATGCCATTTTACAATTATATAGGTATGTAAATTAATACTCTTTCATTTTTTCGAAAGTTGTAGTAAGTGATTTTTTGATTTTACCCAAAGCACCTTGAAAAGCTTTTTCAAGTGTATCGGCGTGATCTGTAACAGTAATAGGCTGTAATTTTACAGGACGAACTTCAATCACACATTTCTTGTCGTTTAGGCTGAATTTCTCTCCGTTTTCGTCTCCAAAATGTACTTCGATGCGTGTAACCTTATCTTCAAAACGTGCCAACGATTTATTTAATTCGCCAGAGAAATAAGCTTCTAATCTTTCGTGTCCTTCTATGTTTTTGTCGGTGTTGATTTGAATTTTCATCTTACTATATATTTAATGTTTGTTTCTCAAAGCTATCAAATTTTGAATAAAAAAACGAAAGAGTTAATAAAACATTATGAAAATAAATTACGATTTTTTTCACTCCATTTGCCTTTCCTTCAAAGAAGAAATCACAACAGAAACCTTGCACTAACAGACAAGTTAAATACCAAGGTAATTCGAGGGAAATTTCATATGTTTGCAGTCCTAAACGTTAAAAACATGAACTCGATTAAACTTTTGCCCGTGTGGTATGGTGGCGGTATTGGAAACAACTGCAACGCTTTTAACGGCGTAGGACACCTTAGCTATGCGGGTTTTATATTTCCTAAACGTTAAATTATGAGTACAAACACCCTTACCAAAGAAACAGAAACAAGACTAATTAACTTTCTTACTACAGAAATTAATCCTCTTGAAATGGCTAAATGCATCAGGCGAATAAACCACTTTCTGGCCTTAACCGTTATTCGCAACGATGACAATCGCAATCCGATTAATAAGTATTGGTTAAAAGATGATTTTTATTGGATCAACGAATTAGCCGAAACCTTAAATCCTCATTTGGAGGTTGAATAAGTAAAGAAGCCACTGTAAATAGTGGCTTTTTTGTTTTTGGTTAGTTTTATTTATTAAAAATAGTATCCAGATGATACTCTAGAAATTCTGTTCTAGGTAAATATTTTTGAGCAACAATAATTTTTTGATTTTCAATTGGAGAAAAATATGTTTGATAAAATTCCGTTTCTCTTTTCTTTTTGATTGCATCCGAAAATACAATTTCATGGTTTGTATTTATTCCTATCAATCCTTTATCAAAAGCTTTATCGTAAAGTGCCGAAAAACAGATTCCATTTTCAGGATTTAACCGATGTTCTTCATTTTTCGACCAAGGTATTATATGACTAGCTAATAAAAGTTCAGGAATATCAATTCCCGTAATTGCACATTTATTATTATAATTAGATAAAACCATTTTTCTAAAAACGGATTGATTTACTCTAGTTCTTACCTCTCTAATAACATCTTCTCCTTTTAAATCTTTTATATCAGAGAGTATATCTTCAAATTTGCTTTCTATAGTAGTATTTTCTTTTTCGGCTAAAATTTTCTCGCTTTGAAACACTAACTCTTCTTGATTATTAAAAATTCATCCCAAATAGGTTGAGTTTGTCTGATGCCATTTTTTAAACCTACAATGCCTCTATTTATATGAAAAGGATCCACACTTGCAAAATTCCCTAATCTCATTCCTATTGAACTAGGTGTTCTACCAAGTATTTCAGCAAGTTTTTTGACTTCTGGGGTAGATTTATTCATTTTTCCGAAAGGTAACTTTAAATATAAATTGAAAGCTAGTATTAATTCCTCACGCGTCCACAGTTTTTTTGAAGTCATTTTTTATTATGATGATTGCATTCAAATATAGATTTTATTATTCTTATTTGAAGTTGTTTTTTCAATTATAAGATATCCTTACTTATCCCTCTTCCCCCATTTAATTTTGATTTTCCCTCCATCATCGACAGCTAATAGATGTAAAACGATCCCTCTGTTGCGAATAGCGTCGCGTTCGGCTTTGGTGGCTAGTTTGGCATCGTTTTTAGAATTTCGGAGTGGAACTGTCATCGCTAGATTGGTATTGTTGCCAATAGAATAAACTCCTTCGACATCAAAATTCAGAACACTCGAGCTAACTCTTAAACCCAAGACATCGATATCATGTCCTCTTAAAACAAGGTTTCCTGACAAATCGCTGAATGTGATATTCTTTACATCACGAAACGGAAAGGCAAACTTCCCGATTTTTACGATTGGCTCAAAGTTTACCAAAGCGCCGTTATTGACTTTAAAACTAACATTTCCTGTTGCCGATTTGGGCACAAGATTTCCTTGAGCATCCATTAATCCTCCAATATTTGCTTTGGTTGTTAGTTTTCCTTTTATATCTTTTGCATCAAATGACTTAATATCGAAATTATTAAATGATGTTAGGAAACTGGTAATATCTACATCATTAACCTGTGCATTGGACTGAAGATTGTACTTATTCCCTTTAGGACTCAATACCCCCGAGAAAGCTACCGTTCCTCCTGATGTTTTCAGAAATCCATCATGTACTGTTACATTGGAGTTGGTTAATTTAATAGTTGCTTTGGCATTTGAAGCGGTTAATTTTCCATAGACTAACTTATCTAAATTAAGTTGCAATACTACCTGACATTTATTTATAACGGTATGAAGCTGATCTGAGAAACTCTCCCGACTGGTTGTCTTTTTTGCAACTTGTTTCTTTTTTTGCGTTGCGGCAATAACTCCTATAAATTGTTTCACATCGATACTTGGACTATAAATCTTCCAATCGATTAACATTTTTTCGGGAGCATCATAATACAGATTCAAAAAATTATCGACTCTTCCTTCTACATAAACTGTATTATGACGGTCTTTGAACACGAATTTTTTAATTAAAAGTGCTTGTTCGGTAAAGTCTAACTGAATGTTTGTTTTTTCAAAATTAAGCCCTTTAGGAACGTACTTTAAACTAGCATTTGCAACGCGAACACTTCCTATAAATTTTGGTTTTCTGAAGTACAAATCAACGATATCACATTCAAACTTAAAATCGACTTTGGCTTGACCGTTAGAAAAATGCATTAAATCGGCATTTATTATACTGTTGAGTTTTTCAACTTCAAAATTAGCACTTAAGATTCCCGTTGCTACTGGTTTATCAAAATTATGAATCATCGCATCCGGAATTTCAAACGCCATTTTGTTATAGGCTCCTTTAAAATCTTTTATTATCACCGCCGAATTTGCATCTTCACATCCTAGTTCTTCTTTGAATATGTTTGTAAACTTACCATTGAAGCTACAATCTGAGATAGATCCATCTGGAATATGCAATTCATTATTCTTTACTACGGCGGTTACATTAATCTTAGGATCGCCTTCGGCATTAAAATCACCATCGAGAATGCAGGTTACATCTATCGGTTTTTTTAAATCATAGAATTTTAGTTTTGAACTAATATTATTTGCCAATAAATTGGTTGCATCCTTCCAGAGAATCTTTGTTTTTATTTCAATCAAGAAATTGGAACTGGGTTCATTACCTACTTCAAAACTGGATTTAACATCAAATTTATCTCCTCCTATTTCGAGTCCATCTACATTGGCTGTAATTTTGTTTTGGTCTGACTTGTATACCGCTGTAATAATTCCTCTGATTCGTTTGTCTTTGGCAAAGCTTCCTTTTTCAGTATTGAATGCCATACTTTTTACATTTGTATCTACAAAAAGATTGGTGTTCCAATTATTCCCATCGTAATTAATTTTGGCTTTTAAGGCCATTACTTCAAAATCGAATAATTTATTTCGTGGTTTGTTTTCAGAAATAAAATGCACATTGGTCATGCTTATTTCATCAATCAATGTTGTTTTAGTGTTGGCTTTTTCTTCTTTTTTAGTTTTTTTTCTGAAGATGTCCGTGTTTGTTATTCCGTTTGGGCCGTTGTACAAATCGAGTGTTGCATCATTTATTTCGATTTTATGAAAGTCTATTTTATCAGATAGTAAACTCATAATATTTAATCGCACTTCTATTTCTTTTGCCACTAGAAATGTTCTTTTGTGTTCAGCCCACAAACTATCTTTTAGATTAACATCTTTTAATGCCAATGTAAGATTAGGAAATCCCGTAAGAAACTTATACTGAATATCTCCTATATCAATTGCCCCACTGATATTGTCGTTTATCTTATTATTTATTTTAGAAACAATTTCGGTTTTGTTATGACTAAAGTAAAACGCCAATCCGCCTGATGCTATTAATACCAAACCAATGAGTCCTAAGAAAAAGAAAATAATGCGTTTGGCATACTTTTTAAAATGAGCCGACTGAAGAAAATGTTTCATTTAAGCGTAGATTTTTATAGGAATATTAAAGATAATCTAAAACAGCAGAAATAACACCTTTTACTTACAGAAAAGCGCCTTTATTGTGGGATGTGGGATGTAAGATGTATGATGTGAAATGTGGGATGTATGATGTATAGTATATCAAAATTACTTAACCTCTACTCTTCACTCTTTACTCTTCACTCTTCACTCTTCACTCTTTATTCTTTACTCTTTATTCTTTACTCTTTATTCTTTACTCTTTATTCTTCACATCTCACACCTAACTTTTCACCTCTCATACCTCTCACACTTATTACTTTTTATATCCTTGTCTGAATTCTTTTAAAACTTCATCGATTACCCAAGTGGTTCTCGCTGCTGAAATTCCATTAGACGGACAACCAGAAGCGCCTAGAATTTCCTGCACTACGGTTTCTATAAGTGGCTGTTGGATATGCAACGGATTCTCTATTGGAAAGCTTTCTATTTTTCCGTCTTTATCTTCGAGCTGTATTGGATCGTTGCCAAAAGTAGAAAAGGAAATTTTACCTTTATCGCCTACAATCTCGACAATATCATGTCGTTTGTGACTGCCAAAATTCCACAGTCCTGTGCCGTGAATTCCATTTTCAAACAGAAACGACATCGAAACACTGTCTTCGGCTGGATATGCCATAAGCTGTGATGTGGCATGACCTCGAACCGACTTAATTGGTCCAAAAACAAAATCCAGGAAATCTAGTGTATGACATGCTAAATCAACAAATATTCCACCACCTGAAATATGTGGTAAAACTGTCCAAGGTAAATTGATTTCGTCGTCGTATCTTGCTTCAAAAGAATGATACAAAACACAGTTTACATGTCTTGGTGTTCCTATGATTCCGTTATCGATTAATTCCTTTATCTTTAGGAAACGCGGTAAACATCTGCGATAATAAGCCACAAATAATGGTACATTATTCGCTTTGCAAACTTGTATCATTTCGTTGCATTCTTCAAAATTTAGTGCCATTGGTTTTTCGACATAAACGGGCTTTCCAGCTTTGGCACATAAAAGCGTATATTCTTTATGTGATGATGGTGGCGTTGCTATATAAACAGCATCAACATCTGGATCATTTATCAAATCGACAGCATTCGAATACCATTTGGGTACATTGTGGCGTTTAGCATAATCGGCTACCAAGGTGGCATCTCTGCGCATTACTGCTACTAGAGCTGAGTTTTTTGCTTTTTGAAACGCTGGTCCGCTTTTAACTTCGGTTACATTACCACAACCTATAATTCCCCATCTTACAATTTCCATTTTTTTGGTTTTTAGTTGTTCCAAATTTAAGAGAAAAGAATTGCTTAAAAAAGCTAGTCACCGATTCGTGGATTATTTTTTCACCACTCCCGATAGCTATCGGGATAAAGGATTAAAAATAGTTAGTCGCAAATTATTTTTTCTCTGCTCCCGATAGCTATCGGGATAAAAGGATTTGAGCGGATGCGCACTGATTTTTTTGCGAATCAAATCGGCCTAAATCTGCGAGAAACATTAAAAATAAGCTATGAATTTTAAAAACTTTACAGTTAATCTTTTGCCACTCCCGATAGCTATCGGGATAAAGGATTTAAAATAGTTAGTCCGAATTATTTTTCTCGCAGATTTAAAAGGATTAGAGGGATTCTAAATCTTTGCGCTCTTTGTGTAAATCTTTGCGAACTTTGCGGTTAATTTTGCCACAGATTAAAGGATTAAAATGATTTTAAAACTTTGCGCTCTTTGCGGTTAATTCTTGCCACAGATTTAAAGGATTAAAATGATTTAATTGTATTGTACAAAAAAAACACGGATCTCTCTAATTAGTGTTAATTAGTGAAATCCGTGTTAGTATTAAATTAGCCTCAAATAAATTAATCTTAATATGTGGCTGAAAAATTATTTAAATTACTTTTTAGGTAATGCTTTAAATCCCATATTGTACAATGTAAATGCCTGAATATCGACATTTTCCTGAATTGTAGCTGCCACTGATTTTCCTGCTCCATGTCCTGCTTTTACATCGATACGGATTAAAACTGGATTATCTCCTGTTTGTTTTTCCTGTAATTCGGCTGCAAATTTGAAACTATGTGCTGGCACTACTCTATCGTCATGATCTCCTGTAGTTACCATAGTTGCTGGGTAATGAACTCCTTTTTTTACATTGTGAACTGGTGAATATCCTTTGATATATTCGAACATTTCTTTGCTATCCTGAGACGTTCCATAATCGTATGCCCATCCTGCTCCTGCTGTAAATGTATGGTAACGCAACATATCCATAACTCCTACTGCTGGCAACGCCACTTTCATTAATTCTGGACGTTGTGTCATTGTTGCTCCTACTAATAATCCGCCGTTTGAACCACCGCGAATTGCTAAGAAATCTGAAGAGGTATATTTTTGAGCAATAAGGTATTCTGCTGCTGCGATGAAATCATCAAATACATTTTGCTTTTGCATTTTTGTTCCTGCATCATGCCATTTTTTACCGTATTCTCCACCTCCACGAAGATTTGGAACTGCGTAAACTCCTCCATTTTCCATCCAAACTGCATTAGCAATACCAAATGATGGCGTTAAGCTTGCATTAAACCCTCCGTAACCATATAAAATAGTTGGGTTTTTACCGTCTAATTTTAATCCTTTTTTATAAGTGATTATCATAGGAACTTTTGTTCCATCCTTAGACGTATAGAATACTTGTTTTGATTCGTAATCTGCACTTTTGAAATCAACTTTAGGCTGCTGATAAATCCCTGATTTTCCAGACTTAACATCAAAAGAATAAATAGTTCCTGGAGTGGTGTAATTTGTAAATGAGTAATACACTACTTTATCATCTTTTTCTCCTGCAAAACCACCTGCTGTTCCTACTGCTGGTAATTTTATCTCTCTAACTAATTTCCCAGTATAATCATATTGTTTTACTGAAGAAACAGCATCTTTCATATAATGTGCAAAGAAATAACCTCCTCCAGTTGATGGAGACAATACATTTTCTGTTTCTGCGATAAAGTTTTTCCAGTTTTCTGGTTTTGCATTATTTGCATCAACTGTTACAATACGCTTGTTTGGTGCATTTAAATCGGTTTGAATAAACAATTTAGATCCTTCATTTTCAATTACTGAATTAGCACTTTTAAAATTATCTACAATAGTAACAATTGGGCTATTTTCTTTAGTTAGATCTTTAATATACAACTCGTTTCCGTAAGTAGAATTAGCTGCTGTGATAATTAAATATTTCATATCATCGGTTACATAACCTCCAACATATCTTCTTTTTTGATCTAATCCAAAAATAACTTTATCCTCTTTTTGAGCTGTTCCTAACTTATGGAAATACAATTTATGCTGATCTGTTTTTGCAGACAATTCGCTTCCTTTTGGTTTATCGTAACTAGAATAGTAGAATCCTTCGTTTCCTTTCCAAGAAATACCACTAAACTTTACATCTACGATTGTATCTTCTAATATTTTACGAGTTTGTGCATCAATGATAATTACTTTTCTCCAATCGCTTCCTCCTTCAGAAATAGAATATGCAGCTATGGTTCCGTCTTTAGTAAAATCCAATCCTCCTAACGATGTGGTTCCGTCTTTAGAGAATGTATTTGGATCTAAGAAAACCTCATCTTTACCGTTTTCTCCTTTTCTGTATACCACAGATTGATTTTGTAATCCGTTATTTTTAGAATAATATGTTGATTTTCCTTTTACATAAGGTGCTCCTATTTTTTCATAGTTCCATAGTTTTTCCATTCGCTTTTTTAACTCATCACGAAAAGGAATCTGGTCTAAATATGCATAGGTAACTTTATTTTGTGCTTTTACCCAAGCAGCTGTTTCTTCAGATTTATCATCTTCTAACCAACGATATGGATCACTTACTTTAGCATCAAAATAGGTATCGATAGTTTCTCCCTTTTTGGTATCAGGATATTTGATCGAATTTGATTTTTGACTTTGTCCAAACGCTACTGTTGTTGCGGTTATAGCCATTAGAATACTAATTTTTTTCATTGTTATAATATTTCGGTTTGTAGCAAAAATAGTTAATTTTTCAATCTAATTTAATATAAAAACGCCAACTACATCGTTAGCGCTTTTAGTGGTCTTATTTACGATTCATTATCTTACAAATTGAAGTTAACTCCTAAAACGATGTTGCGTCCTATATTAGGAATCCCATCTGTTTTTAATCGAGATAAGTGCGCGATGTACTTTTTATCAAATAGGTTATTTCCGTTTATATTTACATCAAAAGCTGTTTTACCAAATTTCACTGTCCCTCCAAAACCTAGATTAACTAATGAATATCCTTTTGAAGCTGTTTCAAAACCGCTTACATTATCTTGATTAAAAGTAGAACTTACATTTAAAGTTGCAAATCCATCATGGAACCAGTTTTTGATATTAAACTCTGTTCTTATTGTGTTATTCCAGTTGTTTGCAGGAATTAATGGCAGGTAATCTCCATTTTGCTTTTTACCAGTTACTGTTTCAAAACTAGTTTCAAAATGCAACCAATCTAAGGGATGTGGATGAAAATGTAATCCAACCTCTCCACCATACAATTTAGCATTGTCCTGTACATAAGCAAAAACATCATTGTTATCGATTATTTCTCCTGTTGGCGAAGTATAGATATAATTGTTTACATGATTATAAAATCCATTTACAAAAAACTCAAAATGGCTGTTTTTATATTCCAGATTCAAATCGGTTTGTACGTTTTGCTCTGTTTTTAAAGCGCCACTTCCAATTTCATAACGATTTGTTCCTTCATGTACTCCATTTGATGTTAGTTCTGCTAAGTTTGGTGCTCTAAATCCAGAAGCAACATTCAAACGCATTGTTAGATTATCTGCCAGATTGGTTTTATACCCCAACGATGCGTTGAAACTATCAAACGATCTGTCTAATGCCTGAAAATATCCTTCTTCTCCTTCTGTTCCGTGTGCAATCGAAGTTACATTTCGGTTATCGAAACGTAATCCTGCTTGTAACACATTACTTTTCCACTCATAGTTTGCTGTTCCAAAAACTCCAAAATCATTTGTTGTTGCATCTGGAATTAAATATTCTTCTCCCGAGTTAGCATTGGTTTGGTGCATTCCCTGAACTCCAACAATGGTTTCTATTTGTCCCATTTTAGGCAAATGATATTTTGCATTATAATTAAATGTTTTCAGTTTCATGTGCAATGCAGCTTCATTACTATCTTCAAACTCACTTCTGTCATTTGTGATATATCCTAAATCGACATCTAATTTTGAATTCTGAAAAAAGAAAACATTATTCAAACTCAACAAATGATTAAAAACTCCTTGTCTAGGAAACTCAGTATTTTTTGTTGTTGTTTGTTCTCCAAATCCTTCTTCTGAAATTCCTAAATCTAGTTTGTTGTAATTATAACGTAAAACACTTGAGAAACTAGAATTACTATATCCTATTCCGGTTTTAAAATCGGTTTCGTTATAACGCGTATTTGTTACACGGTCACTATCTCCTGCTTTATAATCAGAATGTGAATTAAAACTTCCACGTGCTAAAAACTTCCAGTTTTCTGTAGACGTTTTTAACCCAATTGAAGAATTACTTCCTTGTGTATTGGTGAAATATTTCTGACTGAAATTTGCCTTAAAATCTCCTGCATCTGCAAATTTTTCTGGATTAAAATACAAAACTCCTCCCAAAGCATCTGAACCATATAATAAAGATGCTGGCCCTTTTATAACCTCAACACTTTCGACCCCTGAATCATTTAATCCCAGTCCATGTTCGTCTCCAAATTGTTGATTCTCTAATCGAACTCCTTGCGAATAAACTAAAACACGGTTTCCGCTTAATCCTCGAATTACTGGTTTACCAATAGATGTTCCTGTAGAAATTTGAGAAACTCCTGGTATTGTTGCTAATCCTTCTATTAATGTAGAAGTCCCTTTTTGCTGTAATGTTTTAATGGTTTCATGTTCCACTTTCATTACGTTTTGTGATTGTAATTTGCTAAAAGCTGTTGACACAATTACCTCATCCATTTCAAAGGCTGCTTGCGTAAGCAAGATATCCAAGGTGTTCTCTTTTAATAATTTTTCGATGTTTTTATTTTGAGTTGTATACCCTACAAACGTAAATGCGATACGCAGTCCTCCTTTTGGAAGATTATTTAAGCTGTACTTTCCGTTTTCGTCGGTTGTAGTTCCTTTATGTAGTTCTGAAACATAAACTGAAACTCCTGGAACGGGTTGATTTTGCAAATCGGTTACGGTTCCTGAAACTGTATTTTGGGCATTAAGTAAGCCCGAGAACCCTAAAATTAGGGCTATTATGATTTTTTTCATTGTAAATGATACTATAGTTAGATGATTTCTCCATTTAAAAAAAACTCAAAAAATTGTATAAATACGCTCAACAACTCCGATAACTATCAGAATTGGTAAACCATTTTTACCATTCGAATCTATAAACGAAAATTTTGTTTGATTTTTATAAAAATCAAAACTGGGTAAATACGTTGTATTCCGAAAATATCGGATACCAAAAATCTAAACTATAGGAGGGCCTCGAAGGGAATATAAACTTCCGGAAAATGAAATAGCTGTTTCCGAAAAGGTGAGGAAATAAGGAATTTCATCATGAAAAACGGGTAACTGAAAAGTAAATCTTTCAGGTGTTATATAACTACTTATCGCAAAATGACACACATAGCAATAATCTAAATTATGGTGCTGATGCGTTATTTCGGTATTTGTTACATTATACTCGTGATGACATTGTTTCTTTGAAAACTCTTGTACAATATGCTCATAACTATGGAATGACTGAAACAGCATTGAGAACAATACCGTCATCGTCAAAGAAATACTTATTATGAGTTGTTTTCTTTTCATGCGCTACAAAGGTATAAAAAACATGTAAGCGAAATGAATACTTTAGGAAAAAGGTTCTGAGGCACTAAGTTGCAAAAGTTCAAAGTTTTTTTATTATCTACCAAAAAAATTAGTTGAAAAGCTGATAAAAATTTAAATCTGTGATGAAAAAATTAACCGCAAAGGTCGCAAAGCTTTTCCTCGATCTTGTCATCCTGAGCGGAGTCGAAGGACCATAATCTTTGTCGAGTAACCCGTGGAGACCCTTCCTACGTCAGGGTGACAATATTGTGGCTTGTTTGTCTTTAGAGTTTAAATACTATAATGTGTAGTTTTTACTCTCAACAAAACATTTGTGTTAATTTGAGCAATTTGTGGTAACCTTTTTTAATCTGTGATGAAAAAATTAATCGCAAAGGTCGCAAAGCTTTTCCTCGATCTTGTCATCCTGAGCGGAGTCGAAGGACCATAATCTTTGTCGAATAACTCGTGGAGCCCCTTCCTACGCCAGGGTGGCAATATTGTGGCTTGTTTGTCTTTAGAGTTTAAATACTATAATGTGTGGTTTTTACTCTCAACAAAACATTTGTGTTAATTTGAGCAATTTGTGGTAACCTTTTTTAATCTGTGATGAAAAAATTAATCGCAAAGGTCGCAAAGCTTTTCCTCGATCTTGTCATCCTGAGCGGAGTCGAAGGACCATAATCTTTGTCGAGTAACTCGTGGAGACCCTTCCTACGTCAGGGTGGCAATATTGTGGCTTGTTTGTCTTTAGAGTTTAAATACTATAATGTGTAGATTTTACTCTCAATAAAACATTTGTGTTAATTTGAGCAATTTGTGGTAACCTTTTTTAAATCCATTTAATCCTTTATCCCGATAGCTATCGGGAGTGGCGAAAAATTAACCACAATCAAATCACAACTGAACCTTCAAAATCTTATATTTGTATAGTTTATTTCATAATACTAAAATCCCCCTATACTCTTGGAACAATCATTAAAACCAAAATCCAATATGCGATTATTTTTTAGTTGTTTATTTTTAGTATCCTTTCTAAATGTTTTTTCTCAGGAAGAAAAGGCTCCTGCTACTGAAGCTCCAAAAGTAAAAATTGACTCTCTATACCGAGAAGATCAGTTTTATTTTGCGGTTACCTATAATGCATTGAACAATGCTCCAGAAGGATTATCACAAAAGAAATTTTCAGCAGGATTAAGCTTTGGTTTTCTAAGAGATATGCCTATTAACAAAAACCGAAATATTGCAATTGCTGCTGGTTTAGGTTTGAGTTACAAAAATTACTTTCAAAATATTGGAATAACGGGAACTAGTGATGCTCCTATTTATAATGTAATAAATTATTCTAATGTTAACTCAAACAAATTCACTCAATACTTAGTCGATTTTCCTATTGAATTCAGATGGCGAACTTCAACATTTGAGAGCTATAAATTTTGGAGAATATACGGCGGTATAAAATTTAGTTATGTTTTATTTGACCGTTCTGTTTACAAAGATTCAGAACAAAAAGTAACCATTAAAAACAATCGTGATTTCGAAAAATTCCAATACGGTGTGTATATGTCAGCAGGATTTAACACCTGGAATATTTATGCCTATTATGGTTTAAAACCTTTATTTAAATCAGCAAAAACGAGTACTGAAAGTATCGATATGAGAACAATGAATATTGGTGTAATCTTTTATATATTATAACCAAAAAACCAAAAATAGTACTTGCGGAATTATCCCAATCAGCAATCCAATAATGAGTTCTTTATTGGTATGAGCATTCATTTCCAGGCGGGATGATGCTACAAAACCATTCATTAATATGAAAAAGGCAACCCAATACATCATATATGGTAATTGAAGGTGTCGGCTTAAACCAATTGCGAAAATCGTTAATCCGCTAATGGCTATCATATGCAAACTGGCTTTTATTTTAAAAAAAGACAATACCAGTGCAATTATAGTACTAAACAATGCTCCTAAAAAGAAGAAATGCAACTCTGGATATCGCATAATCACGACACTACGCTTAACCAATAAAATGATTAAAAAACAATGAAGTACCAACGGAATCTTACGTTGTGAAGTTTCATGAATCATAATCGAATCGACATTTCCTGTTGAACGAAGCAGCAAGAAAAACAATATTGGAACCAAAACCGTAATAATTAATATCTGAAAAAGTATAAAGAATTTCTCCTCATTGGCAAATGCATCTTCTTTAAAAAAAAGATAAAATATACTCGCATACATCGAAATAAACAATGGATGAAATAAATAAGAAATTGCTGGAAGAATCTTTTTCAACGGCTTGATTTTATTGTCTTGAACAAATATAAAAAAATATATGACTTTCTATAAATTGCTCAAAATTTTAACAGCAACTAAAAACAGAACGCGGATGACACGGTCCCGATAGCTATCGGGATACTAAAGTAAAGACGCGGATAAAAACAGATTTCTAAAAATGACAAAAGAAAAAAATCCGTTTTTATCAGCGTTTTCGCCTTGGCGAATCTGTGTCATCCGCGTTCCATTATAGACAATCTTTACAATTTGAATAATTGCATTTTTAAGAAAATATTAAAAAACTCTTTTCTACCTTTAATGTTTCAAACAATAATATGTTTTTCTAATTCATCACAACTACTATTTTACATTTTACAAAAAACATTTTACAAAAAATATCCAACATAAAACACTTCATAATTCAATGCCTATAAATCTTAAAAACATAATTCAAATACTTCATGCTAAATGGTTTGGTGGCAATCCTGACATCAACATCGACCATCTTTCTATTGATAGCCGTTCTTTACAAAACGGACCCAAAACTTTATTTTTCGCTTTAAGCGGACCAAACAATAATGCGCATGACTATATTCCGGATCTAATCGAAAAAGGCGTTCATAATTTTGTGGTAACACATATTCCTGAAAATTATACACAAAGAGCTAATTATATAGTTGTCGAAAATTCACTAACGGCTTTACAGACAGTAGCTGCTTACTATCGAAGTCTTTTTGATTTTCCTATTATCGGATTGACCGGAAGTAACGGCAAAACGATAGTTAAGGAATGGCTTAATTTCTTATTGAGTCCTGACCATAATATTATAAGAAGTCCAAAAAGCTACAACTCTCAGGTTGGCGTTCCGTTGTCTGTTATTGCAATTAACGAAAAACACAATCTAGGTATTTTTGAAGCTGGAATTTCGACGGTTTCTGAAATGGATAAACTAGAAAAAATTATCAAACCGACTATCGGACTTCTTACCAATATAGGTTCGGCACACGATGAAGGTTTTTTAAATCTTGTACAAAAGATAGATGAAAAACTACTTTTATTTAAAGAAACTCCCGTAATTATTTATCAAAAAACTGAGGTCGTTCATTCTTGTCTAACACAATTTGCAGCCGAATATATGTTGGATTCCAGAAAGCTGTTTTCTTGGAGTTTTACGGATAAACATGCTGCTGTTTTAATTTCTACAAAAGAGACTCATAACGACAGCACTTTAATTGAGTACAGATATAAGAACGAAAAAAGCCAATTTACTATTCCGTTTCAAGACGATGCTTCGATAGAAAATGCTATTTCGTGTCTGATGGTTTTGTTGTACTTAAAATACGATTCGGCTACAATCGAAAATCGAATGCATTTATTGTATCCTGTAGAAATGCGTTTGGAAGTAAAAAACGGAATCAACAACTGCAGTATAATCGATGATAGTTATAGTTCGGATTTTCAATCGCTAAAAATCGCATTAGATTTTCTGGAAAGTCAGCATAAATTCAAGAAGAAAACCGTGATTTTATCTGATATTCTTCAGAGCGGATTTACGAATGACGAATTATATTCAAAAGTGGCTCAACTTATCGAATCTAATAAAATAACCCGTGTTATTGGTATTGGTTCAACCATTTCGTCGTTTAAAGATAAATTCACCAATTGCATTACATTTCCCAATACTGCCGAATTCATTGCGCATTATGAATCGTTAGATTTTGAAAATGAAACCATTCTTATAAAAGGAGCACGTTCGTTTCAGTTTGAAGAAATTGTAGCATTACTTGAGGAGAAAACTCATGAAACAATTCTGGAGATTAACCTCAATGCTATTGGTCATAATCTTAATTTCTTTAAATCTAAAATAAATCCAACCACCAAAATGATGGTGATGGTTAAAGCATATAGTTATGGTAATGGCGGTCTTGAAATCGCCAAATTACTCGAACATCACAAAGTAGATTATTTGGGTGTGGCTTTTGCCGATGAAGGAATTTCACTTAAAAACGGTGGTATAAAACTCCCGATTATGGTACTTAATCCCGAGTCGACTAGTTTTTCTGCCATTATTCAGCACCAATTAGAACCCGAAATTTATAGTTTAAAAGGGCTGAAATCCTTTTTGAAAATTGCTAACGAAAAAAAACTACATCATTTCCCGATTCATATAAAATTAGATACAGGAATGCACCGATTGGGTTTTGAAGCCAATACGCTCGATGAATTAATCACTACTCTAAAAGGAAATACAACTGTTGAAGTAAAAAGTGTTTTATCGCATTTGGCTACAAGTGATGAAGAAAAGCACTTTGATTTTGTTCTTTCTCAAATTGACTTATTCGAAAAATTGTCTTCTAAATTAATAGAAGCATTAGATATTAATCCAATTCGTCATATTTTGAATACTTCTGGAATTAGTAATTTCCCGCAGGCACAATACAATATGGTTCGTTTAGGAATTGGTTTATACGGAGTTTCTAATGATCCTGCTGAACAAAAATATTTAGAAAATGTAAGCACATTAAAATCGATTATTTCACAAGTAAGAACTATTCCTGCTGATGACAGTGTGGGATATGGACGTCGCTTTATGGCCGAAAAAGAAACTCGAATCGCTACAATTCCCATTGGTTATGCCGACGGAATTGCCAGACTTTGGGGTAACGGAGTGGGTTTTGTAACTATAAAAGGGCAAAAAGCACGTATTGTTGGAAACATCTGTATGGATATGCTCATGGTAGATGTAAGTGCCATTGATTGTAAAGAAGGTGACGATGTGGTGATCTTTGGCGAAAGCCCAACTGTAGTCGAAATGGCACGGGAATTACGAACAATTCCGTATGAAATCTTAACTAGTATTTCGCAACGTGTGAAGCGTGTGTTTTTCCGTCAATAATATTTTAGTCGATATTTAATTAAAATATGCGAAATATTACTTATTTTCGAGTAAGAAAAAATTTTAAACTAAAACAATATCAAATATGGGAATGTTATCTGAATTTAAGGAATTTGCAATGAAGGGCAACGTGGTCGATTTAGCTGTCGGTGTCATAATTGGTGGAGCTTTTGGTAAAATTGTAAGCTCTTTTATCGAAGACGTAATTACTCCGTTGTTATTAAAACCTGCATTAGATGCTGCGCATTTATCTACAATCGAAGAACTAACCGCTTTTGGAGGTGTAAAATACGGTTTGTTTATTTCGGCAGTAATTAACTTTTTAATTGTTGCTTTTGTATTGTTTATAATCATCAAAGGAATAAACCATGCTAAGAAAAAAGAAGTTGTCCCTCCACCTGCTCCAGCTGGACCGACACAAGAAGAATTATTGACTCAAATTAGAGATTTATTAAAGAAATAATCCGCTACACTATTGTCTATCTAAACCGTTCAAAATCTGAACGGTTTTTTTATAAAGAAAATAAATTAAGAAACACAATGGGACACGACACAAGTGCTTTGATTGGGCGTATGCCAATTAATATTGATAAGATAAAATTTTATGGATTAGCAGTTGCATTTGAAGACGATTTTGCTATAATTTTTTTAGACGAAGATCATCTTTTCCGTTGGAGTTTAAAACTAAATTTAGATTATTATTCCGGCAATGAGAATTTACGGTTTGGTGATGAATTAATTCATTTTTTAGCCAAAGAAATTGAACTCGAAGAATATATAATTACTTATCTAAGTTTCGAATTTTACGGTGAACTATATAAAAATGCTCTTAAAATTGACGAAGGGGAGATAAATTTAATACTGCGAAAAATTGGCGTCGATGCTTATAACAGTGCAAATGAATTCCACAAATTAAATCTTGACAATTATAGAATGTCTGAATGTTATTATTGGGAAGGAGAGTCGAATTGGGCAAATTTGCGTAAAAACATCATAGCAGGTCATATAGATAACTAAACCGTTCAAAATGGGAACGGTTTTCTTTTTTGTTACAAATACAACATTTTGTTATTTTTTGTGAACCCGCTTGTTTTCAACTTCATTATACCTATTTTTGCACTTCAAATAACAAACATTCACAATAAAAAATATAAAAATGAGAATAGCGATTGTAGGCGCTACCGGTATGGTTGGCGAAGTAATGCTAAAAGTGTTGGCAGAAAGAAATTTCCCTGTTACAGAATTAATTTTGGTTGCATCTGAGAAATCAGTTGGTAAACAAATCGAATATAAAGGAACTAATTATACGGTTGTTGGATTACAAACTGCTGTTGATTTGAAAGCTGATATTGCTATTTTCTCAGCTGGTGGTGAAACTTCATTAGAGTGGGCTCCAAAATTTGCTGCTGCAGGAACTACCGTTATCGATAACTCATCAGCTTGGAGAATGGATCCTACAAAAAAATTGATCGTTCCTGAAATCAATGCTTCTTCATTAACCAAAGAAGATAAAATTATAGCAAACCCAAACTGTTCAACTATTCAAATGGTTTTAACATTGGCGCCGTTGCACAAAAAATACGATATCAAAAGAATTGTTGTTTCTACTTACCAATCTATCACTGGAACTGGTGTAAAAGCTGTAAAGCAACTTGAAAATGAATACGCTGGAGTAAAAGGCGAAATGGTTTATAAATATCCTATTCACAGAAATGCTATCCCTCATTGCGATAGCTTTGAAGAAAATGGATACACCAAAGAAGAAATGAAACTAGTTCGTGAAACTCAAAAAATTCTTGGTGACAATACTATTGCTGTAACTGCAACTGCAGTTCGTGTTCCTGTTGTTGGTGGACATAGCGAAGCTGTAAATGTTGAGTTTACAAATGATTTTGATGTAAATGAAGTACGTGAAATTTTACATCATACGGATGGTATTGTTGTTCAGGATAACCTTGACACATTTACTTACCCAATGCCTCTTTATGCTGAAGGTAAAAATGATGTTTTTGTAGGTCGTATTCGTCGTGACGAAAGCCAGCCAAACACTTTAAACATGTGGATTGTTGCTGATAACTTAAGAAAAGGTGCTGCAACAAATACAATCCAAATTGCAGAATATCTTGTCGCTGCAAAATTGGTATAATTCACCTCCTAATATCTGATAAAAGCCGTAATCGCAAAGTTGTGATTACGGCTTTTCTGTAGAAAAAGAGTATTCTCAACAATAAAAAAAGCCATATCTTAGCTACTAAAAACTCAGAACGCATGAACTTCGATAACTATAAAGTAATTCCGAATTACAACACCCACAGAACCGACTTGTTTCTTGCTGATGATGAAGACATTCAGGCTTGCGAACAAACTTTAAACATCACTTTTGACAACAATTATAAGGAATATGTTGTAACGTACGGAAGCGGCATTCTAGGCGGAACCTACGTAAGAATCTATCTTCCTGAAACGATTGTACTCACTGTTGATGCATGGAAAAAAAGAATTAACGAATATTGGTTTTGGGATGAGGGAGCAACTGTTCTAACAAAAGAGCAGGTTTTAGACTCAGTAAGAATTGGAGATACATTTGACGGTGACGAAATTATTCTCTACAAAAACGAGTATTTCATTTTACCAAGAAATAGTGAAATGATATACAAAGCAGGTAAAACACTTGAAGAAACTATAAATTGGTTGTGCAATTCTGGAATTTTAACTGAAGCTTTTTCCGAAAGAGAATTCGAACCTTTTGACCCAAGCGAATGGGGCGATAAATTATAATAAAACAATAGCATTTAAATAAAATGGCAGAAGAACAAGACAAATATGTCAAAATACTTTTTAGATTTTTCAGTAATATTCTTAACGAATCGGCTGTAGAAACGTTATGGGCAACAACAATTAATGCTGAAAATGGATTGTATAAATTGGATAATATTCCGTTTTATGCACCCGTTTCTTGTGAAGATGTTGTCTTTGCAGAATTTGATGAAACAGAACAAAAATTAGTCTACAAACAGACTATTGAACATTCAGGAAATTCTACAATTCAGGTTATTGTTTTAGATAAAAATGTGCCAATAAACGATTTACGTGAAGTATTTAATGAACTTGGCTGTGAGTCTGAAAAATTCAATAATGACTATTTTGTAATACAAATTCCAGCAGCTTTAAAATACGAACCTATCCGACAAAAATTAATTGAGTTAGAAGAAAGCAAGATTATAAATTATGCTGAACCTGATTTATCAGATAATCATTGGTATTAAAAGTGTAAGATGTGAAATGTGAAATGTAAACTGTAAACTGTGAAATGTGAAATGTGAAATGAGAGACGTCGAAGAATTAATAAACACTACAGATCCAGGTTGGCCAATTGTAACCGAATGGATTAAGGAAGCAAATAACAAAATAGAAATTCTAACTGTTGACGATGCTAAAGCAAAAGAAGCATTGTATAAAACTCAGGTTTCTACGCGTTCACCAATGGGTGCAATTATTTTCAGCACAGGGGGAATATTAGTTGATAATGGCTGGATTAGAATTCTAGGCTCAGGTAGTGAAAAACTCGATCGTTCCTTACCCGATTGGAATGTTGGAAAATTCACTGAAGAGTTTGGAGAAAATCCAAGATTATTATTAATTGCTGATGATGCTCTCGGTGGATTTTTTATATTAAATGGTGGTGATCTGGGAAGTGATTTGGGGAACATATATTATTTTTCTCCAGACAATTTAGAATATGAGCCACTTGATATAACATACAGTGAATTTTTATCTTTTTGTTTCAATAATGATTTGGATGAATTTTACCGCAACCAAAGATGGAACAACTGGCAAGCAGAAGTTTCTAGATTAGATGGTAATTCCGTTTTTAATTTTATTCCGTTTCTTTGGAGTAAAGAAGGCAAAGACATAAACAAGAATAGCCGTAAGGAAATTCCAGTTGAAGAACAATTCAATTTTAATATTGAAATGAGAAAGCAATTAGCCTATAAAGGGTAAGATGTAAAATGAGAATAGTAAAATGACAAGTTTGGGATTGTTTTGCGTAAAACTAAAATTGCTTACAATCTTGGAATACTACTTTTAGAAAACATATTTCTTCTTATAAATTCAAGGGTCATTTACATACTAATTTATTTAGCCCTTGAATCTAATTACTCTTCTTTTTACTCAGGTGATTATTTCCTATCTAATACATAGAAACATAGGTTTTCACTACAAGAATCCTCAAAAAGAAATCTATTTCTTTCAAATAATAATACTTCAGTTATCACAAATCGAACAAAAAACTTACTTTTGCCCCAAAAAAATGTGCTTTAAAATAATAATAGCTAACCGATTTATTTACTAATTTAGATATGAAGTAAATCGCTTTGCATTAATTTATTTTTGTTTGTTTATTTGTTAGAGTAACCCTCTTTTATTTTTTTACAAAAAAGAGAATCTATTGTATTAAATCAATCTGTGTTATCTTATTTTAAGCACAATTGACGCCTATTCTTATTCAGATTACATCAAAAACTCTTTCGAAAATTATAGTACGTAAATACAAAAACGAACTAGAAAATGATCAATACTATTGCACAATAGACAAATTTTGATAAAATGAAAAAAACTATTTTAATTGTTTTATTTATATTTTCCTTTTTCAACACTATTATTTTTGCTCAAAACTACAATAAGAAGCAGATAGATAGCTTGTTAAAACTTTCTTATAGTTATATGGGAAATATTCCATATAAAATAATTCCTTTAAATCTAGAGATTGTAAAAGCTTCAAAAAAAATTGGATATAGACGAGGGGTAATAATTGCTTATGCTTATATCAGTAAAGAATATTATAATTTAGACGAAATTAAAAAAGCTCTGATCTATATTTCAAAAGCTGAAGCTGAGGCAAATATCATTAATGACCCTTCCTTATTGTCTAGTATTTTCAGAATAAAAGCAATGTGTTTCGCTCGTGCGGGTCTTCATACTGTTGCGAGAAAAGAATTAATTAAAGCATTAGCTATTACTGATTCTATTAAGGATCTAGATGAACAACACATAAAAAGAGGATTCATTTATAGATTAATGGCACTTGCAATTGTAGCCGAAAATAACAAACCAAAAGATTCCAGCCTATATTATAGCAAAAAAAGTTATAAGGAATTTTTGAGTATGAAAAATGAGAACTTTCTAAAAAATGATGGACTATCTATTGCTTCATTAGAACTAGGTCATAATTTTACTATCTTAAAGCAGAATGACTCAGCAGAATATTATTTTAAAAAAGGTTTTTCAATTGCTAATAAAATAGACTATACCTATGGAAAAGCCTATTCACTTAAACTTTTAGGAGAACTCTATTTTATAAAACAAGAATATAAGCAATCTATTATTTATTATAATGAAGCAATTATCGAGGCAAAAAAAAACCAATTAAGATCTCTTTTAAAAGATTGTTATATTGGCTTATCAAAAGTATATAACGCTATAGGTAATACTCAAGAATACAAGAAATCACTTAGTAATTATATTGAACTAACAGATAGTCTTAAAGTATTAAATGACAAAATAGTTGATGAGTCTGTAGAATATGTTATTAAAGAAAAAGAGAAAGATTACGAATACGGTACTTTAAAATTACAAAAGATAAAAACTTTTTTAATAGGTATCATTCTAATAATTGCAGTTCTATTGTTTTTCATTTATAAAAAATATAAATTTGAGAGAATAAAAAGAATAAAAAATACTGAATTACTGAAAAAAAAGAAAGAAAAATTAGAACGCCTAACCGATTCTAATAGAATTACTTTACAGGAAGTATTGCAATTAGCAATTGATAAAGCCCCCTCTTTTAATGCTAAATTTCAGGAATTAGAACCCGACTTTTATGACAAACTAAATCAAAAAGCCATTGTGCCGCTCAATTATAATGATTTACTATTTTGTGCTATGATTCGTTTAGGATTCACAACAAAAGAAATTGCACAAAATCTAAATTCTACAGTAGGAGCTGTAGAAACCCGAAAATACCGATTACGAAAAAAGTTTAACATGGTTTCATCAGAGGAGGATCTTACGCTTTGGATAATGAACCTATAAAAGCTTCGTTTGCATTTTATCTGGTTCTAAAAATACCCCTGGTCTTATAAATATACCCATAAAAAAATATTTTATACGGTTAGAGTTGACTCAGACTGTCAAAATTTCCTGATTTAAAAAAGACCTAAAATTAGGTTTTAAGCAGGCCATAAATAGTGTTTTTATACCCTCTCTTAATTAAAATTTTCTTTTCACTGTATTTATTTAATAAAAAAAACAAAAAAGGAAGCTCTTTCTGAATGATTATAAATTATTGTTTTTCAACTATTTACGATTAAAAAAATTCTTTGTGATAAATTGTGATATTTAAAATTAGTACTAAATTACAATTTCACACTACTTTTGCACTCCCCCTTTGTAGCAAAAAATTATCATACGCATAATTATTACGTTACATCCAAATTCAGTCAGATTATAGAATAAGTATATTTTTCATCTTACTGTACTCCCATCAAAATAATTTGATAGTTATTACACTAACATCATCTCTAAAAATTTAAATAAAACACATGTTTTTTTATTTAAAGACGTCTTGCATTGGGTTCTGTTTTACCAAAATAATGCAAGGTGTCCTGTTATATTATAAAATCAATAAATCAAATACTACCATTATGAAGAATACAAATTACTTATCCCAACTATTTATAATTATGTCACTTCTTGTGTCTTTACCATTGTTTGCCCAGCATAAAGGGACTGGTATAGGTACCTTCACTCCCGATCCGAGTTCCTCTTTAGATGTAAAAAGTGAGAATTCAGGAGTATTAATTCCCAGAATCTCCGGATTAACAAATGATAATACTACCTCATCTGTCAAAAATCCGGCTAACGGTTTGTTGGTTTACAATAAAGACAAACAGTGCCTAAGCCAGAATATTGGCACCCCAGAAGCAGCTAACTGGATTTGTATTAGCGGTAATGTCGTAAAATTCTTTTATATGCCCTCAATAGCATTAGATATTACGATTACAAACGGCAGATATGATTTATTTGAACTGTATAAAAAACAATTTTCTAATCCGGTAGTAAAGAGTGATGGCGCGCCTTCACAAATTCCCTTTTTTGGCGCCGCACAGGATCTATACTATTATGTAACTGCATATAGTGCTATTGTTTTTGAAGACGTAAAAGTCAGTCCAGAAGGTATCCTCACCTACAAAGTAAAAAAGACGCACAGACTAACAGTGACAGCAGTGATTTTATGAACATTGTTCTTGTTGTAAAATAATATGAAACTATGAATCAGATTAATTTTTATATAATACATAGCAAAAAGCAGAAAGGAAGAAAACTATTTTCTTTTATTCTTTTCTTTTTGTTAATGAATTTTACCGCTGTTGTATATGGCCAGAAGACAGGCTGTCCAGGTGATTTTGATTGCGATACCGTTATTGATGCTTTGGATATCGATGATGATAATGACGGTATTTACGATCATATCGAATCGCCTGGTTGTTTTTATCTGGATAAAAAAATACATGAAACCGGAGATCGGAGAGATCAATTGGCAGTTAGTACTACTTTACCGTATTCTACAGGAACACCAGAAGAGTTGGTAGACGGGGTAACCAATACAGGTGGAATTACAATTCCTGTTTTAACAGCTATAGCCAATCAGGAGATATTCAGGCTAACAACGAAGTTAGCTACTGGTATCGAATATACTTCTTTGATACTATCTTCTTCTACTTCTATGTTTACCACTGCTGCAGAAGTAGTTTTACAAGGCTCAAAAGATGGAAAGAACTGGATTAATTTAACCCCCAATCTTAAACCCGGATCGGTCAATTCGTTTACTTTTAACGTTGATGCAGGTAAACAGGATTTATATAGACATTATCGTTTGTGGGGTATAACAGGAACTACGTATTATTACTTACAATCTTTTATGGAAATTACTGGAATAGTTGGGAATTATATGCCGTCTTTATATCCTAAAGATGTATGTGAAGGAGAAGATATCGATGGGGATGGACAACCCAATCATCAGGATTTAGATGCTGATGGGGATGGTATAGCCGATGTACTCGAAGCTGGTTTTTCGGATCCGGATAAAGATGGAAAATTAGGAAATAGCCCAGTTACAGTAGATTCGTATGGAGCCGTTATTGCTGCCTCTGGGTACAGCATACCCTATGAATATTATAAGATAGCCGCCATTGATGCCACAAAAGATACTGATGGTGATGGTGTTTGGGATCTATTTGATGTAGATGATGATAATGATGGCATCTACGATCATATTGAATCATCAGGTTGTTTTGAACTGGATAAAAAAGCATATGAAACGGGAGACCGAAGAGAGCAATTGGCGTTTAGTACTACTTTACCATACTCTGGAGGGACGCCAGAAGAGTTGGTAGACGGGGTGGTAACCAATTCAGGTGGAATAACGATTCCTGGATTGACCTCTATAGCCAATCAGGAGATATTCAGACTCACAACGAAGTTAGCTGCTGGTATCGAATATGCTTCTTTGATACTATCTTCTTCTACTTCTACGTTTACCACTGCTGCAGAAGTGGTTTTACAAGGCTCAAAAGATGGAGAGAACTGGATTAATTTAACCCCCAATCTTAAACCCGGATCGGTTTCTTCGTTAACTTTTAAAGTTGATGCGGATAAACAGGATGTATACAGACATTATCGTTTGTGGGGTATAACAGGAACTACGTATAATTACCAACAATCTTTTAGGGAAATTACAGGAATAGCAGATCATTATATGCCGTCTTTATATCCGAAAGCTATATGTGTAGGAGAGGATATCGATGGAGACGGAATCCCGAATCATCAGGATTTAGATGCTGACGGAGATGCTGCAACTGATGTGCTCGAAGCGGGTTTTTCGGATCCAGATAAAGATGGATTATTAGGAAATAGTCCCGTTACAGTAGACCGCTTCGGAGCTGTTACTTCTGCGTTAGGGTACAGCATCCCGTATGAATATTATAAAATTGCGACCATTGATGCTACAAAAGACACCGATGGAGATGGTGTTTGGGATCTATTTGATGTAGATGATGATAATGATGGTATCTACGATCATATTGAATCACCGGATTGTTTTGATCTGGATAAAAAAGTATATGAAACTGGAGACCGAAGAGCACAATTGGAGGTGACTACTACTTTACCTTATACCAAAGGGGTTCCAGAAGGCTTAATAGACGGGATATTAACCGATGCAACAGGTATTAGAATTCCTGGGTCAACACCTATAACCAATCAGGAGATTTTCAGACTGACCACTAAATTGACAGCTGGGATCGAATATACTTCTCTTACATTATATCTTGATTATTCTATTTTTATCAGTGGTTCGAAAGGAATTTTACAGGGTTCTAATGATGGATTGAATTGGGTAAATTTAACGGATGATAATCAATTGGGGACCTATTATCCCGTTACTATTTTGGTTACCAAGAATCATGGAGCCTTCAGACATTATCGACTGTTGGGTACAGCTGGTAAAACCACAACAACTGTTCGGATTATTAGAGAAATTACGGGAGTAGTTGGGAACTATATGCCTTCTTTATATCCAAAAGCAACTTGTGAAGGAGAAGATATCGATGGAGACGGAATCCCAAATCATCAGGATTTGGATGCTGACGGAGATGGTGCGTCTGATGTACTCGAAGCGGGCTTTTTGGATCCTGATGCGGATGGTTTTTTAGGAAATAGTCCTGTTATAGTAGATTCATATGGAGCTGTTCAGGATCATGGCTATATTAGTCCGTTATTGTATTATAAACTGAAAGACAATACCATTACAGAAGATACCGATGGAGATGGCGTCTGGAATATATTTGATTTAGATGATGATAACGATGGTATTTATGATTACATCGAATCCCCTGAATGTTTTACAGCCAAAAATGTTTTTGAAACCGGAGACAAAAGAGAATTCCTTGAGGTTAGTACCACTTTAGCATATACCGCTGGAACTCCGAAAGAATTGATAGACGGAGTAACCAGTACAGATGGCATTACGATTCCTGCTGCAACGCCTATAGCCAATCAGGAGATTTTCAGACTGAGTACTACCTTAGCTTTGGGTATCGAATATGCTTCTATTTCGTTAACTCTTGATAATCCTATTTTTAATAATGGATCCAAAGGAATTTTACAGGGATCCAACGATGGATTAAGTTGGACAGATTTAACAGCCGACAGCCAGCTGAATACAACTAATCCAGTTACTATCTCAGTTGCGAAAAATCAGGGGTCGTATCGGGTATATCGCTTATTGGGTACAGCAGGAACTACTACCACTATCCGAATTATTAGAGAAATTACGGGAGTAGTTGAGAATTATATACCGTCTTTATATCCGAAAGCAATATGTGAAGGAGAAGATTTGGATGGAGATGGAATCCCGAATCATCAGGATTTGAATGCAGATGGAGATACGTGTAATGATGTTTTGGAAGTTGGTTTCTTAGATGATGATAAAGATGGAATATTAGGCAACAGTCCGGTTACTGTAAATCAGTTTGGAATGGTTACCTCAGCACAGGGATATACGCTTCCTCCTAATATGTATTGGCTGGATATTACTAAAAATGTATGTTCAGGAGAAGGAATTCCTTTGGACGAAGATTCCCATTGCACTGATTTAGAAGACCTCAATAGCGACACCAATTTAGCACAATCTATTTTCCATTCTACTATAGTAACCACTAAAGACGGTTACTCCATATTTGGGCAGGCAACACATCCTTCTGGTAGTGGTAATCTTACAACCCCTACTCCTATGACTCCAGGAAATGGTTTCACTTACGAAGGAGAAATCAGATTGGCAGCGTTAGCGGGGGTAACTGGAGGATATGACTTTTCTCAATATTTTATATTATCAACAAAAGGATTGTATGTATGGGGGCCTACAAAAAACATGGCTATCCCCACAGGATGGACTACTAATACTGGATTTTCAAAAATTCAGCTGCCAGCTGGTGTTACTCCAGAAAACATTAAGAATATGAGTGCCAGTTATACCAATTTGGTGCTGTTAACCAAATGGGGAGAGGTCTATATTGCAGCTGGAAATTATAGCACTGTTCATCCTTCTGTATATGGGGATGGAAGCACTGTTATAGATAATACATGGCATAAAGCGGCAATTAATCAAGTTGTTTCTGTTAAAATCAATAGCTTCGGTCAGGCACTGGCATTAACAAATTCAGGAAAATTATATACTTGGGGTGCAAATGTTTATTTAGGAGATGCTTCAGCATATAAGATATTGTCTGTTCCAACTCAAATGACACTTCCTTCCTCAATAACCAAGGTTAAAATGACTGCACTGACTTATAATGGCGGAAGTGCTACTTATTTTGTTTTGGGAGAAGATAAAAGAGTTTACTCTTTAGGAGGAGGGAATAATGGGATTTTAGGTATTAATTCGACAGCAATTTCGACTACTTGGAATACAGTAAAAAGCCCTTCTGGAACTGGGGCAGGTACTGGTACTGGTACTGGTACTGGTACTGGTTATCTGGAAAACATTAAATTTATTACAGCAACTCTTCATGATAATACTGTTGGTGCAGCTGGTGCAATTGATGAGAATGGCGTGCCCTACTTGTGGGGAGAAAATGGTAGTTCCCGTTTAGGAGCTCCTTCTAGTGGCTCGATACTTTTACCAAGAATACCAGATGGAATAACCCCAGGATTTCATAATATTATTGCAGTGGAGATGGGAGGCCATGTTACCCCTATTATAGATAAACGACTGGGTAAATTTGGGTATATAGGACATAAGACTTCTGGGAGTATGGGAGTACCCGGAGAAGGTACAATAACAAAATATGATTTTGAGAATACGCCTGAAGTCGATTTTTGTAATATTGTAATCGGTAGCCGCAAAAAAATGCGTGTTACTGTTAACCCAATGACTATTAATACTCCCATAAAAAAAGAATAAATCAATTCGTTATTAGCATCATTTTTTTCACAAGAGGTTGTCTGAAAGTAATTTTAGACAACCTCTTTTATTTGTTGAAATAATATTATTGATAAAGAAAGTCCAGCGGGACGTTACATTTATAGCAATTTTATTTATAATCAAAAGAACCCCATCAGGGTGGTGTTTCATTAACCACACAACCAACACTCCTGAACGACAATCAATTGGAACAATACCTATAACAATCTAAAGAAAAAACCAAAATATCGCTACGCTGTAGCTTTTTCCTAAACCCATTTAAATTTGCTATAAATAGGATGCTCCGCTGGAGCAATTATCTATCATGTCTTCTAAAATTTAAAAAAAACAACAAAGAGGCTATCTGAAAATTACTTTTCGGACAGCCTCATTTGTTTAAAGTATTTTTTAGATGTAATACCATTGAATAATTCAATCGTTATACTTTCAAAAAGCAAAAGGACTAGATTAAAATAATGCTGTTATTGCAAGAAGCTTTACACAAAACCAACCACATTTGAATATAAACAGACCTTCAAATCTAATCTATGGGAATACTTGACAGACTATGTGGAAAATCGATATCTAAAAATCCTGAAGAGGAATATATCATACCAATAACAGATGAATCTATAAAAGTGGAACATCCTGATAGAGAAACTGAAACCATTTTATGGAAAGATATTGAGTCCATAAAATTAATAAATACAGATAATGGTCCTTTTGCACCAGATGTTTGGTTGGCATTAATCGATAAAAATACGGGCTGTTTAATTCCTCAGAGAACAAAGGGATTCGAAACGGTTTATGCCATCGTTTCAGAATATGAAAATTTCAATTTTGAGAATTTCATCGAATCAATCTCCTGCACCGATAATGGAGAGTTCTTACTTTGGAAAAAAGAGGAATAAATATTAATTTAGTAAAACTATTACTTTATTTTAGTCTATTCATTTTTATTTGTTGGAGCATTCTTCTTTTTATTATTTATAAAAACCAGTGTCTTTTATAGTAATGCGTTTTATATGAGCTGTGTTATTTTTATTTTTAATTCCATTGATACCAGCTCTTATCTGGATGATATCAATACACTTTCGGGAAAACTCCAAAAAAAATTTGCTGTACATAAAAAAACAAACCATAAAGTAATCGATACTGTAAATAATAGATAATTTTATATTTAGACAAACTATAATAAAATGAAAAAAACGGTGGCAATTATTATTTTTCTATTCTGCAATACTATTGCTCTTTCTCAAACCTATACTAAGGGACAGATCGATAGTTTAATCGTAGTATGCGAAAAATATATATACGATATGAATGGCAAAACAAAACCACTGGCTTTGGATATTATAAAACATTCTGAAAAAATAAAATATCCTCATGGAATCATTCTTGGTTACGAACTCATTATTTCTAATTATGGTTTTTTAGGAGATTTTAAAACAGCACTAGAATATATTACCCTTGCAGAGAAAGAAATGCCTAAAATACAAGATAGTACCCTATTTATTGGTATTATCCGTTTAAAAGGAGATTGCTTGAGCAGAACAGGTCTTTATCAAAGAGCAAGAAAAGAGTTTAACAGAAGCCTGAGATTAGCTGATAAAATAGAAAATAAAGATTATAAACACAGTTTCAAAGCAAACATTTATAATTCTATTGCAATGACTATAAGCAAACAAGATGAGACTAACGATTCTATATTTTATTATTACAGAAAATGTATTTCTGAATTTCAGCAAAGAACAACTCATCAGGAAGGGAAGAAAAGATCTATAGCACAAATTAATTTAAATATAAGCACTTGTTTTATTCAGATTAAGCAATATGATTCTGCAGCCTATTATGTTCAGAGAGCCCTTAAATTACTCGATAAAAAAGATACTACCGTCCTTAAACTAAATGCTTATAAAAATTTAGGAGATATTCATTTAGGAAAAAGAGACTATAACTCCGCAATTTATTACTATGAATCCATATTAGACAAAGCAAAAACAGCGCATCAAATATATATTTTAAGTAATGCTTATTCTAAATTATCAACTATTTATGCTATTCTGGGTGATGATCAGAAATCAAGAGCGTATCAGGAAAAATTTACAATAATAAACAGAGAGATCAATAAATCAGAAAAAGATGCCTTAGAAGTTTCTGTTAAAAATATAGAAAAAAAACATGACGACAACGTTAAGTCTTCCCGACTAATTTTTAACGTTATCCTAAGTTGTGTACTATTACTTTCAGGTATTGTAGTGTACTTTCTTATTAAGAAATTAAAAAACACAAAAGCAGCTAAAAAAAATAAAGCCAAACTACTTTATGAGAAAGAATTAGAATTAGAGCGTTTAGCAGATTCTAACAAAGTTACTTTACAGGAAGTATGGCAATTAGCAGTTGATAAAGACCCTTCTTTTAATACTAAATTTCAGGAATTAGAACCCGACTTTTATGACAAATTAAATCAAAAAGCCATTGTTCCGCTTAATTATAACGATCTATTATTTTGTGCTATGATTCGTTTAGGATTTATAACAAAAGAAATAGCACAAAATCTAAATTTGTCAGTAGGAGCTATTGAAACCCGAAAATCTCGATTACGAAAAAAGTTCAATATGATTTCTTCAGAGGACGATCTTACAATCTGGATGATGAATCTTTAAACCTTTCTTTTGTATTTATCTGATTCTAAAAAAACACAGCTAATTCTATAAATTATAAAAAAAATTATAGGTTTAGAATTGACTCTGTATCTCAAAAATTATTGATTTAAAAAGACAAAAAAATATGTTTTAGACAGGCCATAAATGGTGTTTTTTGTCATCCCCTGATTAAAATTTTCTTCTCATTATTTTTATCTCTTAAAAAAATAAAAATAAAAAGCTATTTTTTTAAATTTTCAACTTACTAAAAAACAACCACTTACAAAATAAAATACGCCTTGTAATAAATTGTAATGTTTAAAAATAGTTCTGAATTATAATTTCACGCTACTTTTGCACTCCCCCTTTGTAGCCAAAAATTATCATACGCCTAATTATTGCTTCGCACCCAAATCCAGCTAGATTATAAAACAAGTATATTTTTCATCTTGCTGTCCTCCCACGAAATAATCTGATTGTTATTGCCCCAACATCATATCTAAAAACTTAAATAAAAAACACGTGTTTTTTATTTTAAAGATGTCTTGCCTTTGGTTCTATTTTACCAAAATAGTATAAGATATCCTGTCATATTAAAAAATTAAAGTAAAAAAAATGATAACTAAAAGAATACTATTGACGCTCTTTTTTGTTTACAATTGTGCCATATGGGCACAGAATATTACTATCTCATTTATAAAATTCCCTTCAAAAAGCTATGCATTAATTGAATATAAAGGAACAAAATCTGATACGATAGTAAAAGGTTATTTAGACAAGCAAGGAAACGCAAAATTACAGCTGCCTGCTTCGGTTAAAAATTATCAAGGAATGGTATCGCTTATTATAGATAAAGATGCAAAAATGGATATGATTATGAACAATGAGAATTTTTCAGTTGCATCAATCTATGCCTATCCTGATACGCGTACATCACAATTTATAGGATCTGAAGAAAACCAATTTCTCAAAGATTATCTTTTGGGAAATGAAGTAATTGCTAATCCTAAATTATACGTTAATCAATTGAAGAAGGAAATGGACTATCTCAATCGAATTTTAGTAGCAGCGAATGCTTCAGATTCAGCCATAGAAAGTCTGCGCTCAGAATTTTTAAATGTAGACATGCCTGTACTTTATCATTCTCCATTTTGGAAAACAATGCTTACTTATTGGGTAATAATGTATAACAATCGAATAAAAGATGATGATAAACTAATCGCTGATGCTTTGCAAATCATGAAAAACATAAAGCAGGAAGCAACATTAGACGAGTTTGCCAATAACCTGGTAGATATATGCGAGCAATATGGTTGGGAATATATTAAAAATCAGTTGGTACAACAGATCTATAATTCAGGGATGATCAAATCTCCAACCCGTCATCTAGCTATACTTTTAAAAAGTAGCGGAGTGCAAATAGGAGAAACACCACCTGATTTTTTAGTAGATAAAAAAACTAAACTGAGCTCTTTATTTAAAGATAAACTGTTATTGTTTTTTTACGACAGTGCTTGCTATAAATGCAGTAATGAAATAAAAGAATTGAAGGCCTATTCAGAAAAACTAACAGAAAATAAGATAAAAATAGTATCCATTTCGGTAGATCCTACTAAAGATGAATTAGAAGAAAATACCAAGGATTTTTCATGGAAATACAAACTAAATGATCCAGATAATCATATTTTCCATCCTTATGGAGTAATCATGACCCCTACCTATTTTGTAATAGAAAAAGGAAAGATAGCAGGTAGATATGCCCGATTGGAAGATATAGGATTACATAAATAAATTTCAAATTAATTAAACTTTACAAACATTAAAAATATTATGAGAACTAGAATGAGAATGAGATTTTTAATTCCTTTTTTATTACTGTTGCCTACAGTAATTTTAGCACAAACAGTTATAGGATCGGTTTCAAAGCCTGCCAGTTATTCCTTGCTGGAATTATCTACAGCAAAAATTAAAGGAGGTATTAGAATGCCTCAACTTACCACAGTAGAAAGAGACAATCTTACTACGCCAAGCTTTATTAGTGATGCAAAAGCAATAGGGCTTACAATATATAATATAGATACCAAATGTATAGAATACTGGAATACAAACAAATGGGTAAGTTTATGTTCTGGTAATGCTGATATTGGCTTTAAGCCAAATGATCCCTCCAAGCCTGTTTATCCTCCAGAAGGCGGAATAGTAGGCCCTTTTATCCCTATAGAAACTCCTCCTTGTACAGGAAAGATTCCTTATACTCATACAGTTATAACAGGTAGTGATTTTATTTCTATCGACATTACAGATAATAATACGGGAGCATTTACTATAAAAATGGAGCCTAACTTAACTGCAACTTCACGTACAGCGATTGTACGTTCTACAAATAATTGTACAGGAGAATATAAAGAGTTTTTATTTACACAAGATGGGGATACTAAATTATGTGATTTAACCGTTGCAAAGCCGCTAATAGCTGTGAGCAACAATGGCGTGCTTTGTATCGGTGGAGATGTATTTATGGAAGTAACAAACGTAAAATCTGGGGCAAATTATATCTGGACAATTAATAATATTGTACAAGGACAAGGAACGAGCTTTAGAGCAACCCAATCAGGTATTTATAAGGTATATGTGGGAGCAATAGGTTGCGATAAATTAAATGCAAATAGTGTCTCGGATAATATAAAAGTTACTACAGGTTCTGGCACCGCACCAAACAATACTACAGTTTTATATGCAACTAATAACGGAATAATCTGTGGAGCTACAGGAGAAGTTACACTAACTGCTTATAATTTTTCACAACTCAGTGAGCTTACTTGGTATAAAAATGGAAAAAAAACAACTAAAAAAGGGACTGCAATTATTCTTAAAGCAGCAGATAAGGGAGAATGGACTGCTGTTATAGAACGCGATAATTGTAGTTCTTTACCTAGCAAAAGCGTTACTGTATCTGTAGATGAGTCAAGCAAACCGCTTAAACAACCGATAATTTCGATTAATGGAAAACTACTGTCACAATTAAATGATTTTTGTAGTAACGGGCGTTTAAAACTAGAATTAAGTAACCCACCTAGCGATTATACAAATGCTGTGACTGTTAAGTGGTATAACGGCCTAGAGTATCTTGGTGAAGGCAAAGAGCTTACGATAACGGCGCCTTCTAGTGGCAATAATATTATACTGCGTTGTGTAGTTTCAGATAATACAGGAGTTCTTTGTTCAGCAGAATTTACCGAGACTAAAAAATTGCAAGGAACAGCACCAGCAACTCCAGTAATTACAGCTAATCCGCCACTTATTTGTGGTAGTGTAGATGCTCAGTTAACAGCAACTGTAACTGGTGGTCCTTTTACTTTTCAGTGGTACAAAGAAGGAGTACTTATGCCTGATAAAGTAAGCCAAACTCTTACTGTTGATAAAATAGGTTCGTACCAAGTAGAAGCAATTAATCAATCCGGTTGTATTAGTTCTTTATCAGCTGCACTTTTGATAGACTTGTCTGATTTTCCAGTTTTAGAATGGAAGGCAGTTTATGATAAAGCCGAGCTCAACCAAACAAAAATATTTCAGGTATCCGATACATTTAATCCTACATCCTATACCTGGACAGCAGATAATGGAGCAACAATAGAAAATGGACAGGGTACAAATACCGTTCGTATAAAATTTCCTAATGCAGATGCAATAGTGAATATAACAATTGAAGCAGAAAATGGTTGTGGTATTAGTAACAAATTGAATCAGAAAGTAACAGTAGCTCCTGCTTGTATTGCAGCTGTTATAAAAAAGACTACCATGTCTCCTACAGGAACAGTTCTTACGGGTAACTCGGTAACTATGTCAGTACTCGCAGAGGGATCAAACACGGCTACAGCACCTATTACCTATCAGTGGAAGTTTAATGGTACTTCAATTTCTGGAGCAACTTCGGCTACGTACACAATAAACAATCTAAAAACGAATAATAGTGGTAGTTATAGCTGTGTTGTAAACAATTGTAGTAACAAACCCGTTACAACCACAGCTGGAACAATTGATGTTATTGACGAAACTACGCTTCCAAAAGGGAGTGGTGCTATAGCTGGAGAAGATTGTTTTGATATTGCCTCTGCATCAAGTAATAATGCTAAATGTGGGCTACTCTCATCTAGAGAATCCCACAGAGCCGATTTTAATAAATCGTACACTTATACATTTACAAGTATTGGTTCGAGTAATACAAATTTACGCTTTGTTATTAATGATCCTGAAAAAGCAGTGGAGAGTTATCAAGTACAAAAAGACATACCAGCCACTTTAGGGAATGGAGCAAAATATACAGTTACGATTAAATATAAGCAATCTTTAATGACTACTGCAGCAGGTAGAGACAATGACAATCCTGTTAGAGTTACACTAGTAGCTCTTTATAAAACGGGAGGTGTTGAGGGTAAATCGAAACTAGAAATTACAATTAAAGATTGTACGTGTTGTTCTGTGGCTACAGATCTTGATGGGAATGTATATACAGCAAAACTTTTTGGAGATACTTGCTGGATGACCCAAAACTTACGCACAACTGTAGACAAAGATGGAAAAAGTTTGGGTGGAGTATATCTATATGCTGGAAGTGGGATTTCAGGCATTTATAATGCAAGTGATCTGAAAAGCGGTACTGTAACTTATGTTGTAAATGATGTACGTACAACTGAATCTCGTGCAGATTTTGCGTCTAAATTTGGTTTATTATATAATGATTACCAAAAGGCTCTTAATCCTTGTCCAGAGGGATGGCACGTATCTACAATTTCAGAATGGATTAACTTACGTAGTTTGTTGTTGGCAAAAAATAGTAAGTATGGCAAACAAGCAAAGGCAAATAATAATAAATATCAGCCATCGTATGGCGGTGGATATACCTGGGGAGGGTACGCTCCAAATGACAGTAACAATTCAGGCTTTAACCTGTTGCCAACAGGATATACATACAATAGTGGGAGTGGTACTTATGGTCAAAATTTTGCAAGCGTTGCAATGATGGCGTTATCTGGAACTACTCAATATATTTGGTTGACAAACAATAGCGATGTTTTTTATTTTACGAATGCTACAGCAGATACAAAGTATAATAAACCTATTAGATGTGTTAAAAATTAATTTTATATTTTAAAAAAAATAATGAAACAGTAGTATTGGTTTAGTTGTATAGTAAACGATTATTATAAAAACAAGCCATTATTGATAAGCTGAGCATAGTCAAGGTTATAGATAACTTCTTGATTCTGCTCAGCTTTTTTAATTAAAAAAATGAATAAATCTGTGTCTTCATAATAACGAATCCGTCTAATCTGCCTCAGAATATATAGTTTTTGAATTCTAACTAATTGGTTATAATTATTGTATTTCTAAAAAAACAAGGTGGAAAAAGAAGCTATACGTACTAATAAAATTCATCAAATCATTTAATACACAAACCCTTATTTATATTCTAATCTTGAAATCGAAAGACATAAACTTCAAAAACTCTAAAACATTTTTTTTTATTATATTTGATACAAGTATTGACTTCGTTTATTTACGAATTAAAAACCCTAAATATCAATATATTAATTAAAACTAATTCCGTGTTTTCACTTAAACTAATTACACTCTACTACATTTTTTAGCAATTAGAACTTAAGTAAATCGCTTGGATTGATTCAATTTTAATAGTGAATTAAAAAGTACAAATTACTAAACATCTGAACTAAACTTATTAGGTATTCTTTGTCACTACAAGATGAGAAATGGTTAAAACTAAAGTCAATATTTGAGAAGAATTTACAAAAAACAGAATAAATTAAATATTCATGGAAACCATTAAAATTGAGAAAGTCACGATAAATGATATTGAAAAACTGCAAAATATCGGAAGACAAACGTTTCTAGAAACTTTTTCGAAGCCAAATACGGAAGAAAACATGAACCATTATTTGTCTACCAGTTTTGCCTTTGATAAACTAAAAAAGGAAATTGAAAATCCTGATTCCGAATTCTTCTTTGCAGTATTGAATGATGTCGTTATTGGATACTTAAAAACAAATTCAGGAGAAGCACAAACAGAATTAAAAGATAATAATGCCTTAGAAATAGAACGTATTTACGTTTCACAAGAATTCTTAGGCAAAAAGGTTGGGCAGCTTTTGTATGACAAAGCATTACAAATTGCCAAAGAAAAAAATGTAGGCTATTTATGGCTTGGCGTTTGGGAGCAAAACCATAGAGCATTGGCTTTTTATAAAAAAAATGGCTTTGTTGAATTTGACAAACATATTTTTAAATTAGGAAATGACCCGCAAACAGATATAATGATGAAATTGACCTTAAATTGTCTATAGAGGAACGCGGATTAAACAGATTCTAAAACTTTGCGACCTTTGCAGTTAATTCTTTTGCCACAGATTAAAATAGTTAGTCGCGAAATATTTTTTCTCGCAGATCAAAAAAAAATTGAGCAGATGCGCACAGATTTTTTGCAAATTAAATCGGCTTGGATTCCCCTAAATCTGCAGAATCTGCGTGAAACAATAAAAAACTACGAATCTCAAAACTTTGCGACCTCTGCGGTTAATTTTTAGCCACAGATTAAAATAGTTAGTCGCGAAATATTTTTTCTCGCAGATCAAAAAAAAATTGAGCAGATGCGCACAGATTTTTTGCAAATTAAATCGGCTTGGATTCGCCTAAATCTGTAGAATCTGCGTGAAACAATAAAAAAACTACGAATCTCAAAACTTTGCGGTTAATTTTTTAGCCACTCCCGATAGCTATCGGGATAAAGGATTAAAAACTTTGCGACCTTTGCGGTTAATTCTTTTACTACAGATTAAAAACAAAAACACAAAATGAGTTTAGAGCTTGATAATTTCTACCTAAAACAAGAAGAACCTAATAAAGGGTGCTTGCTGGCATTACGACAAATTATTCTTTCACAAGATTCTGAAATCACCCATACTTTAAAATATGGCATGCCTTTTTTCTGTTATAAAGGAAAGATGTTTTGCTATTTATGGGTTCATAAAACAAATAACAAACCCTATCTCGGAATCGTTGAAGGCAAACACTTTGACAATCCTGAATTAGTAGCCGAAAAACGCTCACGGATGAAAACAATGTTATTTGATCCAAACGAAGACCTACCAATAGATACCATAAAGTCAATTTTGGAGAAAGCAGTCGACCTTTACAAAAGTGGAAAAATTAAAATAGTAAAAAGAGGAAAATAGTAACATTAAGAATCAATTATGCCATTTGTTAGAATAAGTTTACCGAAAAAATTATCGCAAGAAACCAAAGAAAACATTTCGATCTCGATACACGAATCTTTAATTCAGGAGTTCAATATCCCGCAAGATGATTATTTTCATGTAATAGAAGAATTAGAAACCTCCCAAATTAAATTTCCTAAGAGTTATCTTGGTATTACCCATTCAGAAAATATTATTTACGTTCAGATAACAGCTGGGCAAGGGAGAACAAAAGAGCAAAAAACAAAACTATATGCTCAGATTGCTGCTAGGATTTCGAATACTACCGAAATTCTAAAAAATGACATTATCATAATTTTATTAGAGAATAATGGCAGCGAAAATTGGTCATTTGGAAATGGAGAAATTCAAGAACCAAAACATTTAAAACAATAAGTAACAAGCACTATAATGGACAATTACCTAAGACAATTAATAGCAATCGAATTTGAAGACAGAAAAGAAATTTTTACGGGTTTTCTTATTGATTATACCGACGATTGGATTTTAATTAAAAATAATCCCGTTGATTTTATAATTGATGGTTACGTAATTTTAAAGAACAAAAATATAAAGTCAATAACTCGAGATAGCGATAATGCATTTACAGAAAGTGTCATTAGACTGAAAGGATTGAAAACCAACTCAGACGAAATAATTCCGCTAAGAGATTTATCTTCAATACTTACCTTTATAACCAACAAATATGAAATTTTTCAGATTGCAAAAAAATCCGAAAAAGCGGTTTATCTTGGTAAATTAATAAAATTAGACGATGAAGAACTGGTTATTGATTTTCTTGAGACAAGAGGAAAATTTGGTGGTGAGCTAAGTTTTAATCCTAACAAAATAAGAGTAATAGAATTTGATACCGATTATATCAATTCATTAAAGCTTCTGGTTAATGAAGGAAGAAAGTAATTTGTTAGAACCCTAAAGCAAAAACATATTCTACAGGAACATGCTGGATAGAATAAAAAATTTAAACAATCATGGAAATTACCATACGACAAGAAAATAAAGACGATTACCCAAAAGTTTTCGAAATCATCGAAGAAGCATTTAAAAATGAGGAATACAGCGATCATAAAGAACAATTTCTAGTTGAAAAACTAAGAAACTCTGATGCATTTATTCCTGAATTATCCCTTGTTGCCGAAATCGACAATGAAATAGTTGGACATATTTTGTTGACCAAATTACAAATCGAAAACAAAGACCAAGTATTTGATTCACTTGCTTTAGCTCCTGTTTCGGTAAAACCAGCATTTCAGGGAAAAGGAATTGGTGCAAAACTGATTCTAGAAAGTCATGCTATCGCAAAAAAACTAGGTTACAAATCGATAATTCTTTTGGGTCATGAAAACTATTATCCTAGATTTGGATACGAACTTACTAGCAAATACAATATCGAAATGCCGTTTGATGTTCCCGCAGAAAACTGTATGGTAATTTCGTTAACCGAAAATGGATTAGATGGTGTAAGCGGAAAAGTAAAATATCCAGCAGCATTCATGGAGTAAAATAGTAGCTAAATAGTACTAGAATGGATTTAGATAAACTGAAGATAAGCATTCCATACGAGCAACCGATTGAAATCATAATCGAATTTCCAATGGATATTCTCTCTGAATATAATGGGCCTTCTGATCTTGATGTTACTTGGGATGATAACATAATGTACTTTATCAATGATTCCTTAATCAACAACGGAATTCATATCAAACAATCACAGTTAGAAATAGGAGAACGTACTCTTTCTTACTCACTAGTACTTGTTGCAAAACCTCCAATACTAGATTTAAGTTGTATTGTTGACCGCTTGATCAAAGAAAATTTTCAAAAAGGATTAGCTATTAAACAGAAAACAAAATACAACAATTCAATGAAATTATTTTAGCCCTGTAAAGTGGTTGGCTTTTTGGTTATAATTTTAATTAATTCAGATAGAATGAAAAAACAAGCAAAATCAAACCCGATAGTTTCAGACAATTTTGTTTTACAAGATTATCTGGACAGAATTCATTTTGTTGGCGATATTAAATCAAATATCAAAAGCATAAGTAAATTAATGCAATGTCAGTTGTTCTCCATTCCTTTTGAAGATTTAGATGTTCAGGCAGGAAAAACCATTTCATTAGCAGGAGACGATATTGTCGATAAACTCATTACTCGTAAACGTGGCGGGTATTGTTATGAACTCAATGGTTTGTTTGCTCTAATGCTTCAAAAAATGGATATTCCGTATCGTTTTGTGGCCGCTCGTCCATTGGTAACTCCTGCTGAAAATCCTAAAACGCATATAGCAATTATTGTAACTGTTGAAGATGAAGAGTATTTAGTCGATTTAGGCTTTGGTGGCAACGGAATAAGAGAACCATTAAAACTAAATGATACTACAGCAGCACAACAAGGCGCTGAAACATTTGCTATAGTAAAAGCAGAAAACGGAGATTATCTATTGCAAACTTTATCACATAAGGAATGGAAAGATTTATATTCATTTGATTTATCACATCAGGAGTGGATTGATTTTAAACCGGCTAATCATTATAACTCAACACATCCTGATTCCTTTTTTACCCAAAATCTTGTCGTTGTTTTACAAAATCCATTAGGTAAAAAGATACTTTTTAAAAACACATTCAAGTCTATAGAAAACGGAAAAGCCCTAAGTTATACTTTCGAACCCGATCAACTTGAGGGTATTCTAGCAACCGAATTTAACTTATAAAAAACGTAGTAATCAATATTGTCAAGGCTACCTGCTCTGTTTTTTAAGTAGACTGAAGTCAAAACCATAATTCGAAAAATATACTTAATTTTGCAGAATGTCAGTTCATAACAAACCAAAAGAAACAGATTAAAAGCAATGTTATGAAATTAACATCCGAAGAATTATTAGTAATTATTGATCCTCAAAAAGATTTTACGGCTAGTAATGGTGCTTACGCAAAAAGGCATCCTGATAGTCGCAACATAGAAGAAGTGAAGTCCAGAATAAATCAATTAACAAAACTAGTCGATAAGAATAGGCTGGTAATTGTTTTTTCAAATTATCAAAAAGACCAATTCGGAACTGGATTATCAATGTGCATTGAAGGTACTGCTGGTCATGAAATTGATATCGATTTTGATGCTAATTCTAAGCTAATTCCAAAAACGCAACATAGTTGCTTTTCGTCAGAAGAGTTTAATAATTACCTAAAAACCAACAACATTCGAACCCTTATTTTATGTGGTTTCCTAGCAGAATACTGTGTAAAACAAACCGCAATCGATGGACTTCAAAATGGGTACAACATATCGCTGCTAAAGGAATACATAGGAACTGGAAATGATGTACAACATAGAAAACAAGAAATGCTACTCGATTTAGAAAACAGAGGAGCGACAATAATTGAGAATATCTTCGATTAAGTAATTATTTTATAAAACATGCAAGTTTTACCTCCAAAGGAATTATCGCCTTATATCAAACACTATCTTTTTTTAGAAAATAAAGGTAATGATACTCAGAAACTCCGTTTGTTTTCTGATGGTAATACTGGTGTTGTGTTCTCTTTGAAAAGTAAACTTATTTCAGGCTTCAGTAATTATGAAGCACAAAATTACTTACCAAGCTCCTTTTTATATGGGCAACTAAATGGTTTTAAAGATATTTATTCGGGAAGTGAAATGTCGATCGTTATTGTTGTTTTTCAACCTAACGGAATCAACCAATTATTAGGAATTACAAGTAGCGAACTGCGTGATACCATAATCACGATCGATGATATATTTGGCTTAGAAGGAATTGAACTTCAGGAAAAACTATCCGAACAAGCTACTATTCAGGAAAAACTAAGCCTTTTAAATCATTTTTTTAAAACGCTTGAAGCGAAAAAACCACTATCAAACCAATTGATTGCAGCGGCTTCATTAGATTTCATCCTCAAAACCAAAGGACAGTTTTCGCTCAAACAATTAGTTGATTATACGGGTTATACTGAAAGACATATTGAAAGAAAATTTACAGAATGCGTGGGATTAAATCCAAAGAAATTTGGCAATATTGTGAAGATTCATGGCTTTTTAAAACTACTCAAAAACAAATCAGAAGATACCAGTCTCACTACTATTTCTTATGACGCAGGATTCTCAGATCAATCTCATCTGATACGAGAATTCAAAAAACATACCGGAATGACTCCCAGAGAATATTTGTATAATGCCGGAAAACTAACCAATAACTTTATAGAAACTCTTCCTGCGAAAGCAATTTAATAATGCTGTCATCTACAATTAAACACGAATTTCACTAATTAACACGAATTTCGTTTGTAGAATTAATTTCACCAATCAAATCATTTATTTAGAATTTGTGCAAATTCGTGAAATTCGTGTTCAAACTATTTTAACCTATTTATATTCCATGATTTGTTTCAAAATGTCGGTTTTATACAATTTGTAAAGTATCGCCAACACTATTTTTGTCTAAAATTAATAGTGTACAATTATGAAAAATCTAAAAATAGCCACTGCTCAGTTTGAGAATAAAAGCGGCGATAAAAACTATAATTTATCTGTAATCGAGAAACTTTCGCAAAAAGCATCTGGTGAAGGTTGTGATGTAATTGCGTTTCACGAATGCTCCATAACTGGATATACATTTGCAAGGCATTTATCGGAAGAACAAATGCTGAATCTGGCAGAAGTCATCCCAAACGGAGAAAGCGTCTTAAAACTTACAGAAATAGCCAAAAACAATGACATAGTTATATTAGCAGGACTTTTTGAAAAAGATGAGAATGATAATTTATTCAAAGCCTATGTATGTGTAGATAAAAATGGTTTGGTTGCCAAATACAGAAAACTACATCCGTTTATAAATCCTTACCTAACACCTGGAGATCGTTATTGCATCTTTGAAATCAAGGGATGGAAATGCGGAATCTTAATTTGCTACGACAACAACATCATCGAAAACGTACGTGCAACAACACTTTTGGGTGCTAATATTATTTTTATGCCACACGTAACGATGTGTACTCCTTCTACCCGACCTGGCGCAGGTTTTGTTGCTCCTCAGCTTTGGGAGAATCGTGAAGCCGATCCAACTTCGTTACGATTGGAATTTGACGGAATGAAAGGTCGTGATTGGTTAATGAAATGGTTGCCTGCAAGAGCATATGACAATGCTATTTATGCCGTTTTCTCCAATCCAATTGGTATGGACGATGACCAATTGAAAAATGGATGTTCTATGATTATTGACCCTTTTGGAGATGTAATTGCCGAATGCCGTTCTTTTGATGACTCATTTACAACAGCAATCATTACTCCCGAAAAATGCATTCAAGCTGGAGGGAATCGCTACATAAAAGCTAGAAGACCAGAATTATACCGAGATATTATCGGGCAAGAACATAAATCGGAACAAAATGTAGTTTGGCTTAACACCGACGAAAAAAGTAAAAACTAATAATTTTACAGGCTTATAGCAAATGAAAGATTTATCTTTGAGGAATTGATTAATCTACAGAATAAAACACTACAATGGAATTTTTTAAAACTACAAATGAAGATATTGATGCCGTTTTCGATATCTATAATGAAGCTACATCTTATCAAAAAACAGTCAATAATAAAAGCTGGAGAGGTTTTGAAAAAGCACTAATAGAAAAAGAAATCGCCGAAGACCGACATTTTATAATCAAAGACGAAGGTGAAGTTGCTTGTACATTTGTACTTACTTTTAATGATTTGATTATCTGGAAAGAAGCGGCTCAAGATCCTGCAGTATATCTTCATCGTATTGCTACTAACCCTAAATTTAGAGGTCGTTCTTATGTTACAAAAATCATAGAGTGGGTAAAAATATATGCCAAAGAAAATGGTAAATCGTATATAAGACTAGACACGCATAGCGGAAACGAAAGAATAAACAAATACTACACTAGTTGTGGTTTTGAATACAAAGGAATCAGCACAATAGAATGGACAAACGAATTACCGGAACATTACAAAGAAGGTTCTTTTAGCTTATTTGAGATTAAATTGTAGTTTAAAATTATATCATTATTGAGAATATGAATACGCATAAAGATTTTGAAGTTGGGCAATGGGTTAAATCCTATGCAAAAGGGATTCATCGAATTGAGAAATTTGTTTCTATTGAGTTTGAAGAATATCATTTTTTCGTTCGTGCTATAACAAAAGATAAGATTGGAACTCTAGATGAACCTTTTGTAATACTGAAACGTCTTTTTAATTCAAAATTCAAGAAACAAGTAGGAACAGATTTTTGCTCAAGTACCTTTTTGAAACCAATATCAACTGAAGAAAAAGCCAATATTGAGGAGCAATTAACCCTAAATCCAAAATTCATAACAGATTTAGACAAATATAACATTTCAAAATTTGAATCGAGATATGGATTAAACATTCATATTTCTGAAGAAACAAAATCGATTCTTCCAGAACTGGCTTCGTTTATAAGAGAAGGAGGCAAAACCTTTACAGAAATATTCGAATGGCTAGACAATAAAAACTGTAAAGATCTTTTGGACAACAGAAGTAGTTTAGGTAATAATGATCGTTCCCATTATCTGCAATTTATAAATTGGAGCTACGAAACAAGAGATAACAAACTCCTGTTTACAGATTTATTAGCATTTACGCCTAACTTTGAAAAGATTGATTTAGGATAATAAAATTAAAATCTACTAAAGATGGACAAATTGGATTATTTAATAGAACATGTTTTTGTTGGACTTGAAAATCTAAATGATGGATTTGATTCTGAATCAATATATTATTTTTCTGAAGATGATTTTGAAATCGTTCTTGATAGAATTGAAAAACTTGGAATTGAAATTTTAGGAATTGAACCCTGGAAAAATGGAGAGTTTTATGATGTACTTAATCCAGACAATTTTAACTTTGATTTAGAATGGTATCGAAAAGCATTTATTAAATTTAAAGAAAGTGGAGAAAATCTTCAGTATGCTGCAAGTTATAAAATACCAACTAACTTATTAAAATAGATAAACCTGTTGTAACATTAAAAAACAAAACCCTTGTGAATAAAACTTCACAAGGGTTTCTTTTTGCAGAGAGGATGGGATTCGAACCCACGATATGTTGCCATATACACGCTTTCCAAGCGTGCGCCTTCAGCCACTCGGCCACCTCTCTATTATAGGATTGCAAATAACATGAAAAAAACTGAGCTATTAAAATAAAATCAACTAATCCTTACATACTTTTCCTAAATTCTTCTACAAACAGTTTTACTGCCTTTTTTTGATATGCTCCTCCGATAGTAAGCATAAACGAATCTCTCTTGGTAGCCACTCCCGTTATCTGAATCGCTTTAAGGTTATCCCAGCCTTTTAGTGCTTTTTCAGTAACTACAGTCGCCCAATGGCCACCTTCAACCAATCGAAATAAGGCATGAATTGCATTTAGTTCTATAGAAACTCGAGGTTTCATATTATTCTTTATAAACAATTCATCCAAAAACTCTCTTGAATTAAACCCCCTTGCTGGTAAAATAAGTGGTAGCTTTTCTATTTCTTTAAAAGCAATTGTATCTAAACTTGCGAGTTCATGTGATTTAGCAACAGCCATAACTAAATCAGAAGTAAACAAAGGAACTTTATGAAATGGCTCTTCTATTTCATATGAAGAAATTAATAAAACTAAATCCAGCTCATTATTCAATAATTTTTTCTGCATGGGTTCTGTAGTCCCATATTCAACCACAATTTTTAAATTCGGGTAGGTTCTCGCAAATAAATTTACAATTGGCAAAACCAAAAGACCAAAAATATAGGTTACCCCAATTCGTAATTCGCCACCAATCATTTCATTCAAATCATCAATCGCTTGCTTCCCGTTCTGAACGTTTTCTATTACTTGTTTGGCATGGATCAAAAAAACCGCCCCGGCTTCGGTGAGTTGCACTTTTTTACCAATCCTAGCAAACAAAGGCATTCCGAGTTCTTCTTCGAGTTTTTTTATTTGCTGTGATAATCCCGATTGGGTTACAAAACACAATTCGGCAGCTTTTGTAAAATGAAGTACTTCTGCTGTTTTAATAAAATAGTGCAATTGATAGATTTCCATATTGATAAGTTTTACTACTTAGTATCAGTAAAATTATTAATTTTTCTAATGAAATCATAATCCCGAACTTTGTAAAAAAATATTCAGCATCATGTTTAAGGCATTAAAATCAAAAAACTTCAAACTATTCTTTTACGGACAATCAGTATCTGTAATTGGTACATGGTTGCAAAAAACTGCCGTAAGTTGGATGGTTTATAGCATTACAGGTTCTGTTTTTCTATTGGGGTTGGCTACTTTTTTAAGTATGATCCCTTCTTTGTTTCTTGCTCCTTTGGCCGGAAGCATCATTGGCCGTTACGACAGACACCGCAGTATGATTATCTTGCAATCTTTAGCAATGTTTCAAGCTGGTGCATTGGCTCTACTTATTTATCTCAAAATATATAACATCAACTTCATTTTAGCATTGAGTCTTTTTCAGGGAATCATAAATGCATTTGATATGACCTGCAGGCAAACAATGATGATTGATATCGTTGACAATAAAGAGGACTTACCCAATGCAGTTGCTTTAAATTCTACTCTTAATAATTTTGCTCGAATTGCTGGTCCTGCCTTAGCGGGAATTATTTTGCATCAATATGGAGAAGACATCTGTTTTATTGGAAACTTCCTGAGTTATATTCCAGTTATTATTTCTTTATTAATGATGAAAATTACCCCTCACATTAAAGCAACTGATAAACTTAAAATGCTTGAAGATTTTATTGAAGGCTGGGATTATGTAAAAAAAGAAAAAGAAATGGCAAGAATGCTTTTAATGCTAATGTGCAGTAGTTTGTTTGTTATCTCTTTCAATACGCTAATGCCTGTTTTTGCAAAAGATATCTTTAGTGGTAATGCTGAAACTTTTAGTTGGTTTGAAAGTGCTGCTGGTATTGGCTCTATTATATCGGCTATCTATCTGGCTAATTTAAAAACAGCAAAAAACATGAATAAAATAATGATTGCTGCCAGTCTTTTAATGGGCTTTAGTATTATTATTTTGGCCTATTCAAACAGTTTAACAATAGCTCTTATTTGCATGGGATTAAGTGGCGTTGGAATGATGGCACAAACCTCATCGATAAACATATACATCCAAACACAAAGCACCGTTAATATGCGTTCGAGAAGCATTAGTTATTATCTTATGGCCTATCAAGGAATGATTCCTGTGGGAAGTTTAATAATTGGGTATGTGTCACACACATTAGGAGTACGCCACACAGTTGCAATACAAGGAATAGTATGTATTATCTCAGTAATTGTTTATGTGTATTACAAAAAAGTTAGTTCTCAAGAAGAGTTTGAAACTTGCGAGGTTCGTTATAAGAATTAATAAATTCCTGTTTTTTAAAGCCCAAAAGAAAGCACAGCTTAAACCAGATAAGTGATATAAGAAAATATAAGTCTGGCATAAATAACCTGAGCCGAAATCCTAATTATCGACAAACTTGTCATTTCGACGAAAGGAGAAATCTTAGCAAGTAACTCGACAAAGATTGGCGATTATGATAACGGAATTTCTCATGAAGATTTCTCCTTTCGTCGAAATGACAATATTGGGGAAGAACTTCACGAAAATGGACTTAGATCACCTACCTAATATGTTTAATGAATTTAAAGAGAAATCTCACCGCGTAATGCCGTTTCAAAAACAGTTTTAAAGTTTTCGGCTTCAATTTCATGTCCTAACAAATACATTAGTTTTGTAATTGCAGCTTCGGTTGTAATATCTTTTCCTGAGATAATACCAAGTTGTTTAAGCTCAGTACTTGTTTCATATTGTCCCATATTCACACTTCCGCCTGAACATTGCGTTACGTTTACGATATGTATACCTGATTGAATTGCTTTTTTAATGGCATTCAGAAACCAGTCTTCTGTTGGTGCATTACCAGATCCATAGGTTTCAAGAACAATTCCTTTTAAACCCGGGATTGTTAGTATTCCTGCAAAAACAATTTCGCTCATTCCCGGAAACATTTTTATGATAGCAACATGATTGTCTAGCTTTTTGTGAACAATCAGTTTAGCATCTGTTTTTATAGGAAGAAACAAATGTCTGTTTAATTTTAAGTGAACTCCAGATTCTACTAATTCAGGATAATTTGGAGCTGTAAAAGCTTTAAAATGCTCTGCATTTACTTTAGAAGTTCTGTTACCACGATACAATTTGTATTCAAAATACAAGCAAACTTCATTAATTACAGGCTTCCCATTTTCCTGAAGTGAAGCAATCTGAATCGCCGTAATAAGATTTTCTTTAGCATCGGTGCGCAAATCTCCAATTGGCAATTGCGATCCAGTAAAAATAACTGGTTTTGCTAAATTTTCGAGCATAAAGCTCAATGCTGATGCTGAGTATGACATGGTATCCGAACCGTGCAAAACTACAAATCCATCAAAAGAATTGTAATTATCCTCGATAATCAGGGCAATTTCTGTCCACTTATCCGGATTCATATTCGATGAATCAATAGGATTGTCATATGAAACCGTTTCGATTTCACAATCCAATTGTTTTAGCTCAGGAATTTTTTGCAATAATTTATTAAAGTTGAAGGCTTTGAGCGCTCCAGTCTCAAAATCTTTACTCATACCGATAGTTCCTCCGGTATAAATTAAAAGTATTTTGGCTTTAGATGGCATCTTCGTATTTTAATTTATTGACAACTGGATTGGCATACATTGCCAAAATCCCTTGTACTGCAATTGGATTATCGCTACCAATACGCATTTCTAAACGTCTTTCAAATAATGATTTCTCGTTTTCTTTATACAAATGAGAGAACTTATCTGTTTTATTTAAAATATCGTAAGCGATATAATTAGTCGGCCATAATTTATAGTTCTTCAATATAGAATCATCTATAGCCTGTGCCAACGCCTGAATTTGTTTGTTCGCATTGTCATTTTCTGCGGCGATCTGGTCTATTTCTTTATCTAAAACATCCCCAACAGAAATATGTATTCTTTTTTTAGTTCCCATGATACCACTTAAAATGGTCATGAAATCTTCATTTTTTTCTTTAATGTAAATCTCGTTATTAGCTTCTGCCATTAACTGTGGCATTTTTAACGCATCCGTCGGGTCATATTCGTATGAAATAGATACTGGAACTATTTTCATTTTCTTGAAATAATCCATCAAGTTTGCTTCATCCGATCCCATTCCTAGCATTTTTAAAACACCTGGATTTGTAGCGTCATTTCCGTCTTTAGTTCTTCCTTCACGCTGTGCAATCCAAACAGAACGGTTTTCGCGGAACAATAAATGTCCGATATACTCCGACAATAACTTTGAACTTTGTAACATTTCTCTAGGAGAAAGTCCACGAAGAACCAAGAAATTACGGTTTAATTTTGCTAATATATTTAAGAAACTTTTCTTAACTAAATTGTCTCCAATTGCCGAAGCTGTCATTACCAATCCATGCTCGAATAAGCAAACATTTAATAATGTTGTATCTAAAAGAATGTCTCTATGATTAGAAACAAATAAATAAGAAGTGTTTTTTTCAAGTTTCTCAAACCCCGAAGTGGTTAATCCTTCTGAGCTTCTTTCTAAAACTTTCTGAATTGTCTGATAAATAAAATTGCATTGAAAATCACGAATAGAGTGAGTTCTCTTCAATTGTTCCTTCCAAACTTCGTCTTCTAACTCTGGAAATGAAAAGTTCATCATGGCTTTCATCATTGGATGATTTGCCACACCATGAAGGGCTTCATTTACTTCTGAATCATAAAACGGTCGAATCGCATCAAATTTCTGCATTATTAATATCTATATTTAAGTGGACAAATGAACAAAAAAAAAATTAAAGTATCATATGTTCTAAGTTAAATCCCAAAAACGTCTTTTGAGTTTTGGGTTGTTATTGTTGCTATTTCTTCATCGGAAACATCATATATATCGGCTAATTTCGACACAACGTTCACCAGATAACTACTTTCGTTTCGCTTGCCGCGAAAAGGAATTGGTGCTAAATAAGGCGAATCAGTTTCTAACACTATATGTTTTAAATCGATCTGATTCAAAAATTGATCGATTTTTCCATTTTTAAATGTTACTACACCGCCGATTCCGAGCTTCATATTATAGGATATCGCTTGTAAAGCTTGCTCATGAGTTCCTGTAAAGCAATGAAAGATTCCAAATAAATCAGCTGATTTTTCTTCTTCTAAAATTTCAAAAATTTCATCAAAAGCATCACGGCAATGAATCACAATTGGTAATTTATATTGTTTTGCCCATTGAATCTGGGTTCTAAAAGCAATTTGTTGTTCCTTAAGATGTGTTTTATCCCAATACAAATCGATTCCGATTTCTCCAACTGCATAGAATTTTCGTTTTGCTAATTCCGTTTCTACATGCTTTAGCTCATCAAGATAATTATCTTTCACGTAAGTGGGATGCAAACCCATCATTAAGAACACATTATCTGGATATTTCTGCTCCAAATCATACATTGGTTGTGTAGAAGCAGCATCAATTGCAGGAATAAAAAAACGAGAAACACCTGCATCGATTGCTCTTTGAATCATCTGATCGCGGTCTTGATCAAATTCTTCTGAGTATAAATGGGTATGTGTATCAGTAATAATTGTATTTGGATTCAATTTTATAATTTTAAAAGCCCAAAATTACGACAATAATAAAAACTTTCCCAATTTGATTACAATTACTAAAAAAGAGACAGAAATTATCACTTTACTATTTACTTATCATTGCTTTAGATAAAATATTGCTTTTCTGATAACGGAAAAACTAAGTCTATTTTCCCGTTTCAACAAACAACAAAGCACGATCAAGAACCTCATCTTTTCCTTGCTGAATCCCTAAAATCGTAGGTTTAACTTCTATATCTGGAACAATTCCTATTCTTTGTGTCTGACGTTTATCGGGATAATAAACCCCAATTCCTGAAAATAGCGTATGAAATCCCTTGTAGTCAAAATGACTTACATTCCCATCGGCACCAGCAGTTTGACTTCCAATAATAGTCGTATTACCTGCTGTTTGAAAACACATTGCTGTCCATTCGGACTGACTCACAGATTTTTCGTTAAGCAATACAATTACTTTTCCCTTATAATTATCTTTATTTTCAAAACCACTAGAAGATCCCCCGCTCCATCTATACCTACCAGGATAACTCAAATCTGGACGAGTATATATTGCAAATTGCTTTTCCTGAGGATTCAAAAATTTTGAAATTTCCTCATAAGTACCATTAGGATAATTTCTCATATCAAAAATAATAGCTTTAGTAGGTTTGAGCATTTCAATCATATCTGGAATATGTCTAGTTTTTATAATCCCCATATCGACATAACCAATATTATTCTCTAAAACTTTGAATTTATCTTTCTTTTTTTGAGCCCCTTTTTTAAATTCATTCCTATGAGAATCATGATAATCAAACCAAGTCATTATTTTAATTGCGTACTTACCATCTTTTAAAAACTCAACTTTAACAGTATCCAAATTATTCATCAAGATTACCTTTACCAATTTATCTAGATACGACGCTTCATTTGACGCACAAATTAAATCCCTATTCTCTGCTATATACTCTTTAATACTTTTATCATTTACTTTGGTAATTACATCCCCAATTTTTATATCATCCGCTTGTGCTAAACTATCTCCTAAAATTTCTGTAACAACTATTTTTTCATCAATTATCTTCCCATCAGCTGGAAAATAAGTTTTAATATTAGAATTTGACGAAGATTGATAGGTAACAAATTCAACATGACTATCATCCAGTTTACTCACTACTTTTCTCATTGCAGTAAAAAAACTACTTGCATCTTTTGCAATGATGACATTAGGTACTGCTTTTTCTAAAACTGTTTCCCATTTCTCACCCATTTGATATTTATAAGGAAAAAAGTATTCAATTAGATTCCAATACATAAACAACATTCGGAGCTTTGAATTTGTATCATTGAAATCTGGATTCAGATAACTTTCATTTTTCAAGGTAACATTCCCTACATGTTCTGCTCCATCAATATAAAACTGAACTCCTTGGAATCTATTTACCTCAATAAATTGCAACTTTTTTGAAAGTTTTTTCGAAAACAGTTTATTGGTGTTAATCCATGATAAATCAAAATTTTTATCAAAATACTCAACAGCTGTTGCAGGAGTAATTGGCGCAATCGATGGTACTTCGCCTAATGAATCAATCCAGTTTTCTATTACTAACGAAAATTCTTCTTTTGTTTGTGCTTTGTCAATTTTTGGTAAGACTTCAAGAAGTTGATTGTCCCAATTAAAATCACCATTGGCTACTTTTGGGTGGTAATATTTTAAAAAGCCCCATACTTTACAAGTGGCAGCTAATTTTTCGGTTTCGGTAATTTTGGTTTGACTAAAAATGGTATGTGAGAAAACAAGAAGAAGAAATAGGGTAATTTTTTGCATTCAGTAAAAAGATTTAAATTATAAATAGTTTGAGGTTAGTGTATTTGCAAAATCGAATTTAGAAATTAAAATCCTAACTTGATTATAATCATAAAAAAAAGCAACAAAGAATGTTGCTTTTTTTCTATTTATCATTGTTTTACACACCCCTTGTCAGACTGAGTATCTCGAAAATATTATGGCAAATGATACGCAGATTAAACGGATTTTCTATTCGTAATCTTGTCTCGTCCCAATATTGTCAAACTGAGCGAAGCCGAAGTTCCGCAAGTAACGCTACAAAAAAATTCGCAAAGTATCTTAACTCTTTGCGAATCCTTGTGTAAACTCTTTTTCTATTTAGTAAAAAACTTCTTAATCCAATTCGTTCAAGAGTTCTTGTACATCATCATAGCCTTCATAATCTTGAGAAATTGTCTCCAAAATTTCTTTACACGATTGGTAATCTTTCTGTTTTAATTTGCTCAAAGCAAGATTCCATAGTGCTTTGTCTTTATATACAGATGTTCCCATTTTTAATTCGTTAAAGACCGTTTCGGCTTTCTGAAACTCATTTTCTTGTAGTAATGCAACACCATAAAAATATTGAACTTCAGGTGTTTTTATTCCTTTTAGAGTTTCCTCAAAAAGAGGAATTGCTTCTTTATACTTTCTTGCATTAAATGCGATTTCAGCTTGTTTTAAAGTAATATTTAAATCCCCTCTTTCGGTAAAAGAAGCTTGCTCAGGATGATTAAAATCTTCAAAAGTAGGGTTCGAATCATAATTGAAAAAGAACAAACCAATTAAAACGGCCACAGAAGCAGCTACTGCATAATACCAAGGCTTTAAGGATACTGCTTTGGATTTTTTCTTCTTTTTATTAAAATGAGAATTCGAAATCTGAGTTAGATTTTCTTTAAACTCTTCTCTTTCTTTTTTATAACCAAATTTGGTTTCCAAATGAAGATTTACCGTTTTAAAAGTCTCAAATGCCGAAGCAAATTCTGGATTTTCAGCTAATTGTTTTTCAAAACTATTTTTTTCTTCAACAGTCATCTCTCCCTGAAGATATTGATCGAATAATATATAGCGTTCTTCGTTCATGGCTACTTGTTTTTTAGAGATTTAAAGTTTTTACTTTCCTGAATCCACTCGGTTAACTGACCAATACAAAGCGATTTTTTTTGCGAACATAGCCGTAAGTAACATTTAGTTTCTCGGCCACTTCTTCCATCGATTTTATCGTAAAGCTTAACTTTAGCAACTCTTGACATTTGTCTCCTAATTTCTGAAACATAGTGTCGAACAATTGCTGTTTTTCTTCAAATTCTTCGGCTTGATCAACCAATTCGTGTGCAGATTCATTTATAGATGCTGCATCTTCGTTAATTGTTACCCCTTTATTCGATGTTTTTTTTAGTTCATTCAACCACTTTCTTTTACACAACAAAAAAAAGTAAGCATCAAATGGGCAAGTCAATTGTAAGACATTGGCTTTAGCCTGATTAAAAAGCAAAATCATTATTTCCTGAACTACATCTTGCGCCTGATCTCTATCACCAGAATTATTCATTACATATGAAACCACTTTAGGAACAAACTTCTTATAGATGGATTCTATAACTGCCGAATCATTTGCAGCAAGCCCTTCAATATATATTTGATCTACATGAATTTTAGATTGGCTCATAAAATGACTTTTTAATTAGCTAATGTAAAAAAAATCTAAAAACAAATTCCACATAAATGGGTAACAATTGCAAAATCAAGTTGATATACAAAAACAAGAGTCTTTTAAAACAATTAAAAAATTAAGAGAAATGGAAAGTTATCAATTTATAAACAATAAGAATTTAGAGCAATTTCATAAGATGCTTTCTACCAAAATCCAAAATGGTTTTGTCATTATTGAGCATAACGAAAAGTTACCATATGTCGTTTTATCCAAAAAGAAAAAAGAAATCAATCATTCTTTACAACTCTTTCTTACTTGCACCACACTCGGCTTTTGGTCGATCATTTGGTTGTATCAAATCATTACACTTTCTAAGAAAAAAAACATTCTGGTTGCCTTAGATGAAGATGGCAATCTCTTTGAAGAAAAATGTCTTTTAAAATAAAACCAAAAACTAGGGTAACAAATTATTACCCCAAAACATCTATTACTATAACAACCATTAAAACTAGAAATCATGAACACAAATTTTAAAACAATCGGACTTTTATTCTTAGCAATAATCACTTTTGCAAGTTGCGACAATAGCGACAACAACGACAGCAATATTGTTATTCCTCCATCTGGAGCTGCATTTAAAAGCATCAGCGAAAAAGGACTTAAAAAAAACACACAAAACTTTACCATCACAGCAGGAACAGGAGTTGTAACACTTACTTCTGCCAAAGGAGTAAAACTAAGCATTAACGGAGATTGCCTTACCAAAAATGGAAATCCTGTAACTGGAGTAGTTGATATCGAATACGTAGAACTTTTTGACAAAGGCAATATGCTTATCTCCAACAAACCTACTATGGGAGTTATGCCCGACGGAAAGAAAAATTTATTAATCTCAGGCGGAGAATTCTTTATTAAAGCTACACAAAGTGGCGTTGAGCTTAAAACAACTTGTTATATGGATTTAGTTGTTCCTACAAGCTTAACTGGCGGAGTCGATAATTTAATGACTTTTTGGAAAGGCGCAATCGATGATAAAGGAGAATTAGCATGGGAACAGCCTAAACCAGATGCTACTGGAAATGGGGGGTAAAGATGGAGTTCAGGCAGAAGGAGGTAATTATTATGTACATTTCGGAAGCTTTGGCTGGACAAACGTAGACCGTTTTTACAGTGACCCAAGACCTAAAACTACACTATTAGTAAAAGCTCCAGAAGGATACACCAACATAAATAGTGCAGTTTATTTATCTTACGATGGTGAAGGAACAAATGCACTTGCAAAACTAGACACTTATACGCCTGCAGGATTATTCAGCGAACACTACGGACAAATACCTATCGGACTTGCCTGTCACGTAATTTTTGTTACCGAAGATAATGGCCAATGGCATTACGCTATCAAAGCAGTCACAGTTGCTGCCAATGATGTTTATACTTTTACTCTTAGCCAAACAACAGTCGGCACCGAAGCCCAACTGATAGCGGCAATCAATGCTATTCAGTAACTTACAAAATATTTTTCAAGAAAAAGTGGTGATTTGCTCATCACTTTTTTTTACATTTAATCCAGTTTAAAACTTATTCTGATAATTTCAAGAAGCTAATCCTGCTTCCCGATAACTATCGGGACGTATAATCTTTTCCTTCCTAAAGAAGTCAGAAAAAGGATTTCCACTGCTATCAGGGCTAAAAAACAATAGTTATGAAACCACTAACATCTATTTTCTTTATTCTATTTTCTATTCTCTCAATAGGACAAACCAAAGTAAAAGATACTATAACCCGAAGAGCCATCATTGGTTACAATCAAAACGGAAATCTAGTAAGTTTCAAACCCGAAACTCCGCCATTAATCCCTATTGCTGGAGCACCAAAACCAAGCTATTCTTATTTATGGGAACTTGGCGATGGTCATTACAGCAAACAAGCTGAGCCCAAACATGTTTATAAAAACAAAGGAACATATACCACAAGACTTGCCGTAACTAACAATTATGATAACGGAAAACCTCCCGCAACACGACCTAAAAAAGTTGCCATTAATGATATTACCGATAACAGCTACAAAGATATTGCTTCGATAGCTGATCAAAATGGATTTGCAATCCTAAAAAATTGTGACCCAATTCCAGATCAGGAAATGGTAGTTGTAGTAAGCTACCAAAATCTGGAAAACTATGTTTCTAGCGGAAAACTCTATCTTTTTTACAACGAAAAACAATTCAAAGACAATAATTTCCAATTGGTCGATTTTCGAACCTATGCTGGCGAACGCGAAACAAAAGAAAATACAATCGCTTCAGTTAATGATCTTGATAATACCAGCACTTATTTGGCTTCAGTCGAAAATAATATTAAAACCAAAAAATACCGAAACACAACCACCGAAGAAGATCTTGACGCATCATTACTAGACGCAAATAAAACCTATCATAATGTTTCTGTTTTAGAATTTGACGATGCCAACCCGAGTGAAACCCGAAATGTATTTTACACTTTTAAGACCACTCCCGAAATGATTAAAGATACCAGCGCAACTGTAACCATGCGAGGAATATTTGTACCAAATCGAAGCTATAAAAATCATAAAATAAAAAACCTAGAAATGGAAATTGTGACTTCTCACGACCCAAACAAAATGGGCTCCAACGGAAGTTTTATGAATTACAGATTAGTACGTTTTAAAAGAGTCAATTTTAAAACACGCTTCCAAAACAATGGCGAAGGCCCAGCAAGAATGATTCGACTCGAAACGGACATTCCTGATATGTTCGACAAAAAAACATTTCAGATAGAAGATATGTATCCAAAATGTCCTATTTGCCCCAAAGATGAAATTCCTACCACAAGTTGTTTAGATACAATCATAAAGAAAAACCAGATATTCTTTACTTTCAAAAATATTTATTTACCCGGAAGCGAACAAAAAAATGTAAAAGAAAAAGACAGTACCAAAGGTTTTGTAAAATACTCTATGAAGTTTGGTGATGACTTTCATAAAGTAAAAACCCGAAGCCGAACCGCCATAATATTCGACAAGAATGAGCCTATTATTACCAATTATGCCACTACCCGATTCCTGCCCGGAATATCTATTGGTGCTAAAGCTGGTTATAATTTATATCCTGATTTAGACAAATCAACGAGTTACTTTGTAGGCGCAACTATTTCACCTTTTAAATCCTATCGATTTTATTGGCAAGTCGAATGGCTCAACGCGATAAACAAATACGAAAGCGGCACCACAATACGAGAAGGAATTGGGATAAATCCGAATGGAATGAAACAATTTCAACGCATAACAAATAGTACCGAAAACAAAAATATCAATTGGGAAGTTCCTATACTTATTCGGTATAACATTAATAATTACATAGGAGTTGGAGCAGGTTTACAAGCCAACATCAATGTTTCCGAAGAACAGAATCAAACCATAAAAACAGAAAGTTTTGAAGGAGGAACCGATCAGTTCTTAATGGACGCCAAAACGGAATCAAACACAATAAAAAACTCATTCACAGGATTTAAAACAGGCATCTTATTTGATTTAACGGCAGGTTTTACCCGAATTGGTCCTAGTTTAGGCGCCCGTTATGTGATAAACTTTGAGCAGAATTTTAATTATTTTCAGTTTTATGGGATTTGGAAGTTTTAGTTATTACACTAAGCTGCACAAAGAAAAAGAAGATACGCTAAGTTTCTAAATATCAAACTTTTATTTTCTTTGCGAAAAAGCTTTGCGAACCTTTGCGAAACAACATTTTATGAAAAAACGATATTGTTATATCTTATTCTTCTCAACGATAATTCTATTCGGGCAACGTCAGGAGGACAAAATATATCTTGCAATCGATTCTTTTATAGCACATCCATCTCCCAAAGCATTACAAAATCTAACAAATACAGAAACCTCGTTTTGGAAAAACCAAAATTCAAAAACCAAAGATGAATTACTGGCAGTCGTCGTTTTAAACTGCAACAAAGCCTATTATGAAAATCAGTTTGGACAAACAGAAAAAGCAATTGCGAGTTACGAAAAAGCTTGGCAGATATACGAAAAAAACAAACTAAAAGATTACGATATTATCGAATATTGCCTGAAACCTTTGGGCAATTTATATACCGTTCTGGGTGATTACGATAGTGCCGAAAACACCATAAAACAATATTTTTATATTGTAAACACATCTAAGAATTATCCCGAAGCTCAGAAACAAAAATTTGCTGCAATTCTGAATTTATCAAATGTTTATCAGAATTCTGGTAAAATTTCTTTGGCTATTGAATTACTAGAAAGTACCTTAAAAACCGAAAAACTATCAAATGATCAAAAAGGGATTTTATGGAATAATCTGGGGAATGGTTATTTATTGAGTACTAATGGATTTATCGTTAAATCGAATGCCTATTCTAATACAGAAAAAGCATTTGAATCTTCTATAAAATATTTAAAAAACGAAAAAGGTCAATCGGAAACTTTATCCAATTCTTACCGAAACTTAGCAGCTTTAAACAGACAATGGCAACGATTTGAAATTGCAAATTCATATTTAGAAAAAGCAGAAAAATTATTTTTAGAAACACCAAACCAACAACCTCGTAAACTAGCCAAGTTGTATTATGAAAAGGCATTGTTACTTTTTGATGAAGGAAAATATGATGAAAGTGCAAAACAAGTTCAGGCTATTTTTAAAATCCTGATTCCGAATTACAAAATATCAAAAAACAGTTTACCAAATCAAAATCAATTGTATGCCGAAACGGTCTTGATTGATGTTCTGGATTTGCAAGCAGAAATCTTTTCTAAACAAAATCAATCCAAAAAAGCACTCGAAGCATTTAGTCTTTCTTTTGATATTGAAGATTTACTAATGAATGTTTTGGTTTATGAAAACTCTAAAATCATTACACAAATACGAACACGAAATCGTACCGAAAAATGCATTTCGATTTATGATGAACTGTTTAAAAAAGAAAACAAAATTCAATATCTGGAAAAAGCTTTTCAATTATCAGAAAGAAGCAAATCGGGTATTTTAAAAGGATATAGATCGAATATTAAAACCGCTACTGCAGAAGAGAAATCTTTATTACAACAGCTTCAAAACTTAAACAATACCATTTTAAAAGAACAGCAAAAAGGAGATTTAGCTACTATTTCTAACATTAATTCGGCAATAAAAAAACAAAACGAATTAATGCTTTCGCTGAAGAAAATCCAAACCAAAAACCTCAATTATATTCCTGAGAATTGTGATACGAAAGCGCTTTTATCAAAACTGGAAAAAGATAAAGCCGTAATGGTTTACTATTTTGTGGGCTTGGAAAAAATCTATTATTTCACATTACAAGATAAAAAAATTGCATTGAACCATTTTAACATCACCGATACAGCAATGCCTCAAATTATGGGATTCATCGAATATTTCGGTAATTCAAACAATATTAATGATGACATTTCTGGATATAACAGAATCGGAAAAAAAGTTTTTGATATGCTGAAATTACCCAAAAATGCTGTTTACAAAAACCTCATTATTATTCCCGATGGAATCCTTAATTTCTTACCATTTGAAGCTTTGATTACTCAGGAATCCAGCACAACAAATTTTGCCAAAATGCATTATTTACTCCATAATTTTAAAATTGCCTATAACACTTCAGCTAGTAATTATCTGAATTCAAAATCAGTTTCAAAATCAGAAAAAACTGTTTTAGGGATTTTCCCTGTTTTCGAAAAAACTGCTTATGAATTGACTTATTCGAAGAAAGAACTGGAATCAATTCAGAGCAATTTTAAAGGGAAATATCTAGAAAACTCAGATGCCATTTTTTCTAACTTTAAAAATAATGCAAACCAATATTCGATTTTACATTTGAGTACACATGCTTCTTCAGGCGATGTCGAAACTCCGGCAAGTATTAAATTTTACGATCAAGAAATCCTGTATTCAGAATTGTACAATCTTACACTCAATCCCGATTTAGTGGTTTTAAGTGCTTGCGAAACAGGAATCGGAAAATTATATAAAGGCGAAGGTGCTATGAGCATCGCAAGAGGTTTTCAGTTTGCCGGAGCTCAAAACCTGTTATTTTCGTTATGGAAAGTAAATGATTATACAACATCCATTTTTATGGCTGATTTTTATAAAAACATAAAAAACAATGTTCCGTATTTTGAAGCCAATGCCAATGCAAAGCTTGATTTTTTAAACAACAAATCGATTCCTAATGCCAAGAAATCTCCTTATTATTGGAGTTCTTTTGTTTATTATGGTTCGATTTCTCCCGAAGAGAAATCTTCAAATTATATGCTATACATCATTAGTTTTTTGGCTGTAATTGCTTTATTTTTGATATTCAATCAGTACCAAAAATGGAAAACCTTCACGATGTTCTCAAAAAGAGAAATACAAAAAAATAAAATTAAAAGTTACCAAAACACAACACCTTTTAATAAAAGCAAAAATCAATGGTGTTTCTGGTAATTTCATTCTAGATACTGGTGCATCTAATACTTGTGTAGGCTTTGAGAGTATTGAGCGTTTTGCATTGGGTGCTGAAGCTTCTAAAACTAAAGCCGCTGGTGCTGGTGCTACAGGAATGCTTACTCAAACAGCATCTAACAATATATTGCAAATTGGTTCTTGGAAAGATTTAGATTTTGCCTTAGTAATTTTTGACCTTTCGCACGTAAACGAAGCTTTACGACAATACAAAGCCAGACCTGTTCATGGAATTATAGGAGCAGATGTTTTACTTCAGGGCAAAGCGATTATCGACTATTATAATCATTATGTATATCTGCAATAAAAAGAGGCTAGTTTAAATACATAAACTAACACGAATTTCACTAATTATCACTAATTCGTTCGTCGAAATAATTTCGCAAACTAATTAAACTAACAGGAAAGTCACAATACTTTACCGAATGAATCTCTCGCCAAGTCGCAAAAGCGCAAAGAAATCATACCAAAACATCGCCTTTGATAACAGAAACTCATTTATTTTCAAAAACCACATAACTACAGATACATATGTAATTAAAATTCAGTTTTTTAAGTATATTTGTTTCAGAATTTAACAAACCGATACGTATGAAAAAAACTTTACTCTATCTATTCTTTTTACTTACATCCTTTAGCTTTTATGCACAAATCAGTCCTATTGTGCATTGCGATGGAAATACTTTATTTGATTTAACCAGTCGAGAACCAGAAATAATTGGAGATTTAAAACCCGCCGAAACTACAATTAGTTATCACCTTAATAGCTATGATGCCAGTAGGGGCGCTTATGCAATTCCAATCCCAACTTCGTTTGAAAGTACAGGTTCATCAACTAGTGTTTATGCCCGAATTAATAACAAAGGAAATGTTACTGTAAAATCTTTCCTTTTAAACGTTAGCCGTTCTCCTCTTATCTTAAATGCTACCATTAAACATTCCGGATGTTACAAATCATTAATAACCTTAAATGCTTCAGGTGGCACCTTTCCATATCAGTATTCAAAAGACGGAGTTACCTATCAAATCGAGAACTATTTTTATAATATGATCCCAGGGGCTTATACAGTATATACCAAAGACTCAAATGGCTGCACAAATTCAATAATTATAGTTGTACAAGATATAACGATTCCCCCTTTAGAAGCGATAACATTAAATACTATGGTTAGATGTAATGGTGATTCCAACGCAGAAATAACGTCATTTGTATCTGGAGGAACTCCGCCTTATAGTTGTTATATTGAAGAGAAAATGGATGCTTTTGTGAGTGTATATGAAAATAGCTACACCATTCGTAATATACCTGCTGGCATGTACAGGGTAGTTATTAAAGACGCCATGGGATGTGCTGTAATGAACCCTATAGAAGTTCAGGAACCTAAAGCACTTACAGCTACTGTTGTAATTACAGACCAAACAATAACGGTTAATGCAACTGGCGGAACTGGCAAATACAGTTATTCTATAAATCACATGCCTTATCAGTCTGGTAATGTTTTCACAAATATATCTCCAGGAATATATGATGCTTATGTTATAGATGAAAATGGATGCATAGTATTAATTACTCAAAATATTGTAAATCCACCTTCACCTCTATTTGAGGGCAAAAAAGCAATTACTTTAAATCTTACTGCGGGACAAACTCTTGCAGATATTAATGTTTCTGGTACCGGTATTAAATGGTATAGTAATGCTACTTCGCCATCTGGAAAGACTAAAAAGTTAAACGAAACTTTTTTACCATTATCAACTGTATTAGTAGACAACACTACTTATTATGCTTCTCAAACTATTAATGATATTGAAAGTAAAGAAAGACTAGCGGTAACTGTAAAGCTTAATACGTTATCGAATCCTGATTTTGAATTTGGTAGTTTTAAATATCATCCTAATCCTGTAAAAAACATATTAAGTATCGAAAACTCATCGGTAATTGACGAAGTAACTCTATTCTCTGTTGCTGGAAAGGTCATTCTCGATAAAAAAATAAATAGTCTGCATTCAGATCTTGATTTATCACATGTAGCAATAGGAATTTATTTCCTTAAAGTAAAATCTGAAGGTCGCGAAAAAACGATAAAGATTGTAAAAGAATAAAAATATCAATCAGCATAAAAAAAGCCGTCATTTAATAAAAAATGACGGCTTTTCAATTGAAAATTATTATAAACTATAACTCTAATGCTTTCTTAGGATTGTTATCCATCAATAATTCAACTGGGTTTTCTAATGCTTCTTTAATAGCAACTAAGAATCCTACTGACTCACGACCATCGATAATTCTGTGGTCATAAGAAAGTGCCACATACATCATTGGGTGAATTTCTACTTTACCATTTACAGCAATCGGACGCTCAATAATATTGTGCATTCCTAAGATTCCTGATTGTGGTGGATTGATGATTGGTGTACTTAACATACTTCCGAAAACTCCTCCGTTTGTAATTGTAAATGTACCACCTGTCATATCATCAACTGTAATCTGTCCGTCACGCGCTTTAATAGCCAATCTTTTGATTTCTGCTTCTACACCACGGAAAGTCAAATTCTCTGCGTTACGAACTACAGGAACCATTAATCCTTTTGGTCCAGATACTGCGATTGAGATATCACAGAAATCATAAGCTACTTTATAGTCACCATCCATCATAGAGTTTACGTCTGGATATAATGCTAAAGCTCTTGTTACAGCTTTTGTAAAGAATGACATGAATCCTAAACCTACACCTCCGTGTTTAGCTTTGAAAGCGTCTTTGTATTCGTTACGCAAGTTGTTTATTGGTGTCATGTTAACTTCATTGAATGTAGTTAACATAGCTGTTTCGTTTTTAGCTGCTACTAATCTTTCTGCTACTTTACGACGTAACATAGAAAGTTTTGTACGCTCTGAACCACGGTTTCCTCCTGTTGGAGTTCCCATAGAAGGTACTGCATTTAAAGCATCTTCTTTAGTGATTCTTCCATCTTTACCTGTTCCTGAAACAGTTGAAGCTGTTATATTTTTTTCGTCTAAAATTTTTCTTGCTGCTGGCGATGGCGTCCCAGATGCATATGTTGCAGCTGGTGCTGGAGCCGCTTTTGGAGCTTCTGCCTTAACTTCAGCTTTAGGCGCTTCTGCCTTTGGAGCTTCTGCTGCTGGAGCAGATCCAGATGGTTTTGCTGCACTAGTATCGATTAAGCATACTACTGCTCCTACTGCTACTGCATCTCCTTCTTCAGCTTTTAATGTGATTGTCCCACTAGCTTCAGCCGGTAATTCAAGAGTTGCTTTATCAGAATCAACCTCAGCAATAGCCTGGTCTTTTTCTACATAATCTCCGTCTTTTACTAACCAAGTTGCAATTTCAACTTCTTTTATTGATTCCCCTGGTGATGGGACTTTCATTTCTAAAATCATGTCTTATTATTTTAAATTATGAATTTATATTTTTAAATTGTTTTGAAAACAACTTTCGTTAATTGATTTTTATTCTTTTAGCCCTGATGACAGTAGGTCACGATAGCTCCTTATTATCTGAACAGATTTTTATCAAAAACCATTCTGATAGCATCTGCATGACGGCGTTTTGCACGTGTATAACTTCCTGATGCTGGCGCAGCGTATGCTTTTAATGATGCTAATCTCCATTTTACAAGGTCAAAGTTCATTAACATAAAACTATAAGCTCCCATGTTTTTAGGCTCTTCTTGTGCCCAAACATAATCATCTGCATTAGGGTACTGTGCAATAATTGCTTTTAATTGCTCAACTGGGAATGGGAATAATTGCTCGATACGAACAACAGCAACATCATTACGTCCATTATTTTCTCTTTCAGCAACTATATCATAGTAGAATTTACCTGTAACAAAAACTAATGTTTTCACGTCTTTTTTGTTAACCGTATTATCATCTATTGTTTCTTGAAAACTTCCAGTTGCTAATTCCTCTACTGTAGATACACATCTTGGATCACGCAATAAACTTTTTGGAGAGAAAACTACCAAAGGTTTACGGAATGTTGTTTTCATTTGTCTTCTCAATAAGTGGAAGAAGTTAGCTGGCGTTGTACAATCGGCAACATACATGTTTTGTCTTGCACAAAGTTGTAGGTAACGCTCCATTCTTGCTGAAGAGTGCTCTGCTCCTTGTCCTTCGTATCCGTGTGGTAACAATAAAACAATCCCATTTTGGTTGTTCCATTTGTCTTCTCCACATGAAATATATTGGTCGATCATGATTTGTGCTCCATTTGAGAAATCCCCAAATTGTGCTTCCCAAATTGTCAATGCATTAGGATTAGCCAAAGCATATCCGTAGTCAAATCCTAAAACTCCGTACTCTGATAATAATGAGTTGAATACCCCGAATTTCCCTTTTTTGTTCTCAATAGCATTCAATAGAATTACTTCTTCTTCTGAATCTTCTACTTTTACCACTGCATGACGGTGTGAGAATGTACCACGCTCTACATCTTGACCAGAAATACGAACATCAAATCCTTCTGTTAATAGTGAACCGTAAGCTAATGCTTCTGCAGTTCCCCAATCGATAGTATTGTTGTCATAACCTGTTTTTCTATCAGTAACAATTTTGGTTATTTTGTTAATGAATTTTTTGTCTGATGGTAAACTTGAGATTGTTTTTATGATTGAATCCAATCCTTCTTTAGCAAAAGTAGTATCAAATTTCTTCAACATCACAACATCTGAAACCTGCTCAAATCCTTTCCATTCATTTTGCATAAATGGTGTAATGATTGTCAAGTCTTTTTTACGAGATGCTTCAAGGTTTACCTCCATTGTCGATTTGTATTCTTTCTCTAATGCATTTACATAAGTTGCATCGATAATACCTTCTGACAATAATTTTTGCGCATAAATATCTCTTGGATTTTGATGCTTAGCAATGATTTTATATAAAACCGGTTGTGTAAAACGAGGTTCGTCACCTTCGTTATGACCGTATTTTCTGTATCCTAATAAATCAATAAATACATCACGACCAAATGTCATTCTGTAATCTAATGCAAATGAAACGGCATGAACTACAGCTTCTGCATCATCTGCATTAACGTGTAATACTGGCGAAAGTGTTACTTTGGCAACATCTGTACAATAAGTAGATGAACGTGCATCAAGGTAATTCGTTGTAAAACCAACTTGGTTGTTAATTACAATGTGAATTGTTCCTCCAGTTTTATATCCGTCTAATTGTGCCATTTGTATGATCTCGTACAAGATACCTTGTCCTGCTATCGCAGCATCACCGTGAACGGCAATAGGTAATACTTTTGAGAAATCATCTGCGTAATATTTATCTTGTTTAGCTCTGGTAATCCCTTCAATAACAGCTCCAACTGTCTCTAAGTGAGATGGATTTGGCGCTAGGTTAATATTGATATTTTTACCAGCTCTTGTTTTTCTGTCGGCAGTAAGTCCTAAGTGGTATTTTACGTCACCATCAAAATATTCTTGATCGTAATCTTTACCATCAAATTCTCCGAAGATGTCTTGCGTTGATTTACCAAAGATATTGGCCAATACGTTAAGACGTCCACGGTGAGCCATACCCATTACAAATTGCTCTACTCCTTTTTCAGCTGCTTTTTCGATTAGAGCATCTAAAGCTGGAATAATTGATTCTCCTCCTTCTAGCGAGAATCGTTTTTGCCCAACATATTTGGTATGCAAGAAGTTCTCGAAAGAAACTGCTTGATTTAATTTATTTAAGATAACCTTTTTCTCATCTGTAGAGAAATTCGGCTGATTGTCATTTACTCCAAGTTTGTCCTGAATCCATTTTACAACATTAGGATTACGAATATACATATACTCTACCCCGATATGCTGACAATAAATTGCCTGAAGTCGTCTCACAATATCTTGCAATGAGCAAGGTGGAACACCAATTACTTTGGCTGCATCGAAAACAGTCGAAAGATCTGCCGATGTAAGTCCAAAATTTTCGATGTCTAAAGTTGGTGATGATGTTCTACGATCTCTTACCGGGTTTGTTTTGGTAAACAAGTGACCGCGAGAACGATATCCATCAATCAATTTTAATACGTTGAATTCTTTTTGCAATTTTTCAGATACCAAACTACAATCGGTGTTGTTAGCTGCGAATTCAACAATTTGCTGAACTGGTGCTTCGTCGTTGTAAGTTGTCATTCCAAAATCAAAACCTTGGAAAAAACTTCTCCAGCTTGGCTCTACACTATCTGGGTTTTGTGTATATTGATCGTACAATTGTGCGAAAAACTCTGTATGCGCTGCATTTAAAAATGAAAACCTATCCATAATATTAGTGAATATACTTTTTGTTAAATAGAATGGCAAAAGTACGATAATCGAGTTTATTTAAATCTTTTTTTTACGTACTTTTACGTAAAAATTTGTTAAAATCCGCTTAACTATGAAGAAAAATCATTTTTCAATCGTTTTCAAATCAATTTTTATCATTTTGGGTCTATTATTTTCATCTGGTGCAGTTGCACAACAAAAATATTACATTCCACAAAAGCAAAATGATTTCTGGAGCAATGTACAATTTGGTGGTGGAGTCGGTTTAAGTTTCGGATCTGGATATACCGATATTTCATTATTACCGAGTGCTATTTACAACATTAATCCAATTGTTGCCGTTGGTGTAGGTCTGCAAATAGGATATGTATCTTCTAAAAACCAATACTCTTCTTTTCTTTACGGAGGAAGTCTTATCGGATTAGTAAGTCCTATTCCTGAAATTCAGCTTTCGGCAGAATTAGAACAAATCAATGTTAATACTGATTATAAATATTTTGGAGAGCCTCGTTTTAGTGACAATTTCTGGAATACATCTTTATATCTAGGTGCAGGTTATCGAACAGGAAATGTAACTATGGGAGTACGTTATAATGTACTACATGACAATAATAAAAGCATTTATGGAGAAGCTTTTATGCCGTTTGTGAGGGTATATTTCTAACTTGAAGTTCCTAAGGTTCTAAGTCGCTGAGTTACTAAGTTTTTAAATACAAAAATGAAGAGATTTTTTTTTATATTAATGGTTGTTTTAATTTCGAGTTGCAACAATTCTAAGAAAGCTGAAGTCGAAAATCTAAAAGTTGTAAAAAAAGAATTAAGCCCTTTTTTTGATTCAGATAAAATTGATCATTATTATTTAGAATTTTCCAAAAGAGGATTTGAGCATTTAGTTGGCGAAAATGCACAGGAAATTGAAAAGAAAAAGGAATTCTCCCATTTTTTTTACGGGAATTATCCAGACAGTATTCCAAAGAAGAGTTTTGAAAAACTTCTCTTAAAGTACAAATACAAAAAATCAATCTTGTCAACCAAGCAAGAAAAAGAAATTCAAAACGTATTTAGTGAGAAAGATTCACTGCAAAATAGCGGTTATGCCTGCATTGCAGAATATCGGGATATTTTTATTTTTAAGAAGAAAGAAAAAACTGTAGGGATAGCAAAAATCTGTTTTAAATGTGGCCGTTTCCAGATTACAGGAAGCAAAATAGATTCTAATGGATTTGGGCTATGGTCCGAATTAGATAGATTAAAAAACATTATTCGTCCAGGTAAAAAATCTTAGCCACTTAGAATCTTAGCGTCTTCGCCTCTATCTGCTATAAAAATTCCTAAACCAAACCTTCTGCCATTCTCTTTTTAAGATCAAAAAAGAAACTTGTTCAGCTAGGATTACTAAATCAGATCCGTCTAGCTTTTTTATTTCGGCTTCAGAAACATCTATAATATAAAGCAGATTTAAATACTCGGCAAACTTATACTGAATCATTCGGTATACTTTTTCGTGCATCTGGATCTTAAGTTCTTCTGGAGAAATACTCATCGGAAAATCAATTCCTTCATTAGCCAAATTAAAATCCTTATTAATTTGTTCGATTAATTTAAGATACAAAGCTTCTTTCTCAGCTTCCTGAAGTAATAGATCTGTATTTTGTGGAGCTACAAACATTTGATTAAAAAATTGAAAGATTTAATGATTGAAAGATTTAAAAATCTGAATCTCAATTAAAATAAAAACCTGATTACTAAAAACTGAAACTGGAAACTGAACGCTGCAACTGGAAACTGAATACTAAACCTTTCTCCCCATTAAGTTTTCACCAAATGTTCGCAATGACAATTTCTTTTCATCGCTAATATCCATTTTATCTAATGTTTTAAAAGCCTCAAGTGTGTACATTTCTATTGCCTCTTGCGTTTCTTTTGAAGCACCCGATGCATTAAAAATATTTTTTGCTATCTCTATTTTTTTCGAATTATCCTCAGGTTGTGTTGTAAACAATTCTTTTAATTGCTTTGCGGTCTCTTCATTAGAATGTGCTAATGCTTTTAGATACAAATATGTTTTTTTATTTTCAATGATATCTCCACCTACTTGTTTTCCAAAAGTTTCTGGATCTCCAAACGCATCTAAATAATCATCTTGTAACTGGAAAGCCAAACCTAATTTTAATCCAAAATCATATATTAAATTGGCATTGTCTTCAGATGTTTTAGCCACAATAGCACCCATTTTCATAGCTGCCGCAACCAAAACTGCCGTTTTATACTCAATCATTTTTAGATATTCAGGAATTGTAACATCATTTCTTTGTTCAAAATCAACATCCAACTGTTGCCCTTCACAAACTTCTAAAGCTGTTTTACTAAAAAGCTTAGCTAATTCTCTAAAAGTATTTGGTTCATATTGCTCAAAATATTGATATGCCAAAATAAGCATTGCATCACCAGAAAGTATTCCTGTATTAAGATCCCATTTTTCATGAACTGTTTTTTGTCCTCTTCGCAAAGGAGCATCATCCATTATATCATCATGCACTAATGAAAAGTTATGAAAAACTTCGACTGCCATAGCTGCCGGAAGCGCTTGATTGTATGCAACATCAAAAACTTCTGCAGTCATTAATGTTAATACTGGACGCATTCTTTTTCCGCCAAGACTTACAATATATTCAATTGGTTCATAAAGATTTTTAGGCTCTTTACTTATGGTTTGTTTTTCTAGATAATCAACAAAAAATTCCTGGTATTGATAAATGGCATGCATAAAACTAATTTTCGGCTAATTTACGGCATTAAGCCTGCAATGCAAACTCCGTTTCTTAATGAAATGTTAAATAATCAAAAATACTTTGGAAACTATTTTGGTGTTTAGAGTTTCCGATATACATTTGCACCGAAATTTAACATGTAGAGGCTCTGATCAATTTCCAAATAAACTTGTTAAATCACATTTATTAATAAATAATAATACTTATGAAAACACACTGGACAATTGATTCTGCTCAATCTGATGTTTTAATTAAAATGAGACATTCTATCCTTGCTTATTTAGACGGGTCTATTAATACATTTAATGGTCATGTAGATTTACAAAACAATGAAATAGAGGATGCTACAATAGAATTTTCATTGGATGTAAACAATAGAGAATCCAAACTAGAACAAATAAATACTTACCTGAAACTAAATGATTTCTTTGATGTAAACAAATACCCTACGATAAGATTTAAGTCGACATCTTTTCAAAAAGTAAACAAAAACATCAACTTCTTAAAAGGAGATTTAACGATAAAAGATGTTACAAAAACTGTTGAACTCGATGTAGAATTGGTAGAAACTGATTACTATAATGGCAACAAAAAAGTTTCCTTTGAGCTTACAGGTGACATCAACCGTAAAGATTTTGGGTTAGCTTATAATTCATTTAATCACAACAGTGGTTTATCAACTGGACAAGACATTAAACTAGTGGCTAATTTAGAATTTTCGATCTAAAATTTACATTAAATTAAAGTTTTAAAAATAGATTAAGAAAAACGAAATGAAAGAAAAAATTATATCAAAAGCGAGTGACTTATTTTTAAGATTGGGTTTTAAAAGTGTTACTATGGATGATATTGCAGGTGAAATGTGCATCTCAAAAAAAACTATTTATAAGTATTTCTGCAATAAAGAGGTTCTAATTCAAGAAAGTACTTCGGCTGTTCATAAACAAGTTCACGAATTAATTGACTCAATAGTTATTAAAAAACTTAATGCAATTGAAGAAAATTTTGAGATTAGACAAACTTTTAAAAATTTATTTCAATCTTCAATTGATACATCGCCAATATACCAATTGAAAAAACACTATCCTGAAATTTACACTAATTTGATGCGACATGAAATAGATCAATGTAGTCAATATTTTAGAGATAATATCGCTAATGGAATATCACAAAAATTATATCGTGCAGACATCAATGTCGATATATATGTAAAATTTTATTACACACTGATATTTCATATAAATGAAAACACAAGCTCTGAAAAAGAAGCGCAACTGGCAGAACTCGAAGCCTTAGAATACCATACTAGAGCCATGGCAACTCCAGCAGGAATACTAGAACTCGAAAAGCAAATACAAAAAATCAGCAATTAATCAATCAGCAATCCATAATCCATGAAAAGAATACTGTTTCTATTTCTCTTGACCTTTGCAATAACTGCAAATGCACAAGACACAAACAATAGCAATCTGAGCAAGCAAGGTGTACAGACTTTGACCTTAAAAGACGCTATCAACTATGCTCTGCAAAACAAATCGGACTCTAAGAAAGCCAAAATGCAAGTAGAAAATAGTGAGTATAAAATACAGGAAGTACGTTCAAGAGCATTGCCTCAAATTTCTGCAAACGGAAATTTAACTTACAATCCAGTAATACAAACTACCGTTATTGATGGTGCGGGATTTGGAGCTCCAGGAACTACGATTCAAGCCGCTTTTGGTCAAAAATGGACCTCTACTGCAGGAGTCACATTAACTCAGAACATATTTGATCAGGCTGTATTTACTGGTTTAAGAGCCGCAAAAAGTACTCGTGAGTTTTATCAAATTAACGAGCAACTTACTGAAGAAGATGTAATCGAAAGAGTAGCAAATAGTTATTACGATGTATATGTACAACGTTTAAACTTAACTGTATTAGACACTAATTACGTAAATACTACCCGAGTAAAAAATATTCTTCAAGGACAGTATGATAATGGTTTAGCAAAAAAAATTGACCTAAATAGAATTATTGTAAAACTCTCTAACATTAGTACACAACGTCAACAAGTAATCAACAAAGTTGCATTACAGGAAAATGCTTTGAAATTCTATATGGGAATGCCTGTAGAAACTCAAATTGTAATTCCGAATTCCGAATTTGAAATTACTCCTCAAGCTTTATCAGAAACTCCAAATGTTGAAAATCTAACTCAATATTTGCTTCTGAAAAAACAAGAAGAGCTTTTAGTTTTTCAGAAAAAAGCAGTACAGGCCGAATATTACCCAACACTTTCTCTAAGTGCAGGATACAACTATATTGGCCAGGGTCCAGAAATGCCTTGGTTTGCAAAACCATCATCTGGGGTATACTGGTCTGATTTTTCGGCTATCGGATTAAATCTGAGAGTACCAATCTTTACAGGTTTTGGTACACGTGCCAAAGTTCGTCAGGCAGATGTTGCTATTCGTTCTTTACAAGAAGACCTAAAAGACACCAAGCTTTCGCTTGACATTGCATACAGCAATGCCATGATTCAGATGGAAAATAGCCTTATAACTATTAATAATCAAAAAGAAAACAGAGAGCTTGCACAGCAAGTTTTACAAAACACAAAAAACAATTACCTACAAGGATTGGCCTCATTAAATGATTTATTAGATGTAGAAAATGCCTATATCGAAGCAGAAAATAATTATTCATCGGCAGTGCTAGGATATAAAATAGCAGAAATTCAAGTAATCAAATCAAAAGGCCAACTAAAATCACTTATAAATAACTAAACAAATGAAAAAAACAATAATAATAACAATAGTAGTCATAATCGGGGCATTAGCATTAATAGGCTTCATTTTAACGAAGAACAAAGAAGAGAACAAAGCTAAAACTGATATTGTTGCTGAAAAGAATGCTGCCGTTTCAGTTAAAGTTTCTACTGTAAAAACAGAAGAAGTTTCATTAGATTTTGTTGCAAACGGAAACTTTCAACCTATTCAAGAACTAACTTTCTCTGCTGAAAAATCAGGAAAAGTAATTACTGTTTTAGCAAAAGAAGGTGATTATGTAAAAGTAGGTCAGACGTTATTAACCGTTAGAGGTGATGTAATTAATGTAAATGCACAAGCTGCACAGGCTGCATACCAAAATGCAAAAGCAGATTACATGAGATATGAAAATGCTTTTAAAACTGATGGAGTTACGAGACAACAATTAGATCAGGCAAAATTAGCATTAACAAATGCTGAAGCAAACCTAAAACAAGCAAATATCAATGTTGGAGATACCAAAGTAAAAGCCCCTATTAACGGTTTCATTAATAAAAAATATATTGAGCCAGGATCTATTCTAGCTGGTATGCCTGCAACTGCATTATTTGACATCGTAAATGTTTCAAAATTAAAACTAGTTGTAACTGTAAATGAAAATCAGGTTACAAGTATAAAATTAGGAAATCCTATAAAAGTAACTGCTAGTGTGTATCCTGACAAAGTCTTTTCTGGAAAAATCACTTTTATTGCAGCAAAGGCTGATGAAAGTTTAAACTTCCCGGTAGAAATCGAAATCACAAATAATATAAATAACGACCTTAAAGCAGGTATGTACGGAACTGCAAATTTTGCATCAAACCAACAAAACCAAAACTTGATGGTTGTACCTAGAAATGCATTTGTAGGAAGTGTGAGCAGTAACCAAATATTTGTAGTTGAAAATGGTATTGCAAAATTGAAAAAAGTAACAGCTGGAAGAATTTTAGGTGATAAAGTAGAAATTATAAACGGACTAACTGATGGAGAAATCGTAATTACTACAGGTCAAATTAACTTACAAGACGGAAATACTGTAGAAATTATTAAATAATTGTAGGCTATAAGCCGTAAGCAATAGACTTTAAGCGCAATTTTAAAAGCATAAAGTCTACAACTTACAGCCTAAGGCATAAAAAAAAACATATGAAATTAGCCGAAATATCCATAAAACGTCCGTCGTTGATAATTGTAATGTTTACAATTTTGATACTTGGTGGATTATTCAGCTATAGCCAATTAGGTTATGAGCTGATCCCAAAATTTGAACAAAACGTTATTACCATTTCTACTGTTTACCCTGGAGCATCTCCTAGTGAGGTAGAAAATACCGTAACAAAGAAAATTGAAGATGCGATTGCATCCTTAGAGAATGTTAAAAAAATCGACTCAAAGTCGTATGAAAGTTTGTCTATTGTTTCAATCACACTGACATCAAACGCAAAAGTTGACTTTTCTCTGAATGATGCGCAACGAAAAATCAATGCAATCATTAGTGATTTACCTGATGACGTTAAAACACCCGCGCTAACAAAATTCTCGTTGAGTGATTTACCAATTATGACTCTTGGTGCCAACGGAAAAATGGACGAAGCAGCATTTTATGACTTAATTGATAAAAAAATTGCTCCTATATTATCTCGTGTACAAGGTGTTGCTCAGGTAAATATTATTGGTGGATCAGAGCGTGAAATTCAAGTAAATCTTGATGCATTAAAAATGCAAGGTTACGGACTTTCGATTCCTCAGGTGCAACAAAACATTCTGACTTCGAATTTAGATTTCCCGACAGGAAACATTCAAACTCGTGAACAAAAAATATTAATTCGTTTAGCGGGTAAATATAAAAGTGTTGATGAATTAAGAAACTTAGTGGTATCATCTCAAAACGGAATTCAAGTTCGTTTAAGTGATATTGCTGATGTTCAGGATACTCAAAAAGTTGCAGAAAAAATATCTCGCGTTGATCAAAAAAGTGCGATTATTTTACAAATTATCAAACAATCAGATGCAAATGCAGTTGCTGTAAGTGAGCAATTATTAAAAACAATTACTGTTCTTGAAAATGACTATAAAGAAAATCAGCTAAAACTAGAAGTTGCAAAAGACAGTACTGTTTTTACACTTGAAGCTGCTGACTCTGTAGTTCATGATTTATTAATTGCAGTAGTTCTGGTTGCATTAGTAATGTTGTTCTTCTTGCACAGTATCAGAAACTCATTGATTGTAATGGTTGCAATTCCTGCATCTTTAATTTCTACGTTTATTGGTATTTACTTTATGGGATACACACTAAACTTAATGAGTTTATTAGGATTATCTCTTGTTGTAGGTATTCTTGTCGATGATGCGATTGTGGTTCTAGAGAACATTTATCGACATATGGAAATGGGTAAAAGCCGAATCCGTGCATCTTATGATGGAACAGCAGAAATTGGTGGAACAGTAACTTCGATTACATTAGTAATTGTGGTGGTATTCTTGCCTATTGCAATGAGTTCTGGTTTGGTTTCTAATATCATTACACAATTTTGTGTTACTGTAATTATTTCAACCTTATTCTCACTTTTAGCTTCTTTCACAATTATACCTTGGTTATCATCTCGTTATGGAAAACTAGAACATATTGAAGGAAAGAATTTATTTGGAAGAGTTATTTTAGGCTTTGAAAGTTATTTAACTCGTTTTACAAACTGGATATCTAATTTGTTAAACTGGTGTTTGGACCATTATATTAAAACCATTACAATAGTTTTAATATTATTTTTTGCGTCGACTGTAGGATTAGGCAAGGGTGGTTTTATTGGTACCGAATTTTTCGCAGCATCAGATAGTGGTGAGTTTTTAGTGCAAATCGAAATGCCAAAAGATGCTTCATTGGAGCAAACTAACTTTATGACCCAAAAGGCAGAAGCTTACTTAAAAAATGAGAAATATGTTCACAGTCAGATTACAACAGTAGGACAAACTAGTGAAGGTTTTGGAGCATCTCAAGCTACGGCTTACAAAGCAGAGATTAACGTAAAAATGATTGATCAAAAAGATCGTACTGATGACGCCTCAGTTTATGCAGCAAAAATCAAACGTAAACTTGAAAAAGTATTAGTTGGAGCCAAAGTAAAAACAGTTCCAGTAGGTATTTTGGGAACTGCCGAAGATGCTACTTTAGGATTAATTGTAACAGGACCTTCTACAGAAAGCGCCATGGCTTTTGCAAAATTAGCCGAAGCAGAATTACGTACAATTCCTGGAACAACTGAGATTAAATTAACAGTTGAGGATGGGAACCCTGAAATTAACGTTAAAGTTGATCGTGATAAAATGGCTGCATTAGGATTGACTCTTCAAACAGTTGGTTTAACCATGCAAACTGCTTTTAGCGGAAACACAGATGGTAAATATAGAGCTGGTGAATACGAGTACGATATCAACATCCGATACAATGAATTCGATAGAAAAAGTATCACTGATGTTAGTAACCTAATTTTCATTAATGCCGCTGGCCAACAAATAAAACTATCACAGTTTGCTACAATTACTGAAGGTTCGGGACCTAGCCAATTAGAACGAAGAGATAAGTCAGCTTCGGTAACTGTAAAAGGACAAAACGTTGGGGTGGCATCTGGAACCATTGTAACACAATGGCAAGCAAAGCTTGATAAACTGAAAAAACCTGCTGGAGTAAATTACATTTGGGGAGGTGATCAGGAAAACCAAAGTGAAGGTTTTGGAACATTAGGAATTGCTTTATTAGCCGCTATTATTTTAGTTTACCTTGTAATGGTTGGACTTTATGATAGTTTCGTTCACCCGTTTGTGGTATTGTTTGCCGTTCCGCTTTCGTTTATTGGTGCAATGCTGGCTTTGGCCTTAACTAATAACTCATTAAATATCTTTACGATTCTGGGGATTATTATGTTAATTGGTCTGGTGTGTAAGAACGCAATTATGCTTGTTGACTACACCAATCAGCGAAGAGCTGCTGGGGAATCAATCAGAACAGCATTAATTCAGGCAAATCACGCTCGTTTGCGTCCGATCTTAATGACAACAATTGCGATGGTATTTGGAATGTTCCCAATTGCATTGGCATCTGGAGCTGGAGCTGAATGGAAAAATGGTTTGGCATGGGTAATTATAGGAGGATTAATTTCTTCATTATTCCTAACTTTAATTATTGTTCCTGTTATCTACGAGATCATGGAAAAAATTATTCATAGATTCTCTAAAGACGAAAAGATTGATTATGAGGCAGAAATGGTTGCTGATTATGTACATACAGAACTAAGTGAAGACGGATTCAATCCAAAGCATACTCTTTAACTTACAAAATAATTTTAAATCTAAAAAACCTGTTCAGCTAGCTGAACAGGTTTTTTTATTCCTTTTTAACAAATAAAACTATTTTATGTTAAAAAACTAACAATGAAATAAATTGAATCCTTGTTTTAAATTTTATTTAGAATAGATAAAAATAATTTGGTTGGTTTTTATTCAACAACTAAATTTGCATTATTAAAAACAATTCTAAATAATTATGAAATCCAAACTTTCAATATCTTTTTTGAGTTTCTGTTTTGTTATGTTACTAAGTACTACGACTTGGGCACAGCAAAAAGCAACTATTAAAGGGCAGGTTATTTTAACTGACAATAGTAGTGCCGACAATGTTTCGGTAGTTCTAAAAGGAACCAGAGTAGGAACAGTAACAGATGCTGAAGGGAAATATATCCTAAAGAACATTAAACCTGGAACCTATATCATAAAAGTATCGGTAATCGGACAAACTACAAAAGAAAAGAAAATAACAATTAACAGTGGTGACGAATTAATGGAAAACTTCACCATTAGTTCAAGTTCAGAAGAGCTAAGCGAAGTAGTTATCAATAGTGGTAAAAAAAATCATTATGCTCGTAAAGAAAACCAACAAGTATCAAGATTGCCACTTAAAAATCTTGAAAATCCGCAAGTGTATACAACTATTACCGGAGAAGTTTTAAAAGAACAAGTTGTAACTACTTTTGATGACGCACTAAAAAATGCTTCTGGAATCACACAATTATGGGCATCAACAGGCCGTGCTGGGGATGGTGCTGGTTATTATTCTTTGAGAGGATTTGCAGTTCAACCAACAATGGTTAACGGATTACCTGGTTTAACAAACGGAAGTTTGGAACCGTCAAATATTGATAGAATAGAAATAATTAAAGGGCCTTCAGGAACATTATTCGGAAGCAGTTTAATTTCATATGGAGGACTAATCAACACAACTACTAAGAAACCTTACAGAACTTTTGGTGGTGAAGTAAATTATACTGTTGGCAGCTATGGTCTTAATCGTACTACAGTAGATCTTAACACGCCATTAAATGACAAAAAAACATTAAACTTTAGAATCAATTCAGCTTATAACAAACAAAATAGTTTTCAAGATGCTGGTTTTAGAGAATCCTTTTTTATTGCACCTTCATTATCATATGAGGTAAATGATAGATTATCGTTTTTAGTAAACACTGAGTTTATGACCAGCGAAAGTACTAATCCGACCATGTTATTCTTAGATAGAACAAGTCCATTAAGAGTTCACAACATTGCTGAATTAAAATATGATAACAAACGTTCATATACAAGTAACGAACTTACAATGAAAACGCCTTCGTATAACTTACAAGGGCAAATGAATTATAAGATTTCTGATCAATGGACATCACAGACAATTTTTTCAACGAGTTCTGCAAAATCAATAGGAAACTATACTTATTTGTATGAATCAACAAGCAGAAAAGCTTATGAAACAATTAAAGAAGGAATTGTTCTTGATAGATCTTTTACGGATCAAGATGCCAGAGATATCTCTACTGACATTCAACAGAATTTTATTGGTGATTTTAAAATTGGAAAATTAAGAAACAGACTTGTAGTAGGTTTTGATTATTTCAATAGAACTGCAACAGATCATAACTCAGGTTGGTTCGGCAATGGTTCAGTATATATTGGAGATGACTTACAATCTTTCAATAACGTTATTGGTCGCCCTACAAATGGAGACACTGGTGACTTAACAAAAGCAGGATCTGATGCAATTATAGCAAATACTCCAAGAAATAATAACAAAACAAGACAAGAAGTTTACAGTGCTTATTTCTCTGACGTCATTAACTTCACTCCTGCTCTATCAGCTATGGTAAGTTTACGAGCTGACCGTTTTGTAAATGGTGGTGATGTTACTACTAAAGACGACAACTACAATCAAACTTCATTTTCACCTAAATTCGGTATCGTTTACCAGCCAATTATAGACAAGGTTTCTGTTTTTGCTAATTATATGGATGGATTTTCTAATGTAGCGCCAGGACAAAATCGTAATGCAGGTATTGTTACTCCTTTAACATTTAATCCAGAACATGCTAATCAATTTGAAGTAGGAACTAAATTGAATCTTTTTAAAGATAAGCTATATGCTACTTTAAGCTACTATGACATAAAAGTTACAGATAAAGTTTATGTAATAGAAACGCCATATGTGGACCCAACTGACCCAAGTGCTGTACTTCCTAATAATCAAGTTTCACATCAAGACGGCGGGCAACGTAATAAAGGTTTTGAAGCAGAACTTATTGCAAACCCAATTAGAGGTTTAAACATCCTTTTAGGCTATAGCTACAATGATGCTGTTTTAACTGCAGGTGATCCTGATTTCGTAGGCTTTAGACCAGAAAGTGCTGGGCCACAAAACTTAGCAAACCTTTGGGCTACTTATAAATTTTCTCAAGGATTCTTAAGAGGTCTTGGAGTTGGTTTTGGAGGTAATTATGTTGGAGATAATAAAATCATGAACAGAGCTACAGCAGGAACATTCACAATTCCTGAATACACAGTAATCAACTCATCTATATTTTATACTGCGGAGAAATTTACCGTAACACTAAAATTAAATAACATTACAAACGAAGAAATTTACGATGGTTGGTCAACCATTCATCCAAAAGATCCTAGAACTTTTGCAGCAAGTTTCTCATATAGATTCTAATAAAAAACAAGGCATCTTTCTAATATTACATTAGAGAGATGCTCTTTTTAATTATATAATTATGATAACCATAGCCAGCCTTTTTGTTTTTATTTCATTTTATACTTTATACTACACATCTAAAAGAGCAGTACTATCTTATGATTTTAGTTTTCAAAAATGGATGCAAAGAAATCCAAGACAAACAAAAATCACAGGCCTATGTTTACTTCTTTTTGCCTATTTATTATGGTTGCTTACCGCCTCTTTGGGCTCAGCAACTTTATTCTTTTTTATTCAGTTAATGACAATTAGTAGCTTGGTTATCCTATTGACTCCATTAAAAGTCATTAATCTCAAAGGCGTAATTATTCTATTTGCACTATCTGGACTATTAGAATTTTACTATTACTAAACCAACTTTTTGTTAATCCAAAAAACATGCCTGCAAACCCAAAATATTTAACCCAATCCATATGGCAGCGTATTGCCAAAATAACAGCCGCTATACTTGGTGGTTATTTAGTATCAGTAAGTTTTCATCTTGCGTTAGCTTCATGGATTAGCCATGTCAACGTGATCATAACAATGGCTTTTAGCGGATTCATACTTTGGGTTGTTTTGATGATTGTTGCTTTCTTGGCAAAAAGTGGATGGAAAATCTGGGGTATTTATTTATTACTGACCTTGATTTTTTGTAGCATTATATATCTTGGCCAAATCTATAACCCTATTACTGGATAATTTATGAATAACAGGAACTATAATATCTATTTTCATACACATACCGTAAGTGGTATCGTAATAAGTGTTGTGTTATTTGTCATTTTCTTTGCTGGATCTTTTTCGTTTTTTAGAGATGAAATCATCAATTGGGAACGAAGTGAATCTGTAGCAATAACAAAGAATATTCAACTAGATTACGATAAAGCACTAAACAATTTAGATAAGGAATATACTTTACACGGTAGAAATATTTCTATATCTAAAACAAGTGCAGAAAGAAGAGTAAATATTTACCTTGAGGGAACCAAAGATTCTTTGGCAGTAGCCAAATTAAAAGAAGGCTCTTTTTTTTATTTAGACACTAAAAACTTCAAAACCCACACCTATGAAAACTCCTATTCCTTAGGTGAGTTTTTATACAGACTCCATTTCCTAGCCCAAGTTCGTTATCCTATAGGATATTATCTTTCAGGATTTGTAGCATTGTTTTTTCTATTTGCAATCGTAACAGGTATTCTATTACATTGGAATAAAATAGTTTCCAACTTTTATATTTTTAGACCAAAAGAAAAACTAAAAACATTGTGGACTGATGCTCATACCTCATTAGGAATGATTGGCCTGCCTTTTCAGTTTGTATATGCCGTTACAGGAGCATTCTTCATGATTAAACTGTTGATTGTTGCACCAAGTGTGATGGCACTTTATAAAGGTGATCAGGATAAATTGTACAAGGATCTAGAATATAATGATCCCGAATATAAGTTTGATAATAAAAAATTAGCCAATCCATTTAGCATTGACAAATTAGTAGCTAAAACAAAAAGCAATTGGAATGATTTTGAGATTACTCGTGTTTATATTCAAAATTACGGTGATACCAATATGCATGTTTTGGTAGAAGGCGAAATGAAGTATGACAAAAAATTCACTGGAATCGGTAAAGTAATTTATAAAGTTGCCAATGGTAGCATCGTTGCAAAAAAAGACCCAATTACAGAAACCACTTATCTCGATGGAGTAAAAAATGTTTTGTACCGAATACATTTTGGAGATTATGGAGGATATGCTCTCAAAATAGTAAGTTTTGTACTTGGCATAATTACTTGTTTTGTAATAATATCAGGAGTTATGATTTGGCTAGTAGCCAGAGATAAGAAAAATATGCCCGAAAAAAAGCGTCGTTTTAACGAAACTGTTGTACGCATCTATCTAGCAATTTGTTTAAGCATGTACCCTATAACCGCATTGGCATTTATAGCTACCAAGGTATTTCATCCTTTAGGACAATCAAACATCTATAGTGTCTACTTTATAGGTTGGTTAGTATTGACAGTGTTTTTTATCCTAAAAAAAGACAATGCATTTACAAATAAATTCAGTCTGCTTTCCGGAAGTATTTTAGGGTTTCTTATTCCTGTTGCTAACGGAATTTGCACAGGCAATTGGTTCTGGAAAACATTTACGCAAAATCAAATCCAGATATTCTTTATTGATGTATTTTGGATCATTCTTGCTTCAATTACATTATATATCTCATTTCATTTAAACAAAAAAGAGAAACAAGCAATATCATAAATCCATCTAAAATAAATGGACATAATTTGTGGGTTAGACATTTAGAATCTAATTTTGCCTCTTGCAACAATTCTAAATAAAGATAGAACGCTATCATACTGCAAATTAACATATGGGTTTAAAAAAACAAATACGATTTATACACAAATGGCTCGGGTTAACTTCCGGGCTTATTGTGTTTATAATAAGCATTACAGGTTGCATTTTTTGTTTCCACGATGAGATAAAAGATATTACCCGCAAAGAATGGCGCTTAGTAGAACCTCAAGACAAACCATTCATACTACCTTCTGTTTTACAACAAAAAGCTAAAGAAATTCTTCCGAACAATAAATCGAGTATGATTTCCTTTTACGGAAAAAACCGTTCTGCTATTGTCTATACTTATTCCGACACTGATAACTTATATCTTTATTTTAATCCCTATACCGGAGAATATCTAAAAACAGAAAATCCCGAAACTGACTTTTTTCTCATTGTCGAACACATCCATTTGTATTTGCTTCTACCCGATTATATAGGTAAGCATATCATCGGTGGTGCAACTATTATTTTTATACTTCTTTTAATCACAGGAATCATACAATGGTGGCCTAAGCGCAAAAGCGACATTAAACGCAGCTTAAGTGTAAAATGGTCGGCCAAATGGCGTCGTGTGAATTATGACTGGCATAAAACTTCTGGGTTTTACATCTCAATAATCATTGCAATAATTGCCATAACTGGTTTAACCTTTACTTACGAATGGGTTGGCGATGGAATATACAAAACCTTCAACTTTGGCGGTGATAAGGCTCTAGAAACAAAAGCTCCAATAGTAGACCCCACAAAGTTTGATTACAATACAACTGCAGCAATAGATCGTGCTTTGGTACAGACCATGATAAAAAACCCTAAATCCGAAATGTTTTATGTAACAACTCCACAACAAAAAGGAGATGCTATAAATACAGGTGCATACCCTCATTCGTTACGATACGACCATCAAAGCAATTATTACTTTCATCCCTATGATGGCGAATTAATTCAGAGCGATCCTTTTGAAGAAAAGAGTTTAGGCTTACAAGTTGTTGAAATGAATTATGGAATTCATACGGGACAAATTCTAGATTTGCCAGGAAAGATAATTGCTTTTATAGCTAGTCTAATAGCCGCAAGCTTACCTGTAACAGGATTTATGATTTGGTATGGAAGAAATAAAAAAGGTAAATCTTCAAAAAAATAAGCACAAAAAAAAGGTTGCTCACATGTGAACAACCTTTTTTGGTTTTATAATTAGTCTTAGTTTCTGTTTGCAAGTGCATCTTGTTTCCAGTTTTTCACAGAAGCCACACGACTGTCAGAATAATCTACCTCACTAAGATTCGATCCATTCCAGAAAAACCATTTACCTGTTTTTTCTCCATTCGCATATAACCCTGTAGATTTTTTATTTCCATTTTCATCAAATGCAACCCAGACACCATCTAATTTACCGTCTTTAAAAAAACCTTCTTGTTGAACTTTACCATTGTCATAATAGTAAGTAGCTTTTACTTTATGTCCAACAGCTTCTAAAACTGGTTTAGTTTCTTGTGCAACTAAAATTCCAGAGAACAATATTGCAACTAAAATCACACACTTTTTCATATCTTTAGTTATTAATGTTTTAAAATCTATAAACAAATATAACTAATACTTTACATTAAAAAAACTTTTACTTAACAATTTGGTAACATTGAAGAAAAGCTTAACATTGGAAATTGAAAGTGTGTCTAAAATCAATACCATTCAATGTATCAATACATTACAAATTAATACGATTTTTAATTCAATAATTTATCAAGAGTAACATGTAAATCTGGCGACGAAGGTCTCGGAGCATCGGCACTAACAATATTTCCTGCTGGATCAATCAGGATAAATCTAGGAATTCCTGTTACCCCATAACTAACTACAAAATCAGATTCCCAATCCTTGTCAGCGAATAGTTGAACTCCTCCTAAGTTTTTATCACTTACAAACTTTTTCCATTTTTCGTAATCTTTAAGTTTATCAATTGATACACTTACAAATTCGATATTTTTACCATGATACTTTTCTTCTGTTTTTTGCAAGAAAGGAATTTCGGCTCTACAAGGTGCGCACCAAGTTGCCCAAAGGTCGATATAAACATATTTCCCTATTAAGTCAGAAAGCTTGGTTTTACCTCCTTTATAGTTTTCAAAATCAAAATTTGGAGAAGCAGTACCATTTAATTTTTTCATTTTAGCCGTACTCTCATATGTTTTTTCAGCATAAAATTTAGACTTTTCCAATGATTTTTTTACTGACTCTTTAAATTCAGGATCAAAATCACCTTTTTCAATATTTTCTGCATCGGTTTTTATCTTTGCTCCCAAAAGGTTCGCAAACTCAACAGCTTCTTTAGCAAAAGCTTCTTCTTCAAATTTTTCATCTCTTAATGCCATCTGAGCTAAAAAATTACTTTCATTACTACCTTTTCCTTTGTAAACAATTGTCTCATCAAACTGCTTAGCATCCATTGTTAAGTTAATGTCAGATCCTGGTTTTAAGTAAAGACTAGATGCCTCAGTCCCATCTGTAAATTGGTAAAATCCTTTTGGCGCATCAAATGTTGCAACAAAAGTTTCTTTTTTATCAATTGGAATCACTTGCTTGAAATTATTAGCGCCTCTAATTACAAGAGTATCGCTATTTCTATTATTGATTTTAGCAGTGAATTTAATTTTGCTTGCGTTGCCCTGTGCAAAAGTTACACCAACTGAAAACAACAGCAAAAAGGTTAATTTTTTCATATATATAATTTGTTTAGTTGAAGTAAAAATAAACATTTAAATAAACCAAAATAAAAAATAATTAAGAAGAACAGCATTAAACATTAGAAAACTAGACTTATTTAATTTTTGTGTTTACTTTTGCAATCTAAAATTTGGATCATGTATAGAAGTCATAATTGTGGCGAATTAAACGCCTCACACATTAATACAGAAGTTACACTAGCGGGCTGGGTTCAGAAATCGCGTGATAAGGGATTTATGAATTGGGTTGATTTACGCGACCGTTATGGAATCACACAACTTATTTTTGACGAAAGTCGTACTGATAAAACCGTTTTTGAAGCAGCAAAAACACTGGGAAGAGAATTTGTTATTCAAGTTAAAGGGATTGTTATTGAACGTGAGGACAAGAACAAAAACAAAAATATGATTACAGGTGACATAGAAATTCTTGTTACCGAATTAACGATCTTAAACGCTGCATTAACGCCTCCTTTTACAATAGAAGATGAAACTGATGGTGGAGAAGATATCAGAATGAAATATCGTTACCTTGATATTCGTCGTAATCCAGTAAAAAACAGTTTGCTTTTCCGTCATAAAGTGGCAATGGAAGTTCGTAAATATTTATCTGATTTGGATTTTTGCGAAGTTGAGACTCCATACCTAATAAAATCAACTCCAGAAGGAGCAAGAGATTTCGTTGTACCAAGCCGTATGAATGAAGGACAATTCTATGCTTTACCACAATCACCACAAACTTTTAAGCAATTATTGATGGTGGGTGGAATGGATAAATACTTCCAGATTGTAAAATGTTTCCGTGACGAAGATTTACGTGCAGACCGTCAGCCAGAGTTTACACAAATCGATTGCGAAATGGCATTCGTAGAACAAGAAGACATTTTAAATGTTTTTGAAGGATTGACAAGACATTTACTTAAAGAAATAAAAGGCATTGAAGTAGATAAATTCCCAAGAATTACTTACGACTATGCTATGAAAACATACGGAAATGACAAACCGGACATTCGTTTCGGAATGGAGTTTGGAGAATTAAACGAATTTGCACAACATAAAGAGTTCCCAGTATTTAATGCTGCCGAATTAGTGGTTGGTATTGCAGTTCCTGGAGCAGGAAATTATACTCGTAAAGAAATTGACGGATTAATTGACTGGGTAAAGCGTCCACAAGTAGGAGCATCAGGAATGGTGTATGCTAAATGCAATGACGACGGAACTTACAAATCATCTGTAGATAAATTCTATGACCAAGAAGACTTAACTAATTGGGCAAAAGCTACAGGAGCTAAACCTGGCGATATGATTTTTGTACTTTCGGGACCAGCTAATAAAACACGTGGTCAATTAAGTGCTTTACGTATGGAATTAGCAACTCGTTTAGGATTGCGTAAACCAGAAGAATTTGCACCGCTATGGGTAGTTGATTTTCCTTTATTAGAATTAGACGAAGAAACGGGTCGTTACCATGCAATGCACCACCCATTTACATCGCCTAAACCAGAAGACATGCAGTTATTAGAAACTGAACCTGGAAAAGTTCGTGCTAATGCTTACGATATGGTCCTAAACGGTAATGAAATTGGTGGAGGGTCTATTCGTATTCACGATAAAGCAACACAACAATTAATGTTCAAATACCTTGGATTTACTGAAGATGAGGCAAAAGCACAATTCGGATTTTTGATGGATGCATTCCAATTTGGGGCTCCACCACACGGAGGATTGGCTTTCGGATTAGACAGATTAGTAGCCATACTAGGTGGACAAGAGACAATTAGAGATTTTATCGCATTCCCTAAAAACAATTCGGGTCGTGATGTAATGATTGATGCTCCTGCTGCAATAGATGCTTTACAATTAAAGGAATTACACATCAAAATTGACGCAATATAACGAGCGAATACACTGTAAATCAATATTTTTTATAAAAAATTAACAGTTTGTTGCCTTTTGTATTATTTTATATCTTACATTTGCCTCATTATAAATTATTATTACTATTACAATGCGTACAGGTACAGTTAAATTTTTCAATGAGTCTAAAGGTTACGGGTTCATTACAGACGAAGAAACAGGAAAAGACATTTTCGTTCATGCATCAGGAATCAACGCGGAAGAATTACGCGAAGGTGACAGAGTTAGCTACGAAGAAGAAGAAGGAAGAAAAGGTAAAGTTGCTGCTAAAGTTGCAGTAATCTAAGCATAAAAATATAGCAATTTATTTTTTTTGCCACCGAATGCTTAAAAGCGTTTCGATTAATTTCGAAACGCTTTTTTTTTACCTCTATTTCTTAAAAAAATCATAAAATTTGAAATCTTATTTATAATCAATAAAAATTACACTATTACTACATTTCAAAACCTACTTAAATCATTTTTTAACTTGTGATTTACATACTTGAAAGCTATCTTTGTGACTTATTTTTAAGCAAAAAAACCCTTAAATTATGCATTCAGATCAAGTAAATTATATTCCAATTTTAATGCAGCTTATTTTGGCTGTTGGTTTTGTTGTAGGAACCATCATTATTTCTGGAAAATTAGGTCCAAAAAGAAATTCCGCAATTAAAGACAAAAACTTCGAATGTGGTGTTGAATCTATTGGTAATGCTCGTATTCCATTTTCTGTAAAATATTTTTTAGTTGCTATTTTGTTTGTATTGTTCGACGTTGAGGTAATTTTTCTTTACCCATGGGCAGCAAACTTTAAAGAACTAGGTATTGAGGGAATGCTGAAAATGCTAGTGTTCATGTCGCTTCTTTTGGTAGGTTTTTTCTACATCATCAAGAAGAAAGCACTAGAGTGGGAATAAAAAGAGACTTTAAATTTTACAATTAAGATTTAAACGCCTCAAATTAATACAATTGATTTAAAAAAATTGATTTCAATTTTTACGATTTCAAAAATCTAAAAACAGAAATCAGAAATCTATAATAAAAAATGAGCGATTCAAAGATAAACATGGCAACCCCGCCAGAAGGAGTCACAGGAGAAGGTTTTTTTGCTACAAAACTTAACGATGTTGTAGGTTTAGCAAGAGCCAATTCATTATGGCCTTTACCATTTGCAACTTCTTGTTGTGGTATCGAGTTCATGGCTACAATGGCTTCACATTATGACATAGCACGATTTGGTTCTGAGCGTGTGAGTTTTTCTCCTCGCCAAGCTGATATGTTATTAGTAATGGGAACAATTTCTAAAAAGATGGGACCTATTTTACGTGAAGTTTACGAACAAATGGCTGAACCACGTTGGGTTATTGCTGTAGGTGCTTGTGCATCTTCAGGGGGTATTTTTGACACGTATTCAGTTCTTCAAGGAATTGACAAAATAATACCAGTAGATGTTTACGTTCCTGGTTGCCCACCTAGACCAGAACAGATCCTTGATGGCGTATTAAAACTACAAGAATTAGTAAAGAGCGAGTCTGTAAGAAGACGTAGCTCTCCTGAATACCAAGAATTATTGGCTTCATATAACATTCAATAAATAAAATGGCTTTAGAGACAATAGAAATTCAAGATAAATTAATTGAAACATTTGGAGAAGATGTATTCAATTTCAATCAAGATAGAGACATTTTTTCATTAGAAGTTGCTTCTGATAAAATAACGGCTGTAATCCTTTTTTTGAAAAACGACCCAACATTGCGTTTTCAATTTTTAACTGATTTATGTGGTGTACACTACCCAGATAATGAAGTTGACCGCCAATTTGCAATAGTATACCACTTGCACAACTGGTATGAAAACAAAAGAATTAAAATAAAAGCTTTTATCAATGGCGAAAAACCAGAGATAAAAACAATATCTAATATCTTCTTAAGTTCAAACTGGATGGAAAGAGAAACCTATGATTTTTACGGTGTAAACTTCATTGGACATCCACAATTGAAACGTATTTTAAATATGGATGAGATGATATCATTTCCGATGCGTAAAGAATTCCCTATGGAAGACAGCGGAAGAACAGATAAAGACGATAGGTTCTTTGGAAGAACAATCACAAATTGCTAAGACAAAATCATATAATTTTTCACATTAAATAAATGTCAGAACTATTATTATCACCAGAGCATCGCTATGCTAAAATAATTGAACAGAAACTAAACGACGATGGTAGTGAACTTTCTGTTCTGAATCTTGGACCAACACACCCAGCTACACACGGTATTTTTCAAAATGTCTTGTTAATGGACGGTGAAAAAATTATCGATGCTGAGCCAACTATTGGTTACATCCACAGAGCTTTCGAAAAAATTGCCGAAAATCGTCCATTTTATCAAATTACACCTCTTACAGACCGAATGAACTATTGCTCCTCTCCTATCAACAATATGGGATGGTGGATGACTCTAGAAAAGCTTTTAGATATTGAAGTACCTAAACGTGTTCAATACTTAAGAGTAATCGTTATGGAATTGGCTAGAATTACGGATCATATTATCTGTAATTCAATTCTTGGTGTAGATACAGGTGCCTATACAGGTTTCCTTTATGTATTTCAATTTAGAGAAAAGGTATATGAAATATACGAAGAAATTTGTGGTGCCCGTTTAACCACAAATATGGGAAGAATTGGTGGTTTTGAAAGAGATTGGTCTCCAGAAGCTTTCAGAAAACTAGATGTCTTCTTAGAAGAATTTCCAGTTGCTTGGAAAGAATTCGAAAACTTATTCGAAAGAAACAGAATTTTTATCGACAGAACTGTAAATGTTGGAGCTATATCTGCTGAACAAGCAATGGCTTACGGTTTCACAGGTCCAAATTTACGTGCTACAGGTGTTGATTATGATGTGCGTGTAGCACAACCATATTCATCTTATGAAGATTTTGATTTTATAGTTCCAGTTGGAAAATCAGGAGATACATACGATCGTTTCTGCGTTCGTAATGCTGAAGTTTGGGAAAGTTTAAGCATCATCCGTCAAGCATTAGAAAAAATGCCAGAAGGAAATGTATACCATGCCGAAGTCCCAGATTACTACCTTCCTCCAAAAGAAGATGTATACACCAACATGGAATCTCTAATATATCACTTTAAAATTGTTATGGGAGAAGTTCCTGTACCAGTTGCAGAAATATACCATCCCGTTGAAGGTGGAAATGGTGAATTAGGTTTTTATCTAGTTACCGACGGAAGTAGAACTCCATACAGATTACACTTCAGAAGACCTTGTTTTATATATTACCAAGCGTTTCCTGAAATGATTAAAGGAGCAATGCTATCAGATGCCATTGTAATATTATCAAGTTTAAATGTTATCGCTGGAGAGTTAGATGCTTAAAAGATTTCAGATTGTAGAATAACGATTTTTGATTTCAGATTTAAAATAAAATGGAAAGAACACATTACAAACAAGAAATAAACATGACCGAAGCATTGATGAACCGCATCAATGAACTAATCAGTCATTATCCTGAAGACAAAAGAAAATCGGCTTTATTGCCTGTTTTACACGAAGTACAAGATGCCCATGAAAATTGGCTGAGCATTGAACTTCAGGACAAGGTTGCCGAAATCTTACATATAAAACCAATTGAGGTTTATGAGGTAGTAACTTTTTACACCATGTACAACCAAAAGCCAATGGGTAAATACATGTTTGAATTTTGCCAAACTTCTTGTTGTTGTTTAAGTGGTGCTGAAAATTTAATGGATTATACATCTGAAAAATTGGGTATCAAAATGGGAGAAACTACTCCTGATGGTATGTTCAGCATTGCTGGTGTAGAATGTCTAGGTGCTTGTGGATACGCTCCAATGATGCAGTTAGGTGATTTCTACAAAGAAAAACTTACCGAAGAAAAAATTGATCAGTTAATCGCTGATTGCAAGGACAATAAAATAATATTACACGATAAATAATTATGTCACAAAAAATATTATTAGATAAAATCAATATTCCTGGTATTAAAACCTACGAAGTATACCGCAAAAATGGTGGTTATGCTTCTGTAGAAAAAGCTTTAAAAACGCTTACACCAGACGAAGTTGTAGAAGAAGTAAAAAAATCAGGTCTTCGTGGTCGTGGTGGTGCAGGTTTCCCAGCAGGAATGAAGTGGAGTTTTATTGATAAAAAATCAGGAAAACCAAGACATTTAGTTTGCAACGCCGACGAATCTGAGCCAGGTACATTCAAGGATCGTTATTTGATGGAATACATTCCACACTTATTGATTGAAGGAATGATTACTTCAAGTTTTGCCTTAGGCGCTAACCTGTCATATATCTATATTCGTGGAGAATATATGTGGGTTTTCAAAATATTAGAAAGAGCCATTGCCGAAGCCAAAGCTGCTGGATTTTTGGGAAAAAACATATTAGGATCAGGATATGATCTAGAACTACACGTTCACTGTGGAGCTGGTGCTTATATTTGTGGAGAAGAAACTGCACTTATTGAGTCACTAGAAGGAAAAAGAGGAAATCCGCGTATTAAACCGCCATTCCCTGCTGTTTCTGGACTTTGGGCTAATCCTACCGTAGTAAACAATGTTGAAACTATTGCCACTGTGCCATGGATTATCAACAACTCTGGAGACGATTATGCCAAAATTGGTGTAGGTCGTTCTACTGGAACTAAATTAATCTCAGCTTCTGGACACGTTAAAAATCCTGGAGTTTATGAAATTGAATTGGGTTTAAGTGTTGATGAATTCATGAATTCTGATGAGTACCTAGGCGGAATGTCTTCTAGCAGACCTTTGAAAGCGTTTGTACCAGGAGGTTCTTCTGTGCCAATTTTACCAGCCGAATTAATTTTTAAAACTGCAAATGGTGAAGATCGTTTAATGACTTACGAATCTTTAAGTGATGGTGGTTTTGCTACTGGATCGATGCTAGGTTCTGGAGGATTTATCGTATACAACGACACTGCTTGTATTGTAAGAAATACATGGAACTTTGCTCGTTTTTACCACCACGAATCTTGTGGACAATGTACTCCTTGTCGCGAAGGTACAGGATGGTTAGAAAAAATATTGTGGAGAATCGAAAACGGTCAAGGTCGTGAAGAAGATATCGAATTATTATGGAGCATTCAGAGTAAAATCGAAGGAAACACGATTTGCCCACTTGGAGATGCTGCATCTTGGCCAGTAGCAGCAGCAATTCGTCATTTTAGAGATGAGTTTGAATATCACGTTCGTTTTCCAGAAAAAATAAAAATAGAGAGCATTTTGTTGCTGAGCCTTTTTCACAAGTGAAACATTTAGTAGGCGGTAAAGTAATCGTATAAATACAGTTTTCAAATTACAGAAAACAAAACATTAAGATTAAAGTATTCAAACAACTTGAAACTTTAAACCTGAAACAAAATTTGATTATGAAAGTAACCATAGACGGTCAAAGTATAGACGTAGAGCCAGGAACAACAATCCTACAGGCTGCACGTATGATTGGTGGAGATTTAGTTCCGCCAGCCATGTGCTATTACTCAAAATTAAAAGGTAGCGGAGGAAAATGCCGTTGTTGTTTAGTTGAAGTATCGAAAGGTAGTGAAGCTGATCCAAGACCAATGCCAAAATTAATGGCATCTTGTGTAACAGGATGTATGGATGGTATGGAAGTAAACAGTAAATCTTCTGATAGAGTAACTGAAGCACGTAAATCTGTAACAGAATTTTTATTGATTAACCACCCATTGGATTGTCCTGTTTGTGATCAGGCTGGTGAATGTGATCTTCAAAATTTAAGTTTTGAGCACGGAAATCCGAAATCACGTTTCATTGAAGAAAAAAGAACTTTTGAGCCAGAAGATATAGGTCCGCATATTCAATTGCACATGAACCGTTGTATCTTATGCCAGAGATGTGTACAAGTTGCAGATCAATTGACAGACAATAGAGTTCACGGGGTATTAGATCGTGGAGATCACGCTAATATTTCGACTGGTATCTCTAAAGCAATCGATAATGAGTTCTCTGGAAATATGATTGATGTATGCCCTGTTGGAGCTTTGACTGATAAAACTTTCCGTTTTAAATCAAGAGTTTGGTTTAACAAGCCTTATAACGCACACAGAGAGTGTACAACTCCAGGATGTTGTGGAAAAACTACTGTTTGGATGTTTGGAGGCGAAATACAACGTGTTACTGGCCGTAAAGACATCTATCATGAAGTTGAAGAGTTTATTTGTAACAGTTGTCGTTTTGACCACAAAAATGTTGCAGATTGGACTATTGAAGGACCTAGAGAATTTGAAAAAGATTCTGTAATCAATCAAAACAACTACACTCGTAAATTAGAGAAAGTTGAAATCGCTACTGAAGAGATTATTCTTTTGGGTAGAGAAAAAGACCGTAAAAAAATTAGTATGACACAAATTCCATTAACCAATAACGACAAAATATCTTAAAAATGGATAGTACATTTATTTTAGAAAAAAGTGTTGTAATTCTTGTGGTATTTGCTGTAACCATGCTTATGGCAATGTATTCTACTTGGGCTGAACGTAAAGTTGCTGCTTATTTACAAGATCGTGTTGGTCCTAACCGTGCTGGTTGGGGCGGATTATTACAACCACTTGCTGATGGTATGAAATTATTCTCTAAAGAAGAATTTTTCCCGAATACTCCAAATAAATTTTTATTTGTTGTAGGTCCAGCAATCGCAATGAGTACTGCTTTAATGACAAGTGCTGTTATTCCTTGGGGAGACAAATTACACTTGTTTGGAAGAGATATTTTATTACAAGCTACTGATATTAACATTGGTTTATTATACTTCTTTGGTGTTGTTTCTGTTGGAGTTTATGGTATCATGATTGGTGGATGGGCATCTAACAGTAAATTCTCTTTGATGGGAGCTGTTCGTGCTGCTTCGCAAATGGTTTCATATGAAGTTGCAATGGGATTATCTATGATCGCATTGTTAATGATGACTGGAACCTTAAGTTTGAGAGAAATCTCTATGCAACAAGCGGGAATGAACTGGAACGTATTTTACCAACCTTTATCTTTCTTGATCTTCCTTATCTGTTCTTTTGCTGAAACGAATAGAACTCCTTTTGATTTAGCGGAGTGTGAAAATGAATTAATTGGTGGATACCATATGGAATATTCGTCGATGAAAATGGGATTCTATTTATTTGCTGAATATGCGAATATGTTTATCTCTGCTACTATTATCTCTGTATTGTTCTTTGGAGGATATAACTATCCTGGAATGGAATGGATGGTAGAGAATGCAGGAGTTAATCCAGCAAACGTTTTAGGAATGGTTGTTTTATTTGCTAAAATATGCTTTTTCATATTTTTCTATATGTGGGTTCGTTGGACTGTTCCAAGATTCAGATATGACCAATTGATGCATTTAGGATGGAAGATATTAATTCCGCTTTCTATCATCAATATTATGATTACAGGTGTTGTAATGTTAAGAGGTGAAATTGCAGCTTATTTAGGGTTTTAATAAACGAAAACGCCTAGCCCTGATAGAAGTGAAAATCCTTTGGTGTTTTGCTACCAAAACAGTAAAGATTGCAACGGATAGCAGGATTAGCTTCAGATAAAAAATAAAAGAAATAAATTTTTGAATTTGGTTTTGGAATCAAAATCGTAAATGATAAATTAAAATGTCAATAGAAACTATATCATTATCGGGTAGAAAAAAGGTAGTCTCAAATAAAGAGATGACTTTTCTTGAGCGATTGTATCTTGTAGCGATTGCTAAAGGATTGTTCATTACAATCAAACATATGTTCAAACGTAAACCTACAATTCATTACCCTGAACAAGTTCGTGAGCGTAGTGATGTTTACCGCGGACAGCATATGCTAAAACGTGATGAGCAAGGTCGCGAGAACTGTACTGCTTGTGGATTATGTGCTTTATCTTGCCCTGCTGAGGCTATCACTATGAAAGCTGAAGAGCGCAAACCAGATGAAAAACATTTGTATAGAGAAGAAAAATATGCTTCGATATATGAGATTAATATGTTGCGTTGTATTTTTTGTGGATTGTGTGAAGAGGCTTGTCCTAAAGATGCAATTTACCTAACGACTTCAAAAGTATTAGTTCCTTCTAGCTATAATAGAGAAGATTTTATTTTTGGAAAAGACAAATTAGTGATGCCATTAGACATGGCTATGAAAAACGCACAACTTAAAAACGCTAATTAATGATACATATACCTGATTTTGCTAATGCAAATGCAATACAAATTACTTTTTGTATTTTAGCTTTCATAACTGTGATTACCGCATTCTTAACGATTTTTAGTCGTACACCTATTCATAGCGCTATTTATTTAGTGATTTGCTTTTTCTCGATTGCTGGTCATTACTTACTATTAAATGCTCAGTTTCTAGCAATAGTTCACATTATAGTCTATTCTGGAGCCATAATGATCTTATTCCTGTTTACGATAATGTTGATGAACCTGAACGAGAAAAACGAAGTACATAAACCTCGAATTACACGTTTGGGAGCAATTGTTTCTTTCTGTTTAATTTGTGTTGTATTAATTGCAATATTTATTAATTCAAAACCAATTGTTGGAGAATACGACTCGACAGGAGAAGATTTCCAATCGATTAAAGTATTGGGTAAAATACTATTGAACGAATATATGGTTCCTTTTGAATTTGCTTCTATTTTACTTTTAGTTGCTATGATTGGAGCTGTGTTATTGTCTAAAAAAGAAAAATCGAAAAATAATGAATAATATTTTAAATCAAATAGGTATCGAAAACTACATATTTTTAAGTGTAGTCCTTTTTTGTGTAGGTATATTTGGTGTTTTATACAGACGTAATGCGATTATCGTTTTCATGTCTATTGAAATCATGCTTAATGCAGTAAACTTATTATTTGTTGCTTTCTCTACGTATCACCAAGATGCACAAGGACAAGTATTCGTATTTTTCTCGATGGCAGTTGCTGCAGCTGAAGTAGCAGTTGGATTGGCAATTTTAGTATCGATATTTAGAAACATACATTCAATCAGTATCGATAATTTAAAAAATTTAAAAGGATAAATGGCAATGGATACCAATTTAGCTTTAGTTTTAGTATTAGCTCCTTTTTTAGGATTTTTAATCAATGTTTTCTTTGGAAAAAGTTTAGGAAAGACAGTTTCTGGGGCTATAGGAACTCTTTCTGTAGTTGTTTCATTTGCTGTGTCTATTTATTTTTTCCTTCAAATAAATCAAACTCAACAACCTATCAGCATTTCTTTATTTGAATGGATTCAGATAAGTAATTTTAAAGTTGATTTAGGTTTCTTATTAGATCAACTATCATTGCTTTGGTTACTTTTTGTAACTGGTATTGGTTCTTTGATTCACCTATACTCTATCAGCTATATGCATGATGATGAGAAAATGCACCAGTTTTTTGCTTACTTAAACCTGTTTGTATTTTTCATGATTACGCTTGTTGTTGGAAGTAACTTATTAGTATTATTTATTGGTTGGGAAGGTGTAGGACTTTGTTCTTACTTACTAATCGGTTTCTGGTATAAAAACCAAGACTATAATGATGCTGCAAAAAAGGCTTTCATCATGAACAGAATTGGAGATTTAGGATTACTAGTTGGTATTTTTATCATCGGTTCTATGTTCTCTACTTTAGATTATGCAACTTTAAAAACTGCAATCGCTAGTGCTACAGATTTAAACATCTATATGCTTTCTGCAGCAGCATTCTGTTTGTTTATTGGTGCTTGTGGAAAATCAGCTCAAATCCCATTATATACATGGTTGCCTGATGCAATGGCTGGACCAACTCCAGTTTCTGCATTAATTCACGCGGCTACAATGGTTACAGCTGGTATTTTTATGATTACGAGATTAAATTTTGTATTCGATTTAACTCCAGATGTTCAAAGCATAATTGCTGTTATTGGAGCAATAACTTCTCTTGTTGCTGCTACAATCGGTTTGGTTCAAAATGATATTAAAAAAGTATTGGCTTACTCTACTGTTTCGCAATTAGGATTAATGTTTTTAGCATTAGGATTAGGTGCTTACGAAGTAGCCGTTTTTCACGTTATAACACACGCTTTCTTTAAAGCTTGTTTATTCTTGGGTTCTGGTTCTGTAATTCACGCTTTACACGGTGAACAAGATATGCGTAAAATGGGTGGATTGCGTAAAGCAATGCCAATTACTTTCATCACAATGCTTGTTTCATCATTGGCAATATCAGGAGTTCCATTATTCTCTGGATTCTTCTCAAAAGATGAAATATTATTGACAGCCTTTCATCATAACATTCCACTTTATGTTGTGGCATCGGTTGCATCTATCATGACTGCTTTTTATATGTTTAGATTAATGTTCTTAACTTTCTTTAAAGATTTTAGAGGAACAGAACACCAAAAAAGTCATTTACATGAAAGTCCTGCTTTAATTACTTTTCCACTAATCATTTTAGCAATCTTAGCTACTTTTGGTGGATTGATAAGCTTGCCTGGAAATAGCTGGTTGAATACTTATTTAGCACCTCTTTTTACAAAAGTAGCTGGCGAAGCTCATCATTTAGGAACTACTGAATACACTTTAATGGGTGTTGCAGTTCTTGGTGGTTTAGTTGGAATTTTTATTGCCTACTTAAAATACATCAAACAAAATAATGTTCCTGGTGAAGATGAGTCTATAACTGGAGTTACAAAAGTATTATACAACAAATACTATGTTGATGAACTTTATGACTTTCTATTTGTACGCTCTATTAATGGATTATCTAAATTCTTTAGAGATTATGTTGAAACAAGTTTATCAGCACTTGTTTTCGGATTAGGAAAAGTAACCAATGAGGTAAGTTATCAAGGTAGAAGATTACAAAATGGAAGTATCGGATTGTATTTATTCGCTTTTGTTTTGGGTATGTGTGCCATTGTTTCTTATATATTTTTAGCTTAATAATTTAATAACTATGAACGTTTCTCTTATATTAATTATACTTTTAATTGGTGCATTTGTCACTTATTTTGTGGGTGATAAACTAGCTTCAAAAGTAGCCCTGTTCTTTAGTTTGGCCGCTTTAGGTTGTTCGATTGTATTATTAAATCATTATAATCTTGGCGAAAGCATTGATTATATTAGTCAATGGATTACTCAGCCTAAAATTTCATTTGTATTAAATGCAGATGGATTGGCTATTGCAATGTTATTATTAACAACTGCTTTAACACCAATAATCATACTCTCTTCTTTTGGTAATTCATATCCAAACGCAAAAGGATTCTATGCATTAATCTTATTCATGGCATTTGCAATGGTAGGTACTTTCCTTGCAGCAGATGGTTTGTTATATTATATCTTTTGGGAATTATCATTAATCCCTATTTACTTTATCGCTTTAATTTGGGGTAATGGTGACACCGAAGAACGCAGAAAAGCAGTAGTTAAATTCTTTATCTACACTCTTGCTGGTTCATTATTTATGCTTGTAGCATTTGTTTACTTATATACAAAAGCAGGTAGTTTCTTATTGACTGATTTATATGAACTTGATTTAACTGCAACTGAGCAACTTTGGATTTTCTTGGCTTTCTTCTTAGCATATGCTATTAAGATTCCTCTTATTCCATTTCATACTTGGCAAGCAAGTGTGTACCAAAAAGCACCTACTGCAGGAACCATGCTTTTATCAGGTATTATGCTTAAAATGGGACTATACAGCATCATTCGTTGGCAATTGCCAATTGCTCCACTTCCTGCAAAAGAATACATGTCTATATTCATCGGATTAGGTATTGCTGGAGTAATTTATGGATCGATTGTAGCTTTAAGACAAAAAGATCTAAAAAAATTACTAGCTTACTCTTCATTAGCACACGTTGGATTAATTGCAGCAGGTACTTATACATTAACTGCAGACGGTTTAAGCGGATCTGTTTTACAAATGATTGCTCACGGTTTTGTAGTAGTTGGTTTATTCTTAGCTGCCGAAATCATTTTTAGAAGATACGAAACTAGAGTTATTTCTGAAATGGGTGGAATTCGTTACCAATCGCCTAAGTTCACTTCGATGTTCTTAATTTTGGTATTGGCATCGGTAGCACTACCATCTACATTTAACTTCGTTGGAGAATTCACAGTATTATATAGCCTTTCTCAAATTAATATTTGGTTTGCCGTTTTAGGTGGAACAACAATTATATTAGGAGCTTACTATATGCTTAAAATGTTCCAACATGCAATGTTAGGCGAAACAAATACGAAACCTTTTGCTGATGTATCTGTCTCTGAAGGAATTTCACTTGTAGCAATTATAGCTGTATTATTCTTTTTTGGATTATATCCAAAACCAATTACAGATTTGATTACTCCAAGTTTAGATATAATTTTAAAAGTTATACATAGAAATTAAGTTTTTAGAATAAAGTGTAATTATTTTTGATTTCAGTTTATCTGATTCTTAAAAACTTACACTGCTAAAGAATAAATAACATATTTTTAAATAAATAAATTAGGGCATCATTAGTTTTAGATTTCCTATATCAAAAAAACAAAAATGAATACATTAATAGCTATCATAGGATTGGGTGTTTTTTGCCTACTGTTTGAAATTCTTAATTTAAGAAAAGCCATTATACCAGTAACTATAATTGGTTTATTAGGCGTTTTGGCAATAAACTATTCAGAATTTGGTTTAACTGAAAGTTACTACAATAACATGATTTCGGTGAGTAAATACTCTACGTCGTTTTCATCTTTGTTTATTGTTTTAACGATTTTCTTAGTGGCTTTAAGTCATAACTTCTACGAAGATCACCAAACGAAGATATCTGATTTTGTATCTATCAAAATATTCTTATTGGCAGGAGCTGTAGCAATGGTTTCTTTTGGAAACTTAGCTATGTTCTTTTTAGGAATCGAAGTATTATCTATTGCACTATACGTTTTAGCAGCAAGTGACAGAATGAAAATAAAAAGTAATGAAGCTGGAATGAAATATTTCTTAATGGGTTCATTTGCATCTGGAATTATCTTATTCGGAATCTGTTTGATTTACGGAGCTATGGGAAGTTTTGATGTAATTGAAATTAGTGAATTATCTCAATCTGCTGAATTGCCTATTTGGTTTCCAATTGGTATTGTTTTACTAACTGTTGGTATGTTGTTTAAAGTTGCTGCTGTTCCATTTCACTTTTGGGCTCCAGACGTTTACGAAGGTTCTCCTGCATTAACAACTGCTTTAATGAGTACTTTGGCTAAAGTTGTTGCTATTGCTACTTTATACAAATTATTAACGATATTAAATGCTGAGCTTTCTGAAAGCTATGTAATCGTAATCGTGATTGTTTCTATGTTATCTATGACTGTTGGTAATATCATGGCATTACGTCAAGTAAACGTAAAACGTATGCTTGCCTATTCAGGTATTTCGCATGCAGGTTTCATGTTGATGACTTTATTAACTTTAGCAACTTCCGCAGGAACTCTTTTATATTATACTACTGCTTATGCATTAGCTGGTATTGCAGCGTTTAGCGTTATATTATATGTTTGCAAAAACAGAGACAACGAAGACATTACTAATTTTCATGGTTTAGGAAAAACAAATCCATTATTAGCAGCTATTCTTACCGCCTCACTTTTATCTATGGCTGGTATTCCAATTTTTGCAGGATTCTTTGCTAAGTTATTCTTATTCAATCAAGTATTACAAGCTGGATACCTAGCATTAGTAATTGTTGCAGTAATTAACTCTATCATAAGTGTTGGTTATTATTTTAAACTGATATTAGCAATGTACACTAAAGAGCCTAACGAAACTCGTACAGGAAGACCTTTCCTTATTTATGCTGTTGCAGTAGTTTCTATACTATTAAACATCGTGATCGGTTTATTCCCTTCTTTAGTTTTAGATCTTTTGAACTAAATATAACTACATAAAAACACAAGCCATCAAGTTCTAAACTTGGTGGCTTTTTTGTTTAAACTATATAAGTCATTTAAGAGAATATGAGTTTTTACTACTTTTCTTAAATGAACTTAAATGATTTCATATTTTATAGTCAACTTTAATAGCATAGTTTTTTTTAAGACTATACAGAATGAATTGCCTCCTGCTTTAGCTGGAGGTTAAATGAATTGATAATAAATCTGGCTTTAGCCAAAAGAATACTGAGATTTGGCTAAAGCCAATACTAGACTTACCTAATATTCCTCCAGCTAAAGCTGGAGGCAACACATAAATAAAATGTATTCAGTAAATTTTCTCGCAAAGAGGCCAAGGCGCAAAGTTTATATCTAAATTGCTTAGTGGCTTTGTTACTTGGCGTGACAAACATTCAGTATAGTATTAAAGGGGGCTTTCCTAACTTAACAACATTTTGATTTGATTGAAATCAATTGAAAATTAAAACCTTCCATTTTGAAATATTAATAATCTTCCAAACTATTATGCCTTGCAACTTTATAAAACTACATTTTATTTAAAACCCTCAACCATTTCAGAAGCCTCTTGGTATAAAAGCGGGATAATTCAATTGTTAAAATATATATAGGGATTGGAGCAATTATGAAAATATGCGTTATATTTGGTACGTTTTAAAATTTAAATCTATTATGGCTTTCAACTCAAACAATCCGTTTTTAAGTAATAAACGTTTTTCTCCAACTTCGGTTGCAGCAAAAAGTGAGAATCCTCATCAGGCAACAATTATCGATTATGGTAATGAGATGACACTATCTGGTACTATCAATAAAACTCTTATTTTATTTTTATTGCTTACAGCTACTGCAATGATAACTTGGTGGATGTCTTTTAACGGAATCAACCCTATGCTTCCTACAATTGGTGGAGCAATCATTGGATTAATTTTAGTTGTTGTTGCTGCATTCAAACCGCAACTTTCTCCTTACTTAGCTCCAGGCTATGCTTTGTTTGAAGGTTTATTTATTGGTGGAATATCTGCAATCTTTGAAGCAATGTATCCAGGAATAGTAATACAAGCCGTTGGTGCAACATTTGTTACCTTCATGGTTTGTTTAGGTTTGTATAAATACAAAATTGTAAAAGTAACTGAGCAATTCAAATCGGTTGTTATGGCAGCTACTTTGGCAATTGCAACTTATTACCTAATCTCTTGGTTAGTTTCAATGTTTACAAGCTTTACTCCTGTTCATCATGGTAGCTCTATGATGAGTATTGGTATTAGTGTTTTTGTAATCGTTATTGCTGCTTTAAACCTATTCTTGGATTTTGATAGAATAGAAGAAGGTGTTAAAGAAAAAATGCCAAAGTTTATGGAATGGTACGGTGCAATGGGATTAATGATTACTCTTGTTTGGCTGTATATTGAATTCTTAAGATTGCTATCTAAACTAAATAGTAGAGACTAATCGTTTCAAATAATTATATACAAAAAGCCTTTTTGATTTTCAAAAAGGCTTTTTTATTAGGCTGCTTTTTCAAAAGCAATAAAATGTGTCAACTTCCCTTTTAAATTAAAAACAGGAAAAGCATTTATTTTACAAAAATAGGTTTCGCCATTTTTCTTATAATTCAGAATAGTCTTTTCGAAAGCTTCATGAGATTTTATAGCTAATCTAATTTCCTCTCTAACAACGGAAGAAGTTTCAGGTCCTTGGAACATTTTTGGCGATTTACCCACAACTTCATCTTCTCTATAACCTGTCATATTAAAAATACGATTGGAAGCAAAAACAATCTTCAACTTCAAATCTGTAACTACTACAACTTCCTCTTTCAATCTTTCTAAAACATTAAATTCGGAATCATCCCAGTGAAATCTATTTGCAATATAAAGTACCTTTTGCCAATCTGAATAATTACTTTTTAAATCATTTAAAGACACATGATGAAAATCCCATGAAATCACTGGGACAACATTGCAATTCATCTCTTGATGATATTTTGCAATTGCGGCATCGTAAGCATCTAAATCATACATAAATTAAAATTTTATTCAAAGATAAATTGAAAACAGCACTAATCATGTTACTTATTACTCATTTAACGCATGTTTAAGCAATTTAAAAGCTAAACTTAAGCTAAACAACGATAGCTTACTTAACTTCAATATTAAGACTGTTTAATAAAATCCCTAATAACAGAGCAGATTATAATCCTGCTTTCAAAGCTTGATCAAACGAAAACCCATTAACAATACACTTTGGTAAATGCTCTCTGAGCTGTCTTAACTCTTTCTGGTTGGCTTTGATGTTTAAATGCTTAAGTTTTTTGAGTTTTGATAGGTTTGCTATTGTTCTCTTGAGTTTTATGGCGTTTGTTAGTGCCAGATTCAATATTATAATAGGGTTGCTTTCATTAAAAAAATCCAGCTCAGGTAGATTTTTATTGTCAGAAAGGGAGAGTATGCGTAGCTCACTCAATTTTTCAATAAATTGAAGGTTGATATGATTTGTACAGTTACGCAGAGATAGAATTTTGATTTTTTTGAGTAATTCAACATTCTCTATGCACTCTAGCTTAGGTGTATGGCTTATATCTAGCGCTTCAAAAGACGAGTTGTTTGGCAAGATAATTTTCTGAGCTTTTCTTGCGATGCATATTTCTAGTTTTATTAGTTTTTTGTTTAGCGCTGAGAAATCCAAAACACTACTGCTATCCTGGGAAATAGAAAGTCCACTGTAAATGTCGCTTATTCCGGCTCTCTTTATTTGATTCTCAAAACACCCTCCAGAAAAAATATTTTCACCAGAGCTCTCAATATATTTTCTTTTAATTATCAATCCAAGTGAATCTATCTCATTGATGGATAAGTTTTCACTTAAGAAAACATCTTCAATTTCACTGAGACTCTGAATTTCAGGAATGTCGCTAAGCCAAACTTCTGTTTCATCAACGCCAAACCCTACAGGGGCACTCCGTAACTTCTCAAATAAATATTCAGTATTCATAATTTACTTTTAAATTAAAAAAGTGATTTTTTATGTTTTTTTAAATAACAAAAACAATATCACAACCATCCCAAATTTAAGCAATTGCTTCAACTCGAAGATAAATCTAAAAGCCAAGTAATCATAACCGTATTGAGCATTTAACACCTCTTTTTAAATCATTTAAAACTCAAACTTAAGCTGTACAACAATCGCTTTTTTTACTTCGGTATTAAGATTGCTTAATGAAATCCCTAATAAACGAACTGAATCTTTCATTCGTTCCTGATACAACAACTCTTTTACAGTTTCAAGAATCAAGTTTTTATCGGCTATGAAATAAGGGAGTGTTTTACTTCGAGTTTGTTGTGTAAAGTCGCTGTACTTTATTTTAAGAGTAACCGTTTTACCAGAAATCTTATGCTTCTGTAAACGTCGCTCTAAAGAAATTGCGATTCGTTCGAGTTGCTCCAACATGAATATTTCCGAAGAAAGGTTAACATCAAAAGTATGTTCTGCTGCCACCGACTTTGTTATTCTATTAGATTTCACCTCACTATTATGAACTCCACGCACAACATGATAATAAAAAGTCCCCGATTTTCCGAAATGTTTTTCTAAAAATTCTAAGGTTTTACTCTTTAAATCAGTCCCTGTAAAAACACCAAGTTGGTACATTTTTTCGGTAGTTACCTTCCCCACTCCATAAAACTTTCTAATTGGTAATTCTTCCAAAAAAGCAATCACCTCATCTGGATTTACCGTTTTTTGACCATTGGGCTTGTTGTAATCACTGGCAATTTTAGCTACAAATTTATTTACCGAAATTCCTGCTGAAGCTGTTAATCCAACTTCATTAAAAATTCGCAATCTAATTTCTTCAGCCAATAAACTCGCACTTGGATTTCCTTTTTTGTTAATTGTAACATCAAGATAAGCTTCGTCAAGCGAAAGTGGCTCAACTAAATCGGTATATTCATGAAAAATTTTATGAATTTTATTTGATATCTCTTTATATCGATCAAATCGTGGACGAACAAAGATAAGCTGTGGACAATTACGCTTAGCCTGCATACCACTTATTGCACTTCGAACACCAAATTTACGAGCCTCATAACTTGCTGCCGCCACAACACCACGATTCTCAGAACCGCCCACAGCAATAGGTTTCCCACGCAAATCTGGATTATCCATTTGCTCTACCGAGGCATAAAATGCATCCATATCAATATGGATAATTTTTCGATATGTAGGTACATCAGACATAGTACAAATTTAGATAGGAAACCAACAATAGAGAATAAAAAAGGCATAAATATTTTTACTCATAAGTTAAATTTTTCATGCAAAACAGGCAGTAATAGATTTTGAAGATAATAACAAACATTAACAAGTGAATAAGCAAAAACCAAATGATTTTCTCCTATTTTTGTAAGTACATTACAAAACATTAAAATGAGAACATTCGTTATTGGAGACATACACGGTGGCTTAATTGCTTTGAAACAAGTACTCGAAAGGGCCTCTGTAACAAACAAAGACACCTTAATTTTCTTGGGTGATTATGTTGATGGTTGGAGTCAATCTCCTCAAGTGATTGATTTTTTAATTGAATTAAAACAAAACCAAAATTGTATTTGCATCCGAGGTAATCATGATGATTTACTTCAACAATGGATGAGAGACGGCAGAGACAATGAATTATGGCATCATCATGGTGGTGAATCAACTGTTCTCGCTTACGAATCGATTAGTGACACACACAAACAGATACACGTTGCTTTTCTTGAGTCATTACAAGGTTATTATCTAGATTCAGAAAATAGATTATTTATTCATGCAGGTTTTACTAACTTAAGAGGTGTAACTTATGAATATTCATTTGAATCTTTTTTTTGGGATAGAACGCTGTGGGAAACTGCTATGGCATTAGATCCAAATATGGAAACAGATTCACTACTCTATCCAAAAAGATTAAAACTTTATAAAGAAATTTTTATTGGACACACCCCAGTTACAAGAATTCACGAAACTGTTCCTATACAAAAAGCCAATGTTTGGAATGTTGATACTGGTGCTGCATTTACAGGAAGGCTGACAATTATGGATATTGACAGTAAAGAATACTGGCAAAGCGACCCTTTGAACGAATTGTATTTTGACGAAAAGGGTAGGAATTGATATATAAAGCCTTATTTTTGCAAAAAATAAATCCCTATATTTTATGAAAAAGATTATTACACTTGCGTTTTTATTCGTATTTGGTTTAACTCAAGCACAGCAAGCATTTAGCGGAAAAGGAGACACTAAAGTTAACATTGGTGCAAACATTCAAGATGGTGGTACTGGAATTCAAGGTTCTATAGATTTTGGTCTAGGAGAAAATTTTTCTGTTGGAATTGTAAGTAGCTATTTATTAGATGTAAAAGAATATAATGTATTTGACGGAACTTTAAAGCCAGCTTTTAAAGATCGTTTTGACGCAAAGGTTAGAATGAACGCAAACTTAGGTAGCGTGATAAATGTTGATGAAAAACTAGATGTTTACCCAGGTTTAAGCCTTGGATTAAGAAATTTTGGTGGTCATGTTGGTGGACGTTATTTCTTTACAGATGGATTTGGAGTATTCACTGAACTTGGTTTTCCAATTGCTAAATATGGTAACAACGACAAAATATTTGATCATTTAAACAATCAATTTACTTTTAGCTTAGGTGCTTCTTTTAGTTTATAGAAAAAAGACATCTAATTTCAGCTAAATAGCTTAATCATATCCAAAAGACCATTTGAAAATTCAAATGGTCTTTTTTTTTACTACAAACTTACTAGCAATCAATTATTTATTAAATACATTTGTATTAAATTATTTACACTGCAATTATGAAAAAATTTATCGAAAATACTTTTTACTGTACATCAATAGCATTTTTAATACTTACAGCTACGTCATGTAAAGATTCCAAAAAGGAAACTGAAAAAGAACAGCCTAATAGCTTCGCAGGTACTTGGATTGCAAAAAACTTTATAGACGATATAATTATTGATAATGGAATCAAAACCATTAACAATGGTGTTACAGAGATAATAGTACCAGAAAATTTAAAAGACAGTATTACTTTTATTAATGAAGATCTCGAAAAAAGCAAACATTTGGCTTCTTTTAAGAACGACACTTTAGTCAACCATTTGTATGAAACCAAAACTCAAAAAGCAGTAATTCAAGACGGGAATTTAATACTACTACCACTTGATGAACGTTATCATTCACAAGAATATGTCAAAGCAGATAGCTCATTGGTCAAAAAAGCAAAAGAGACAAACGTAACTGTACTTCGTCTTTTAATAAATAAAACACTCTCAGAGAACACCTATTCAATCAAATCTTCAAAAACTGAAATTAAGTTTACTGAAGACGGGAAAGTAAGTGGTCTTTCAAATTTTAAAGACTATTATATTAGCATCAATGGCGATTCAGCAGATACTCGAGGCATAACAGCAATACGCTTTACCACTGTTGATGGATCTGATAAAAAATTAGGTATTGAATTTCAAAAAGATAAAATAGAATTATATGACCTTGTACTTCTAACTAAGTCTGATGAAAAGCCATCTTATAGAAAAGGCAAATTATTGTATTCATTAAGAATAATAAAACCCAAAAAATAAACAACTGTAAAACAGAATGTAGTATTTACTTACATAGTCTCAAAAAAGCAACTCATACGGGTTGCTTTTTTTTATATCATAAATTCTCAAAAAAGAAAAGAACCGATATCGCGCGAAGTCAACATTTTTCAGCCATTATCTAATACACAACATCAAAACAACATCATTACACAATTAATATTTAAAACAGATATTTTTTTTATTATCTGTACTTTTTATCTAAAATAAATAATAATATATAATTTTTATTTACATTCGTGTAATCGATTACATTTTAATAATAAAACAACCGTTAACAGTAATCTATTCAAAACCAAACATTAACAAAAAACCAAAATTATGAAGAAACTATTACTTTTTTTGACAATTTCACTTGCTTCTATCCAAATATGGGCACAACAAGTATCCATTAACGAAGCTACTGGATGGCTAGAATCTGCATATGTAAAATGGCAACCTGTTGCTAACGCTCAAAGCTACAATGTGTACTATACAGGAATGGGAATAACAGATCAAAAAATAGACAATCAACTTATACGCAGCTACGGAAGCTACTATCGTGCAGACATACCAGGGATAAAAGCTGGCACATACACTATAAAAATAAAACCGGTGATAGCAGGCTCAGAAGGAACTGGCTCAACAACAACAGCAATTACAGTAAAATCACATGACCGTGCTGGATTTGCCTTTACTAACGGTCGCGTACCCGGAGCGTACAATTTAGATGGCACTCCTAAGAATGGAGCAGTAATAATTTATATAACAGAAACTACTAAAAACACAGTTTCATTGGCTGTAACTGGAGCAACACCAAGTCCATCAGTAGGCTTACAATCGATATTGGATGGATATAAAAAAGGCAAAGATTTACGCCCACTAATTATACGTATGATTGGACAGATAACAGATCTTGATTATATGTTAGCGGGTGATATCGTAATCGAAAATAATAATGCAACAGCATCTTACATCACTCTAGAAGGAATTGGGGATGATGCTGTAGCCGATGGATGGGGAATACGAATCAAGAATGCATCTAATATCGAGATACGTAATATTGGTACTATGAACTGCAACAGTGGCGAAGGTGATAATATTGGTCTTCAACAAAACAATGAATATGTTTGGGTGCATAATTGCGATTTCTTTTATGGAAATGCAGGCAGCGATGCCGATCAAATAAAAGGGGATGGTGCATTAGATAGCAAAAAATCAAATTACGTTACATTCTCATACAATCACTTTTGGGATAGTGGCAAATCAAATCTTTTAGGCTTAAGCGAAGGAGTTAATCCTGGATATATCACCTATCATCATAATTGGTATGATCACTCTGACTCACGCCATCCACGTGTGCGTTATTATTCAGCCCATATATACAACAACTATTATGATGGAAATTCTAAATACGGTTCAGGAGCTACTTTGGGTTCTTCTCTATTTATGGAAGCAAACTATTTTCGCAATGCTAAAAACCCAATGCTAATCTCTATGCAAGGTACTGACATATGGAACAGCACAAAACAAGCAAATGACCCTGGGAACCAAGGGACCTTTTCAGGTGAAGCAGGTGGATCAATAAAAGCATTTAATAATATATTAGACACGTCTATTGCTACCAACTCAATGCGCTTTGTAGCCTATGCCGACACGAATCCTTTATATAATATTACTGGTAAAATTAATTCTACAATAGACTTCGACGCCTATGTAGCTCTCACAAGAAATGAACAAGTACCAGCAACCGTTAAATCAAGTGCAGGAGGAAATACCTATAACAACTTCGACACCAATTTGGCAATAATGTATCCATATACTCCCGATAGTCCAGAAGATGCAAAAACAAAAGTTATGCAATACGCTGGTCGTATGAGTGGTGGTGATTTTAAATTTAGTTTTAACAATGCTGTAGATGACGCTTCGTATGCAGTGAACACCCCTTTAAAAAATGCATTAATAAGCTACAAAACTACTTTGAAAGCAATTCAAGGCGAACAAACTATACCTAGCAGTAGTCAAACGCTAATTGCAACAACGAATAATGTTAGCCAAGAGGTAGCAGAAAACACAGCTATAGAGCCTATTGTTTTAACTTGGGGAGGTGATGCTACAGATGCAATTATATCTGGGCTTCCTGAATCAGGAGTTAGCGCAGTAAAAAATACTTCTGCAAAAACAATTACAATCACAGGAACTCCTACTACTACTCTATCCTATTCAGTGACTACAATTGGATCATTAGGAACTCCAGCAACGTTGTCAGGGACAGTTAAAGTTATACCAACAGGAAGTGCATCTGGAACTCAAATACACAACTTTACAGCATCTATCAAAGAAAGCTCATTCTACAACATCACTGGTAACATGAATTCCTCGGCAGGATCTGTAAACTATTCTGGTTTAGCATTAACTGCACGCCTAAAGATAGAAACAAGCACAACTATAACATATACTACAACTAATGAGTCAACATTAACCTTGGTATTTGACAATGCTTTTTCAGGAAAAGTAAAAATTAACGGTATAAACTACACTGCAAGTGCAGGAATTGTTTCTATCACAGTACCGGCAGGAAATAATACCATAACAAAGGGAGATACAGCAAATTTATACTATATAAGCACCGAGTACAAAACTACATTAGGTGTGGATAAAACTGTTGAAGCAAAAAAAATAATCTTATATCCTAATCCAGTGACTGATTATTTACACTTATCAAACTCAAATCAAAATATAGAGAAAGTAATGATTTACAATATGAATGGTTCATTGGTAAAAACCACTGGGAAAGATATTGAAACAATTGATATGAGTCATTTGACTTCTGGGAATTACTTAGTAAAAGTACAAACAACAGAAGGCACTTTAAACCAAATAATAATTAAAAAGTAACCGCTATCAAATTATTAATCAACATAAAAGGCTTCCGTTGTTGGAAGCCTTTTATGTTATTGCAACTATATTGCAAAATATATCTTAAAAAGCAAAATCAACAAAAAAATACACACAACATGCACTAATTAAATCACTTACGTATAAAAGCAACTAAGTTGCATTATCTATTTCTGTTTCTAAACTCCTGTTGCTCCGTTAGCTTACCAAACTCTCTTACAAACTTTTTAATTGTACTGAGATTAACCATTACAAAGAACAACATCCCCAAAAAGATTGTTATCCAACTATAAATAAGCTTTACACCTGAAATATCTGAAGCCACTACACTAAAAACAATAGTTGGCAATATGGAAAGTATCAAAGTAAGTCCTAAACACAATATTAGAGGTGATATGAAATAACTAATAATAGAAGTAAAGCCTATCTTCCTAAATATAGCTGCAATAAGTGTCAATCCTACAATACCAAAGATTAAAACCGCAAATCCGTAGATTAAGACCGAATCTGTTGCTTTATTGATTTCGGTTTCATAACCGAAAAATCTATTAAAATTGAATTCCATTATATGCTTTTTCTTGTGTTGAAACTTCAAATAACGTTTGTGTATGATACCCTAACATTTTTGCCAAAATAAGATTAGGAAATTCCTGAATACCGATATTATAAAGATTTACACTATCGTTAAAAAACTCTCTTCTATCAGCGATTTTATCTTCCATTTGTGAAACTCGCTTTTGTAATTCCAGAAAATTAGAATTAGATGCTAGTGTTGGATAATTTTCTGAAACAGCAAACAATGTTTTCAGAGATTTAGAAAACTCATTGGCATTTTCTATTTTCTCATCGACTGTTTTAGAATTTAAGAAATCTGTACGAAGCTTAGTCAAATTAGTTAGCATCGCAGTTTCGTGTTCCATAAATTTAGACGCAACTTTAACCAGTTCAGGTACTTCTTCGGCTCTTTGCATCAATATAACATCAATGTTCCTAAAAGCTTTTTCGAAGTTGTTTTTGAGCATAACCAGCTTATTATACGTACCGATAAAAAAGTTAACTAGTATAATTACTAGAATTAACCCCACGATTAAAGCAATATTTTGTGCTGACATAATGTATTTAGTTTAAAATGATATAGATAAGTATAAATGTGATAAAAAATAATGTTGTTAAAAATGAAACTAACAATGGTTGATATTTGTTCCTAAATGAGATACTTTGAGGTATTGCAACACCAAAAACTCCATTAGAATCTCCTTTTCTTAGAACAGTATTACCTTGATCTGAATCGGCATAACCAATGAGCAAAATATAATCATTGTGTTTTAAATAGGTTTCGGAATATCTCTTTTTTCCTCCTTCTTGCTTATCGATTCTGTCAAAATAGAATTCTAACCCTTCTCCATTTACAGCAACACTTCCGGTTTCGTCTTTTATTTTAAAATCTCCTACTTTTAGCTCTGTAAATATAGTTCTATACGATCTTTTCCCATCATCATCCGCAGGTCCTTCTTCTTCGATGGTATAATAATATCCTATGCAGGGCTTGCTGAAATAAGGCGAAATAATAGGTTCAATTTCTTCTAAATCTCCCTCTACTTCTACCAATCCCATAGCAATTGCATTCATCTTAGAAGTGGGTAAAACTGCCTGAAGCTTAAGAAACTTGCTTTTATTACTAGGAAAGAAAATAAATTTTATGAAAATAAGTCCTGGAATAATAAAGAAAAGAAAATGTAATTTCTCTATATAAACCAATCCATAAAATCCCCCAATAACTCCAATCATCATAAGCAAACCAAGGAGTTTCTTGCCTAAGGTAGTTTCTTTAATTTTATGTTTTCTATTGAATTTTTCTCTTTCTTCTTTATCCGTTTTACTACTTCTAATTCCTGAGTAAAACATACCGATAATACCAAGTATGAAAACAGATGCAAATAAAAAGAAGAAAACCATAAGTGTATATTTGGAATCAACCAGAAAACTCAAACCAATAAACGATGGGCATAAAACAAAAAATAACCATGTTGGGAATTTTAAGTTATATAAGCCCGAAAGCATTATAGTTTGAAACAAGGCGATCCCAAGACTGAAAAACATTAAGAAAATGACCATACCGCCATCTACTTTGTTTTGATCAAAAAATGCAAAAAATTCGTTCATTATTAAAAATAAGGATTATTCAATATTGGAAATCATTAAAACACAATTTCGACTTGACTAGAAAGTAACCTTCGAATCTTATTTCGTTCTGAATCTGAAATAGGATTGTTACTTAAATCTAAACCTATTAATTGTTGTAATTTATTGACTTCGTTAGGAATTTCAGTAATATTATTATGACTTAAAATCAGAAACTTAATATTCTTAAATTGTAAAATTGCTACCGGAAAAGTATCTAATTTAGTATTAGATAAATTTAACTCTACTACCATTTCGGGTTTTAACTTTGCTTCTTCTAATTTATAAAAGGTTGACTTTTCTTTTTTCATCCCTTCTTTCCTTTGTATTAAAAGACCTGCGGCAGCCAAAATAAGTGATGTTAAGAAAAAGATACATAGAAAAGCAACCCAAATAGGAGAATCATCTTTTTCATGAGTAAAAAGCCTTAAATAAACGAAATAAGCCAATCCTCCAAGCATGGTTAAAAATAATCCCAGCACTATTAAAAACAAAATATTTTTAAAAATTACAAAGAGCACTTTTTTAACTCCCGTTCTATTTTTACTAAATATAACGTATGTTGCAAAAACAATAACAAGAAACCAAAACACAGCAACAGCTATTTGGATAATCTTCGTGCCATTCTCTATGATTGAGAAAGATATAGCAACAGGAAACATTAAAGCAAACCAAATAATAAAAGCAGTAAATCCAATAGAGAAACATCCCATTTTTTCTTTTTTGCCCGATGACTTAAGCCACATATAAGCAATTAGAACAGAAAGCGCCATCACTCCTAAGAAACCATATCCGAAAGGAGTAAGTCCTGCTAAAAAAATCAAACTCATTTTAATAATTTTTCAAAATATTATTTGGTTACTTAATTATCATTTCAGCTTCTATTTACACAAAACAACATCAGAAATAACAAAACATTTCATACTAAAATGCTAATTTAAATAAAACACTATGAATTAAGCAATAAAAAAAACCGCTTCTCCCAAATAATATGGAAAAAAGCGGTTTTTACATCAATGATTCTAATCTTACAAATCAAATTTTATTCCTTGTGCCAATGGCAAACTTGTAGTATAATTGATAGTATTAGTTTGGCGACGCATGTATATTTTCCAAGCATCAGAACCTGATTCACGACCTCCACCAGTTTCTTTTTCACCACCAAAAGCTCCACCGATTTCAGCACCCGAAGTTCCTATGTTTACGTTTGCAATTCCACAATCAGAACCTACAACAGATAAGAAATATTCTGCTTCACGCAAATTATTAGTCATAATTGCCGAAGACAAACCTTGAGCAACTCCGTTTTGAATGTCAACTGCATTTTCTACAGTTCCGCTATATTTTATCAAATATAAAACGGGAGCAAATGTTTCGTGTTGTACGATTTCAAATGAGTTTTCTGCTTCAGCAATAGCTGGTTTTACATAACATCCACTTTCGTAACCTTCTCCAGAAAGTACGCCACCTTCTACAAGGATTTTACCACCTTCAGCAACAACTTTGGTTAAGGCATTAGCATACATCTCTACAGCATGCGTGTCAATTAGCGGACCAACATGGTTGTTTTCGTCCAAAGGATTTCCGATACGCAATTGTTTGTAAGCTGAAACAATAGCATCTTTTACTTTATCATAAATACTTTCGTGAATGATTAAACGACGTGTAGATGTACAACGTTGTCCTGCAGTTCCTACCGCTCCAAAAACAGCACCAATCACAGTCATTTTTATATCTGCATCTGGAGTAACAATAATAGCGTTGTTTCCTCCTAACTCTAATAACGATTTGCCTAAACGTCCTGCAACTGTTTGAGCAACAATTTTACCCATTCGAGTAGAACCTGTAGCTGAAACTAAAGGAATACGTTTATCTGCAGTCATTAACTCTCCTACTTTATAATCTCCATTAATCAAGCAAGAAATACCTTCTGGAAGATTGTTCTCTTTAATTACCTGTGCAATTATATTCTGGCAAGCGATACCACAAAGAGGTGTTTTCTCTGATGGTTTCCAAACACAAACATCACCACAAATCCAAGCCAAAGCTGTATTCCAAGACCAAACTGCTACTGGGAAATTAAATGCCGAAATAATTCCGACAACTCCCATTGGGTGGTATTGCTCATACATACGGTGTCCAGGTCGCTCCGAATGCATTGTTAGTCCGTGAAGCTGACGTGACAATCCTACTGCGAAATCGCAAATATCAATCATCTCTTGAACTTCTCCATATCCTTCTTGTAATGATTTCCCCATTTCGTAAGAAACCAATTTACCTAAAGCTTCTTTATTCTGACGTAATTTTTCTCCAAACTGACGTACGATTTCTCCACGTTGTGGCGCTGGCATAAGTCTGAAAACTTTAAATGCCTCTGTCGCTGTTTGCATTACTTTTTCGTAATCGGCAGCTGTTGATGTTTTTACCGATGCTATTAATTTTCCGTCTACTGGCGAAAAGCTTTCAAGAATATCACCTGAAGAAAAGTTATTTAGTCCAGTTGATGTTCCTTCGTTTATGGCTTTTATACCCAATTGCGCCAATGCGTCTTTCATTCCGAATTGCTCTGCTATTGTTATCATTGTAACTTTTTGGTTAGAAATTGTTATATTTTTTTATGTAAATATATTTGAATTTATCTATCTATTAAAATTTTATTACGTGTGGTTACATAATGTTTTTTCGTTTAAACCATATATAGATAAAAACACACATGACAAACATAAAAATAATTGCGTACAAATACCCAAATTTCCATTCTAATTCTGGCATAAATTTAAAATTCATTCCATAAACCCCAACCAAAAAGGTAAGAGGCAAGAAGAAAGCAGAAAAAACTGTTAATAATTTAACGACATCATTATTTTTTTGAGCCGTAACAGATAAGAAAGTATTCATTAAGTTAATCGCATCTTCCATAGCCTCTTCATAAGCAAGTATAAGCTTAATAAGATTGTCTTTTACATCTTCAAGTGCAGAAGCATTTTCTTCTGGAACATGAACCTTATTAATAACATTTTGCGTAAGCACTAAAAGTTTTTTGGTAATTCTGGTTTCAGCTTTTTGAAAATACAAATCTTCCAAAGAGATTTTATTTTGCTGTTTTAAGAAAATAGTTTTTTCAACTTCATCTATCTGATCCGTTTGCCATTGCGAAGGGGCACTATAGGTAAGAATAATTTCTTTAAAAATGCGTATTAGCAATTCATAAACAGAAGTGCACTTTAAATCAGATTTAAAAATATCCTCCAAAAAAGAAAAAGGAGTTCTATGAATCGTTATTAATTGTTTTTCATTATAAAAAAAAGCAACCTTATTTGACAACTCTTCTACAGTAGAATTGTTATCATATTCATTTGCAGTATAAGCTCTTAGAATGATAAAATTAAAATTCTTAATCTTTTCTACTTTAGGTAAATGTCCGTGTTCCACCGAATCTTTGACTGGAAAAACCTCCAAATCAAACTTTTGGGCAATATCTTCTAATTGTGCTTCTGTTGGTCCTTTTATGTCGAGCCAATTAAACGATTCAAATGATTTTTCGGAGATATTTTTTGCCATTATACTATTTAGTTTTTAATTAGGATTGATTCAAAACCATATAAAGTTAACGATTAAGAATTTAAAGTCATCAAGATGGTCTTTATTCCTCTTAAAAACTAAACTAAAACATGTTTTTTTTCTTAAATAAGAAAACCCCACATATTGATATTAACAATGAAATCAATAAAATAACAACAAAACCATAGCTGTTTTCCTGAAGATTATTAGGAACATTCATTCCATATAAGCTTGCTACCAAAGTTGGAATCATCAAAATTATAGAAATAGAAGTTAATCTTTTCATGATAACATTCAAGTTATTCGAGATTACCGACGCATAGGCATCCATCATTCCTGTCAAGATATTACTATAAATGTTTGTAGTTTCTTCTGCTTGTCTCAACTCGATTTCAACATCCTCGAGTAAAACAGGATCAAAATCTTCTTTATGGTTTTTCAGATTTTTTATTCTATGAAACAACATATCGTTGCCTTTTAATGAAGTGATAAAAAATACCAAACATTTCTCTATTTGAAGTAATGCTTGTAATTCTTCGTTTTTAATTGATTTTTCAAGGTTGTCTTCAGCCAATCGAATTCGCTGATTTATTTGCTTTAAATATTTTAAGAACCAAATACTAGAAGACAAAAGCAACCTTAAAACCAAATCAAAATGGTTCTTTACATCCGATTTTTTTCGTTGGGTATATAAAACAAAATCTGATAAAATTTCTGCTTGATGAAAACTTAGCGATACAAAGACATCATCTTTAAACATTAAGCCCAAAGGGGCTGTATTGAATGGTAATTTTGCATCATTACTTTTAAAAGGAATCCGCAATATAATAAGAAACCAGCCGTTTTCGATTTCAATACGTGGCCGTTCATCAATATCTTCAATGTCGTTATAAAAAGCTTCAGGGATTTGTAATTCGTGGAGTAAAAATTTAGTTTCTTCCTGTGTCGGACAAACTACATTAATCCATTTGTTGTTCTCACGGTTTTCTGTTGGAAATAATCCGTTGTTGTTTTTGTAAAAGGTAATCATAATGCAAAACGTTATTTTAGGAATAGCGCATGCAAGATGCCACAGCTACTCCTGTTTATCTATCTTCTTCCTCGAATAATAATCGTCCATATGGATAATTTATTTTTTTTTGCAAAAGTATGCCTTTTATATAAAAAACTCAGAATTATTTTTTTGCCACAAATCTGGGGTCAGATTCCATCACAGTACCACATTTAGTACAAGTTCTCAAATCCTTAGAATTATAGAAATGTTCAAAGTGTGGCAAGAAATCTTTCTCGATATTATGAAGTTCAAAAAACACTTCGTACAATTTATGATTGCAATTATCACAATGCCAAAGCAATCCATCTTTATGTCCTTTTCCTGCTCGTTTTCTTTCGATTACTAAGCCTATAGAACCTTCTGAACGCACTGGAGAATGAGGTACACGAGCAGGATGAAGATACATATCTCCTGCATGTAAATCCATTTCTTTACGCTCTCCATCTTCCTGAATAATAACTTTTATACTTCCCTCAAGCTGGTAAAACAACTCTTCGGTTTCGTTATAATGGTAGTCTTTTCGGGCATTTGGTCCCGCAACAACCATTACAATATAGTCATCCGATTCAACATATAAATTTTTATTACCTACTGGGGGTTTAAGTAAGTGACGGTTTTCATCAATCCATTTAGTAAGATTGAATGGTTTTGCAATAGCCATAATTATGAGATGCTAAGTTTTGAGGTGCTAAGTTAATAAAAAGTATCATGTAGAGGCGCACCGCAGTGCATCTTAGATATGATTTTATTTTATAATTCTTTTCGCAACTATACGTTAGACGCACTGCGGTGCATCTCTACAAAGCATTACATTTTTTCTTTAATAAGATAGATATAAACTGGAAAATGATCACTAAATCCTACTTCGGTTCCTGCATGTCGTAACGGATATCCTTTGTATTTACCTGAATTTTGTATTAAATACGATTTATTAAAAATTCCAGCTTTCCAGAATTGAAAAGAATTGAAGTCTGATTTAATTAAAGATTGGCTAACTAAAATCTGGTCAAAAACATCCCACCAATCTCGATAGGCAATAGTTCCCATTCCTCTCTTTGCCATATCCTCAAATGGATTATACATTCCATACTCGCTAACATAATTCTTGTCCGCTTTAGCTCCTAGTGCAACTTTTACACTTTTATTATAAGGGCCATCATTAAAATCTCCCATTGTAATAACTTTAGCGTTAGGATTTATCCGTTGCAGGGAATCAATTATTTTTCGATTCAATGCACCCGCTGCTTCACGAAACGGACTCGATTTTTGTTCTCCACCAGAACGCGACGGCCAGTGATTAACAATTATATTAATTTCCTCTCCATCAAGAAATCCCGTTACAAGTAATTGATCTCGAGTAAACACCCGTCTCTCCTTATTCTCAATTGTATCAGTAGCACTCACTATCGGTTTTTTATAAATAATAAGCGGAATATTCGAATAAGTAACTGGTTTAAAATATTTCTTCTGATATAACAGGGCTACGTCGATACCCCGATGATCTGGCGAGTCAAAATGAATAATTCCAAATTCTTTATCTATTAACTTGGGTTGTTTTATTAAATCCTCCAGAACTCCCCTATTTTCTATTTCGGCACACCCAATAAATGTTGGCGGATTAGGATTTTCGGGCATTCCAATTTCAGACATGACTCTGGCGAGGTTCTCTAATTTTTTAAAATATCTTTGAGATGTCCAATGTCTAGAACCTTTTGGCGTCCATTCATCATCGCGAATAGTTGGATTGTTTATGGTATCAAAAAGATTTTCGACATTATAAAAAGCCACAGTATGAATAACATACTTTTTCGTTTGTGCTTGTAGCTGTAGTAGCAATAAATTAAAAAAAATTAAAGCCGAAAAAGTAATTGTTCTCATTGCTACTCTCATTTATAAATACTAATTTTAAAGAAATTTCTTTCAAATATAAAACTAATTCATTTAAATAAGAAGTTTCAAAATACTTCTCATAATGGTTATCTTTGTTTTTAGATAATCTTATTTAAGCTATAAATAGAGGATTCACATTGCTAACATTGCCAAAAAATGAAATATTTAACCACAACTCTGCTACTCTTTTTATTCAACTTTACTTTTGCTCAAACAACTTTTAAGGTAAATAATTTCTCAAAAGCTCATTATGGAAAAATATTTATAGCCAACACTTCTCAAGTATTTTCAAAAGGTTGGGTCGCTATTTATGATAAAAAAACTAATAAACAAATCATTAAGGTTGAATCAGAAGAATTAGCTTTGAGCTTACATAACGGAAAAGCTTTGGCAAACATAAAACAATTGCCTTATGGAGAACAGAGTCTGATTATGTATGAAGACTATAATTTTGATGGTATCAAAGATTTCGCCATCAATGACGGACAGAATAGTTGCTACCATGGCCCTTCTTTTAGAATATATTTAGGAACTAAAAACGATTTTAAATTTAGCCCCGAATTTACAGCACTGGCTCAAGACTATTGCGGAATGTTTCAGGTAGATTATAAGCAAAAGAAATTAAGTACAATGACTAAAAGCGGTTGCTGCTGGCATCAATTTTCAGAATTTATTGTCGAAAATAACAAACCCAAAGTAATTAAAATAGTCGAGGACGACCAAATGAATTTTCCTTATAATAATTACAGCGAACAAAATTGGGATGGCAAGAAAATGGTAGTAAAAACAAAAAGAATGATTACCCTTGATGAAAATGAAGGTATTAAAACTATACTATCATTTAACATTGATAAAAATCAAAAAAGAGTAGTTCTTTTTAATCATAATGACAGGACACTTAACTATGTTTTAATCGACAAAAATGATGAAGTAGAATTTTCTTACCCTATAAATACTGAATATCAAAATCCAGATTTTAATTTTGAAATGAAAAATAACACCCTAACATTTAAGAATAAAGATGTTGTTTACACCATATATGACAACCAAAATTCTATTGGGATCACAATAACAACTAATGGAAAAACATACAATTGGACTGGAAACAGTACCAGCAAAAAAGGAAAATTAACAGATATAACTGCAACACCACTAGATAATGTTGTTGTAAACTAAAATTAGAAAAATGAATACGACCCAATTACGATACCTAAAGAAACATTTTGCTTTTTGTAAATTCACATTTCTTATTTTTGCTTTACAATCATTCACCTGTCAATCTCAACAAAACATGATAACACCTCCTTATTTACAAAAAGGCGATACAGTTGCCCTAGTAGCAACAGCAAGAAAAAATATCGATGACAATTTAAAACCAACAATCGACTTACTTAAAAGTTGGGGAATAGAAACCGTAATAGGAAGTACAATAGGATTAGATACTAATCAGCTAGCTGGAACTGATGAGCAACGTGCAATCGATTTTCAACATCAAATGGACAATCCAAACATTAAAGCAATTTGGTGCGTGCGTGGTGGATATGGTACTGTTCGAATGATTGACTTACTTGACTTCACTAAATTTAAGCAACATCCTAAATGGGTCATAGGTTTTAGCGATGTCACAGTCTTACACAATCATCTTAATACAATGGGCTACAAATCCATTCACGGTGTGATGCCAGTAAGTATTCCTCGTGCAACACCTGATGCGATTGCAACTATGAAAATGGCTTTGTTTGGCAACCCAATCTCCTATTCAGTTTCGCCAGACCCAATGAATCGATTTGGCAAAGCAACAGGTGAATTAGTTGGAGGTAATTTATCCATACTATATAGTCTATTAGGATCAAAATCAGCAATTGACTGCCGAGACAAAATACTTTTTATAGAAGATTTAGACGAATATCTTTATCATATTGATCGTATGATGATGAACCTAAAGCGAAATGGATGTATCGAAAACCTAAAAGGAATTGTAATTGGTGCTATGACCAAAATGAAAGATAATGATATCCCATGGGGGAAAAATGCATTAGAAATTATTGATGATGTTACCAAAAAATACGACATCCCTGTAATATTTAATTTTCCTGCAGGACACATCCAAGACAATAGAGCATTGGTAATGGGAAGTACTGTTACAATCGAAGTTAATGCGGCAGGAAGCACGCTTGTTTTTAATAAATAATATAAACGATTACCTAGTCTAAGTACTTATATAATTAAGTACAATCTCCCAAAGACGCGGCCTTGCAAAGAAACCCAATTCAAACTTTGCAACGCTGCGTCTTTGCGTGAAAACTATTAGCGTAAAAAAAATGGAGACTAAAAACTGAATACTAACCTCTCAAAAAGCAAAACATGGCTGAACACAATGAGCTCGGAAAAAAAGGAGAAGATCTTGCTGTGGAATATCTTCAACAAAATGGCTATAAAATTCTAGATCGGAATTGGAGTTTTCAAAAAGCTGAAATTGATATTATAGCCACCAAAGAAAACACAATGGCTATTGTAGAAGTAAAAACAAGATCGAGTCTTGACTTTGGCTTACCACAAGATTTTGTTAATCCAAAAAAAATTCAGCTACTTGTAAAAGCTGTAAATGCCTACATAAACGATAGGGAAATGGATTTTGAAATTCGTTTTGATATCGTTGCAATTCACAAAAAAAAGGAATCGTTTGTTATAGAACATCTTATAGATGCTTTTTATCACTTTTAACATAATTTTCTATTGTTATATTTGTAACAAATTGTTTTTTAATTTATATTTGCAAAAAAATATAACACACAATTAACTAAACCAACCACACTAAGTTACTACAAAAACCAGAAAATTATGAAAACTGTTTCCTCCATCGTAGAAAATTACATCAAAACGAAGCCTTTTTTATTAAATGCATTATCACTCGGCATTATTAATCTAACCTCATTATCTAGAAATATAATGACTGAATTAGAAAGCGAATTTGGCAAAGAAGTAAAACAAGGTGCTGTAGTAATGTCGTTAAAACGACTAACGGAAGAATTAGATTTTAAATTAAATCATAAGATAAACAAAGTAATTAAGAATATTGGCGAGATTACAGTACGATCAGAACTTACAGATTATACTTTTGCAGCATCTGAAACTGTTTTGAACAAACAAGCTGATTTAATATCTGACATTAATACATTATCAGATATATTCTATACCTCATCTCGTGGTGTTAACGAAACCAATATTGTAGTTAGTAGCAGTATAAATCAACTAGTTGAAAAACACTTTGCTCGCGAAAAATTAATTCAGAAATTAAGCAATTTGGCTTCAATTACTGTAAAATTACCAAAAGAAAACATTGTAGTTCCTGGTATATATTACTTTATTTTCCAACGTTTAGCATGGGAAGGAATTATAATAAATGAAGTTATCTCTACATCAAATGAATTTACAATATTAGTAAGTGAAGATCAAGTAGATATTGCTTTTAAAGTGATCAAAGACTTAAAAAACTAGATTCCTTAATAAAAAAATAAAAATCCCTTTTTTAGTTTAAAACTAAAAAGGGATTTTTTTTATTCTTCTACCGTTTTTGTACTATCAAAAATAGATATGAACAAATCCTTCCGCAATAATTTTAATTAAAAAAGAGACAAATTTCTACTGGTAGGGTTCTTTTATAAGGAATTAAAATAGAATACATACTTCATAAACAACTACTTTTAGTGTTAAAAAAGTAGAATTCATCTCCCTCTTTATTTTTCCTTTTTATGCTTTATTTATTTTTTGAGCGCATCTCGATTTAAAAAAAAATAACAATTAAAGACTTAAAATCCCCATTATGAGATTACTTGAAAATATTTCATTTTTCTCAATTTTACTTAATATTACAAAGACAAAACTTACTTTTTGTTGAATTTTAATTGTTCGTATCAATAGAAAAACCCTCATGAACAACTTAATAATCTAATCAAGTAGTAGTTAATATTAGCTTAAAATCACCTTCAATTTATCTGTTTTATTTTCATGCAAAATAATTTCTTAAAAAGATTCTTGGCTCAAAGCTAAAAAACAAACTGGTAGGTACTGGTGTATTATATATATGCAATCCTCTAAATTTGAATTTCATTATTCTTATAAAATTATATTCAAAAAAATAATATCATTATTTTAAAAGGAAAATGAATAAATAATGATAAAAATTTAATATCATAAACAAATAATACCTCAAATAGAATAAAAAGCTTAACCAAAACCAGAAACCAAAAACTAACTAAAATGAAACAATTAAAAAACTTACTTAGGAAGCCTTTTCTAATGCCGATCATTCTCCTTTTTTGGCTACCAAATATCCTACTCGCGCAGGAGAGTCAGACAAAAAAGACCATATCTGGAAAAGTTACTGATGACAAAAACAACTCCTTGCCTGGAGTTAGTATTTCTATAAAAGACACTAAGTATAATGCCGCAACCGATTTTGATGGAAATTATACTTTAACCTATATACCAAATGGTACGAATCAGACTATTCTTTTTTCTTACTTAGGATTTATAGAAAAAACGGAAGCTATCAATAATCGCAGTGAAATTAATGCATCGATGCAAGAAGAAACCAATAAACTTAATGAGGTAATTGTTATTGGTTACGGATCTCAAAAGAAAAGCAATGTTACAGGAGCCATTTCATCTGTTAAGAAGGAAAGCATCGAAACACGAGCTACAACAAATCCAGCCGAAGCACTACAAGGCTTGGTTGCCGGAGTAAATGTTCAAAAAAGTGGTGGTGTTGCTGGAGCAGCTGTAAGCGTAAAAATACGTGGAGTAAATACTTTTGGAGCAACAGAACCTCTTTACATTATTGATGGGTTCCAAGGAAACATTAATACTGTAAATCCAACAAATATAGAATCTATGGAGGTTCTTAAAGATGGTGCGGCAGCAGCAATTTACGGATCTGTCGCAGCTAATGGAGTAATAATTGTAACTACAAAAAACGGTCAAAAAGAAGGAGTGAAAGTAGATTTTAGTTCATTTTTGGCTTATAAAAACACAGCAAAAACATTGGATTTATTAGATGCTGATGGCTATCGTACGGTACACAAAAGAATGTATGATGAGTATAATAAATATGCAACTTCTCCTAAAGCTCTTCCAGCTTATATCACTAATCCATCAACTACCAATACCGATTGGCAAGACGAAGTTTTCCGTCCTGGGCTTACTCAAAATTATGGCATGGGCGTACAAGGAAGACAAGGTGATCTTAAATTTGCCTTATATGGTAATTATGTAAAAGAAAAAGGAATTGTTATCGATAATACTTTTGGCCAACAAACCGCTAGCGCAAGAGTTAGCTTTAAAAAATCAATCTTTGATGTAGATGGAAAAATGGCATACATTGGAACACAAAATGCATTACCTAATTTTCAACTTAGAGAAGTATATGCAATATCGCCTTTAGTCCCTGTTTACGATGCAAATGAACCTTACGGTTATGGCTTAACAAACAAAAATGGTTTACCTACTAATACTAATCCTGTTGCCGAAGAACATTTTAAAAACAGCATGATAAAAGGTCAGGATATAACTGCAAATATTGCTATAACTGCAAACATTAGCTCTTGGTTAAAATACAAAATAGCCTATTCTTATCGTGCAAAAAATGAGCAACAAACAGCGCATTTCCCACCTTATATTGCTAATCCAAAAGAAGCACATTTGTACCCATTGCAAACCGAATTAAGATCATATTGGGATGAGCAAATATTAGACAACATTATAACAATTGACAAAACTTTTGGCAAACATACCTTTGGCTTGATGCTTGGAAATACTATAAATGGAGTCTCTTCAAATTGGAATGAGGTAAGCGTAGAAGGAAAAACAACTGACTATTCTGTAGAGAACGGACAATTAGTATCAATTGATCGTCCCTCTGGATTTTTAGATCCAAATTTTGAAACTATTGGAGCAGGTAAAGGAGGAACATACTCAGCAGATGGCTCTAAATTTCAATACAACCGTCTTTCTTTTTTTAGCCGACTAAATTATTCTTTCAACGATCGCTACTTACTTCAAATGACGATTAGAAAAGATGGTTCATCTAAATTTGGAGAAGACAGTCGTTGGGGAACTTTTCCATCTATTGCATTAGGATGGAAAATAGAACAAGAAGACTTTTTCCCTAAAGACTTTATCATATCAACTTTAAAATTGCGTGCTAGTTGGGGACAATTAGGAAACGAAGCCGCTCTAGGGTATTACTCAGCAAATACATTAATTAGTACAGGAAACGGTTTAGGTTCTGGCTCTGTACAAGGTAACGGAAGTAATCCTTGGCCTGGAAGTATTGCAAAAACGTTAGAGAATAGAAACTTACAATGGGAAACAACAGATTCTAAAAATATTGGTGTTGATTTTACCCTTAAAAACGGAAAAATTAGTGGTTCTATGAACTACTACCATAATGTAACTGACAATTTATTGATTACAAAAAAACTAGCTCCATCTGCTGGAATCGATGATCCTATTTTAAACGTAGGCAAAATTAGTAATAGCGGATTTGAACTTGAAGTTAATTACCGCGACCAGATTAATGAGTTTAAATACAATGTAGGTTTTAACATGTCTACCCTTAAAAACAAAGTAATCTCACTTGCAAACGAAGGTCAGACTATTTATGGTGAGGGATTAAAATATGGAGATGAGCATTTCCCTACTCAAGCACGCGTAGGAAATCCGATTAGTGGCTTTTATTTATACAAAACAGATGGTATTTTCCAATCTACTGACGAAGTAAATGCTCATAGTAAAAATGGTGTTTTATTACAACCAAATGCGCAACCGGGAGATATCCGATTTAAAGATTTGAATGGAGATGGTGTTATAGATGAAAACGACAAAGCATATGCTGGAACTGGATTACCAAAACTTGAAGCTAACATTAGTTTAGGTGCGAGCTATAAAGGGTTCGATTTCTCAGCTTTAATAGGAAGTGGCTGGGGCAACAAATTATATAACGGAAATAGATATTTCTATGAATCTATGAATTCTGGAACTAACATGCTAGCTTCAACACTTAATTCATGGACACCAGAAAACCACAGTAACACTCCTCGTGCCGTTTTGCAAGATCCAAATGGAAACAGCCGTGAATCAGATCGTTTTCTCGAAAGTGGCGATTTTATAAGAATGCGTCAATTACAAATCGGATATACAATCCCTAATAAAATGTTAGGCGGAGCAAAATTAGACAAGCTAAGGATTTATGTAAGTGCGGAGAATTTATTCACCATCACAAACTACTCAGGTATAGATCCAGAATTCTCGCGTTCTTCTGTTCTGAATACAGGAATTGACCGTTTCGTGTATCCATTTACAAGAACGTTTGTAACAGGTGTTCAATACATATTTTAATTCTATTCCTAAAAGACACAATCATGAAGAAGACATTTTTTATACTATCCATTATAGGCCTATTAACTGTCGCTAGTTGTAGTGACTATTTAGACCAACAATCTCCCGATCAACTTACTTCAAATAATTTCTGGAGAAATAAAGCCGATGCCGAATCCGCTTTGGCAGCAACATATTCGCAACTCGAAGGTGCTGTCGATCAATGGGCTTTTGCCGAAGTAAAATGGCCCGTAGAAGCCTATAGAGAAGATATTTGCGAACTAGGAAGTGATGCATTAAATTACCAAAGCTGGGTAGAACTTTCGACATTCACCTATACCAATGGTAATAGTCAATTTACTAGATATTGGACACTAAATTACAGAGGAATTAGTAATGCAAATCAAGTAATTGATAAGTTACCACAAGTTCCAACTGCAACATTAAATGATGCTGATCGCAAACAAATAGAAGCCGAAGCTCGTTTTTTACGTGCTTATTACCACATGAAATTGCTTCTTAACTGGGAACAAATTTATATCAGAAACAAATATATAACTAAAGAAAGTGATTTAAGTGTTCCATTATCAACACGTGTTGAAACTTGGAACTTCATTACAAGTGAACTTAAAGCCGTAGCCGAAATATTACCACTTAAACAAACACAAGACAAAACCGGTCGTGCAACTAGTGGAGCGGCCAATAGCTACCTAGGATTTGCTTATTTAACAAGAGCATACGAAGAAACAGCCCAAAAACAAACATTCCTAAATGAATCTCTTGCTGCATTAAACAAAGTACAAGGATATGATTTGGTTAAAGATTATGTATCCATGTTTGATGGTACTACCAAAAATTCTAAAGAATCTATATTCGAACTACAATTCACAGAAACTACTGCCAATGGTGCATTTTACCGTAATGCACTCCACTTTTGGATGGCTGCAGGAGAACTAGGCGGATGGGATGAAATTCTTCCGAGTACAATGCTTGTAAACGAATTTAAAAAAGAAGGGAAAATAGCTACCACAGGAAATTACGACACTCGTCTTTATAGCACGCTTTTCTTTAAAGATCCTTATTTTAATGATTCAAACAATCCAAGAGTATTAGGAACTACTTACGATGATAAATTTGGTGATACTGACAAACCCGTATTCCGTAAATACATACCAAATACCCAAGAAAAAATGGATCAGGAATATACAGCAATCAACATTCCGCTTATGCGATATTCAAATGTATTATTGATGCAAGCAGAAGCACTGAACGAGCTAGGCCGTACGCCAGAAGCTATTCCATACATTAACAAAGTTCGTGATAGAGCCGATATGCCTGCAATGACTGGTACAACTGGTGATGAGGTAAAAGCTCAAATCGAACATGAAAGAATATTAGAATTTCCTCTAGAAAACTATCGCTTTTATGACTTACGTCGTTGGGGCAAAACAAAATCAGCACTTGATGCTGTAGGCCGTACTGGTTTTAATGCATCAAAAAACAATTTTTATCCAATTCCATTAACAGAGTTACAAGCAAATTAATCCATTGAATTATTTTAATTTTTAAAAGAATAGCCCTATATTTCTTGGGCTATTCTTTTTATCTACTGATTTCGTATTTCTCTATTAATCACTATTTAAGAATCGAGAAATGTATCACAAACCAAAAACATTCAATAAAAAACGAAACAACATGGGCAAAAGGCAAATACTTTATATTCTTTTATTCTTTTTTATAATACAGTTCAATTGGGCACAAAAAGACTTCCCTATTTTAGAATCTTCAAAAAACAGTATAAATTATAAAGGAAATCCAACAGAAGCTACAGATAGAAAATCATTAGCTTTCTCTGATAAAGGTGCGTGGTTCGCATTTGGGTTCCTTGAACCAAGTGAAGTTAAAGCTGGCTTTTCTGGTCCTTTTTTAATGACCGAAGAAAATGGAGTTTGGCTAAGCCCTTCGTTGGTTTCATTACAACTTAATGACGAAAACAAACACGAAGCCATCAACTGGAAAAGTAGCTTGGTAAGTCAAAATAGTTACAATAGCCATTTAGTACAACTATTTCAAAATGAAAAATTAGACGTAAAACAGCAACTTGTTTTTTTATCTGGTCATTCAGCACTACAAAAAACAAGTATTACCAATAAAACTGGAAAAGTCATCACCCTTTACCCTTCTTATGATTCCAATATTTTCATAGACAACATCCAATTATCTAAAGAAAATAAAACATTAAAAATTGTTTCTACAAAAAGTACTGCTATTGGACACATTCAGTTTCTTAATGCAACACCCGAAGTTGAAATTTTCAAACAAGGATATAAAGTTCAAACTGAAAAACTAGTATTAAAACCAAACGAAACCAAAGACCTAATTGTTTCTCAAACCTTTATTTTTCCACAATATTCATGGAAAAATGAAAATGAAATCATCGCAAAAACAACTTTCAATACACTCCTTAAAAACACCCAAAAAGAAAAAGAGAGTCAATTAGAACAATTAATTGCCAGAAAGAAATCAATTTACAAAGATGCTACTTACTCTGATTTGGTTGCTAAACTAGTATTGACATTACAAAATAATACCAGAATTGCTGCCGAAGGATTAAAACACGGTGGACTTTTTCCTAGTTACAATTACAAGTGGTTTCATGGTTTTTGGGCATGGGACAGCTGGAAACATGCGGTTGCGGTTGCCAATTATGACTCCGAATTGGCAAAAAACCAAATGCGTGCCCTATTTGATTATCAAGAACCAAACGGATTTATTCCAGATTGCATCTACAGAAACAACCTCCTCGAAGAAAACAATTACCGAAATACAAAATCGCCACTTGCAGCATGGGCAATCTGGAAAATTTATGAAAAAACTAAAGATGCCAATTTTATAAAAGAGTTTTATCCAAAACTAAAATCATATCATAACTGGTGGTACAAAGAACGTGACCATGATCAGGATGGTATATGCGAATTTGGCTCTACAGATGGAACATTGGTTGCTGCCAAATGGGAAAGCGGAATGGATAATGCAGTACGTTTTGATGATAGTAAAATCTTAAAGAACGGTGATAAAGCCTATTCATTAGACCAGGAAAGCGTTGACTTAAATTCATTTTTATACGCCGAAAAGAACTTTTTAAATAAAATGGCTCAAGTTTTAAAATTGAATGAAGAAGCTAAAAAATGGCAAGACGAAAGTGCAACATTAAAAGCTAAAATTCAAACTCAATTTTGGGATCCAACAACAGGTTGGTATTATGATACCACAATCGACGGAAAAACATTGATAAAAGCGATGGGATGTGAAGGATATTTACCAATTTGGGCTGAGGTTGCTACAGCCGAACAAACCAAAGCCATGAAAGAAAACATGATGAATCCTACTATTTTCAACACATATGTTCCTTTACCAACATTGGCCGCAAACCACCCAAAATTTAAACCAGAACGTGGCTATTGGAGAGGACCTATTTGGCTTGACCAAAGTTATTTTGGTATAAATGGATTGGAAAAATACGGTTATACAACCGAAGCAAACCAATTGGCACATAAACTCATTCATAATGCAGAAGGAGTTCTGGACAAAGGCACATCTATAAGAGAAAACTACCAACCGCTTACAGGAAAAGGAATGGAAGCTTTTAACTTTAGCTGGTCGGCCTCACATTATTTAATGCTACTTTTAGAAGATAAATAATTTAAAGAATACCACAAATTCGATTAACTCAATACAACCAAGAATGTTCAAGCAAAATATATCATTAATCAAAATTTTATTTACACTATTGCTTATCGCAAATTGTAATTCGAATCCTATTTTTTCTCAAACTAAAAAAAACACAGCAACGGAGAAAAAAGACCCACAACGCTTTTTTTCAAAACCTGATTTAATGCAAATTGGTGTTTACTATTATCCTGAGCAATGGCCAAAAGAACAATGGGAACGTGATTTAAAAAACATAAAAAAACTAGGATTTGAGTTTACGCATTTTGCTGAATTTGCTTGGACTTATATGGAACCCGAAGAAGGTAAATATGATTTTAAATGGCTTGATGACGCACTTGCTATAGCCGAAAAAAACGGTTTAAAAGTAATTCTTTGTACTCCTACCCCAACCCCACCAGCATGGATGGGAGATAAATATCCTGAAATTTATTTGGTAGATGCAAGCGGACGTCGCAGAGAACACGGTAATAGAGCTAATGTATCTATAACAAATGAAAAATACCGAGAATTTACAGATCAAATAGTTGCCGAACTTGGAAAAAGATACGGTAAAAATAAAAACATCATGGGTTGGCAAATCGACAATGAACCTTTAGGTACTGCCGATTTCAGTCCTTCAGCTCGCAAAGCATTTCAAATTTGGCTTAAAGCCAAATACGGAACAATCGAAAAACTAAATACCGAATGGGTTGGGAATTTTTGGAGTACCCGTTATAATAACTTTGAACAAATAGTTTTACCTAATGCTGAAATTTATTTTGAAGACAAATTAAGTCCGCATGCCGTTTTAGATTTTAAAAGATTTACTTCTGATGCACAGGGGGAATATTTGAATAGACAAGCCGAAATACTTCGTAAATATGTTGATCCAAAACAATGGATAACAACCAACTTTACCAATGTAATTTATGATGCCGACCCAAGGAGTGCTAATAAAATGGACTTCATTACCTATACGATGTATCCTGTAAGTGGACAAAATCCTTTGGGAGGAGATAGCTTTAGAATGGGATCTCCTAACAAAATATCTGAAGCCAATGATTACTACAGATCAATAAGCGGTGTTACTGGTATTATGGAATTACAACCTGGACAAGTAAACTGGGCAGGGATTAACCCACAATTACAGCCAGGAACGGTTCATATGTGGATATCTCAAGCTTTTGGTGGTGGTTGTTCCTTTACTTGTACGTATAGATACAGACACCCGCTAGGAAGTAGCGAAATGTACCATGATGGAATCGTAGGAACCGATGGCGTAACACTTACTACTGGTGGAAAAGAATTTGTACAATCTATCGAGGACATAAAATTGCTTCGTAAAGAATACAATCCGAAAGCAGTAATCCCTCAAGAAATTGCAAAAAGAAAAACAGGTTTTTTATGGAGTCATGAGAACCTTTGGGATTTAGAAAATCAAAAACAAACCGAATTCTGGAGCACTTGGAGACATCGAAATATCTATACAACAGCTATAAAATCGACTGGTGCTCCAGTAGATTTTATTACAGAAAATGATGATTTCTCTGCTTATCCATTTATCGTTGCTCCTGCTTATCAACTAATAGATCAAAAATTAGTAGACAAATGGACTAAATATGTTGAAAACGGAGGAAACTTAATACTTTCTTGTCGTACTGGTCAGAAAGATAGAAATGGACATTTTTTTGAAGCCAATTGGAGTGCGCCAATCGTACCATTAATTGGTGCCGATGTAGATTTTTTTGATATGCTTGTTGCTAATGTAAACGGAACAATAACTGCTGGTAATAATACTCATAAATGGAATACTTGGGCTGATGTCTTGAGTCCGAAACAAGGAACAGAAGTTTTAGCAACCTATGCAGATCAATTTTACAAAGGTAAAGCAGCGGTTATTACAAGAAAACTAGGCAAAGGAACTGTTACTTATATTGGTGCAGAAAGTAAAGATGGAAATTTAGAAAGACAAGTAGTTCGTACTATTTACGAGCGTGCAAAAGTAGCTATCGAAGATTTGCCAAAAGGAGTTTTTATAGAATGGAGAGATGGTTTTTATGTAGGTGTAAACTATACAAATGAGCCTATAAACTTATCTATACCTCAAGGAAGCAAAATCCTTGTGGGACAAAACCCTTTACAACCAGCCCAGGCTATTATTTGGAAATAGGAGAAATATACTTTTAATTTATAGCTCCATTTAACACCAATGGCCTTAACAGATAAAAAACAACTTAATAAACAATACCAATGATTTTTTCAGAGACAGACATTCAGCAATTAGCGATAGAACATTATGGATTATCCGCTACCGTAAAAGCATTAGACGGTTATGATGAATTGAACTTTATCTTAACTGATGAAAAAAATCAGAAGTATATATTAAAGCTTTCTGATGAAAATCAGCCGTATCCTTTTTTGGAAGCACAAGTGAAAATTATTCAGCATTTAAGAAAGAGTCCTTTAGCCGATAGCTTTCAACAATTTTCAATCAATAAAAATGGAGAAGCATTAACCCAAATTATCAAAGACAACAAAACGTATTACATACGAATTCTAAGTTTTCTAGAAGGTTCTTTTTGGTACGAACAGCCAAAAAAATCAGATACTGCCCTTTATAATTTAGGAGCATTTATGGGGAATATGGACAAAGCACTTCAGGATTTTTCGCATCCTGCAATGCATAGAAATTATACTTGGGATATTAGCAGAGCGAGTGATGCCAATGAAAAACTGAAATACATCACTAATCACGAGCGCAGACGAATTGCAGGTTATTTCCTTTTGCAGTTTGATACCGAAGTGCTTCCACAAATACAGCCGTTACGGCATGCATACATTCATAATGACGCCAATGATTGTAATGTAATGGCTCGAGAAGAACAAACAACGGGATTAATTGATTTTGGCGATATGGTTTATTCTGCTTTAATCAATAACCTCGCAATAACTTGTACCTATGCAATTCTGGAATATGATGATCCATTAACAGCAGCTTCATTTATTGTAAAAGGATATCACGAAGCATATCCGCTTAAAACAGAAGAACTCGATTTATTATATTACTTAATTGCAGGAAGACTTTGCATTAGCGTAACACAATCCGCATACAATACATCGTTAAACAGTGATAATATACACCATTTTATTACTGAAAAACCAGCTTGGGAATTACTACATAAACTCATCAAAATTAACCCTATAAAAGCTCAAGATACTTTTAGAAAAGTATGTGGATTTGATGGAGTAATAAACGATTCCGACTATTCAGATTTATTACAAGCGCGTCAAAAAAATGTAGGTCGAAATCTAAGTATAGGATATAATGACAAATTAAAAATTGTAAAAGGAGCGTTACAATATTTATACGATGACAAAGGAAGAACCTTTGTTGATTGTGTTAATAATCCTTCACATGTTGGACATTGCCACCCTGTCGTAGTAAAGAAAATGCAAAAACAAATTGCTACCCTAAATACCAATACAAGATACCTTAACGATACCATATTAGAATATGCCGAAAAACTTACAGCAACATTACCTCCTTCTTTAAGCGTTTGCTATTTTGTAAACTCAGGAAGTGAAGCTAATGATTTAGCCATTCGAATGAGCCGTCATTTCACCAAACAAAAAGACATCATCGTATTGGACCATGCTTATCACGGAACCTCAACTGTAGCAATGGAAATGAGTCCGTATAAATTTGATAGCAAAGGAGGTTTTGGCCAAATGCCTTGGATTCACAAGGCAATTAATCCCGATTTATACCGAGGTCCATATAAATATGGCGATACAAAGGCGGGCGAAAAATATGCTGCCGATGTACAACGAATTATCAAAGATTTAAAGAAAGAAGATAAATCTCCCGCAGTATTTATTTGTGAAACTCTATTGGGTGTTGGAGGTCAAATCCCACTACCAGAAAATTATTTAAAAACTGTATATGATTACGTAAGAGCTTCGGGAGGGGTTTGTATTGCCGATGAAGTTCAGGTAGGATTTGGAAGAGTTGGTGATAAATTCTGGGGATTCGAATTACAAGATGTCGTCCCTGATATTGTTGTACTAGGAAAACCTATTGGTAACGGACATCCGCTGGCGGCCGTGATTGTAACAAATGAAATAGCCGATGCTTTTAACAACGGAATGGAATACTTCAATACTTTTGGAGGTAATCCAGTATCAATGTCGGCTGGACTGGCTGTTCTAGAAGTAATTCAAGATGAGAAAATGCAACAACATGCTCTAGAAGTAGGTAATTACCTTATGGATTTACTCAAAGGATTAATGGCTAAATTCCCAATTATTAGTGATGTTCGCGGACATGGTTTATTCATTGGTGCCGAAATGGTAAAAGACAGAACCACCATGGAACCTGCAATTCCAGAAATTGATATTGTAGTAGAAAAAATGAAAGAAAAAGGATACCTATTAAGTACAGATGGCCCTTTGCATAATGTTTTAAAAATAAAACCACCAATGCCATTCAACAAACAAAATGCAGATGAAATGGTTCAGTTTCTTGAAGAGGCTTTAAAAGAGATTCACATTCAATAAAGAAATATTTTATCTTCAAATCTTAGAGATAAAAAAATGGCGTATGAAAATATCATACGCCATTTTAAGTTTTTATTTTTCAGTATCTACTCCTCAAACAATTCCATAAGCTCTAACGCTTTTTTAATCGATTTTACGTTGTCAAAAGTCAATAATAGACGTAAGCCGTTAACGGTTTGTTTTTCTTTCATTTTGCAAAGCGTACTGTGTTTTTGCACAAATTGCAAAACCTTTCTAAACTTTGAAGATTGATAATAATCCGATTGTTGATCAGACACGAAATATCCAATCATTTTACCTTGTTTCATTATCAGTCTTTCGATACCAACATTTGTAGCAATCCATTTTATTCGAATACTGTTAAGCAACGAAATAGCTTGTCTAGGTAATGGCCCAAAACGGTCAATTAGCTTTCTCTCAAATTCTTTCAATCCAGCTTCGTCTTTTACAGCACCAAGTTCATTATACAAAACCAATCGTTCTGAAACGTTGTTGATATATTCATCTGGGAATAACAGCTCAAAATCAGTATCGATTTGCAGGTCTTTAACGTACTCCTTAGTATCGATATTATTTTCTTCTGGATATAAATCCTTGAACTCATTTTCTTTTAATTCTTCGATGGCTTCATTCATGATTTTTTGGTAAGTGTCAAAACCAATTTCATTGATAAAACCACTTTGTTCACCTCCTAATAAATCTCCTGCTCCACGAATTTCAAGATCTTTCATCGCGATATTAAAACCACTTCCTAATTCGCTGAATTGTTCCAAAGCCTGAATTCGTTTACGGGCATCTTCAGTCATAGAAGAATATGGTGGACAGATAAAATAACAGAATGCTTTCTTGTTACTTCGTCCTACTCGACCACGCATTTGATGTAAATCCGACAATCCGAAATTATTAGCATTATTGATGAAGATAGTATTGGCATTTGGAACATCCAGACCGCTCTCGATAATCGTCGTAGCTACTAGAACATCAAAATCACCATTCATAAAGGCCAACATTAACTCTTCAAGTTTGGCACCTTCCATTTGTCCGTGTCCGATTCCTACCCTAGCATTTGGAACCAACCGCTGAATCATTCCGGCAACTTCTTTTATATTTTCTATTCGGTTATTGATAAAGAAAACCTGTCCGTTACGCTGAATTTCATATGAAATTGCATCACGAATCAATTCTTCATTAAAGCCAACCACATTGGTCTCTATAGGATAACGATTGGGTGGTGGCGTTGTAATTACAGATAAATCTCGTGCAGCCATTAAAGAGAATTGTAATGTTCTCGGAATTGGCGTTGCTGTTAATGTCAACGTATCAACATTGGCAGCGATGGTCTTCAATTTATCTTTTACGTTAACTCCAAACTTTTGTTCTTCGTCGACAATTAATAATCCTAAATCTTTAAAAACTACATTTTTATTTACCAATTGATGGGTTCCAATTACAATATCCAGCTTTCCTTCGGCTAGATCTTTTAAAGTTTGTGCTTTTTGTTTTGCTGTTCTAAATCGGTTTAAATACCCAACAGTAACTGGCATTTCTTTTAATCGTTCCGAAAAAGTACGATAATGTTGGTAGGCAAGAATTGTAGTTGGTACTAAAACTGCAACTTGCTTACTATTATCTACTGCTTTAAAAGCGGCACGAATTGCAACCTCTGTTTTTCCAAATCCAACATCACCACAAACCAAACGATCCATTGGTCGGTCGCTTTCCATATCAGCTTTTACTTCCTGTGTCGATTTAATTTGATCTGGAGTATCTTCATATATAAACGAACTTTCTAACTCGTTTTGCAGATAGCTATCTGGAGCAAACTGAAATCCTTTTTCTAATCTTCTTTTTGCATATAACTGAATCAGATTGAAAGCAATATGCTTGACACGCGCTTTAGTTTTTTGCTTTAAAATCTTCCAAGCGTTAGAGCCTAACTTATAAATTTTAGGAGGCGTTCCGTCTTTCCCGTTGTATTTTGAGATTTTATGAAGCGAGTGGATACTCACATACACTATATCATTATCGGCATAAACCAATTTGATGGCTTCTTGCGTTTTTCCTTCAACTTGAATTTTTTGCAAACCTCCAAATCGCCCGATTCCATGATCGATATGCGTAACATAATCCCCAACTGATAAAGTGGTAAGTTCCTTAAGCGTGATATTCTGTTTTTTAGAATATCCATTTTTAATATTAAATTTATGATATCGCTCAAAAATCTGATGGTCAGTATAACATGTAATCTGATTTTCGTCATCAATAAAACCTTGATATAATGGTAAGACTACAGTATGGTATTGCTTACGGATATTCTCAGAATTGGCTTCGTCCAACGTTTCAAAAATATCATGAAATCGTTTTGCCTGAGCATCATTTGAGCAGAATAGATAATTCTTATATCCATTAAAATGATTATCACTTAAATTATTCAGCAATAAGTCAAATTGTTTATTGAATGATGGTTGTGGCTGAATGTGAAAATCGTATTTCTTTATCGTTTTAAAAATTGGCTTACTAGCTAATTCTACAATCGAAAAATCCAATGCCTTTTTTATAAACGACTTCTGATTTAAGAATAACTGATCAGGGCTTGCTCTTTTAATTTCTTTCGATAATTTCTCGTAAGCTTCTTCGGCTCTTGCAAATTGCTTATCTAGCTGACTTAAAAAACCATCTGTGTTTTGAATAAAAAGTACCGTTTTTTCAGAAATATAATCCAAAAAGCTTTCTCTATTTTCCTGAAAAACTTTGTTCTCAACATTTGGGATTATCGTAATTTTTTTATGTGTTTCTACAGATAATTGTGTCCCAACATCAAAGCTTCGAATACTATCAACTTCATTTCCAAAAAACTCAATTCGATACGGATTATCATTCGAAAAAGAAAACACATCCACGATTCCTCCACGAACAGAGAACTCTCCTGGCTCAGTAATAAAATCAACTCTTTTGAATTCGTATTCGAATAACACTTCATTAATAAAATCAATTGAAATTTTATCTCCAACGGAAACTTTTAAAGTATTCTTATCCAACTCTTTTCGAGTCACTACTTTTTCAAATAATGCTTCGGGATAGGTAACAATTATTGCAGGTTTTTTACGCGAATTAATTCGGTTTAGAACTTCTGCCCGAAGTAAAACATTGGCATTGTCTGTATCCTCAATCTGATACGGCCTGCGGTATGATCCTGGATAAAACAACACATCTTGCTCACCAATCATTTGTTCTAAATCATTCAGATAATAAGCAGCTTCTTCCTTATTATCCAAAATAATAAGAAAAGGTAATTCTGCTTTTTTAAACAAAGAACGAATTACGAATGAAACTGCAGATCCTAACAAACCGTTTAGATGCAGTTTTACTTCATTATTTTCTAATAATTGATTGGCAACTTGCTGTATTTTAGGCAAATTATCATACGTAGTATATAAAGCACTTTTACTCAACTCTTGGAATATTTGGATCTATAGGCGTACTGGGAATTGCTCTCGCAGTATCCTTTATCATTTTCATTAATTCTGATTCTCCTTCTTCTAATGGAATTTTATTCTTTTCGACTATTTTATCCATTTGTCTTTCTAAAGAAACCAACTCCTTATTAATATCTCCTATCAAGAAAACAACTTTTTCATCAGGAATTTTATCTAGATGAATATACAAATCCATCATTTTTATCTTAGTAATTAAGACAGAAATCCTACTTTTTATTTGTTGCTTATTAAATTGTTCTGGGATATTATTATTTAATGCGATTGCTTTTTGGGCAATAGCACTCGATTTTTTTTGAAAAGCACCAATTGTTTTTTTAGGTTTACCTTTTAATTCCTCAAGAAACTGGCGCCATTCGTTCCAGCTTTTTATACTTTCTTCTGAAACTGTATTGATTGGAGTATCATAAAAAACCCAGCCTTTATTAATATTATTAAAAATTAGTTCTTTCTTTTTAGCTTCTTTTTTATTTTCGGCAAGTCGCTTTTCATCCTGATTTTGACAAGAATTTAAAAGAAAAACTAAAAGAAGGAAAAGAGATATTCTATATTTCATTGGTTCAAACGTTAGGCTACAAAGTTACAAAGTAAATTTACAATTATGAATTCCCATTTAAGAAGAAGTTATGATTTTATTGTTCTGTTTTTAATCCATTTACTAAAATAGCCATTCGTAAACTATCGTGAGAAACAAACACTCTTTTTGAGAAGTCTTTAAATAATCGATAGTCAATTAAAATATAATTGCGAAATCGTTACCTTTGCTAGACTAAACAAACTTAACATGAATCCTAAAATATTAATCATTGGTGCATGCGGCCAAATTGGAACGGAGCTTACGCAAAAACTACGCAAGTTATACGGAACTGAAAATGTAATCGCTTCAGACATTCGTAAATTAAATACAGATGTTGTTAATTCTGGTCCTTTTGAAGTTGTGAATGCCTTAGATTTCAATCAAATCGAACACCTTGTAGAAGTTCATAAAATAACTGATATTTATTTAATGGCAGCTTTACTATCTGCTACAGCTGAAAAAAACCCTGCATTTGCCTGGGATCTGAACATGAACTCATTGTTTCACGTTTTGAACTTAGCGAAAGCAAAAAAAATAAAAAAGATTTTCTGGCCATCAAGTATTGCTGTTTTTGGACCAACTACTCCAAAAGAAAACACACCACAATATACTGTAATGGAACCTTCAACTGTTTATGGAATTAGTAAACAAGCTGGTGAAAGATGGTGCGAATACTACCATAATATTTATGGCGTAGATGTTCGAAGCATACGTTATCCAGGTCTAATTAGTTGGTCAACTCCTCCTGGTGGTGGAACAACTGATTATGCTGTTGATATTTTCTACAAGGCTATTGCTGATAAAAAATACGAATGCTTTTTATCATCTGAAACCAAAATGCCAATGATGTATATGGATGATGCAATCGATGCAACCATTAATATTATGAAAGCACCTGTTGAGCAAATAAAAATTCATTCTTCATACAATTTAGCTGCAATGAGTTTCACACCAACAGAAATTGCAAACGAAATTAAAAAACATATTCCTGAATTTGAGATTACTTACAATCCAGATTTCCGTCAGAAAATCGCTGATAGCTGGCCTGCAAGTATCGACGATAGTTCTGCGAGAGAAGATTGGGATTGGAAACATACTTTTGATCTTGAGACAATGACGAAAGATATGTTGGAACATTTGGGTGACAAAAAATAAGCAATCTGTTTACATTCTAAAAGTCCGTTTTTTTTAAAGCAATACCTTTAAAAAAAACGGACTTTTATCATTTACATAATAAACCTATTTATTCGCTTTTATTATTTGTCTTTTAATAATTAATTACTACATAATTTTATTACTTTTAGTGCGTTTTTAACAAATACAAAAAACCAAAAAAACTAAAAACCAAAAAATTAAGTTAATTATATGACAAATCATCATCAACCAATCAATCAATCAAAAAGAACAGCAATAATTGACATACTAAGAGGCTGGGCCCTTTTTGGGGTAGCAGTAGGCAATTATTCAGGATTTCAACACATTGGAATACCTAACAAAACCAAGAATAGTATTTTATCTGAGGTACTACATAATTTTGATCAATTTTTTTTAGCTGGAAAATCATGGACTCTATTAACCATTCTATTTGGCTATGGTTTTGCGATTTTAATTAATAATGTTAAATCAAAAGGCAGAAACCCTGTTCTTTTTTTTAGTTGGCGAATGTTACTGCTTTTTGTCTTTGCCTTTATTAATTCCTTATTTTGGTTTGGTGACATCTTAAGAGACTATGCCTTTCTAGGACTGATATTGTTATTCTTTTCAAGAAGTTCAGCAAAAACATTAGGTTATATTTCTGCTATCCTTATTCTTGCTGTTCCCTTCATAATGGTTTATGTCAAAGGATTTAGTCCCGAAAAAATATCAGTTCTCACAAATCCAGAATATTTAAAATTATATCATTCTGGAAACTGGCTTGATTTTTTTAAATTTAATCTAACAGCTTCTTTTTATGAGCAAATTATTGTTCCTGGTTACGCCATTACCGCACATATTGTAATGCTGGCTTGCATGCTTTTCGGCGTTCTTCTTCAAAAAATAGATTTTTTCAATCGTTTAAACGAAATGAAAAAAAATTTAAAATATGTACTTATATTCAGCATTCCTTTTCTTGTCCTTCTAGGTCTCAGCTTTTACTTCGCTGTCAATAATAAAATCGGATTTATTAAATTCTTCCATCCCTATTTTTGGTTTATTATAAGCACAATGCTCCCTATTGCAACTGGAATTTGCCTACTATATATTAACGGAAAACTAAAAACAATTTTTACCTATTTTAGTGCCTGTGGCAAAATGACATTAACTAATTATATCTTTCAGAATATATTAGGCGCCTTTATTTTCTCCGGGATTGGTTTAGGAATAGGAAACACAATGCCTTATTGGTTTTACTTTTCATTAGCTGTTTTTGTTTTTATTATTCAATTATTTATCAGCAAGTGGTGGCTTTCAAAATACAATTACGGTCCAATAGAATGGCTTTGGAGATCTGCTAGCTATAGAGAGTTGTTCCCTTTTAAAAAACCAACAGAAAATAATATTCCGATAGAAACCAATACACAAATAGCCAAGTAACAATTTATCATTAAAAATAATCATATAAAAAGCCCTTAAAAACAGTTGTCTTTAAGGGCTTTTTCATTATAAAAAAGGAAGTTTATTTTACTTCATATATATTATTTGTAGCTTTTACATCAGCCATTAATCCGCTTGGATCGATGGTGATTTTCTTGATAGCGCTTTTGCTTTTATCAATTGTAAAGTTATAAGTTGGCATTGCCCAAGCCCAATCATTTAAAACTGTCCTTTTTACCGAAGGATTAGGATTCTCTTTTATAAAGTTCATCATTCGTAACGGAATATAAAAACTCTCTTTAGTTCCATCAGTATATTCTACAATTAAATCAATAGGCATTGGCATTCTTCCAATTCTTTCAAGAGTTACAACTGTTTTATTACCACTATCACTCACTTCTTTGATACCATAATCAATTGTATTGGTAGTTTGCGTCCAATCTATTAAATACCAATCCAATTCAGCTCCAGAAACGCGTTCAGCAGTTCTTTTGATATCATTTGGTGATGGGTGTTTAAATTTAAAATCATTATAATATCTCTTTAATGTAGCATCAAGATTATCCTGACCAATTACATAAGCTAACTGCGAAAGAAAGATACTTCCTTTTACATAAGATGAAATACTATAAGGTCTGTTCTCATCATAACGATCACCATGCGTAGATTGTGGTTGCTCTTTACCAGAAGCAACTAAATTATAATAAGCTGTATAATTCCCTTTAAATGGGTTTGCTTCCTTTTTATCCCCAGCTAATTCATTCAAAGCCATATCTTCAACGTAAGTAGTAAAACCTTCATCCATCCATGGGTGCTTAGACTCATTTGATGCTAAAACATGTTGAAACCAAGCATGTCCTAACTCATGTGTTGCTGTACCTAACATTCCTTGTAAAGTTCCATTACCCAACATCAAAGTACACATTGCGTACTCCATTCCACCATCTCCACCTTGAATAAATGAATATTGTTTGTATGGGTATGGACCTATTTTATTATTATAAAAATCCATTACCTTAACCATTAATGGCTGTAGATTTTTCCAGTTTTCAATGATTTTCGGATTGTTTTTGTAAAAGAAATGCAAATCAACATCATTTGGCCCTTTTACCACATCATGAATATATTCATTATCTGCTGCCCAAGTAAAATCATGTACCATAGGCGCTACAAAATGCCATGTAAGTGTTTTTGTTTTTTTAGGATAAACAACAGTAACACCTGCATCTTGGTATCCGTGACCTATTTCATTTTTGTTCTGTAAATAACCAGAACCTCCTATTGTATAATCCTTATCAATTGTAATCTTCACATCAAAATTACCCCAAACACCATGAAACTCTCTTGCGATGTATGGATCTGCATGCCAACCTTCGAAATCAAATTCGGCCAATTTAGGATACCATTGAGACATTGACAGAGCAACACCTTCTGTACTATTTCTTCCTGCACGACGAATTTGTACAGGAACCTGTCCGTCAAACTCTAATGTAAAAGTAGTTTTTGAGTTTGGTAAAATTGGTTTAGCCAAAGTAACCTCCATAATTGTCCCCGAAGTTCTAGTTACTGCTGTTACCCCATCTTGCTTAAAATTGGTGATATTAAGAAAACCTATTTCATTAGGTTTTAAAGTTTTCATACGGCTTTCCTTAACATCTTTACCGTCAACTTTAATCTTGTTTATCATTCTTCCATCAGGATCTTTAATAGTTTGGACTCTAGCGTCCATCTCACTTCCTGGTTGAAACGCATTAAAAAACAAATGATAAAATACTTTTCGTAAAGTATCTGGTGAATTATTGGTATAAACCAATTCTTGCTTTCCTTTGTACAAATAGTTTTTCACATCCATGGATACATCCATTTTATAATCAACATGTTGTTGCCAATAAGGAGCATTTTGAGCAACCAGAGAACCAAAACTAAGGCTCAAAAAAGAAAGTAATATAATTTTTCGCATGGGCTATATAATAAAAAATGGAAGGGTTGCCACCCTCCCATCGGATTAATATTCTTTACAATTTATTTTTTTGACATTTTTTCTGCCATCAATAACGCATTATAAGCATTCACCATTCTCCCTGTTTTTGATGATTCAGTCGATGAAACAGCTACTGGTTTTTCCTCTGGATTTGGATTCTCACCCAAAATCACCATTGCTGGAAGTAAAACACCAGAATTCATTAAAATATGTTTTACCTGTGGAGCAGTTAGCTTAGGATAATATGAACGAATTAGTGCTGCAACTCCAGCTGCATTTGGTGCAGCCATTGAAGTTCCTTGCAAATATTTGTATTTATTATTTGGAACTGTAGCATATATCTCTTCTCCTGGAGCAAAAACATCAACGTTTATTTTTCCAAAATTAGAAAAACCAGCTACAACCTTTTCTCCATATACTTTATTGATCGCACCAATTGTAATTAAGTTGTCTGCAAATTCTTTGATGTTATCTTCTGAGTCATTTGGATAATTAATATTCTTTTCAATATCAATATTGTATCCATCATTCCCAGCAGCATGTACGATTAACACATCTTTTTTAGCGGCATATTTTATAGCATCATAAACCCATTGTTTATGAGGAGAAAAGCTCTTTCCAAAACTTCCATTAATTACTTTTGCTCCATTGTCTACAGCATAACGTATTGCCAATGCAATATCCTTATCATACTCATCTCCATCTGGAACAGCTCTCACTGCCATAATTTCAACGTTGTTAGCAACACCATCTCCACCTAAATTATTGTGACGCAACTGTGCAACAATACCCGCTACGTGAGTTCCGTGTAATGCTTTATCTTTAACTGGTCCAATAACGTTATTATTACCATAACGAGTATCTTTAATATCTTCTGGATTATCTCCTACAATTTTTCGACCATCAAATTCTTTATTCAAATTAAAATTTAATTGATCGTAAACTTGCTCTCTATACTCTTCAAAATCTACTTCAGGATTAAAAGTATCCCCAGCATTAGTGAAAATTTGAGTCATGATCATTTTACTTCTAGCTACTTTTGGATCTGTAGAAGTAATAGCATTTAAATCTTCAAGCTTGTAATTGTCTTTATTCAATTCTTTTTTTACAGTCGAATGAACTTCAAGTAAAAAATCTACTTGTTGCTTATCTTCTAATGCCTTTTCGTACTTTTCATTGTACATAGCCAATGCATTTTTGTATTGAGCAGATCCATCATCACCTTTCTTTACAATACGAGTCAGTTCTAAATTCTCATTTACAGCATCACCAAGAAAATTCCAACCATGAACGTCATCTATAAAACCATTATTATCATCATCGATTCCGTTACCAGCAATCTCTTTTGTATTGGTCCAAATTTTCCCTTGTAAATCCTCATGTTCGATATCAACACCAGAATCAACAATTCCCACAATAACCTTTACTCCTTTTTTATTCTTCAGTAATTCGGCATATGCCTTGTCAACACTCATACCAGGAATAGTATCTTTTACTAAATCCAGATGACTCCATCTCTTTAAATCATTTTCTGTAACGGGAGCATTTTTTTTAATAATTGCAGGAGCAATTTCAACAACTGGAAGAGTTGTAATTGATGCTTGTTTTGTAGCGCCACAACCTGCTAAAACCATTAACGCAAAAGCAGATATGTAAATAGGCTTGATACTATTCATTTATAATAAATTTAATAAAAGTTAAAATATGGGTCTAATTTATGGTTTTTTGTTACAAAAAAAAGACAGATTAACACACTGTTAGGAATCTTACTCAATCTTTTTTCATCAAACTAGAAACGGTTCAAATATAATCATTCTTTAGAAATCATTAAAAAGGAATTTATTTACTATCTGACAAATAAAAGTTTAACAAGAAATCATTCTATTTTGTATCATTGTAGGTCCTAATCAAACCCAACAAAAACTATGAATAAAAAACTACTCTTATTGCTATTACTAGCAAACTTTTTAAGTTACTCCCAGACACCAAATGTCCCTAGCTACGTTCCTACAGATGGTTTGATAGCCTATTATCCTTTTAACGGAAATGCAAATGATCAAAGTGGCAATGCATCTAATGGAACTCCAACTGACATCACTCTAACATCTGATAGATTGGGAGTGCCCAATACCGCTTACTCTTTTAATGGAACAAGTAGTAATATTGAAGCTCTAATATATAATATTCCTAAATACAATTCTCCTAGAACAATCTCGGGGTGGTTCAAGACAGACGATGCGTTTGCATCTCCAAACAAATATGAAATTTGTATTTTTAACTATGGTATTTTAGAAAAAACACAAAGACTTTCTCTTTCTGTTTACTCAAAGGGATATTTCAATGTAGTAAATGGCCCTGTTTTTTCTGATAACTCATTCTATATAAACAACTTTGATTATTCAAACAATGACTGGTATTTCTATACCCTTACCTATGATGGAAGTAAAGCTTCAATATTTATTAATGGTGAATTTGTATCCGAAAATATCATAAGCCTAAACACTACAGGAAACACTTTAAAAATAGGCCAAAGAATCTCTGGAGACACTACCGATGAAAGCTTTAAAGGAAAAATAGACGATATTGGAATTTGGAATCGTGTCTTAACTCAAACAGAAATCATCGCTTTGTATGAGTCTGAAAACACAGCCAATTCTTACACATTAATCCCTGATGAAAACTTTGAAAAAAAATTAATAGATTTAGGAATTGATTCTGGTACTCCAGATGGAAAAGTACTAACTTCAAATGTCTCATCACTTACTTCATTAGATGTTTCATCAAGTTTAATTTCAGATTTAACAGGAATTCAAGATTTCACTTCATTAAATATATTGAATTGTGAAAACAACAAACTTTTGACCCTTGACATTTCAAATAACAAACTCCTGAAAGAATTAAATTGCAGATATAATAATTTAACCGCTTTAGAATTATCAGCAAATATAAATTTAACTTCATTAGATTGTATTTATAATCAGATTACTAACCTTGACGTATCCAAAGCGGAGCATCTTGAATCATTATTGTGTAATTCTAATCAAATTACCCATTTAGATGTGACTAATAATTTAGTTTTGAACTGGTTTGGTTGTAATGGCAATAAACTAACAACTTTGAATGTTTCAAAAAACAAAAATTTGCGTTTTTTAGACTGCGGATTTAATCAACTGTCATCACTAGATATTACTAGTAACAAAGATTTATCTTATTTAAATTGTTATTACAATAAACTCACTTCATTAGATGTTTCTATGCTTACTGAGTTAACGGATTTAGCTTGTTCCTCAAATCAATTGAGCAACCTAGACGTTTCTAAAAATATCAAACTAAAATCTTTACTATGTGAAAACATCAATGTTCCAACTCTTGATCTCTCTAAAAACACAGCTCTTGAAGAATTATATTGTGGAAATGGACAACTCACAAATTTAAATGTTTCCAAAAATAAGGCACTAACCCATTTATACTGCCAGAATAACCAACTAATTTACTTAAACATTAAAAATGGATCAAATTCACTACTTACCGATGTGGATTTTACACAAAATCCAAATTTAACATGCATACAAGTTGATGATATAGCTAATTCTAATGCAAATTGGTCAACTCAAAAAGATGTATCAGCAAGCTATGATACTAACTGCACATCAAATTTTGTCCAGATTCCAGATCAAAATTTTGAGCAAAAATTAATAGATTTAGGAATTGATACAGATGGAAAGAATGGAATGGTACTAGATAGTAGCATTTCACAAATAACTCATTTAGATGTTAATTCTAGCGCTATAAAAGATTTAACTGGAATAAGTGGTTTTATTTCACTTAGAGGTCTAAAGTCATCAAACAATCAATTAATAAACTTGGATTTATCTAAGAATACTCTTTTGGACTCTTTAGATACTTCTATGAACAATCTTGTAACATTGAATATCAAAAATGGAAATAACACTAAATTGTACATCCCAAATTTAAATTTCACTGGCAATCCATATTTAACCTGCATACAAGTTGATGATGAGGCTTATTCTAATACAAATTGGACAACTCAAAAAGATACAACGGCAAGTTATAGCAGTAATTGTATATTAAATTTTGTTCAGATTCCAGATCAAAACTTCGAACAAAAATTAATAGATTTAGGAATTGATAAAGATGGAAAGAATGGAATGGTACTAGATAGCAGTATTTCGCAAATAACTTATTTAAATGTTAACTCTAGTGCTATAAAAGATTTAACCGGAATAAGTGGTTTTATTTCACTTAGAGGCCTAAAGTCATCAAACAATCAATTAGTAGATTTGGATTTATCTAAGAATACTCTTTTAGATTCCTTAGACACTTCTATGAACAACCTTGTGACATTGAATATCAAAAATGGAAATAACACTAAATTTTACATTCCTAATTTAAATTTCACAGACAACCCAAATCTAGTCTGTATTCAAGTAGACGATGTAGCTTATTCTAATGCAAATTGGGCAACTCAAAAAGATGCAATAGCAAGTTATAATACTAATTGTACATCTGATTTTGCCCTGATTCCAGATCAAAATTTTGAGCAAAAATTAATAGATTTAGGAATTGATACAGATGGTCTAAACGGAAAAATTTCCAATTCAAAACTCAACACCATCACTTACCTAGACCTTTCGAATAGCAACATAACTAGTCTGGCTGGAATTCAAAATTTCACAGCCTTAACCTATTTAGATTGCAATTCCAACAATCTTCAATCTATTGATGTTAGTCAAAACAAATTACTAACCAAGTTATCATTACATGACAACAAACTAACCAAATTAGATGTTTCTGCAAACAAAGAATTATATAACTTAACATTTAGCATGAATCAGATTTCAACAATTGATTTATCTCAGAATACAGAAATTCATTCTCTAGCGGCAGATAGAAATAAGTTAAATACTATTGATCTTTCTGCAAATCCTGAAATAGAATCATTATATTGTGGTAATGTTAATCTTACAACACTAAATGTTTCAAATCTACCAAATCTAATAAATCTAAATTGTACTTATACCAACATTTCAGAGATTGATGTCACTGCAAATCCAAAATTGGAAATGTTATATTTTAACAATGCAAACTTAACAACATTAAATGTTAGTAAAAACCCTCTTTTAACACATCTAAATGTTAGCAATAATCAATTAACAACTTTAGACCTATCCAATAATCCTCTTTTAAAAGTTGTCTTTATTGAATTTAACCCTCTAACGTCATTAAATATACAAAATGGCAATAACAAAAACTTTAAAGTACCTAACACCTCTAAAAAAAATACTGAAGTTGAAGTATTAACTAGTTTTTTAAACAACACAAAACTTAGCTGCATAAAAGTAGATGATGTTGCTTATTCAAATGCAAACTGGTCAAAAATTAAAGATAAAAGTGCAACTTACAACACAGAATGTAATGAAGAACTGGCTTTACCAACAAACAACTTTATAGTTGAAACAAAAGGAGAATCTTGTCTTGGTGAAAACAATGGGGAGATAAGTATTTCTGCTAAACAAACATTTGCATACACAGCTACTATAAATGGAAAAACAACCGTTTTTACCAATAATTTACTAAAAGTTATTGGCTTAACTCCTGGAAATTATCCTATTTCGATTACAATCCCTGGACAAATTTTTGAACAAAAATTTAATATCACTATTGCTAAGGGAGCAACCATTTCTGGAAAATCTAATATAACAGCTAGAAAAGTTGATGTTGAAATTACAGAAGGAACAGCTCCTTATACCGTTTTTGTTGATGGCCAAGCGCAGTTTCAAACAACCGATTCTAATTTTTCTTTAGATTTAAACAAGGGCGGTTTATTAGAAGTAGCAACTGCTAAAGCTTGCGAAGGTATTTTTTCTAAAAAAATACCTTCATTAGATGTTATAAAAAGTTTAGTAGCTCATCCTAACCCAACATCGGGAAATTTTGAAATCGACATACCATCTAACAAAAAGGAAATCAAAATAGAAGTTTACAACTTCGGAGGTCAATTAGTTTCTACTAAAAATTATAACGTAGAAGATGGGAAAGCATATTTAAATATCGAAAACCAAGCTTCTGGTATTTATGCTGTTAAAATCTATTTAGACACTCCAGAATACATTAAAATCATAAAAAAATAAAAATGAAGAATTTTTTATACCTATCAATAATCAGTATTTTGTTTATTTCTTGCGGTGGCGGTGGCGACGATCCTGTAACTCCAGGAGTTCCAAACGTAGCACCTACAGTACCGATATTAGTTAGTCCTGCTGATAATAAATTATGCGTAGACAATACCGTTTCTTTTAAATGGGACAAAGCTACAGACACTAACAATGACGCTATAACTTATCAAATTCAAATTTCAAAAGACAATACCTTTACTCAAATTGATAAAAATTTTGAAGGAGCTGATAATAATACCTCTCTTGTATTAGACAAAAACATGGCCTATTATTGGAGGATAAAGGCAACAGATAATAAAGGGTTAGCAAGTGCTTATTCTATCGTTTACAAATTTTACACTGCGGGAGATGCTCTTGTAAATCATCTACCTTTTGCACCAAGTTTACTGCATCCAATTCTAAACAGTACATTAAGCACAGTAACTGCCTCTCTAAAATGGGAAGCAACAGATGTTGATACTACAGATGTTCTAACTTATGATGTCTATTTTGGAACTACTAACCCTCCTAACAAAAAAATAAGCGAGAACAAAGCTACAAATGCACTTGATGTAACTTTAGAACCTGCAAAAGAATATTTCTGGAGAGTTGTTGTGAAAGACAACAAAGGAGGAGAAACTGTTGGTCAGATATGGAAATTTAAATCCAATTAAAAACATATATAAAATAACCTAAAAACCCATTTTCAAGAGAATGAAAATGGGTTTTTACATTAAAACACTTAAGATCTGCTATATATATCTAAATACAAAAACAAGAATTATAATATAAAAATTACTTGTAATTTGTATCATTGTAAATTCTAATCGTAAACAAAATCTATGAAAACAAAATTACTCTTATTGCTTTTATTAGCAACTTTTTCTATTTATGCACAACAATACACCCCAATTCCTGATATTAATTTCGAAAATAAATTAATCGCCTTGAATATAGATTCAGGAGTGTCAGATGGGAAAGTATTAACTTCAAGCATCACCGGAATTGCTCATTTAAACTTATACAACTCTTCTATTTCAGACTTAACAGGCATTGAGGATTTTACCTCTTTAACCAACTTAAATGCTCGAAAAAATAAATTAACTAGCATTAATTTATCAAAAAATACTAAACTAACCGACTTAAATGTTTCCGAAAATAAATTAACAGATTTAGACATTAAAACAAACACTTTACTTACTAAATTAGATTGCCAAAGAAACATGCTAACAGATTTAAATGTTTCTGAAAACACTAAATTGACAGATTTAAATGTTATGGTTAACCAATTAAGTTCACTCGACTTAACAAACAATTTAGTTTTAGATGCCCTCACAAGTTCTTCTAATAAATTAACCTCCTTAAACATCAATAACAATACTTTATTAACAGAAATAAACTGTGGAAACAATCTATTAACTAGCCTAAATATATCAACCAATACACTTTTAACTGTTTTGGCCTGTAATACCAACCAAATAACAAGTTTAAATGTTTCTAATAACAAACTCCTTGTACAGTTAATGTGTCATTTTAATAATCTTACTGCCATTGACGTTTCAAATAACCCCGAATTAGAGATGTTCGATTGTTTAAACAATCAGATTACAAGTATTGACATATCTAAAAACCCTAAAATAACAGAATTAGCTTGTGAAAACAATCAACTAACTTATTTGAATTTAAAAAATGGTAACAATGTTATTCTAGAGCTTCCCTATTCTAACTTTATCAATAACCCTAATCTTAGTTGTATACAAGTAGATGATATTACTTACTCCAATACAAACTGGTCAACCAAGAAAGATGTGACAGCTACATACTCAACAACCTGCAACACTTTAGGTCTTGAAGAAGCAGTATTTGATAAAGCTACTGTTTATCCAAACCCAACAAAAGGAGAATTACACATTAATAATGTATTTCTCGATAAAGCAACCGTTTATAATTCTTTAGGACAATTAGTAAAAACATTTACACTTAATTCAAACGATATTAACAATGCAATAAACTTATCTGGCCTGCCAAAAGGAATTTATTATGTGTATTTAATCAATCAAGATAGCGCTTCTGCTAAGAAAGTCATAATAGAATAAATACTCTCATTCTACTAAAAAATCCCGCTTTCAAAACTATGAAAACGGGATTTTTTGATTTAACTCTATTTTTAAAACTCTAAAATTAATATTGTTAAATCAAAAACTTAGCTGTTTTAATACAAAAAAACTTAACAATAAATCGTTTCTAATTTGTATTATTGCACTACCTAATTTAATTTCAAAACCTATTTATGAAAACAAAATTACTTTTATTACTCTTACTAACAAATTTCTCTATTTATGCTCAGACGAACTTAGTCCCTAATGGAGGATTCGAAAACTGGACAGATAACACAACACTCCCTAGTTGGACAACTCTAAACAATGTTGCGCAAAATACTGCAGAGTATTGGGAAGGATTCAACAGCATAAAGTTATCTTTTGCAAGCAGTACTTTGATTCCAAAAATTACAACGCAAGTTCCTTTAAATGCAGGAGTTACTTATGTAGTTAAGTTTAAATACAAATATTTAAGCAGCAATTATAACAGCTCTCATCCAATTGTATTAAACATTAGTAAAAACGGAAGTTCGACAACACTTTCTAAGAGTTTTTTTGCTACAGATAATAACTGGGCAACAGTTGAAACTACTTTTACACCAGATCAAAATTTATCCTATGATTTAAATATTTCTCTAAATACTCTTGATAACATCGGATTTAACGCAAATATTGATTATGTTCAGATTTATGCTAAAGGAACCGAACAATATACCCTTATTCCAGATTTGAATTTTGAAAAAAAATTGATTGCTCTTGGTCACGACTCTGGCCCAACAGATGGAAAAGTGCTAACAGCTAATATTTCTACATTAACTTCTTTAAACATTACTGCTAATAGTAATGGGGTTGGTTTAGTTAAAGATTTGACGGGAATCCAAGATTTCACAGCATTAACATTACTAAATTGTGAAGGCCAACAATTGACAACTTTAGATCTGACTAAAAATACTGCTTTAGCTACTTTAAATTGCCAAAACAACTTACTGACAAACTTGAATATTTCTAAAAACTCCTCTTTAACTACTATTATTTGCAATAATAATAAACTAACAAATCTTGATGTTTCTGAAAAATTAGCCTTGACCAATTTACAATGTACATCTAATAAATTAATAAGTCTGGATGTTTTAAAAAATACTGCCTTAATCACGCTACTTTGCGACAAGAACTCACTAACAAGTCTGGATATTTCAAAACTCATCGCTTTAGTCACTTTAGATTGTTCAACGAATTTACTAACAAGTCTGGATGCTTCAAAAAACATAGCTTTGACATCTTTATATTGTACAGACAACCCCCTAACAAATGTAAATGTAAAAAATGGAAACAATAAAGCTTTTTACTGGAATTCTATTTATCATTTAAGTTTTTCTGGAAATAAAGATTTGAAATGTATCACTGTAGATGACATAGTCTATTCAAATAAAAATTGGACGGGAAACAAAGAATCTGGGGCTACTTATGCCTTAGCTTGTGATGGGCGGTACACCGCTATTCCTGATCCAAGATTTCATCTAGAACTAATAAATCTCGGACTAGATTCAGGTAATTTTTCTGGAAAAGTGCTAACAGCAAACATTTCTTCCCTGAAAACTCTTGATTTATCTTCTAAAAACATCACAGATCTTACAGGAATTGAGGATTTTACTGAATTAACTTCCTTAGATTGTAGTAAAAACAAGTTATCTTCAATAGATATTTCAAAAAATATTGCTTTAACGACATTAAATTGTTCATATAATTATACAATAGATTTTCTTGATGTTTCTAAGAATATTAATTTAAAAATCCTAAGTTGCCATAGCCTAAAAATAAGAGATTTAAACCTAAAAAATAATTTAAAGCTGACTCTTCTAAACTGTAGTTATAATGCTTTGACTAATTTAGAAATTCCTCATAATCCTGATTTTAATTATCTTGATTGTTCTAATAATCGATTGGCACAGATAGATGTTTCGAAGAATACTAATTTGACTTACTTTGATTGCTCCAATAATAAGTTAACGAATCTTGATGTTTCAAATAATGGTTCTCTAATTACTTTTTATTGCAACTCTAACAATCTGTTTAACCTAAATGTAAAAAATGGCAATAACCTTAAATTGAGTAAACGTAGTTTTATCGACAATCCAAACTTGACATGCATTAATGTTGACTCTTATAGCACTTCGAGTTGGGGTCCTAGTAAAGATCCAAAAGCTTTTTACAACTCAAACTGCAGTGGTGAAAATATTCCTTATACTCTTATCCCTGATCCCGCTTTTGAGCAAAAATTGATAGATATAGGAGTTGATACTGATGGTAAAAATGGAAAAGTAATTACAACCAATATAGCTTCACTAAAATCATTAGATGTGTCTTCCAGCAATATTACAAATTTAACAGGAATTGAAGATTTTACATCTTTAACTTACTTAGATTGCGGTTCAAATAAAATCTCCAATCTTGATTTAACGCAAAATACTGTTTTAACTACTTTGTTTTGTCCCAAAAATGATCTGGAAGGTTTGAATCTTTACAAAAATACATTCTTGACTTATTTAGATTGCAACACAAATCGATTAAAAGGACTCAATGTATATTACCTTACAGCCCTAACTTATTTAAATGTAAGTAATAATTCTCTTTCTAACCTAAATCTATTTTATAATAATGCCTTAACAAATTTAAATTGTTCCTACAATAAATTGACGACTTTAGACATAACTAGAAATCTAGCTTTAACCACTTTTAACTGTAGTAACAATATACTGAGAACTCTAAATGTTGATAAAAACTCGGCCTTGGTGACTTTTATTTGCAATAATAATAAACTAGAAAATTTAGAGGTGACTAAAAATTTGGCCTTAGCGACTTTTATTTGTAATAATAATAAACTAGCTTTTTTAGATGTAACTAAAAATGTTATTTTAAATAAATTTGATTGTCAATATAATAATTTGCGGTATTTAAATTTGAAAAATGGGAATAACAAAAATTTTGATCTGACTGATTCTAATTTCACAAACAATACTCTAACTTGTATTAGCGTAGATGATGAAAATTATTCAAATGCAAATTGGTCAAATTTAAAAGATGCATATGTATCTTTTTATGAAAATTGTGACATACTGTACACTTTAATTCCTGATATTAATTTTGAGAATAAATTAATTGCCTTAAAAATTGATTCTGGAATTCCGGACGGCAAAATTGCAACATCGAAAATCAATTTTATAACTTATCTAAATTTAAATGGAAGTTCTATTTCTGATTTAACGGGAATCCAGGATTTTACGGCATTGACACAATTAAACTTTCAGAATAATCAAGTGACTGCAATCGACATTTCTAAAAACATCGCCTTGACTGAGTTACATGCTAATACTAATAAACTTACTACTCTTGATACTTCGAATAATCTTGCTTTAACAGAACTAAACATCAGTAGTAACAAACTAACAAGCATTAATATCTCAAAGAATATTAATCTGACATACTTATTTTGCGGTTCAAATCAATTAACGGCTCTCAATGTTTCAAACAATAAAAAACTAAGTAAATTAAGCTGTTCTTCAAATCAATTAACAAATCTGGACCTTTCTCAAAACACTGGGCTGAGCGAAATAAACTGTGAAAATAATAATCTTTCTACTTTAAACTTAAAGAATGGAAACAATAAATCCATCACAAACAACTACTTAACCCTTGACTTTACACAAAACCCTTTATTAAAGTGCATTCAAGTAGATGATGAAAATTATTCAAATACAAATTGGGGAGATAGGAAAGACGTAAAAGCAAGTTTTAATACAGATTGCTCTGCTTACACTTTAATTCCAGATTCTAATTTTGAAGATAAATTAATCGCTCTAGGAATAGACAAAGATGGAAAAAACGGAAAAGTAGCAACTGCGAGTATTGTTACCATAAAATCACTGAACGTTTCAAATTCTGAAATCAAAAATCTAAAAGGAATTGAAGATTTTGTTTCCCTCACATCTTTAAATTGTTCTAACAATCAATTGAGTGAATTATCTATTGCTAATAATATTTCATTAAACAATTTAAACTGTAGCACAAACACTATCCTTGAGCTAGAGTTGTCAAAAAACACTGAACTTGTTACATTAAGTGCTAGTTTTAATCAATTGGAAAATTTGAATGTTTCAAAAAACACGAAACTAAAAGAAATTGATTGTGCTGGAAATAATTTGTTCAACCTGAATTTAAAAAACGGAAACAATGTAAACATGCAAAGGGTTATTTTTGGTAATTTTACTCAAAATCCAAATCTACTTTGTATTCTAGTTGATGATGCTGCATTCTCAAATCAAAACTGGATTGCAAAAGATGCAACCGCAAGCTACTCTTCTGAAGCTTGTGCAGAAAACATACAATATACTTTAATTCCTGATCCCAACTTTGAAAAACACTTAATCTCCCTAGGTATTGATTCTGGTACAGTTGATGGAAAGGTTTTAACCTCAAATGTAAAAAATATAACATCTTTATCTGCTTTTGGAAGTCCAGATAAAATTACCGATTTAACTGGTATTGAAGATTTTGTTTCTTTAGAGTCACTTTACTGCTATAAACAGGCAATTATAAAACTTAACCTCTCTAAAAATCAAAAATTAAAACTTTTAGATATAAACAATAATAAAGTTAGTATTTTAGATTTATCTAAAAACACTGCTTTAGAAACAGTAAATTGTGGTTTTAACAATTTAACAGAATTAAATGTATCAAACAATAAGGCTTTAAAATCACTTCATATCAATAACAATCAAATTACAAATGTAGATGTTTCTCAAAACCCTACATTAGAGGATTTAGAGGTCGGTTCAAATCAGCTTATAACTATTGATGTAACTACCAATCTAGCATTAAAGAAACTCAGTATCTATGGAAATAAAATAAAAGCAGTGAATACCTCTAAAAATCCAGATTTAATCGCTTTAACAGCTTTTTTAACGGAACTAAAAGATGTAGATGTTTCTCAAAATAAAGCGTTGACTTACTTAAATGTTAAAAATTGTCAATTAACAGCTATTGATGTTTCTAAAAACAAAGCTTTATACGGATTGGAAGTTTCTGAAAATAAAATTGAGACAATAGATGTCTCTCAAAATCCTTTATTGACTACCTTGACGGTAAATTCAAATCAATTGACGAGTTTAAATCTTAAAAATGGCAAAAACACTTTACTGAATAATAACTATGTCTCGTTTACGTCAAACCCAAAATTATACTGTATTCTTGTTGATGATGTAACCTATGCCAACACAAATTGGCCGTATAACAAAGATGCTATTGCAACTTATAATACCGAATGTACTGGAGAATTGATTTTGCCAGCAAACAATTTTGCTGTAGAAACTAAAGCTGAATCTTGTTTAGGAGAAAACAATGGAGAAATTAATATAGTAGCAAAAACATCATTTGCTTATACTGCAACTATTAATAGCAAATCGTATTCTTTTACTAACAACATTCTAAAAGTGGCTAATTTAACTCCAGGCGTTTACAAAATTAAAATCACAATCCCTGGACAAATTTTTGAACAAAACTTTAATGTTACTATCGCTAAAGGAGCAACCATTTCTGGAAAATCTAATATAACAGCTAGAAAAGTTGATGTTGAAATTACAGAAGGAACAGCTCCTTATACCGTTTTTGTTGACGGGACAGAGCAGTTTCAAACCAATGATAGTGCTTTTTCTGTAGATGTTACTAGAAATGCTTTAGTAGAAGTAGCCACTGCAAAAGCTTGTGAAGGCATTTTCGCTAAAAAGGTTTCTGTTTCAGATTTTGAATCCAGTAGTTTATCTTCTTATCCTAACCCAACTTCAGGAAGTTTTGAAATCGAAATCACTTCAAACAAAAAAGAAATCAAAATAGAAATTTACAATTTAGGAGGTCAATTAGTTTCAGCTAAAACATATCCTATCGAAAGTGGAAAAGCACAATTAAATCTTGAAAACCAAGCTTCAGGAATTTATATCACTAAAATCTATTTAGATACTCCAGAATACATTAAAATTATAAAAAAATAAAGATGAAGAACTCTATATACCTATTAATCATTAGTTTATTATTTACAGCTTGCGGTGGCGGTAGCGATGATTCAGATCCAACTTCCGAAGCTAATGTAGCACCAACAGTACCGGAATTGGTTTCTCCGGCAGACAATAAACTATGTGTAGATAATACTGTTTCTTTTCAATGGAAACCTTCTACAGATAGCAACAAAGACGTTATCACTTATCAAATTCAGGTAGCAAAAGATAATACATTTGCTCAAGTTATAAAAACAAATGAAGTTAACTCTGATAATTCATTGATAAATTTAGATAAAAACACAGCGTATTACTGGAGAGTAAAAGCTACAGATAGTAAAGGTCTATCTAGTGCTTATTCCTCTACTTACAAACTTTATACTACTGGCGAAGCTGTGGTGAATCATTTGCCTTTTTCTCCAGAATTAGTACAACCTGATATAAATACGACATTAAGCACCACAACTGCAACTTTAAAATGGAAAGCAACAGATGTTGATGCTACAGATGTTCTAACTTATGATGTCTATTTTGGAACTACTAACCCACCTAACAAAAAAATAAGCGAGAACAAAGCTACAAATGCACTTGATGTAACTTTAGAACCTGCAAAAGAATATTTCTGGAGAGTTATTGTGAAAGACAACAAAGGAGGAGAAACCGCTGGTCAAGTTTGGAAATTCAAAACCAACTAAAACATCAATTAGCTAAACTAAAAAATCCCGTTTTCAAAACTATGAAAACGGGATTTTTTTTAAATTTTAATTACAGTTAAAGAATCTCTTCACAAGTAAAAACATCTTTAAGCCTTACTCCTTTTTCTGTATGTTCAACCGTTATAATTTGATTATGTGCATCATGCTCCAGAAACAAATAGTAATTATTATCTGCAGCCGCACTAAGAAACTTTGACTTCTCAGGCATTGTCAATAATGGTCTTGTATCATATCCCATAACGTATGGCAACGGAATATGTCCAGCTGTAGCCAATAGATCTGCACAAAAAACAATCGTTTTATCCTGATACTGAATATGTGGAATCATTTGTTTTTCGGTATGGCCATCGACATAATAAATTCCAAAATTTATTTCTTCTGAAAAACCAAAATCAGATTCTGGACGCTTAATAAAATTTAATTGCCCACTTTCTTGCATTGGCAGAATATTTTCAGACAAAAAAGAAGCCTTTTCTCGAGCATTAGGTTTGGTAGCCCATTCCCAATGATTTTCATTACTCCAATATTTAGCATTTTTAAAAGCTGGTTCATAACCCGTTTTGCCAGCATTCCATTGCACACTTCCACCACAATGATCAAAATGCAGATGCGTCATAAAAACATCCGTGATATCATCTCTATGAAAACCATATTTTGCCAACGATTTATCTATCGAATGATTTCCCCAAAGCGAATAATATCCAAAAAACTTATCCGATTGTTTGTTCCCCATTCCAGTATCGATCAAAATAAGTCGGCTACCATCTTCAATAAGCAAGCATCTAGCGGCAATATCTATCAAATTGTTTTCATCGGCAGGATTGGTTTTATTCCAAATTGTTTTAGGCACAACACCAAACATGGCACCACCGTCTAATTTAAAATTTCCTGATTCTATTGGGTAAAGCTTCATTATTTAATTATTTAAAAATTCAAATGTTACAAAAATTAAGATTCAATGATCTTTTGTTTGATTAATCATGCAATTTAATAAAATCCTTTTGCTTTAAAGGAAATCAAATAGACTTTATCTATTTTAACATTTGTTATAATAATGTGAACCGTTGTGGAAAAAGATTTTTATATAGTATCTTTGCAAATAATTTAGACAATAATCTACATAACAATGATAAAGGTTTCTGATTCTGCCAAAAAGAAAATTATCGACTTGATGAAAGACGATGGTTTTGATGCCGCACATGACTACGTAAGAGTAGGGGTGAAAAGTGGTGGGTGCTCCGGTTTATCATATGATTTAAAATTTGACAAAACCAAAGGAGACGACGATAAAATATTCATAGACAACGATATAACTATTGCTGTCGAAAAAAAATCATTTCTATATTTAGCTGGAACAATATTAGAATTTTCAGGTGGATTAAACGGAAAAGGATTTGTATTTAATAATCCAAACGCAAGTAGAACTTGTGGTTGTGGCGAAAGTTTTTCACTTTAGCCAACGTCGAAAGTCATAAAATCAAACGGAGCTACACATACTTCGGATCTTAAGACATTCAAACTTATAAGACCATATTGAAACAATGAGCAAATACACTGAAGACGATTTAAAAATCGAACTCGAAACTAAAGAATACGAATACGGATTTTATACCAATATAGAATCAGAAACGTTTCCTATTGGGCTAAACGAAGATATTGTTCGTGCCATTTCTCTAAAAAAAGAAGAACCACAATGGATGACCGATTGGCGCATTGAAGCTTTTCGTGCATGGCAAGAAATGATCGAGCCAGAATGGGCAAATGTGCATTATCAAAAACCCGATTTCCAAGCAATCTCATATTACTCTGCTCCTAAACAAGTAGATCCTAATAAAACATTAGACGATGTAGATCCGGAACTTTTAGAAATGTACAAAAAGTTAGGAATCTCTGTCGACGAACAAAAAATGATGAACAATGTCGCTATGGATATTGTAGTCGATTCTGTTTCTGTTGCTACAACTTTCAAAAAAACATTGGGAGAAAAAGGGATTATTTTCTGTCCTATTTCTGAAGCGATAAAAGAGCATCCTGAATTAGTTCGTAAATACCTAGGAACAGTTGTACCACAAAAAGACAATTTTTATGCAGCATTAAATTCAGCTGTTTTCTCAGATGGTTCATTCTGTTATATTCCAAAAGGCGTTCGTTGTCCAATGGAACTTTCTACTTATTTCCGAATCAATCAAGCAGGAACAGGGCAATTTGAAAGAACATTGGTTATTGCCGACGAAGGAAGCTATGTATCGTACCTAGAAGGATGTACAGCACCAAGTCGTGACGAAAACCAACTGCATGCTGCTGTAGTAGAGCTAATTGCTCTAGATGATGCAGAAATCAAATACTCAACCGTTCAAAACTGGTATCCAGGAAACAAAGAAGGAAAAGGTGGTGTATTTAATTTCGTAACCAAAAGAGGTTTATGCGAAACGAATGCAAAAATCTCATGGACACAGGTAGAAACTGGTTCAGCTGTAACATGGAAATACCCATCTTGCGTTTTAAAAGGAGACAATTCGGTAGGTGAATTTTATTCAATTGCCGTTACCAATAATTTCCAACAAGCAGATACTGGAACAAAAATGATTCATTTAGGTAAAAACACTAAATCAACAATCATCTCTAAAGGTATCTCAGCTGGAAAATCACAAAATAGCTACCGTGGATTAGTGCAAATAAGTGCTCGAGCAGATAATGCAAGAAACTTTTCGCAATGTGACTCTCTTTTAATGGGTAACAATTGTGGCGCACATACTTTTCCATATATCGAGAGCAAAAATCCTTCTGCAAAAATAGAACACGAAGCAACAACAAGTAAAATTGGTGAAGACCAAGTATTCTATTGTAATCAACGTGGTATTCCAACTGAAAAAGCAATTGCATTAATCGTAAATGGTTTTAGCAAAGACGTTTTAAATAAATTGCCAATGGAGTTTGCTGTAGAAGCACAAAAATTATTAGAAATTTCTTTGGAAGGTTCTGTGGGTTAATACGTTTAAAGTTTCAGGTCTAAAGTTTGCAAAACACACTTTAAACTTAAAAAGAAACTTTTCACAAAAACCTAAATTGAAAATAAATAGTTTAAACAAGAAAAAATTTAAAGCAACCGTTCCTTAATAAAACTAAAGAACTTGAACTTTAAACTTTAAACAAAAATAACATGTTAAGTATAAAAAACCTTCATGCCTCAATTGGCGACAAAGAAATTCTTAAAGGAATAAACATAGAAGTTAAAGCTGGTGAAGTACATGCCATCATGGGACCAAACGGTTCTGGAAAAAGTACACTTTCTGCAGTAATTGCAGGAAATGAAAACTACGAAGTAACACAAGGAGAAGTTTTTCTTGACGGAGAAGATCTAGCCGATTTAGCACCAGAAGAAAGAGCACACAAAGGTGTATTTCTTTCATTCCAATATCCTGTAGAAATCCCTGGAGTTAGTGTAACTAACTTTATGAGAACTGCAATTAATGAAACACGTAAAGCAAACGGTCAAGAAGAAATGCCAGCTAATGAAATGCTGAAAGTAATTCGTGAGAAATCAGAATTATTAGAAATTGATCGTAAATTCTTATCACGTTCACTTAACGAAGGATTCTCTGGTGGGGAGAAAAAACGTAACGAAATTTTCCAAATGGCAATGTTAGAGCCAAAATTAGCAATCCTTGACGAAACAGACTCAGGTTTGGATATCGATGCATTAAGAATTGTTGCTAATGGGGTTAACAAGCTAAAAAGTGATAAAAATGCAATTATCGTTATCACGCACTACCAACGTTTACTAGACTATATCGTTCCTGATTTCGTTCACGTACTTTACAACGGAAAAATTGTAAAATCTGGCGGAAAAGAATTAGCATACGAATTAGAAGAAAAAGGATACGACTGGATTAAAGCGGAAAACTAGATTTTTGTTCCATGTTTCATGTTTTTTTAGTTTCAAGTTAAATTTATCTTTTGTAAGTTTAAACCTAAAACAAAAAACCATGGCAACAATAAATAGGTTTGAAGATTTAGAAATTTGGAAAGAAGCGAGACGATTAGCAAAAGAAATTAATCTCATTGTAAATGAAACTGAATTAAAATCAGATTTCAGATTTAAAAATCAAATAAACGCATCATCTGGTTCAGTGATGGACAACATAGCAGAAGGTTTTGAAAGAGATGGAAATTTAGAATTTCGACAATTTTTATCCATTGCGAAAGGTTCAGCTGGAGAAACAAGATCCCAACTTTATCGAGTTTTTGATTTTGAATACATATCAGAACAAAAGTTTGAAATTTTAAAAACAGATTATGAAAACTTAAGCGGTAAAATAAAAAACTTTATCACTTATCTTAATAAGAAGGATTTTAAAGGAAATAAGTTTCAATAGATAAAACTTGAAACTTTAAACCTGAAACCCCGAAGGAAACAAAATAAAAATGGATTTGAAAGAAAAATTAGTATCGTCTTTTATGGCTTTTGAGGAACGTGTAGATGTCCATACGGATCTTCATGAAATCAGAACACAAGCGATAAAAAACTTCGAAAATAAAGGTTTTCCAACCAAAAAAGAAGAAGCTTGGAAATATACATCACTAAATGCCATCTTAAAAAATGACTTTACTGTATTTCCAAAACAAGATAATGCAATCGAATTTAATCATGTAAAAAAATATTTTATACATGAAATAGACACCTATAAAGTAGTATTTATAGATGGTGTTTTCAGTTCGCATTTATCTTCTACAACACACGATGGAATTGATGTTTGCTTAATGTCTTCGGCATTAACCAAACCTAAATATAAAATGATTATTGATAAATACTTTAATCAAATCGCAAATACAGAAGATAGTTTAACTTCTTTAAACACTGCATTTGCAATTGAAGGCGCTTATATCAATATTCCTAAAAAGAAAGTAGCTGCTAAACCTATTGAAATCATGTATTTCTCAACAGGAAATGAAGCAGCGCTTATGGTTCAGCCAAGAAACTTGGTAATTATAGGTGAAAATTCTCATGTGCAAATCATCGAGCGCCACCAAAGCTTAAATGAAAACCCTGTTCTAACCAATTCCGTTACAGAAATTTTTGCTGAAAAACGTGCGATTGTAGATTACTACAAAATTCAAAATGACAATAGCGAAGCCAATTTAATTGATAATACTTACGTTTCACAACAACAAGAAAGTCATGCATCGGTTCATACGTTTTCATTTGGAGGGAATTTAACCCGAAACAACCTGAATTTCTATCACTTTGGTGAAAGATTGACAAGTACGCTAAACGGAATAACAATTATAGGCGAGAAACAACACGTAGATCACTATACATTAGTTAAACATTCAACTCCAAATTGCGAAAGTTTCCAAGATTACAAAGGAATTTTTACAGACCGTTCAACAGGAGTTTTTAATGGAAAAGTATTAGTTGAAAAAGTAGCGCAAAAAACAAATGCATTTCAAAAAAGCAACAATATCTTATTAAGTGATAAGGCAACTATAAATGCAAAACCACAATTAGAAATTTTTGCTGATGATGTAAAATGCTCTCACGGTTGTACGATCGGACAACTAGATGAAACAGCAATGTTCTACATGCAGTCACGCGGAATTCCTCAAAAAGAAGCAAAAGCATTATTAATGTATGCATTCTCAAATGCCGTTATTGAAAGCATCAAAATACCAGAATTAAAGAAACGAATCACTACAATTATTGCTAGTAAACTAGGAGTAAAAATGGGATTTGATTTATAGATAATTTAACTGCAAGGCTTTAAAGATTTAATCACAAAGTTCGCAAAGGTTTACACAAAGGGCGCTAAGTTTAGTAATTAAACTCTGCGCCCTTTGCGATTTCTTTTACTTTGCGAACTTTGCGGTTAATTTTTCACTTAACAGAAGCAATTATCTCCTTCAAAAACACATTAAAATCAAATTCAAGATCATCTGTCAAGCCCATTCTTACTATGACTAAATCCAAAGATGGAATAATAAATACTTTCTGACCTTGGAAGCCACTACAGTAAAACATATCACGAGGCGCATCTTTATATTTTCCACCTGCATTTAACCAAAATTGAGCACCATAATCCCCTTTTGAAGTATTGGTTGGAGTAGATACATATTTCACCCAACTTTCATCCAGAATCTGCTCTCCATTCCAGTTCCCTTTATGCAAATACAGTAACCCAAATTTAGACCAGTCTCTAGTAGTTGCCCAAGCATAAGAAGAGCCAACATAATTCCCTACCATATCGGTTTCGATAACAGTAGAGTTCATTCCTATTTTATCTATTAAAGCGGAATACCAAAAATCTAGATATTCCTGATGTGTCTTAAATTGTTTTCTCAAAATAGCCGATAACAAGTTACTTGTTCCAGAAGAGTAATTCCAATGTGTATCTGGTTTAAACAAAGCTGGCTTTTCTAGTTGTACTTTAGCCATATCTTCTGACTCAAAAAGCATAATAGTTGCATCACAGATTGTGTTGTAATTTTCCACCCATTCTAAACCCGAATTCATATGAAGTAAATCATTAGTAGTTATAATTTTGCGTTCATCATTTTGCCATTCAGCAATTGGAGCAGGTTTGTAAATATCAAATTTCTTTTGTCTTTGAAGCACTCCAAACATCGTTCCTGTAATACTTTTGGTCATAGACCACCCGAGTAACTTGCTGTTTTTAGTAAAACCTGTCTCATATTTTTCACCTATCAGTTTGTCTTTATACAATACTAAAACCGACCTTGTTCTTTTATTTTTTTCTCCTGCAACATCAAATGCATTCGCAATCGCTTTTTCTAATTTAGCATAATCAACAGTAGAAAACACAGTATCTTTAGGCTCTTTGTCCCCGTAAGGAAAAGGCAAATTATTAGCCAATTTTATTCTTTTGGGAACCAAGTACGGCTTAGACATGTCGAAGTTATCATTAATCAAAGTAGCACCTATCCCCTTTCGATAAATTGCTTTTCGTTCTTTTAATCCATAAACACTAGAGGTTGCAAACTTTCCTTCTTCATTAATTGTATTTGTTGCTAAATCTAGCAAAGGAATATCATTATCTCCTTTTTCAATCGATTCCTGCGAGCGATTATCTATGAAATGACATGAAGCAATACTTTTAGAAGTAAAGCCAGAAATCAAATCAAGTTTAGGATAAGTAGTAAATCTGAAATAAATAATTATGATAATAATAAGAAGAACAAGTAATTTTAAGATTTTTTTCATAATAATACAGGTTAATTTACACTGCAATATAACCATAATTTCTTCACAAATTAACTTTGAATCCTCTCAAAATCAAACACAAACCTTCAAAAAATGCCAAATATGTAAAACAATATTGTTTTTAATAGGATTATCTAAAACCATAAAAGGAAATTTAGCAATTACTGGATAAAACAATTTAGTTTTAGTACTTTTGTAATTAGAATTTTTCTAAATAAGATATGCTAGATATTCATAAAATAAGAGCTGAGTTTCCGATACTTTCACAAAAAGTAAACGGGAAACCTTTGATATATTTTGACAATGGAGCCACATCACAAAAACCACAGGTTGTGATTGATGCGATTTCAAAATATTATCAAGAAATAAATGCAAACATACACCGCGGAGTACATACTTTGAGCCAATTAGCAACTGATGCTTACGAAATCTCAAGAGTAAAGATCCAACATCATATTAATGCTAAGCATTTACATGAAGTACTATTTACTTCTGGAACAACCCATGGGATTAATTTAGTAGCAAACGGTTTTGCTTCTATACTAAAACCTGGAGACGAAGTACTGGTTTCTGCTTTGGAGCATCACAGTAACATTGTGCCTTGGCAAATGTTATGCGAAAAAACTGGTGCTACTCTTAAAGTGATTCCAATGAATCAGGATGGAGAACTTATCATAAGCGCGTACGAATCTTTACTATCTGAAAAAACAAAAATAGTTACCGTAAATCATATTTCGAATGCATTAGGAACAATCAATCCTATAAAATATATGATTGAGAAAGCTCATGCTGTAGGCGCTGCCGTTTTAATAGATGGCGCACAAGCTGTACCACATTTAAAGCCAGATGTTTTGGATTTAGATTGTGATTTTTATGCTTTTTCGGGACATAAAATGTGCGGACCAACTGGAACTGGAATTTTGTATGGAAAAGAAAGCTGGTTAAATAAACTTCCTCCTTACCAAGGTGGTGGCGAAATGATAAAAGAAGTTACTTTTGAGAAAACTACTTATGCTGATTTACCACACAAGTTTGAAGCAGGGACACCAAATATTGCTGGTGGAATTGTTTTAGGAACTGCAGTAGATTACATGAACAGTGTAGGTTTTGAAAACATTCAGAAACAAGAAAAAGCGTTACTTGCTCATGCTACTAAGCAATTACTTGAAATTGAAGGTTTAAAAATCTATGGGACTGGTAAAGAAAAAACTTCAGTAATATCTTTTAATATTGATGGAATTCATCCCTTTGACATTGGTTCAATAATTGATAAATTAGGAATTGCAGTACGTACTGGACACCATTGTACGCAACCAATCATGAATTATTTTGGAATACCCGGAACTGTAAGAGCTTCTTTCTCTTTTTATAATACAATAGAAGAAATTGATTTAATGGTCGAAGCGGTTAAAAAAGCTAAAATTATGTTATCTTAATCAAACCAAACCTATGAAAGTACTATCTTTTTTAATTCTGACAATTTTTATTGGAAACAGTTGTGTAAGCCAAAAAAATATAGATATGAGTACTGTAGAGATAGTATATTCTGCTGTTTCTCGTGGTTATTACCAAAAGATAGTAGTTAAAAATCAGATGGTATCCATTACTAAAGGCAGAGGAGAAGAAGCTGTAACAAACAAAATCAATGGAGCACAATGGGCAAGAATTGTTTCTGAATTTAAAAAAATCAATTTAGAAAGCATTCCACAACTAAAAGCACCTACTGAAAATCGTTTTCATGATGGAGCAGCCATTGCTAATTTAAGAATAACAAAAAATGGAAAAACATACGAAACTAATGGTTTTGACAATGGTTTTCCTCCTGCAGAAATAGAAAAACTAGTAACTTTATTAGTTGCTTTTACTCAAGAATAAGACATGACAATAAAAGAAATACAAAACGAAATAGTCGAAGAATTCTCGATGTTCGATGATTGGATGCAACGTTACGAGTATATTATCGAATTAGGAAAAAATCTACCATTAATAAAAGAAGAGTACAAAACTGAAGAAAACCTTATTAAAGGTTGTCAATCGAAAGTATGGCTTCAAGGTGAACAGAATGGTGACAAGATTGTTTTTACAGCTGATAGTGATGCTATTTTAACCAAAGGAATCATTGCAATCTTAATTAGAGCTTTTTCTAATCAAAAGGCAGAAGACATCTTAAAAGCTGACGTAGATTTTATAGATGAAATTGGATTGAAAGAACATCTATCTGCAACCCGTGCCAACGGACTGGTCTCGATGATTAAAAACATCAAGATGTATGCCTTAGCATTCGACTCGAAAAACAAAAATTAAATTAATAAAACATAATGTTTTTAATTTGAACCAGTAAGCTATTAAGTTTCATAAAGAAGCAAGATTAATCATCTTACTATAAATAATTAAAACATTGAGATATTAAATTTCATAAAGAAGCAAAACTTAATTTTCTTATTATCATAATGGTAAAAAAAATAAGCTTGCTGTTTAAAATGAACCTACATCATTTATATGGTGAAAAAACAAAAACAAGAAAATGGAACAAGAAATAGACACTAACGAATTAGGAGAATCAATCGTAAAAATCTTAAAAACAATTTACGACCCTGAGATTCCTGTAGACATATATGAATTAGGATTAATTTATGACGTAATGGTAAATACAGATTACGAAGTAAAAATATTAATGACATTAACATCTCCAAACTGCCCGGTAGCCGAAAGCTTACCTAGAGAAGTTGAAGAAAAAGTAAAATCTATCGAAAACGTAAAAGACGCAGAAGTAGAAATAACTTTTGACCCACCTTGGAGTAAAGAATTAATGAGCGAAGAAGCTAAATTAGAATTAGGAATGCTTTAATATTTGTTTCAAGTTTAAAGTTTCAGGTTACTCAACTTGAAACTTTAAACCTGAAAACAACTTTTTATATGGAAGAAATAATCAATAAAGTTGCCAATAGTGCCTTAGAAGTTTTTGACCTTGAGGATTATTATCCAAAAGGGTTACGTGCGCAAATTGATATTTCGCAATGGCTTTTGGAAGGTTTTCTTTTAAAAGAAAAAGACTTTCGCGAGCATCTTAAAAACCACAATTGGTCACAATATCAAGATGCTTACGTAGCTATTAATTGCAGTACCGATGCTATAGTTCCTGCTTGGGCTTCAATACTGGTTGCAATTCAATTAGCTCCATATGCTAAAAAAATTGTTGATGGCACACTCGAAGATTTAGACTCCAGCCTTTACGAAGAGATTCTGCGCAACCTCGATTACACAGCATACAAAAGCAAGCCTGTAATCATAAAAGGATGCTCAAAAAAGCCTGTTCCTACTCGCGCCTACATTCTAGCTGCTCATTATTTACAGCCTTTCGCAAGAAGTATTATGTATGGAGAAGCATGCTCTGCTGTACCTTTATACAAAGAGAGCAAGAAATAATTTACAATTAAAATTAAGTATTTTTTAACAATTTCATGGTTTTTAGTATATTTGTGTTAATCAACACTAAACAAGGAACCTATGAAAAATCTTCTTCAACTCCTTTTTATCTTCCTAGCAAGCTTTTCTCTTGTACAGGCACAGAACACCGAAAAAGAACTAATAAAAAACACTGAAAAAGCCGTTAAATTCATATCCGATACTACAGGGAACGGATGGAAAAGCACAGGAAATGTTTCGTTTCTTTTTAATCAATCAAATTTCAATAACTGGATTGCTGGTGGTGAAAACAACATCTCAGGGAATTTAGGTATTAATTACAACATCAATTACAAGAAAGATGACGTTAGCTGGGACAACAAAATTCTTGCTTCATATGGTATCTTACAAACTGAAAATTCTGATTTTGAGAAAAAGACTGATGACAGATTAGAAATTAATTCTATTTATGGAAAAAGAGCATTTGGTAATTGGTACTACTCCTTTTTTGTAAATTTCAGAACACAATTCACAAAAGGATATGTGTATGGCCAAGATGCAAATGGCGCTGAAATACGAACTGAAAACACAAATTTCATGTCTCCTGGCTATCTTACGTTTGGTCCTGGTATTTTTTGGAAAAAGAGCGACAATCTAAAACTAAATTTCGCCCCTCTGACTTCAAAAATGACCTTTGTAGACAAACTATACACATCTGATATTGGATACGTAGACGAGTCTTATTTTGGCGTTAAAGCAAACAAAACGATGCGCTATGAATTAGGTTTCTACGCTTCGGCATATTACAAACTTGATATAATGACCAACGTTTCTGCTGAAAATATTTTAAACCTATATTCAAATTATCTAGAAGACCCACAAAATATCGATATTGATTACTCATTAAATATTGTAATGAAAATAAATAAATTCCTGTCAACTAACTTGTCGTTTCAAGCAATTTATGACGACAATGCTTTTCAAGGATTTCAAACCAGAGAAGTTTTTGGCTTAGGAATAAATTACTTATTCTAAAACACAAAAAAAGCGCTTGCAATTGCAAGCGCTTTTTTTATTCTTCATCTTCCTTTTCGATTGCATCCTTATAATCAGGATACAAAAATTTATTATACGGAAACCTAGTAATATGAATTTGTCTAACAGACTCATACACTCGCTCTCTAAATTCTTCGAAATTTTCTTTGTTTGTTGCCGAGATAAACAAAGCATTTTGCTCTCCTAAACGATGCATCCAAGTCGTTTTCCACTCTTCAATCGTGTAATGTCTTGGTGTTTTTTCGGTAATCAAATCATCCTCATCAATAGTTAAATGCTTATAAGCATCTATCTTATTAAAAACCATAATAACTGGTTTGTCATGAGCCTTAATATCTAACAAAGTTTGATTAACAGATTCAATATGATCTTCAAAATCTGGATGTGAAATATCTACAATATGTAATAACAAATCAGCTTCACGAACCTCATCTAATGTACTCTTGAATGAATCTACCAATTGAGTTGGCAGTTTACGAATAAAACCAACTGTATCAGAAAGCAAGAACGGTAAGTTTTTAATCACTACTTTTCGAACTGTTGTATCTAATGTAGCAAACAATTTATTCTCTACAAAAACATCGCTTTTTCCAATAGCATTCATTAATGTTGATTTTCCAACATTTGTGTACCCTACTAAAGCCACACGAACCATTGCGCCACGATTACTACGTTGCACACCCATTTGCTTATCGATAGTTTTTATTTTTTCTTTCAACAATGCAATTCGATCACGAACGATACGTCTGTCTGTCTCGATTTCTGTTTCTCCAGGTCCACGCATTCCGATACCCCCTTTTTGACGCTCAAGGTGAGTCCACATACCAGAAAGTCTAGGTAGTAAATACTGACATTGCGCCAATTCAACTTGGGTTCTTGCATAAGAAGTTTCAGCTCTTTGAGCAAAAATATCTAGAATTAAGTGTGTTCTATCTAGGATTTTACAATCTATAATTTTAGAGATATTCTTTTGTTGCGAAGGAGACAATTCATCATCAAAGATCAAAGTCGAAACACCATGCTCTTTTACAAAAAGATTGATTTCGTCAATTTTACCAGTTCCAACAAAAGTTTTAGGATTCGGACGTTCCATTTTTTGCGTGAAACGTTTTATAACTTCACCGCCAGCAGTATAAGTCAAAAACTCTAACTCGTCCAGATATTCATTTAACTTTTCTTCACTTTGATTTTGAGTTACAATCCCAACAATGGCTGTTTTCTCAAAATTTAGTACTTCTTTTTCTAACATAACTTTAAATAAGCTACAAATTTAGTGATTTGCAAGGTACTAAAGCCTATTGATGCATTTTTTTAAATACAAAAACAAAGACTTCAATTGGTAATAAGTAATAATTCCTATTCGTAAATATATGTTTTATCAATTTTTACAATTCCATTTTGCTCTAAAAAAGAAGATGAAATTGGATAATTCAATACATTATACTTATATTTTCCTGATACTCCTGTGTAATTTGTTGTAGAAGGAGCAAATGCCAATTCATTATTATAAGAAATGGATTCAAAGCTAAATTCATCTTCATGAAAAGAGATTAACGGTACAATAACTTTATAATTTGGACCAAATAAATTTTGTACAATCAATAAATCAACTGATTTTTTATCATCAAAAGTAAAACTATTAATCATTTTTTCACCCAGAACTCCTTTGTGACGTACTACATTATCATTAGAATATACATATTCAATTTTATTAAAAATCTGTTGATTTCTATCTCTAGAAGAACGTCTTATGACAAGTCCATTTTCAACTACATATTCAATATCTTCCAGTATGGTATGAATATTGCTTTTTTTGGTTATTACTTTAATTCTTGCTCCTTCATAACTCATCGTTACTGTCTTAGTTACAGTCTCGCCGTTTTCATCGTACTTTTTCATGAACTTAGTAATCCTATCATCTTTGTCGTAACTATATTTTACAACTTCTTTCCAGTTACTACCTATTCTCTCTTTTACTGTCATATCCAAAAGCCCTTTCAAATTGTAAAAAAAACTATGTACAACATCTGATGTTTTTATGGTTAGAAGCTTACCGTCTTGGAACAAAACCGTTTTATTCTCAATTTCACCACTTTTTGAATCGCGGTAATTTGTCTTAACGACATTTATTTGTTTTAACTTAATTTGCTGATCTTGACTGTGGATCAAACATGAAAAAGCCATCATAAAAATGGCAATGAAGTAATTTTTCATCATGGTATTTATATCGATTTGGGATGACCAAAATACAAAAAACATAGAAAAAATACTGTTTTCACAACCAAAAAACGAAACCTTATTATAGATTTTAAAAACAAGCTATCTAATATTAACTGAACACTAGACACTTATGTTTATTTATAAATATGCAACTCCACATACAACCTTTACTTATCTCCTACAATTACAACATCATCTACCATAAAAGCGCCGTTAAGTATCTTATCCTTTCCTGATCCAACATACTTAAAAGCAATATGAATATTTCCTGAATAGGAGGATAAATCAATACGATCCGAACTTATAAATTGACGAACAGGAGTAGATAATGTAGGAAGTATTGCTTCTAACTTAGTCCATTCAGCATTAGCGACATTAAAACCATCAAAATTAGTTGACACATAAACTTCTAAAGAATTCAATGGAGAATCAACTTTTAAATCATGTTGCGCGCTTCTAAATGACAATACTGCATTTTTATAATCATCTATATTTATCTTTGGAGAGACCAACCATGCAACGATTTCAGCTGCTGTGGTACCTGTTGTGTTAAATTCAGCATAACCATTGCCTGCAAAAACGGTACTTTTCCATAATTTAGTTCCTTTCTCAACTATATTACTCCAACCTGGCAGGCTAAAGTTTACATTATTCTGTACCATTTGAAAGTCTTCTGAAAAAAACGGAACAGAACGTTTTCCTTCCATCGATATATCTTTCTCAGATCGTATCATAATTTGATAGTCTGAACCGTATTTTGTCAAAATTCCTCTCACTGTTCCGCTCCCTTTTGGCACTAACTTACTTGCAAAATTAGCGTATCTACTCGTTCTAAAAATAACTTGATTCCCAGATTTATCTCTTAAATTCCAATTGGTTGCACCGCCAATATTATTACTTTCTTCAAAATAATGACGCCCCATAGCTGCATCTGAAAATTGAACATTACTTAATTCAACTAAAGTATTAATATTATTATCATTCAATAATTCTGAGATCGAAAGCGAACGAATCAACTTATTCTCATCAATAACTTCGCAAGAAGCATTGAGTACATTTTTATAATCATTTTGGTCAATTCTTCCAACTGAAGTATTTCCATAGGCATTAACATACAAGCTCCCTATTCGTAAACTTCCATAATTTATATCAGTAAATTGATTTTTTAATTTAATAAATACCTTTCTTCCAACTCTATAATTTATATATGTATTTGTTGCATCAACACCAATACTAAATCCTTGAGTAACGACATTTTTAGCAGGAAGTGTTTGAATAGATATTGTTTTAAAAAAATTACCCGATTCATCACTAGAAATCACATAGCCTTCCATGATATCATCGTACAAATATTTAGCAGCAACAGGATTTGTATTATTACGAACCTCAACAACTGATGTGTTTATGGCTAAATCCGGTTGGTTGCACATAAGTTCTGGAATAGACGTTTCATCTTCCACGCAACTTAAAAAAACAAGAGATATTAGAGATATTATAGAAAATACTAAAGGGCTGTATCTATTTTTCATAGTAAACACTTTTTTAAAATTCATAGATTAATTGCTAAGTTCCCAAAATAAGATCTCCCGTATCCATAAAAATATTTTGGACCAAACGAAGGCGTACCGCTTGATTGTTGCTGGTCTAATCGGCGAAAATTTGCATTTCTTGCCTGCTCAAAACCTCCTGTTTTATATGTTTTATTCAATGCATTATTAATACTCACAAACAGGGATATGTATTTTCGGCGAACACGCCATGATTTCCCTCCTGTAATATTTAATAACCTAATCGGATCAAATTTTTCTTGTTTCAATATTATTTTTGCTCTTTCTGGCGAGGCTTCTGGAAAAGAAAAACCACTCTTGGGATTAATATAAAACTGAGCTGTTCTAGAAATTGGAGAAACATCTATATAAGAGTTTGCTAGATAATTTATATTAGTTCCGATCCACCAATACTTAGGATTACGATATTCAACTGCTAATGAATAAGCTTGCTGGGGCATTCCAGGCTGTTTATAATTCTTCAATGTTGCATTCCCAAAATTAAAGACAGGATTGCTGTTTTCTAAAGATACTCTTGCATTATCTACAACAATAACATTAGGATTGCTATCATAAGTATATTGACCGTAGGCTAGAGACAAAATAGTTTTAAAAGTCGGTAAGATTTGATGTTCAAAACTCAGCTCGACTCCAATATTTTTTTTATTCAGATGAGTTAATGTTTGACTTACAAATGCATTTGTGTTATCGAAACCAGCCCCATTATCAAAAATTCCTTCAGCATAAAAAAAGGAAGTTTGTGTTGCATTTTTTATCAAAGAATAATATCCTGTAAGTCGTGCTTTTATCTTAGGCGAATGGAAAATATAATTCCCTTCAATACTACTAATATTCACACTTTCTATCCCATCTACAACACTATTATTTAGTCGTGCATTAGGAAACGTATTTCTAATTGTAGGTGCTTGAGTTAAATAAGCTCCATTAATAAACAACCATTGTTTTCCTGATATTTTATAAGTCAAACCTCCTTTGAAAGCAAAATTTTCGAAATTTACTTTCTTACTTTTCCCGAAAGAATTAGTAACATAAATTCCATTTTGATATAAACCCTCTCTTTGATAAGTCGAACTAGAGAAAGCTTGAGCAAGATAAAAATCGACTTTACGATAAGTGAATTTAAATTGCGTAAAAAAATCAATTGTATTGGCTAGATAATTATAATTATATCTGTAAGAATCTCCAACTCCAACCCTCCTATTGGGATTCTTTAAATCCGATTGTGACTGGTCACCTTTATAAAACAAATCGATATCTTCAAAATACAAACCCCCTAATAAATCCGTAAGCAATTGGTAATTATGTGATTTTAAATTTCTGAATGCTATTCCACCATTAAAGAAAATATTTTCTGTTAATTGGGAATTCACATTAGAATTAAAAGATATTGTTTTATCATCAGTTCTGCCTTCATACAAAATATAGCTACTTTGTGCTGGCACATAACCAGTAACACTTTTGCTTGAATTTGTTGTTAGCATTTGATTTGCTCGATATAATTCATTCCAATTTATTTGTGAATTTGTAATAAATAGGATTTCATTTTTTTTAGCATTTTGATAATCTGGAATAAAACTGCCTGGATATTCTCCATGATCTTTTGCATATACAGAAGTATAATAACTTGGTAATTTACGGTAATGTGTTGGATCTGGACTATTTACATTTTGATAATCTATATTACTATTACTTACTTTCCCAAACTGATATGTTATACTTGAATTTAGAGTTGTTTTATCATCAATTCTAAAAAAATGGTTCAACATTAAAACGGGTTCTTCCACTCTTTTAATTCTGGCATTTTTTTTCTTTCCGCCTTGCCAGCCCCAATAGGAATTATATCGCTTACTTGTAAGCTGAGTTACTTCATCTGTATTGGGTGAATTTTTCCCTCTAGAATTTGGAGTATAAAAGCCTGTAAAATTAAAAGAATGTTGAGTGTTTAATTTCTTTTCGATACTCATAAAAAAAGAATCTGCATCGTAGTTTGTTCCTTCAAAGAAACCTTCATTTGCCTTACGTTTTCCTGCCGAAATGACATAAGCCCATCCCGAAGGCATTAAACCTGTAGCATAAGTAGCCATTACTCGAAAACTATAATTTGTATTACTACTCGAAAATGTAATTCGAGAACTTGGCCTATAGATTGAAGCTCGTGCATTAATTTGTTGTGTTCCCAGAATCCCTCCGAAAGTATAATCTGAGGTTGCAACTCCAACTGAGAATTCCTGATTCCGTGTAGCATCATTTAAACCTCCCCAATTTCCCCATTGTGGTCTACCATCGTACATTTTATTCATTGTGACTCCATTGATAGTCATCGTAGCATGTTGACTATCCAACCCGCGCATTCTAAAACGTGCTTGACCCCAATTAAAAGCTGATGCCTGTATAAAGGCATCACGTGAAGATTGTAAAAGTCCTGAAGTATTTTCGGAACTAGAATTGTCATCATTTAAGTCGTTTTCCGACAAAGAAATCATGAACGCTTCTGATCCGATTTGATTATCCTCTTCTAAAACTAAAACACCTAAATCTATCATTTCTCCAGAAACAACTTTTATTGGAAATAATAAATCTTTATATCCCTGACTATGCAACAATAGCAATTGATTTCCTTCTGATTGCAAAACCAACTTAAATGTACCATCACTCTCCGTCAATTGCATAATTGCTGAGTTTTGAATACTAACCACAACATGTTGAAGTGGTTTTTGTGTTTTCATATCAACTACCTTTCCAGAGAAACCAGTTTCGTTCTGCGCAATAACAGTCATTAATTGGAAAATCAATAAAATTACAGTTATACACTTTTTCATACACATTCTATTTAACTATCTCAGATTCTTTAATTAGTAAAGTCAAAGGATTAAAGTTTTGATTGTGGAATAATTTGAGATGATAAACCTTCAGCTTATAACAACAATCAAGAAATGTTTTGGAAAAGTGGTATCTAAATATTTACAGAAAAATAAGAATTTTACTATATTTTGTAAGCGCCAAATATACGCAAGAAAAACAATATATATTATTTTTCTTGCAAAATTTTAAATTAAAAACAAAAAATAGTATTAGAAGTTACGTTTTAAAAAGTATGTTTCTCTATTCTATAGCCTTTATTCTAGAAACCATAAAAGCGATGAAGAAACCGAAAACACCAATAAATGCAAAAGAAAATCGAAGACCAAAAACTTCGGCAATGTAACCAATAACAGGTGGGCCCATTAAAAACCCAAGAAAACTTACACTCGAAACTATCGTTAAAGCTTCTCCAGCAGGAACTGTTGGATTTTTCCCTGCTACACTATACAATGTTGGCACGACTGTAGAAACACCAAGTCCAACAAACATAAAGGCAATCGTACATGGAATTATATATGGAAATAACACTGAGGTAAAAAGTCCGACTGATATAACTAATCCGCTAATTTGTAGCACTTTCTTTCTTCCAAATTTAAGAATCAGTCCGTCACCAAGAAAACGACCACTTGCCATCATTATCATAAACGAAGTATATCCTAAAATTACCAACGCTCCAGGAGCTTTTACAACATCTTTAAAGTAAACACCACTCCAATCAAACATAACTCCTTCGCTCGCCATGCAACAAAATCCAATTACTCCCAACCAAATAAGCGAACTGTCAGGTTTTGTAAAGAGTTTCTTTTTCTTCTCTTCTACTTTTACTTTATTTTTTTCTTTCGCTTTAATCAAAAATTTATAATTAAAAGCGATCATAACCAATACAATTCCTGCTACAATTACAAAATGATAATATGGTGTAAATTTTAAAGCAAGCATTCCTAATCCGACTAAAGCTCCTGAAAAACCAGCAAAACTCCACATACCGTGAAAAGAAGACATTATTGTTTTCTTAAAAAGCACCTCTGTATATACTCCCTGAGTATTTACAGCAATATTGGCTAAGTTCCCGAATATTCCAAATACAAACAATGCAAGTGATAATTGCCATGACGCAGTAGCTAAACCTAGATTGGTTAAACTAAAAGCATAAAATAATAATGAAAGAATAAGAATTCTATGACTTCCGAATTTAGTTACTAGCTTACCTGAAAAAGGCATAACAACCAATTGACCTAATGGTAATGCAAACAAAATAGATCCTAATTGTCCTTCGCTTAGACTTAAAGCCGTTTTAATATCTGGAATTCGGCTTGCCCAAGTAGCAAAACACAAACCCATTGCAAAATAAAACATACCTACCGCAAAGCGAATTCGATTTAGATACGATGCTTTTACATTTTTATACGTTTTTTTAAATTTTGCTTTGGTCTTAAATCTGCCAATGAAGTTTAAATCTATCAAAATGAATTATTTAGGGTTTGATTGGGCAAAATTACAAAATTCATTCTTTTGATTAATTTAACTCAACCTGTTAAAATGATTTATAACGTTATTGTTTATAAATTAAGTGAAACGCAAATTTTTTAAAACAGTCCCAATCGTGAAGCTTCGGACAATCTTCTTAAGTCAAAGATATGTCTGCAATACTTTCCTAAATAAGTCTCTCGCCAAGTCGCTAAGAAAACGTACATAACTTAGTGACTTGGCGACTCGGCGAGAAAATTTATTAGTAAAAAAGCTTAACTTGAATGACATTGAACTTAGGAACGGAAGAAAAACAAGTTTAATTCACGTTCCATCCGAAAAGAGTTAAATAACTACAAATCAATCACTTTATTTTGGGCATTACTCGCAATAGCGGCTTCAATGATTGTCATCGTTTTAACGCCATCATCGGCAGTAACAGGTTCTACTGTATTTGTTGTAATCGATTGGTAAACTCCATCAAAAAAATCATAATAATTACCCTGAAAAGTTGGAATTTTTTCTTTGACGATTTTGCCCTCAATTTCAGTATGCAAAAGTCCTTTTAGCGCTTCGGACTCTGTTCCCCAACAAGCTAAATTTGGTATTTTACTTAGTTTTAAATCATCTTCCTGAACATCACCACGAGGTTTTAAAAACGATCCTTTCTTTCCATGAACAACATACGCTGGATTGGCTTCTCTAACAAAGAAACTTGCTTTTAATCGAACTCTAAAGTCATTGTAATACAATAGTAAATCCATATAATCATCTACCAATGAGTTTTCACGTGTAGTCCTGATATCAGCAAAAACTGATTTTGGGAATCCAAACAAATGCAAAGCCTGATCTATTAAATGTGGTCCTAAATCTTTTAAAATTCCTGCTCCCGAATTAGCAGTTTCTTTATGTGTTTTAATACTCAACGACGGATTATAACGATCAAAATGAAATTCAGCTTCGACTATATCTCCCAAAACACCATCTTTAACAACTTTTTGAACCGTTTTAAAATCACTATCCCATCTTCTGTTCTGAAAAACAGCTAATTTTAATCCTTTTGCTTTAGCTAAATCAGCCAATTCCTGAGCCTGAGCTACAGTAGTTGTAAATGCTTTTTCGACTATAGCATGTTTACCAGCTTCTAATACCTTTTTGGCATATTCGTAATGGGTTTCAACAGGCGTATTTACAATAACCAAATCGATGTCGTCTGCAAGAACATCTTCGATAGTTGGATAGCTTTTAACTGTTGGGTAATCTTCCTGTATAAGTTTTTTGCTTCTTTCCCAAGAACCCACAAGTTCAAATCTTGGATGAATAGCGATAAATGGTGCGTGAAAAACTTTTCCCGACATTCCGTATGATAATAGTGCTGTTTTTATTTTTTGCATTTTATGTTATTTTTTTTTCACAGATTAAGTTTTCTTCTAACCATTAAGATATTAAGAAAAATTAAGTTCTTAATAAAAAAAGATTAAAAGAATTTTTCAAACCAAGTAGGAGATTAATTAAGATGCACTCTTAATGAAACTTAATCTCTTAATGATTCAAATTAAAAACATTATGTTTTATTTTCTCTAACCATTAAGAGATGAAGAAATTTAAGTTCCCCTTATTAATGAAACTCCGTTAATATTTATTTTTTCACCAAAGATTAAATAGATTGAAGAAAATTGAGTTCAAAGCTTAATGAAACTTAATCTCTTAATGGTTCAAACTAAAAACATTATGTTTTATTTTCTCTAACCATTAAGAGATGAAGAAATCTAAGTTTCCCTTATTAATGAAACTTAGTTGATATTTATTTTTTCACCACAGATTGAATAGATTGAAGAAAATTGAGTTCAAAGTTTAATGAAACTTAATCTCTTAATGATTCAAACTAAAAACATTATGTTTTATTTTCTCTAACCATTAAGAGATGAAGAAATTGTAAGTTCCCCTTATTAATGAAACTCCGTTAATATTTATTTTTTCACCAAAGATTAAATAGATTGAAGAAAATTGAGTTCAAAGCTTAATGAAACTTAATCTCTTAATGGTTCAAACTAAAAACATTAATGTTTCATCAAATTTTAGCTCTTTCATATTGTTTTGGCCATTGAATATCGGCGTTTAACTCCGATGCAAAATGCAATGCCAAGTTCGGATCACGAAGTGATTCCCTGGCAAACAAAATTAAGTCGGCCTCACCATTAGCCAAAATTTCTTCTGCCTGATTAGCTTTAGTAATTAAACCGACAGCTCCCGTTAAAACTCCTGTTTCTTTTTTTATCCTTTCGGCAAAAGGCACTTGGTAACTTGGTCCTATTACAATTTTTTGGTGCGAAACTAATCCTCCCGACGAAACATCTACAACATCTACCCCTTTGGATTTTAAAATTACCGAAAGCTTCACTGATTCCTCAATACTCCACCCTTCAGCTGCCCAATCAGTTGCCGAAATACGAACAAATAAAGGCAAATCAACAGGCCATTCTATTTGCACTGCATCAACGATTTCCAAAGTAAGCCGGATTCTATTTTCGAAACTACCTCCATATTCATCCGTTCTAAGATTAGTTAATGGCGACATAAATTGATGTAGTAAGTACCCATGTGCTCCGTGAATTTCCAAAACCTGATATCCAGCCGCAACTGCTCTTTTTGTCGTTGCTTTAAAATCGAAGATTACTTTTTGGATTCCAATTTTATCTAGAGCTTCTGGAAGAAATGGTTCGTCTTCATGATATGGAATCGCACTTGGAGCAACGGTTTGCCATCCGCCTTGAGCGATATCCAGCTTTTTATTGCCTTCCCAAGGCACCGAAACGCTCGCTTTACGTCCGGCATGTGCTATTTGAATTCCAGGAATTGCATTTTGAGAAACAATAAATTGATTAATAACTTTCAATTTTTCTATCTGTTCATCATTCCACAATCCTAAATCCTGAGGCGAAATCCTTGCTTCGGGTGAAACTGCAGTTGCTTCCTGAATTATCAATCCCGAACCTCCACTGGCGCGAGCACCCAAATGTACCAGATGCCAATCGTTGGCAAAACCATCAACAGCAGAGTACTGACACATTGGTGAGATAACGATTCTGTTCTTTAAAGTAATTTTTTTTATAGAAAGTGGAGAAAACAATACTGATGCCATACAATGTAACTTTTAATGGTTTTACACTACTAATACTTTACATAGTGTTCAAAAAGTAAAGTTACTGCATCTTAGCAAAACAAGAAATTTAAATGTTTATTAATTAACAAACATTTAAAACCTTATAACTTATATTGCACTACGAATTAAAATAGAAAACGTTACTTTTGTGCGTTATTTAAGAACAAAAATTAAACAATGGATATAGTTATCAAGCTTTCTCAATTTTTATTGAGTTTATCATTACTTATTATTCTTCACGAATTAGGGCATTTTATCCCTGCAAAACTATTTAAAACAAGAGTCGAAAAATTCTATTTATTTTTTGATGTAAAATTTTCTCTTCTAAAAAAGAAAATCGGCGACACTGAATACGGAATCGGATGGTTACCTCTAGGTGGTTATGTAAAAATCTCTGGAATGATCGACGAAAGTATGGACAAGGAACAAATGGCTTTACCTCCGCAACCTTGGGAGTTCCGCTCTAAACCAGCTTGGCAACGTTTAATTATTATGTTGGGTGGAGTTACTGTAAACTTTATTCTTGCTTTTATTATTTATATAGGAATGGCTTTTGCTTATGGCGAAACTTATGTCGCCAATGCCGACATAAAAGATGGTCTCTCGATTGAAAATCCTGTTATGGTTAAAGCTGGTTTTAAAACTGGCGATAAAATTCTTGCTATAGACGGTAAAAAAGTAGCCAATTTTGACAGTCAGCTAAACATGGATTTAGTGATGTCTAAGCAAGTTCTTATTGATAGAAATGGCGTTGAGCAAACTATCAACATGCCAAATGATCTTGTTGACCAATTATCAAAGCATGAAAAAAGTCCGCTTGTTTCTATCAGAATGCCATTTGTAATTGGAAATATTGCTGCAGAGTCTCCAAACAAAGAATTACAACCAAAAGATTTGGTTATTTCTCTTAACGGTCAAAAAGTAAAATATTATGACGAAGTAAAAGCAATACTAGAAACTAATAAAGGAAAAACAATTCCTGCCGTAGTTTTAAGAGACCAAAAAGAGACTCCTGTTACTGCTATTGTTACAAAAGAAGGAAAACTTGGTGTAAATGTTGGTACTCTAGGAATGGATTCGTTGGAGAAATTAGGTTACTATAAAGTGAGCACTAAAAAATTCGGTTTCCTTGAATCGATTCCTGTTGGGATTGAAAAAGGAAAAGATCAATTAGTTGGTTATGGTAAACAATTAAAAATGATTTTTAATCCAGAAACTAAAGCATACAAACAAGTAGGTGGTTTTGCGGCTATTTACAACATTTTCCCTAGTACTTGGAGCTGGGAAGTATTCTGGTCTATCACTGCACTTTTGTCAATTATGCTTGGAGTTATGAATTTATTGCCTATTCCGGCACTAGATGGTGGTCATGTGATGTTTTTATTATACGAAATTGTTAGTGGAAAAAAACCAAGCGATAAATTCCTTGAAAATGCGCAAATGGTTGGCTTTGTCTTACTTATCTCATTGCTTTTGTTTGCTAACGGTAACGACATTTACAAAGCAATTGTTGGGAAGTAAAAAAAATAAATAAAAAGTGCGAAAAAATTTTTTAGAAAGGAAAAAACCTTCTATATTTGCACTCGCTAAAAAGAACAACAACTTCCTCCTTAGCTCAGTTGGTTAGAGCATCTGACTGTTAATCAGAGGGTCCTTGGTTCGAGCCCAAGAGGGGGAGCAACTTTTTTTTAGCAAACATATTTACCTTTAAGGTGATTCCTTCTTAGCTCAGTTGGTTAGAGCATCTGACTGTTAATCAGAGGGTCCTTGGTTCGAGCCCAAGAGAGGGAGCTTCAAAATACCACTTACAAATTGTAAGTGGTATTTTTTTTTGTACCTTATTCAGCCAATCTATTCTTTATGCACTTTGTTTACATTATTTACTCTCCAAGCAAAGAAACCTACTATATTGGAGAAACTTCAGATATTCAAATTAGAATACAATGGCACAACTCTGGTCAGTTTAAAAATTCACATACCAAAATTGCAAATGATTGGATATTATTTTATTCTATTCTATGCATTAACATTGAACAAGCTAGAAAAATTGAAAAACACATAAAAAGCATGAAAAGCAAAACATACCTCCTTAATTTAAAAAATATCCTGAAATTACAGAAAAGCTATTATCGAAATACTCTTAATCAGAGGGACCTTGTTCCGATAGCTATCGGAACGAGCCCAAGAGAGGGAGCAAAAAAGACTATCAGAAATGATGGTCTTTTTTTTTGTTTACATCACACCTATTCTTTAAACGCAAAGGAAAGCGCAAGGATTTACGCAAAGTTCGCAAAGCTTGATCATCGATAAGCTTTGCGAACTTTGCTTTTTTTTAACTTTGCGGGCTTTGCGGTTAAAAAGGATCAGGAGCAAAAGTTGGGGATTAGGCAAAAAGATTAGACAATCTGAATAAAAAGAAATCTACATTTCTCACTCCCCTAAATTGAGATCTAAATGCTTTTATTTTGGCATTAAAAGATTCTGCTGAAGCATTTGTGGGATCAAGTACAAAAGTTAGGGATCAAGCAAAAATATTAGATAATCTGAATAAGAAGAAATCCACTTTTCGTACTCCTCTAAATTGACTTCTAAAGACCTTTACTTTAGCGTTAAAAGATTCAACTGAAGCATTAGTACTTAATATTATCAAAATAGCTTAAGATTGACTGATAATTAACGAATCAACACGAAAACCTGTGGAGCTGTAGAAATTAAGCAACTATATTAGTTAGCCAAAAGGAAAACTCAATATTTCTTACTCGTATAAGTCTAAATACTTTTATTTTAGTATTGAACGATTCCGCTGAAGTATTAGAATCTATGATTGATTTACTTTTTCATGCCTTTTTATTAGCTTAACAAAACCAATGATTATATCTTTTGTGTTTTCGAAGATATTTCGATTCTTGGGGTAGATTATATCCTTTTTAAATATCAGGAGAGGATTAAAATATTAGTTAGCCTCAAAATCCTCTGCAACATTAAGCAATCGCTAAATTCACACACACCACAGCGGTTTTATTGTTTTTTTTTTATGAAAAATAGTACAAAATAATTTGTTTATTTCATTTGTAGTTATATATTCGTATAAAATTGATTACAAATCTTCACTGACTTCATAATAAGAAGCAAATAAAAAACACTTTATTTTAGTACAAAAGAAGAATTCTAACTCATTTTAAAAATATCTCTTTTTCTGTTCATACTAGTCAAACAAAATAGAGAGAGTTCTAAAAAAAAAAATAGACTTCAATTATTTTCATTATAGCATTTAAAGCAATTTTAAAATTTGAAGCCTCGAAGGAGAATCTAAATTTGATTTCGAATAAAAAGTAAGCTTCCATAGTAAAGAGTAAGAATCTTTAATATAGGATAGATTATAGAAATTCAGGTTTTTTCTGATGTCAAATAAAACACAGACCGATAATGATAAAAAAAACAATGCTTTTATTGCTTTTAGCAATAACAATAAATTCATGTATGGAAAAAAAGTATGAGTGGTCAGCAAGTATTTCTGCACCAAGAGAGTATCCTGTAGAAGTGTACACAGGAGCAGCAGGAGGTTATTTTTTTAGCCAAATGGGAGGATTTAGTAACACTGGTTGGGGAGGCGGAGTAGGCGACAACAGCATAAAGGCTACTTTACCCGAGAATCTCGATATGACATGGTTGTCGTATATCGATAATAAATTTTATACTGGCGAGTGGAAACTCCCTACAGAAAAAATACAACAGCTATTTGATGAGGGTTTTCATTCCAGACCAGACTCTGATTCGGAAAGAGATAACTACAGTATCATAAAAATAGGCCTTGCCCCAAAAGGAATGGTGGTAGTTTGGGTTATGGGAGCAGGACACCAAGTTGAAGTAGCTCGATTTCAGGCTCATGAAACCATTATAGACCCAAAACTCATTAGTGAAGACGAAAGGTATATGTTTAGAAATGGTTATAGTCAACATAGACTGGAAAACAATTTTGTAATATCTAAAGACATTCGAGAACAGATCGAGCAATACGGTTACCCACTACCAGAGGTTTATGAGGAGTATCGTGAAAAATTCAACTGGAAACCAAAAGTGATCTTACCCGAAGGCAGTAAAATAACTTCAATGTATATTAAAATGTGTAACGGAGAAATGGAAGACCCTTATGATTTGCCCATAGATCAAAAAAACAGAGCAATTCCTTTTTCTTTTCAAATTTTCTGGTCTGTAGGCAGTGGTAAACAAGAACGAGAGTTTGTTTCTAGAATAGCTTTTACAAACGATAAAGAATATTGGGCTAAATACCTTGAAGGTGGAGAAAATGAAATTCCAGTAGATTTTGATAAAAATAAAATTAGAAAACTATTTAAAGAAGATCTTGATAAAAATAAGATCATAGAAATGGTTATAAAAATTAATCCTAATGTTGAAATAAAATCAGAGCGAGTTACTGATTTATATTTAGAACAAGATGGAAAACGATATGAGATAAAAGAAAAGGTAACAAGAACAGGTAAATACGAATAGTTATGAGCGTTATATTTGGAAATTATACTCCTCCTAAAAAAAAAGACAAAGTTAGGAAACTAACCATCGGCATTTTTTCTGATGTCAAATAAAACACAGACCGATAATGATAAAAAAAACAATGCTTTTATTGCTTTTAGCAATAACAATAAATTCATGTATGGAAAAAAAGTATGAGTGGTCAGCAAATATTGCTGCACCAAGAGAATATCCTGTAGAAGTGTACACAGGAGCAGTTGGAGGTTATTTTTTTAGCCAAATGGGAGGATTTCGTAACTCTGGTTGGGGTGGCTCAGGTAGTATAAATTTTATTAAAGCGCCCTTACCTGATAAGCTTGATATGACATGGTTGTCGTATGTTGATGATAAATTTTATACAGGCGAATGGAAACTCCCTACAGAAAAAATACAACAGCTATTTGATGAGGGTTTTTATGCTAAAAGAGGAGAAGAAGGAGTAACAGAGCCTTATGAATATATAAAAATTGGCTTAGCTCCAAAAGGAATGGTAGTAGTTTGGGTTGCCGGAATTACAAAACAAGTTGAAGTAGCTCGATTTCAGGCTCATGAAACCATTATAGACCCGAAACTTATTAGCAAGGATGAGAAGTATATGTTTAGAAATGGTTATAGTCAACATAGATTGGAAAACAATTTTGTAATATCTAAAGACATTCGAGAACAAATCAAGCAATACGGTTACCCACCACCAGAGGCTTATGAGGAGTATCGTGAAAAATACAACTGGAAACCAAAAGTGATCTTACCCGAAGGTAGCAAAATAACCTCAATGTATATTAAAATGTGTAACGGAGAAATGGAAGATCCGTATGATAGACCAATAGACCAAAAAAACAGGGCAATTCCTTTTTCTTTTCAAATTTTCTGGTCAATAGGAAGCGGAAAGCAAGAACAGCGATTTGTATCAAGAATAGCTTTTACACACGATAAAGAATATTGGGCAAAATATCTTGAAGGTGGAAAGAATGAAATTCCAGTAGATTTTGATAAAAATCAAATTAGAAAATTGTTTAAAGAAGATCTTGATAAGAATAAGGCTGTCGAGTTGGTTATAAAAATTGATCCGAATGTTGAGATAAAATCAGAGCGAGTTACTGATTTATATTTAGAACAAGATGGAAAACGATATGAGATAAAAGAAAAGGTAACAAGAACAGGTAAATACGAATAATTATGAGCGTTATATTCGGACATTATACGCCACCTAAAAAAAAGACAAAGTTAGGAAACTAACCATCGGCATTTTTTCTGATGTCAAATAAAACACAGACCGATAATGACAAAAAAAACAATGCTTTTATTGCTTTTAGCAATAACAATAAATTCATGTATGGAAAAAAAGTATGAGTGGTCAGCAAATATTGCTGCACCAAGAGAATATCCTGTAGAAGTGTACACAGGAGCAGTTGGAGGTTATTTTTTTAGCCAAATGGGAGGATTTCGTAACTCTGGTTGGGGCGGCTCAGGTAGTATAAATTTTATTAAAGCGCCCTTACCTGATAAGCTTGATATGACATGGTTGTCGTATGTTGATGATAAATTTTATACAGGCGAATGGAAACTCCCTACAGAAAAAATACAACAGCTATTTGATGAGGGTTTTTATGCTAAAAGAGGACAAGAAGCAGAAACAGAGCCTTATAAATATATAAAAATTGGATTTGCTCCAAAAGGAATGGTAGTAGTTTGGGTTGCCGGAATTACAAAACAAGTTGAAATAGCTCGTTTTCAAGCTCATGAAACAATTATTAACCCCAAACTTATTAGCAAAGATGAGAAGTATATGTTTAGAAATGGTTATAGTCAACATAGATTGGAAAACAATTTTGTAATATCTAAAGACATTCGAGAACAAATCAAGCAATACGGTTACCCACCACCAGAGGCTTATGAGGAGTATCGTGAAAAATACAACTGGAAACCAAAAGTGATCTTACCCGAAGGCAGTAAAATAACTTCTATGTATATTAAAATGTGTAATGGAGAAATGGAAGATCCGTATGATAGACCAATAGACCAAAAAAACAGGGCAATCCCTTTTTCTTTTCAAATATTCTGGTCTGTAGGCAGTGGTAAACAAAAACAAGAGTTTGTTTCTAGAATAGCTTTTACACACGATAAAGAATATTGGGCAAAATATCTTGAAGGTGGAGAAAATGAAATTCCTGTGGATTTTGATAAAAATCAAATTAGAAAGTTGTTTAAAGAAGATCTTGATAAAAATAGGGCTACAGAATTGGTTATAAAAATTGATCCAACAAAAGGAGATGATGATAAATGGGTAACTAATTTTTACATAGAGCAATTTGAGAAAAAATATAATTTAAACCAAATCTGTCAAGATTCGGGTAAATACGAATAGTTATGAGCGTTATATTTGGACATTATACTCCTCCTAAAAAAAAGACAAAGTTAGGAAACTAACCATCGGCATTTTTTCTTATGTCAAATAAAACACAGACCGATAATGATAAAAAAAACAATGCTTTTATTGCTTTTAGCAATAACAATAAATTCATGTATGGAAAAAAAGTATGAGTGGTCAGCAAGTATCTCTGCACCAAGAGAATATCCTATAGAAGTGTACACAGGGGCAGCAGGAGGTTACTTTTTTAGCCAAATGGGAGGATTTAGTAATTCTGGCTGGGGTGGCTGGGGTAGTGTAGATTTTATAAAAGCGCCCTTGCCAGATAGACTTGATATGACATGGTTGTCGTATGTCGATGATAAATTTTATACAGGCGAATGGAAACTCCCTACAGAAAAAATACAACAGCTATTTGATGAGGGTTTTTATGCTAAAAGAGGAGAAGAAGCAGTAACAGTGCCTTATAAATATATAAAAATTGGCTTTGCTCCAAAAGGAATGGTAGTAGTTTGGGTTGCCGGAAATGGAAGGCAAGTAGAAGTAGCTCGATTTCAGGCTCATGAAACCATTATAGACCCGAAACTTATTAGCAAAGACGAGAAGTATATGTTTAAAGAGGACTATGCGAAAAGGGCTCTAACTTACGATGGTACTATATCTAAAGACATTCGAGAACAGATTAAGCAATACGGTTACCCACCACCAGAGGTTTATGAGGAATATCGTGAAAAATACAACTGGAAACCCAGAGTAATTTTACCTGAAGGCAGTAAAATAACTTCAATGTATATTAAAATGTGTAACGGAGAAATTGAAAATCCGTATGATAGACCAATAGAGCTAAAAAATAGAGCAATTCCTTTTTCTTTTGAAATATTCTGGTCTGTAGGCAGTGGCAAACAAGAACAAGAGTTTGTTTCTAGAATAGCTTTTACCCACGATAAAGAATATTGGGCAAAGTATCTTGAAGGTGGAGAGGATGAAATTCCAGTAGATTTTGATAAAAATCAAATTAGAAAATTGTTTAAAGAAGATCTTGATAAAAATAAGGCTGTAGAATTGGTTATAAAAATTGATCCAACAAAAGGAGATGATGATAAATGGGTAACTAATTTTTATGTAGAGCAATTTGAGAAAACATATAATTTAAACCAAATCTGTCAAGATTCGGGTAAATACGAATAGTTATGAGCGTTATATTTGGAAATTATACTCCTCCTAAAAAAAAGATAAAGTTACGGAACTAACCATCGGTATTTTTTTTGATGGTACCAATAACAATAAAAACAACACCAATGCCAAAGAGTATTATGATAAAAGGTCTAGGGGTGAAAAATTAACACCTGAAGAAACCATTTCTGCAGAAGCATATCGAAAAAGCGGACAAGGCAAAACCAGTAGTAGCTATTATAATGCCTGGTCTAATGTTGCACGGCTTCATGATGCTTATCCTAAAAATTTGGCTGTATATGTTGATGGTATTGGCACGGAGGCTGAAAAAGGAGACTCCCCATTAGGGGCCGGTTTTGGAACAGGTTTTATTACCAGTGGCACAGGCATATTAGGAAAAGTACAAGAAGGCTGTGAAAAGTTAGCTGAGAAAGTAGCTGAAAAAGTAGCTGAAAAAGTAGCTGAAAAAAGTAAAAATAACAAAGTAAAAATACTTAATTTAGATGTTTTTGGTTTCAGTCGAGGTGCAGCAGCAGCCCGAGTTTTTTTGGATGAAATTGAGAAAAGATCAGATCTATCGGCTGTTAAATTTAAAAATAAAAGAGGTTATTTTGGGTATTATTTAGCCAAAGACAATATCACGATAGATGTGGTAAGAGTTCGTTTTCTAGGTCTTTTTGATACTGTGTCTTCTTACTCGCCAGGAATAAGTGTTAATCCAGATTTTGATAATGATGCAACCGAAATAGAACTAAACAATCTATCTCGGGCAAAAACAGTCATGCACTTTACCGCTGCTGATGAACATAGAGCCAATTTTTCGCTTACCAAAACAAGAGTTGGAAAAGAAAGAGAATTTCCTGGTGTGCATTCTGATGTTGGCGGAAGTTACAATGATGGTGCTGAACTAGTAAAGGTTATTGAGAAAAATTTTAAGGACGAACTAAAAGAATTTTCAAAGAAACTAATAGCAGAGTCTTGGTATTTAGAAAACCAATTAGAGGTTTCTTTTTTTGGACCAAAGCATGAACTTAAAGGCACACGAGAGTTAAGCAAAAACTACAGTTACATCCCATTGCATTTTATGGCAGAATCAGCCATAGCAACACAAAAAGTTCCGTTTAAAATAGATAAAATAGAAATTGATAAATATAGCATTACTAACGATGCCTTGCTTATGCGGGTGAAAAAGCGTTTGCGAGAGTATGTTTTAGGTGATGGTGAGCCTTACACATTTAAATGGTTTGGAGCAATTCATGAAAAGTATAAAGGGGTAAAAGCTGGTGATAAACAGTTTGTAGCTTACCAGCAAGAGTTACAAGAGCAAAAAGATTTGCGAAAACTACGTAATGAATACTTACATTGGTCTGCAGACAATGGATCTCTCGGTATGAAACCAGCAAAAGATAGGATACGTGAAAATTTATAAATTATCCAATCAACAAAATTTGTAAAAACAGAAAAGTAATAATTAAAAATGACTATCCTTTAATCGTAGCGATAAATGGACAATAACAACAAAGAACACAATCCTGATAGTTATCGAAATTCGCAAAGTTCGCAAAGCCTGATCGATAAGCTTTGCGAACTTTGCGCTTTTAAACTTTGCGGGCTTTGCGGTAAAAAAAACGGCTCAACTTTATAACTTCACGATTAAACCAAAATTAAGCCCCACAACAAACAAAATTAAGCTTCAAGAACTCTAACACAAGCTTCTTCTATTTGCGCATCAGAGAACGGCTCAAGTGCCTTTACCAACATCTTACATGTTTTGATACAACCTATCATTTTAGTTCGCAGATCGAGGTCATCACCAAGTTCTGTTTTGAGGATATCTTCAAAAATTTCCGCTAAATAATCTGGTTGATCTCTAAACTCTCCTTCGAACCAAAGTTCTGAAAGGAATTTTGCTACAGCTACCATTACCTCATCATGATGCGATACAGTATAATTTTCTTTTTGCATATTTATATTTTTTGCTTTTAAATACTACTTGTCCGAAAAATTGTATTTTTGTTTAACAAATTGCAATTAAACAATAAATTATACTGCTTCAAAACATTCAAAATTGTATCCAACCAAGACAAGCTTGTGTTTTACCATGCAGATAATTTATCAAGAATTTTAAATATCTTTGAACCATGAGCACAGTAACAAAACCAAAACATATTGGAAGAAATATAAGCCGAATCAGAGAGCTTAGAGGAATGAAACAAGAAGCACTTGCAATAGCAATTGGCATAAGCCAGCAATCTATTTCTAATATTGAAGGAAGCGAAATTGTTGATGACGAAAAACTTCAAAAAATCGCTGAAGTATTAGGAGTTTCAGCTGAAGCAATTAAAAACTTTTCAGATGAAGCAGTTTTAAACATTATAGGAAATACATTGCATGATGGCAGTTTTATTAATGGAAATGCATACAACTGCACATTCAATCCTCTTGACAAAGTTGTAGAACTTTATGAGCGTTTGGTTTTGGCTGAAAAAGAGAAAGTGGAGTATTTAGAAAAGTTGTTGAAAGGAAAATAATTCTTTGTAGAAGTATATTATTGTCAATAAAAGAAAGATTCTTCCCCACCCCTTCTTTAAACCAAAAAAAAGCGTTGCAATTAATTGCAACGCTTTTCGTTTTATTAAAACTTCTCATATTTTTAATTCTGTCGAATTCGATGGAATTAAAAAATTACATTTATTTGTTTTTCTTTTTAGCATCTTTTAGTACTTTTTTATCATCACTATCTAACTTCCGTTGTATTTTTTTAACATCCTCATCCTTAGGAAGATTCTCAGGCACAATCCCTCTTTGTGTAAGCATGTTTCTTACTGCTTTATTATTTTCAATATGTTCACTTTCGATCTTGTTTTGGCCTTTTAAATCTTTACTCTGTACATTTAAACCAGTCATTTCTGCTGCCAAATCCTTAGCTTTGATACTTATTGTAGGCAAAAAATCAGCAACTGGTCTATTATCCGGAATTCCCATTTTCTTCTTAAGTTGCAATGTTGATAAACGAAACAATGCCTGATCTCCTTTAGAACGTATTATTCCAAAACCTTTATTATCAACACCGCGCTCAAATAATATTCCAGAAAGCTGTTTTTCAGTTTGAGTAAGTTTTTCTCTTGCTTTTACTCTTTCAAATTCCAATAAACGTTGCTCAATTACTTCTGCCCTTCTTGTTTGAACAGCAAAATAATTTTGAGCAAAAGCAATTTGTTCTTTACGACTGTCTCCATTCTGAGCAATTAAATAACAAGCATAACGAGTTAGCGCAATATCATCAATAGAATGCTGAGCACCTTTTCCTGCTTCTATCACCTTCCCGACATCAGGAAAGTGATTATTGACATCTTCTCCTGCATTTGCACAAGCGTCTTTTGCTTTTTTAATAACCTTATCAAAATTTTCCCATTTACTATACCCTAATAATTTTTGCAATTCTCTTGCACTCCAACATTCAACTCCTTCTATGTTTGATGTAACTTCTTCAAATTGTCGAAAAAGATCTATAATTTCCTGACTTTTCATGCTTACTTACTTTTATGTATTTACGTAATAAAAATGGCTAAATCTAAATAATTGATGCTCTCTCATTGCAATACTCTAGAAAAAACATTTAATATATAATGATTTCAAATATACATTTTATCTAAACAATTAATTCATTAAGGACATATTTAAAAAGAAAAGCGCTACAATTACTTGCAACGCTTTTTTTATAGTTTGAGAACCCGATTAAACTTAAACCCCTAGTTTTTTAGCGATTTCAGCAGGTATTCCGCCTTTATTTACCAATAGAGCAGTAGTTTTATACTTCACGAAGTTTTTGGTCACAAACAAGAAGCCTTTATAGTCATTTGTTTCTCCCCAAGAATTTTTAACGATATAGTATTCTTTACCTGTTTGATCTTTGGCTAAACCAATAATATGCATTCCGTGATCATCGGTTGTTGTATAATTATCAAAAGCAGTCTGACGCATTTCGGCAGTAATTTCTGGCTCTGCTTTTGGTCCATTAAACATGTCTGCTTTTTCATCGGCTGTCATATCATCGAACTTTTTATTCGCTACATATGCAACTCCGTTTTTCCAGCTAAAGCTTTTTTCACTTACATCTGTAGCCCAAGCAACTGTATATCCTTTTTTCAAAGCATTATCAATAACATCTGTCATATCATTTACTTTTACATTATATACTTGATCTAATGACCAGTTGTCTGGAACCATCATAGTTGTTTTTTGATAATATGGAGAAGTAGTAAATGAAGACAACTCTACATATTCGTCAGGATTAATTCCTACAACCTCTTTAGCAAATGATTGTGGTGTATAGTTTTTTCCTTTGTAAGTAAAGTTTTCCGGCACTTTTCCTAAGTAAGAATCAATAACAGCAGCATATGCTTTTTGCCAGTTTGGTGTTAATTCTCCGTTTGGATTTTTAACTACAGCTGTTAAAACTCCTTCGATAAGAGCTCCCATTTCTGCAAATTTATTTTTGTCTGTTCCATAGTTTAGTCCTGTATAAACTTCTCTAGGCACAGTTCCGTATTTTTTGTACATATTAATAACATCATGCAAAGCTCCACCATCACCTAAAGTAATTGCTCCGTGCATACGTACATAATTTACCCCTTTGTCTACATAAACATTTCTTGCAGAAAAAATCTGAGACAATTCTACAGGTTGTTTTCCTAAACGAATCATTTCAGACTCAAGGAATGAGTTTGTAGAATAACTCCAGCATGTTCCAGATGATCCTTGCGCTTTTACCGATGTTGTCCCTAAGTTAATTACTTCGGTAAATTTGAAGTTCTCTTTACTTTTTTCGCTAGCGTTTAATTTAAGTGAATTTACTAATACGTCTTGCGCAAAACAGCCACTCACTCCTACCATAAAGGCAGATGCGGCGAATACCGATTTCATTGAAAATTTGTACATAATAATTATTTAATGATTTTGATAAATTAGTAGTGATAATTTATTTTTTGTTACAAAACAATTAAATATAAAACAGATTGTTTAGAATTAAACCGTTAATATTTCTATAATTTTTTTGTTAAGGCGTAAAAGATTACAAAACGCTTTTTATTATTTTATTAAATAAAGTAGTAATTTGGTTGCTGTAATTTCAAGTAACAATCCTAAAAATGTACGAACTCGAAAAAGAGAAATACTTAGGCAATACCAAAAAAATCTTTAACAATACACAAGGGATTGCAGTTATAGAAACGGAATATCAGAGTAAGGTCTTTGAAGGCTGGCATTCTCATGATAATGCCCACATAACTCTTTTCCTAAAAGGTGGTACATCCGAAAGAAGAAAAAACTCAAGTAAAGCTGTTACTTCAGGCTCGTTATTATTTTATCATAGCGATGAATTACACCTAAATCAGAATACACTTTTCCCTTCTAAAAACATCAATATTGAGATCGAAGAAAATCTAATTAAGGAACTACAGCTTAGCGAAGCTATAATCGAAAAATCAGTACAAAATACTACGCTTACCAAATTTTTGATTCTTAAGATTTTTAAAGAATCTTTGATTTCGGATACATTTTCTGCCGACACAATTAATATGCTATTTGTACAATTAGCCAACTCACATTCTCATTTAGAAAAATTTGAAAAAAGTCCGTTTTGGGTCAAAAGCCTTAATGAATTATTAAACGACTGCTGGAACGAAAACCCTAACCTACAAGATTTAGCACAGGTTTTGAACTTAAACCCCATTACAATTTCTAAACATTTTTCCAGGTATTTTGGTTGCACTTTGGGAGAATATATGCGACGAATCAAAATAAATCGTTCCCTTACACTTATAGAATCCAACCAAAGCAATCTCACCGAAATTGGTTTTCAATGTGGTTTTGCTGATCAGAGTCATTTTACAAGAACCTTTAAAAGTCAAACTGGTTTTTTACCCAAACAATTTCAAAAATTATAAGACAGGCAAATTTCATTCTATTTTTTGGTTTTACTACTGCATACTTTTGCTCCAACTTAACTTTTAAACCAAAAAAAATGAATAGCCTGACTACAAAACAAAAATTTTTTAATTCCCCAATAATCAAAATAATCCTCTCTCTGCTTGTATGCATTCTTATAGTCAACATAGGACAAGAAATTGCAAAAAAATTACTGAACTTTACATCTCTAGACAAAAGCTACAGAAATCTTCTCAAGGGCATTATCGTTTCTATCTTAGCAATAGGCAGCTACACTCTTTTCTTTAAATATTATGAAAAAAGAAAAATAACTGAATTATCTACCAACAGACTTGCTCGTAATTTAATTCTCGGAACTTTAATTGGCGCGATTCTTCAGTCTCTCACTATTTTAATTATTTATTTAAATGGAGGTTATTTTGTTGCTTCTATAAATCCTTTTTCATTTATTATAATCCCACTTACTGTAGCCTTCACAACTGCTATTCTTGAAGAGATATTAATTCGTGGTATTGTTTTTAGACTAATTGAAGAAAAGCTAGGAAGTTATTATGCTTTACTTATTTCTGCAACTCTATTTGGAGCATTGCATTTACCGAATCAAGGCAGCACGTTTCTTTCTGCATTAAGCATTGCCATTGAAGCTGGTTTGTTACTTGGTGCTGCTTTTATGTATAGTCGCAATTTATGGTTTCCAATTGCATTACATTTTGCTTGGAATTTTATGCAATCAGGATTCTATGGTGCGATAACATCTGGAAACGAAAAAACTAATAGTTTACTGATTAGCAAAATTCAAGGTTCAGAATTAATAACCGGAGGAGAATTTGGCCCAGAAGGCAGTATTCAAGCAATCCTATTTTGTCTTATTGCTACAATTCTATTACTCGTTTTATGCCATAAAGAGAACAAAATAATCCCTCCTTATTGGAAAAACAAATTAAGATAAAGATCTGTATAATTTTAATTTAACTTTCCCTTTCATAAAATTGACTTGCATTTTTAAGATCAATATTCTCTTAAAAACTTCTTATTCCTTATACATAAAAAATGATTAAGCCTATCTTATAAAAGATAAGCTTAATCATTCTCTACTATGATTTATAGTATTCTTTAATTTTCAGCAACTAATCCCGGAGGGAATCCAGCTAAAATTTTCTTAACAGAAGAGTTTATAAATTCATCTGGATTATCTGGTCTTTTATCAAATTCGGTATTACCGATTCCTTGCCAAACTAATTTTTGTGTTTTAGAAGACACTATATCGATTATCAAAGATCCATCAACATAATCGTACGTATTGTACCTTGTTGTACCACTTACCATACCACCACCCCAATATCCATACGGACGATACATTCCGCCATATCCGTAGAAATCAGAATTTGATGTAACCTGTTTTTTGTCTTTTAAAATCGTAACCGCATTAACTTTCAAATCAGGATTGCTAGTCACTTCTTTAAATCCTTTGTTAATCATTTCGACACGAATTGCATTTGTAACTCGATCTGCGTTTAACTGACTCATTTGGCCCTCTTGTGCCTTTAAGTCATAAACTGCAAATGTTTTATACTGCGAAAAATCAACTGATCGATCGTAATCGTTTGTAACTTTTACCGTTGGACCACAGCTGTAAATTAAACCCAATATCATGATTGGGAGTATAAATAAGGCTTTTCTTCTTGTATTCATTTTATTAAATTTTAAAGTGATTATTAAAAAAATTAGTAAGCTATTAAACTCTTAAATAAATGATCAAACTGTCAGATGAAAGGGGGATTCCTGCTTAAAATACTTGTTTTATAGGTATAAATATTCACAGCTATTTGTGGTATTTTGATTAAAGATAAATTATTTTATCTAATTAGTAAGAATAAAACCGAATAAATATTCGCTATAACAAACTGAATTAGGAGTAATTACCCTAAAGATAAAGACACAAAAAAGTCCCATAAAATGAATTTTACAGGACTCTTGATATTTACAACGATACTTTATTTACTCCCTAACAAAAGAAGCTCGGTTATAACAACTTCTGTTATAAAGCGTTTTTCACCATTTTTATCATCATAGCTTCGATGAGTTAACTTTCCTTCGATTGCAACTTCCTTACCTTTAACGACATATTTCTCGATAATTTCGGCAGTTTTTCCCCAAGCAACAAGACGATGCCATTCTGTTTGTTCTACCTTTTCTCCCTTGTCATTGGTATACCTTTCATTTGTAGCAATTACTAAATTGGCTAACTTTTTACCTCCATCAAGGTCTTTAATTTCTGGATCGTTTCCTACGTTTCCTACTAACTGTACTTTGTTTCTTAATGTACCCATGGCTTATACTATTTAAATGGTTATATATATTATTGAAATCACCCTGAAATCAACAAGGCAAAGATGCGACATGAGGCTATCCTTATTCGGTTGATAACTATTTACTTTCGACTGTAACTACTTGTAAACGTTTGTAAATGGGAATAATTCATTATATTTGAGGAAAATCGCACATTATGCAGGCAAAAATCAACAAAGTAGAATTACGAAATTTAGAATTTGAAGATTATAAACAGCTAAAGAATTCTATGGTAGAATCTTATCCTGCAATGGCCGACTCTTACTGGAGAGTGGAGCATATTGAGAAACTACTTGAGATTTTCCCTGAAGGCCAATTGGTTATTCTTGTAGATGGAAAAGTTGTTGGATCTGCATTATCACTAATTGTAGATGAAAAGCTAGTTGACAAAAAGCATAATTATCTTCAGATTGTAGGCAACTATACATTTTCGACTCACAATAAAAATGGGGAGATTTTATATGGTATTGATGTCTTTATTCATCCCAATTACCGTGGTTTGCGTTTAGGAAGACGTTTATATGATGCCAGAAAAGAATTATGTGAGCAACTGAACTTGAAAGCTATTGTTTTTGCTGGCAGAATTCCTAATTATGCACAACATGCTAAGAAATTATCTCCAAAAAATTATATCGATAAGGTAAAACATAAAGAATTACACGATCCTGTGCTTTCGTTTCAGTTAAGCAATGATTTTCACGTTATCCGAATCATGAAGAATTATTTGGAAGGTGATGAAGCTTCGATGGAATTTGCTGTTTTACTAGAATGGAATAATGTTTATTATGATGAAAGCCCTAAGTTAATCAATCTGGACAAAAGCATTATCCGACTTGGATTAATACAATGGCAGATGCGCCAATTAAACAATATTGAAGCTCTTTTTGAACAATCGGAGTTTTTTATAGATGTCGTTTCAGGTTACGGAAGTGATTTTGCTTTATTCCCTGAACTTTTTATTGCGCCACTTATGGCCGATTACAACCATTTGTCTGAAGCTGAAGCTATACGAGAATTAGCCAGACACTCGGATCCTATTCGCAAACGTTTCCAGGAATTTGCTATTTCCTACAATATCAATATTATTACCGGTAGTATGCCTTATATGGAAAACGGTAATTTATACAATGTTGGTTTTTTGTGTAAACGTGACGGAACATCTGAGATGTATAGCAAAATTCACATAACTCCCAACGAAGTACAACATTGGGGTATGAAAGGCGGCTCTGAAATTAGAACCTTTGATACTGATTGTGGTAAAATTGGGATTTTAATTTGTTATGATGTTGAATTCCCTGAGGTTTCCAGAATCATGTCTGATGAAGGTATGAACATTTTGTTTGTTCCTTTCTTAACTGATACTCAAAATGCCTATATCAGGGTAAAACATTGTGCGCAAGCTCGAGCTATCGAAAATGAATGTTATGTTGCTATTGCTGGTTGTGTTGGTAATTTACCTAAAGTGAACAATATGGATATTCAATATGCTCAGGCTGCCGTTTTTACACCTTCGGACTTTGCGTTTCCTAGCAACGGAATAAAAGCCGAAGCGACACCCAATACAGAAATGACCCTGATTGTTGATGTAGATTTAGATTTACTGAAAGACATTCACGAACATGGTAGCGTTCGAATTTTGAAAGACCGCCGACATGATTTATATGAAGTTAAAAAATTAAATCCTTGAGAATATCAAGATGCGAGAAATAAGAAAACCATTAACCCTCATTAGCCCTGATAGAGCCGATATCCTCGCAACGTAGTGTAGAGATAAAGGCGAAAGCAGGAACAATGTAAACAAATAAAAACTATTATTTCGCTCAAAATAACTGAAAAGATTAAGCATAATTAGTAGTAAAAAAAAGTAAATCCATGAGAAAATGCTTGGAATGCGCTGAAAAAATTGTAGGTCGAGAGGATAAGAAATTCTGCTCCGACAACTGCCGTAATGCTTATAATAACAAAATAAACAAAGACAGTACTAACTTTATGCGCAACGTAAACAACAAATTACGAAAAAATTACCGCATATTATCGGAACTTAATCCAGAAGGAAAAACAAATACAACAAGAAGTAAAATGCTTAGTAAAGGATTTGATTTTGAATTTTTTACTAATATTCTTGAAACCAAAACCGGAAACACCTACTATTTTTTATATGATCAAGGATACCGTTCTTTGGAGAACGATTATTTTATGCTTGTTAAGAAAGAACTTTAGCCACCAAATACCACATGAAAAAAAACATCCATTCCGTCTTATCCATTCTAGTCATTATTGCTGTACTAGCTTTTATTTATATAACCCTCAAACCTCAATGGGTTTCTAAGGGAGAAGAAGCACTTGCCGAGTTTTCGACCGACAGGGCTTTGACTCATGTAAAAGAAATTGCTCAAAAACCCCATTATGTTGGTTCGGCAAATCATGAAATAGTTGCGCAGTATATAGAATCGGAATTAAAAGAACTTGGACTTGAGACTTCTGTTCAAGAAGGTTTCACGATGAGCGACTGGGGAAATCTGGTTAAATCTAAAAACATCATGGCTCGCATTAAAGGGTCTAATAACACCAAAGCTTTACTATTGATCTCGCACTACGATAGCGCCCCTCATTCGGCTTCTCATGGCGCAAGCGATGACGCATCGGGCGTAGCAACTATTTTAGAAGGAGTTCGTGCTTTTTTATACAGCAAGGAGAAACACAAAAATGATATTATTATCCTTTTTACTGATGCCGAAGAACTAGGTTTAAACGGCGCTGCACTTTTTGTAACACAACATCAATGGGCTAAGGACGTTGGTTTGGTAATAAATTTTGAAGCTCGTGGAACATCTGGGCCTAGCTACATGCTTATGGAAACCAACAGCGGAAACGCTAAGCTGGTTAAAGAATTTGCAGAAGCAAAAACAACTTACCCAGTATCAAACTCTCTTATGTATAGCATATACAAGATGCTTCCTAACGATACCGATCTGACCGTTTTTAGAGAACAAGGCGATATTCAGGGATTTAATTTTGCTTTTATAGACGATCATTTTAACTATCATACCCAACAAGATGATCTTGCACATTTAAACAAAACTAGCCTTACACATCAGGGTAGCTACTTAATGCCGTTGATGAAATATCTTTCGAATACTGACTTAAATAAAGCTCCAACTACTGAAGACTTTGTTTATTTTACAGTTCCGTTTACATTTATAAATTATCCTTTTGCATGGGTTTTACCAATGACTCTTATTGCATTAGGTCTTTTTGTATTATTAATTTTTATAGGAAAAGCTAAAAGGATTATCACTTTCAGCGAAATATTTAGAGGCTTTGTTCCTTTACTTGGGGCAATTGCTATTGCTGGTATTGTTACTTTTTTAGGATGGAAAATCATATTACAAATTTACCCTCAGTACAATGACTTACTAAACGGATTTACCTATAATGGTCATCTCTATATTGCCGCTTTTGTATTACTAACAATTGCCATTTGCTTTGCATTTTACAACAGTTTCTCTGATGCAAAGTTGACAATGAATCATTTTATCTCACCATTATTTTTATGGATAGTTATTAATTCAATACTGGCATATAGTTTAAGAGGTGCTGGTTTCTTGATTATTCCTGTTTACTTCGGATTGTTTTTATTTGCAATTTATGTAGTTACACAAAAAGCAAATCTGATAATCAGTCTTTTATTTGGCATTCCTACTTTATTGATTATTGCACCATTTATTCACATGTTCCCAATAGGTTTAGGATTGAAAGTGCTTTTTGGAAGTGCTATTCTGACTGTTCTAACCTTCGGATTATTACTCCCTGTTTTTGGTTCATTTCTAAAAAAAGGAATTTGGGCACTGATCTTTTTTGTAGCTTCTATTGGATGTTTTGCTTGGGGAGGTTATACTTCTGGTTATGAAAACGGAAAAGCAAAATCGAATAGTTTATTATACATCTACAATGCAGATAATAATACTTACAAATGGGCAACCTACGATGTTAACCTAGACGAATGGACTAAAAAATATTTAGGTCAGGAGCCAAAAGATGCCATTGCTTTAAACGACCTTCCTCTATTTAGTAAATACAGCTCTGGATTTACCTATAGTGCTGATGCTCCAAAAATAACATTATCTAAACCTACCGTTAGCTTTCTTTTAGATAGTGTAAGAGGAAATACGAGGTATTTAAAAATTAAAATTACACCTAACAGAAACGTAAATCGTTATGACATTTTTGGTAGCACAAAAATGGATTTCAATAATTTTAAAGCAAATGGAGCTGCTCCGCTTGGAGAGAAAGGGAATAAATTGAAACGTAAAGGTGCTAAAATATTGAGTTATTATGTTATTAATAACGAACCACTTATTATGCAATTTAATATCGATGCTAAATCTGTTTTTGACATGACTTTGATAGAGAGCTCATTTGACTTATTGACCAACCCGTTGCTAAATGTTAGCAAAAGAGCTTCTTGGATGATGCCAACTCCTTTTGTATTAAATGATGCTGTTGTTATTAGAGAAAAAATAAAACCTACGAAAGTCGTTTTAGATTCTACTCCTACTGCAACAGTTGCTAAAGACAGCCTGAATGTTGCAAATGACAGTTTGAGACCAAGCCCAATTGTAGTACCATAATCTGATTTAAAAAACATAATGACAAAGATTAGCATTTTAGGTTGCGGATGGCTTGGATCTCCGTTAGCGAAAGCAATAATAGCAAAAGGGTTTTCTGTAAACGGCTCTACAACCTCAACGGAGAAAATATCGAGATTAAAAGAATCTGGTATTAATCCGTTTTTAATAAATATAACTCTCAACGAAGACAATTCGCCTTTCGACAAAAATATATCACTTGAAATTGAAACTTTTTTAAACGGAAGTTCTGTTTTAATTATCGATATTCCACCCAAATTGCGTGGTGAAAACACGGAAAGTTTTGTAGATAAAATCGCATTTTTAATTCCGTTTATTGAAAAATCAACAATCGAAAAAGTGCTTTTCATAAGTTCTACTTCTGTTTATGGCGAAAGTAATTTACTAATAACTGAGCAAACTAAGCCAAACCCTGAAACAGAAAGTGGAAAACAACTATTGATTTCCGAAGCTCTCTTGCAGGACAACAACAATTTTAAGACTACTATCCTACGTTTTGGAGGTTTAATTGGTGAAGACCGAAACCCTATTAAGTTTCTAGCTGGAAAGGAAAATATTGAGAATCCTGAAGCGCCTATCAACTTCATTCATCTAGAAGACTGCATGGGGATCATCTTGAAAATAATAGAATCTAATTCATGGGATGAACTATATAATGCCGTTGCTCCTTTTCATCCTTCTCGCAAAGAATATTACACTCTAAAAGCAAAAGAAAACAATTTGCCTTTACCTAAATTCAATCATGATAATATAAGCCTCAAAAAGGTTATATCAAGCGCTAAAATTGAAAATGTACTAGGATATACTTTTACCAAAAAACCATAGGTTTCGGTTTTTAGTTTGCAGTCACAGTATTCGGTAATGTCATCCTGAGGCAGAGTCGAAAACAGTTACAGTTTTCAGTGTTTGTATTGTGTTTATAGCAAAAAAAAGAGCCAAAGTTTAATCCATAAACTTTGGCTCTTTTTTTATTCTTTGACACTGTAAAGTATTTTTTGAAAATCAGCTTTGTATTTATCTTTGTCTTGTAGCGAAGACCAAGATAAGACTTTATAAAACGTAGTTTTTGTTTCTACGATTCCAACAAAGTAATAAATGCTATTGTTTATTTCTTTGTCAAAATAGCTAGCATCTGTTTCTATAAAGTTGATATCGCCTTTTTTAGTTGTTTTAAATTTTGAGATATCTCTTTTTTCTTCGTCTTTTAGAAAGTCTTTAATGAAATCTTCATAAAATTCATTAACAGAAGTATAATTCATATCCAGAAGACCTAGTTCCTCTTTAGTGTCATAAATAACGATTCCGTAAATGTCTTTTACTTCATTTTTATATTGTATTGCTGCAGAACTATTTAAGTCAGCAGTTTTACTCATATAATCAGGAATACTTATATTAAATATATGTCCGGCTTTATACTCTTTCATTTTTGTTTGAGCAAAAGTAATAGTACTCATAAAAAGAGAAACAGTTATAAATAAATTGGTTACGGTAGTTTTCGTCATGGGGGTCTTAGATTGGTTTAGGTTTAAATGATAATTTTATATTTATACGATACCTTTTTCAATCATCTCTAACATTACAGGAGATGCGTTCTTAAAGGTAGGCGCTTGCTCAATAATACTTCCCACATTTTTTTTATTTACTTTAAAAGTAATATCCGCATCGGTTGTAAATAATAAAGCAGTAAGGAACGGGTTTTTAATGTAAGGTGCTAAAACAATAAAAGCTTCTTCGAGTGTATGGAAAGTTTCTATTTCTTCTGTTTTATAGCGTGAAGTCAGCGATACACCATAAGTATTGTTTTCGTTGATAACAAGTCGAAAATATATGTTTTTTAATTCGGTGTCGCCTATCGTTTTGGCTAATGTTAGTTTAGCAAAAGTTCCGTTTAGGATACTTTCTTTTACTTTTTGCCAAAATTCGTTTAATATAGATTCGTAAGACATGATGTTGTTTTAATTTTATTTTGCGATTTGCGATTTAATCATAAAGTACGTAATGTTTAGCTTAAATCTTCTTTACGAACTTAACGCGGAAAAAATAGCCTTCTTTGCGGTTAAGAAACCTATTTTCCTGTAAAAACAGCTTTTCTTTTTTCTAAAAATGCAGTTGTTCCTTCGATGAAATCTTTAGTTCCGAAGCATTTACCGAAAGATTTTATTTCAACTTCATAACCATTTTTGCCATCTTTATAATTAGCATTGATAGCTTTAATTGCTTTAGAAATTGCAATTGGAGCATTCTTAATTATCTTCTCAGCAATAGTATTGCAATAAGTAATAAGTTCAGCCTGAGGAACGACGTGATTAACTAATCCGTATTCTTTTGCTTCTTCAGCGTTAAGCATTCCTGCAGTCATAATCATTTCCATTGCACGACCTTTACCAATAAGTTGTGGCAAACGTTGCGTTCCTCCATATCCAGGAATAAGTCCCAGAGAAACTTCAGGTAATCCCATTTTGGCATTATCAGAAGCAATTCTGAAATGACAAGCCATTGCTAATTCTAATCCGCCACCAAGAGCAAAACCATTAACAGCTGCAATAACAGGTTTTTTTAGATTTTCGATAAAATCAAACAATTTCTCCTGACCTTCGGCTGCTAAAGCAGTTCCTTCTTCGATCGTATAATTTGCAAATTCAGATATATCAGCTCCAGCAACAAAAGCCTTTTCGCCACTTCCGGTTAAAACAATCACACGAACGTCATTGTTTTTTGCTAATAGCTTAAAAGCTTTTTGTAAATCATTAATAGTCTTCTTATTTAACGCATTAAGCTTAGTCGGACGATTAATTATTATTGTTGCAATTTTCTCTTCGATTGAGATTAATATATTTTCGTAGTTCATGACACTATTGTTTTATGAGTTTGTAATTGGTAGCGTAACCGTAAATGTGGTTCCTTTTCCGTATTCTGTTTCAAAGGTAATTGTTCCTTTATAATTTTCGATAATGTTTTTTATAATTCCGAGTCCAAGACCCATTCCGCTATTTTTTGTAGTGAATTTTGGTTCAAAAACACGATCAACATCTTGCTTTTGTATTCCTATTCCATTGTCTTTTACAGTAATTTCAACATTGTCCCCTTTCCTTTTAACTGTAACTAAAATCGATTTGTTGTTTTGAATTTCAGGAATAGCTTGAGTAGCATTTTTAACTAAATTGGTAATAATTCGGATAAGTTGTGTTCGATCCATTTTAGAAATGATTTCCTCTTCATCACTTTGAAACACCAGATATTCTTCGTTAAAGATGTCTAACGAAAGTTCTACAACTTCTACCACATTTAATGTTTCATTTTGTTGCGCAGGCATCGAAGCAAAATTTGAAAATGCCGAAGCTACAGCAGACATAGTATCTATTTGCTGAATTAATGTTTCGGAGTAATCATTCAATTTTTGTTTTACATCAGGAGCCGAAGGATCAAATTTTCTTTGATAACTCTGTACCGTCAGACGCATTGGCGTAAGCGGGTTTTTAATTTCGTGTGCCACTTGTTTTGCCATTTCACGCCAAGCTTCTTCACGTTCGCTTTGGGCTAGTTTTATGGCGCTTTTTTCAAGCTTTTCAACCATTCCGTTGTAAGACTTGATTAAGAAATTAATCTCTTTGCTACTGGCTTCTAAAACAATCTTTTCATTTTTCTGATTCAGATTGGTTTCGCTTAGCTTATCCGAAATAGTTTTTAATGATTTGGTAATGTATGTTGACAGGAAATAAGCTAATGCAAATGCTACAATAAGCATAAATGAATAGACCTGTCCTAAACGGATTAAGAAAGTATTCAATTCATTTTCATAATAACCGTCGTCTTCTATGTATGGTAAGTTTAAGATTCCAAGAGGCTTGAATTTTTCATCTTTAATCAAACTATAAGAAGAACGGTTTTTTACACCATCTTGAGTTTTTATATCTACAAAACGTTTCTCGATAGAAGAACGTACTAGTTTTAAGATGTATTCAGGGATTGGAGGAGGAACTTTATCAACGGCAAAAGATTCTTTAGATGATTTTAAAAGTTCTCCTTTAAGACTGTAGATATTGATTTCGATATTATGAATTTGAGCTAATTCATGAATTTTATCTTTAAAAATCAGATCTAAGTTAGCCGTTTTTAAAGGATAAGTAGTTGTAGATAACACATAGTTAATGTGTTCTTTTACTGCATTTTCTTTGCGCTCTAACCGTTCTTGATGGTATTCTTTGGCTTCATTCTTAAATTGAATGATAGAAATCGAAGCCAGTAAAACAGAAGCCACAACAATCAATACAATCATCGAAAGGAATATCCTAACACGCAACGAAAGCATTGACATTTTGAAGTTCTTAAGCATAAGTTTTGTTTTCTTTGTTTTAGGTTTCAAGTTTCAGATTCCGTCGCAATTGGCAACTTGAAACCAGAAACTTGAAACTAAAAAAAACTATTTCTTCTCTCGTAATCTTTTATAAAATTTAAATCCGAGCATGATTAAAACAGAAAATAAAAAAATTCCGATTACACCATAAATCCAGTTGATTGCATTTTTTAAAACAACTAAAAACACTACAGCAAACAAAATTATCGTTGCTCCTTCATTCCACAAACGCATGAAATTAGTGGTGTATTTTACATTGTCATTTTGCAATTGTTTGAATATCTGATGGCATTTTCCGTGATATAAATATAATAAAAATACGAAACCAAGCTTTACATGCATCCAAGGCATTTGTAACCAAGCTTTTCCTATATCGGTAAAAAGCAACATCCAAAAAGCAAAAATACTTGCTAATACTGCTGATGGCCAAGTGATAATGTACCACAATCTGTAGGTCATTATCTTGTATTGCTTTTGTAAAATTTCTTTCTCAGGAGACGGCTTGTCATTCGCTTCTATTTGGTAAACAAACAAGCGTACAATGTAAAACAGCCCAGCAAACCAAGTGATTACAAAAATGAGGTGAAGCGATTTCAGGTAGTTGTAATATTCCATAAAACGTATCTAAAAGAGTTTTCTAGTTTTTCTTTTGCCAATCTTTAATCCAATTTCCAACAGTTTCGCACCATTCATCATCATCATTTAAACATGGAATTGCTAAAAACTCTTCTCCACCGTTTGCTTCAAAATCTTCTTTGGCACGCATAGCAATCTCTTCTAATGTTTCTAAACAATCAGAAACAAAAGCAGGAGTTACAACTGCAAGATTCTTGATTCCTTTTGCAGGCATTTTATCAATTTCAACATCAGTGTAAGGCTCAAGCCATTTATCACCAGCCAATCGAGATTGAAAAGTCAAACTGTATTTATCAGCAGGAAGCCCTAATAGTTTTACAACCTGTCTTGTCGTTTCATAACATTGGTGGCGGTAACAGAAATCATGCGCTGGAGACGGTGTATTACAACAAGAACCATCAATTTTACAATGTGATTTTGTTATGTCGGTTTTACGAATATGACGCTCAGGAATTCCGTGGTAAGAAAATAATAAATGATCGTAATCAAAACCAACCAAATGTTTCTTGATAGAATCGGCAAGGTTTTTAATATAATCAGGTTTATTGTAAAATGCAGGAACATCAGTAAAAGTCATCTGTGGAAATTTCTTTTTACGAATCTCCTCAGCTTTAACTAAAATTGTTAAAGTCGATGCCATTGCATATTGAGGATATAAAGGAAAAAGCAACACTTCGGTAACTCCTTTTTCATGTAATTCTTGAAGTCCCTTTTCAATTGTCATACTACCATAACGCATAGCCAATGAAACGGGAATATCTACTAATGGTTGTATTTTTTTCTGCATTCTTTCAGATATAACCACAAGCGGAGAACCTTCGTCCCACCAGATTTTTTCATATGCATGTGCTGATTCTTCTGGTCTTTTTCTTAAGATGATTCCACGAACTAATAATGCTCTCAATAAATACGGAACGTCGATTACGTATTTATCCATTAAAAATTCATCTAAATATGGTTTTACGTCTTTTGGAGTTGGACTTTCGGGGGAACCCAGATTTACTAATAATACACCTTTCATTATAATTTTATTGCTTTAGGCTTTAAGCTTTAGGCTTTAAGCATTTGTTTGTTTAAATTTTAGCAAAAGTATAGATTCTTACTTTTCTTAAATTGCGATTAACTATTTTTTAATTATTGTTTGATATAGAAAACTGATACTGATTTTAAACATTAGTATTAATCGACATCAAATATTTCTTGGGAGTCGTTGCGAATTTCTTTTTAAAAGCGGCAATAAAATGACTTCCAGTACTATATCCTATTTTCAACCCAACCTCGTTTACGTTATATGAACCGCTATCGAGTAACTTTCGGGCATAGTCCATTTTATAATCAAATAAAAAACCATAAACAGTATCACCGTAAATTTGTTTGAAACCCATTTTTAGTTTCTTTAAGTTCAAACCAATTTCATCTGCCAATTCCTGTAAACCTGGTGGCTCGGCCATATTAGCAATAATGATTTCTTTGGCTTTTCGTATTTTTAAAACATTGTCTTCATCTATTAAAAATGGACATTGTTCGGCATTTGGGTCTTCGGTTCTATTAAAGTATAAACTTAATAACTCGTAGCCTTTACCCTTGTAATACAAGTTTTTTATAGATGGATGTAGATTATAATGAAATAGTTGACTAAGTACAATCGCCATCGATGGACTAATTTTTCCTTCGTTATAATATTTTTTATCCTTGTTGTCGGCGCTCAAGAAAGTTATGTAATCAGCTTCGGTCGAGAATAATGCGTGAAATTTTTTGATAGAAACAATTACTGATATTACCCAAGAATTAGGAGCAAGCTCTAAATGAAGTGGCAATTCTTTTGAGGATTGTATAAAAGCAATGATTTTTCTTCTTGTAGTTCCAATGCATAATTGCCCTGATTGAACAGGAATTTTGCTTTTCCTTTTATACCAAAGTGAAACTGTATCAGGCCACTACCGATTTCTCGTTGGGCATTAAATACCTCCGAACTGTCATTCTGAAAACGAATAAGCGTAAAGTCGTCTTCAATTTTAATAATTTCTTGAGAACTCATAGCGATATTTTTTTTTGTTAAAAACGAAAGCTAACTCTAAATCTTATTTAGAATAACTCTAAATAAAACAATTCGAAAGACTTGATTTTGCTGCAAAAATAACGTTTTTTGCATAATTACAACCAATTAGAATTAAAAAAACACATAGCGACACAAATAGTACTTTGAGCGTTACTTTTATAAATACTATAATGATAATTTTGTTGCACTTTTATGATAAGGGTATCTATGGAAAATAATAACGTATCGAAACATCACTATTTTTATTCAGTTGGACTGAGCTATAAAAAAGCTGATGCAGCGATTAGAGGTAAGTTTAGTTTGGACGCTGATGCAAAATTGCGCCTGCTGGAACAAGCCAAGAATGAGGGAATTGAAAGTTTAATAGTTACGTCTACTTGTAATCGTACCGAAATATACGGGTTTGCTGAGCATCCTTTTCAACTTATAAAATTGATTTGCGAAAACAGCAATGGTTCTATCGAAGAATTTCAAAAAGTAGGTTTCGTATATAAAAATCATGAAGCAATTAATCATCTCTTTAAAGTAGGAACTGGTTTAGACAGTCAGATCTTGGGAGATTTTGAGATTATTGCACAAATAAAATCAAGCTTTACACAATCAAAATCTTTAGGTTTGGCCAATACTTTTATCGAAAGATTAGTAAACGCTGTGATTCAAGCTAGTAAGAAAATTAAAAATGAAACCGAAATAAGTTCAGGTGCCACTTCAGTATCTTTTGCTTCGGTTCAATATATTATAAAAAACGTAGAAGATATCGGTAACAAAAACATCTTGTTGTTTGGTACAGGTAAGATTGGTAGAAATACATGTGAGAATTTAGTAAAACATACTAAAAACGAACATATTACTTTGATAAATCGTACTAAAGATAAAGCCGAAAAACTAGCTGGTAAATTAAATCTTATTGTAAAAGATTATTCAGAGTTACATCTTGAACTACAAAAGGCCGACGTTGTTGTTGTAGCAACTGGAGCACAAAACCCTACGGTTGATAAAGCAATCCTAAATCTTAAGAAACCATTATTGATTTTGGACTTATCGATTCCTAAGAACGTAAATGAAAATGTAGAAGAACTGGAAGGAGTTACACTAATCCACATGGATTATTTGTCACAACTTACAGATGAAACATTAGAGAATCGTAAAAAACACATTCCTGCAGCCGAAGCTATTATCGAAGAAATTAAGGAAGAATTTGTAAACTGGACCAAAGGGAGAAAATTTGCACCAACGATAAATGCTTTGAAAGAAAAACTGAATGCTATAAAAAATTCAGAATTGGATTTCCAAAGTAAAAAAATAGCTGATTTTAATGAGGAACAAGCCGAAATTATCAGCGCAAGAATCATTCAGAAAATTACAACACATTTTGCCAATCACCTAAAAGATGATGATACTATGGTAGATGAAAGTATCGAATGGATCGAAAAAGTATTTAAAATAGGAGTGGGTGCAAAATAAAATTTTAACCATTAAGAGATTAAGAAAAGTTAAGTTTTTTATTCTTTAAAGAATGGTGAAAAAATGATGTTCTTATGACAAAAAAGGAGGTTACTCAATTGGCTTATGAAATTACTGGCTTTGCAATTAAAGTTCATAGAGCACTTGGGCCTGGTCTTTTAGAAAGTATTTATGAGCAATGCCTTAAATATGAATTAGAACAAAATGGATATGATGTAAAACAACAATTAGTAGTTAAAATTGATTATTATGATCTTGAATTAGAGTCAGATCTAAAAATAGATTTATTAGTCAATGATTGTGTTGTTGTCGAGTTAAAAGCAATAGAAAATTTATTACCAATTCATGAAGCGCAATTATTAACATACATGAAATTATTGCAGAGACCTCAAGGGTTATTAATTAATTTTAATACTTTAAACATAACAAAATCAATGAAACCGCTTGTGAACGAGTTTTTTTCTAGATTACAAGATTAGGAAAAAGAAATAGAACCATTAAGAAATGAAGAAAAGTTAAGTTCTAAATTAGTAAAACTTGATTCTTAATGATTTTAAATATAATAATTAGCAACTTAAAAACTAAAGACAATGCTTAATGAATCTTAATATCTTAATGGTGAAAAAAGCAACTTTTAGTTTTAAAAAATAATAATGACAGACAAAATCATAAGAATAGGAACTCGCGATAGCGAATTGGCTCTTTGGCAAGCGCATACGGTCGATAAAAAACTAAACGATTTAGGATATAAAACCCAAATTATTGCGGTTAAATCACAAGGAGATATATTACTTGACAAACCACTTTACGAACTCGGAATAACTGGGATCTTTACGAAAACACTTGATATTGCTATGATTAATGGCGAAATAGATATTGCAGTGCATTCTATGAAAGATGTTCCTACGGCTTTGCCAAAAGGAATTGTTCAGGCAGCCGTTTTGGAAAGAGCCAATTCATTAGATATTTTGGTTCATAAAGGGAATCTAGACTTCTTAAATGAGTCAGCTACTATTGCAACTGGAAGTTTACGTCGTCAGGCGCAATGGTTAAACAAATACCCAAATCATAAAGTAGTCGATTTACGTGGAAATGTAAATACACGCATGCAAAAGTTAAACGATAGTGATTGGAGCGGAGCCGTTTTTGCAGCAGCCGGATTAGAAAGAATCAATTTAAAACCAGGAGATTATATTAATCTGGATTGGATGATTCCGGCACCTGCTCAAGGTGCAATGGTAGTTGTAGCAATGGAGAATGATAATTTTGCATTGGATGCCCTGACCCAACTTAACGATATCGAAACTGAAATAGTTACCTATATCGAACGTCAGTTTTTAAGAACATTAGAAGGAGGTTGTACCGCACCAATAGGAGCTTTGGTTCAATATAATGAAGAAGAAGATACACTTCATTTTCAAGGCGCTTTGTTTTCATTGGATGGAAAAGTTAAAATGGAAATAGATAAGACTGTTCCAATTGAAGAATGGAAAAAATTAGGATTTAATATGGCAAAAGAAATTCTTGAAAACGGTGGGGCTGAATTGATGAAAACGATTAAAGAATCTCTAAAAAAATAATGGCAAAATCAATTCAAATATTATCTACAAAAGTACTTTCTAGCATTCAAAAACAAGAATTGCAAAAAGCAAATATTGATTTAGTCGAAGCAAATTTCATTGAAACCCAAAATAAACCTTTTAAGATTCAAGATATCAATGAAAATTTGATATTTACAAGTCAGAATGCGGTTCATAGCGTTTTATCTGATCCAAAATCAGAAGAATTAAAAAGTAAAAATGTCTTTTGTGTTGGTTTAAAAACAAAGATATTATTATCTGAAAGCGGATTTAATGTAATAGCTTATACAGGTTACGCAGCGGATTTAGCCGAAATAATAACTCTGATTTATGCTAATGAAAGCTATACTTTTTTTAGTGGAAACCTTCGCAGAGAAACATTGCCTAAAGCACTAAAAGATGCTGGGGTAAAATTAAATGAGATTAAAGTGTACGAAACTACCTTAACACCTCAAAAAATTACTTCACCAGTAGATGGAATCATGTTTTATAGTCCATCTGGAATTGAAAGTTATCTGAAAGACAATACTATTAAAAATGAAAAATGCTTTTGTATTGGAGAAACCACAGCAGAAGCTTTAGAAAAAATTACAAAAAATATCATCATCGCAGATCAACCAACTGTAGAAGATGTTATAGAAGATGTTTTACACGAATATAAATAAAACTTTGCAACTCTGTCACTTTGTGGCTTTGCACCTAAAATAAAAACCATGTTAAAAAACGACCTATTCTTAAAAGCTTTAAAAGGAGAAACAGTTCAACGTCCACCAGTTTGGATGATGCGTCAGGCAGGAAGATATTTACCAGAATTTATCGCTTTGCGTGATAAATATGATTTTTTCACCCGTTGTCAAACTCCAGAATTAGCTGCAGAAATCACTGTACAGCCTATTCGTCGCATTGATCCAGATGCTGCAATTTTATTTTCGGATATCTTAGTAGTTCCACAAGCAATGGGAATTGAAGTATTGATGAAAGAGAATTTTGGTCCGTTTTTGCCAAATCCTATTCGTACAATGCAGGATGTTCAAAGAGTTTACATTCCGGACATTCAAGAGAGCCTTGGTTACGTAATGGATGCAATTAAACTAACAAAGGAAATGCTGAATGATGAGGTGCCTTTAATTGGTTTTGCAGGTTCGCCTTGGACAATTTTCTGCTATGCTGTAGAAGGTAAAGGTTCTAAAAGTTTTGATACTGCAAAAGGATTTTGTTTTTCAAACCCAGCAGCAGCACACACATTGTTACAAAAAATTACAGACACAACCATTTTATATTTAAAAGAGAAGGTAAAAGCAGGAGTTGATGCTGTTCAAATTTTTGACTCATGGGGAGGAATGCTTTCACCTGTTGATTATCAAGAGTTTTCATGGAAATACATGAACCAAATTGTTGAAGCTTTGGCTGATCATGCTCCAGTAATTGTTTTCGGAAAAGGATGCTGGTTTGCTTTAGGCGAAATGGGACAAAGTCGTGCTTCGGCATTAGGAGTTGACTGGACTTGTTCAGCAAGAAATGCTCGTTATTTATCTGGAGGAAATATTACACTACAAGGTAATTTTGATCCATCAAGATTACTCTCACCAATTCCAACCATTAAAAAAATGGTACATGAAATGATTGATGAGTTTGGAAAAGATAAATATATTGTAAATTTAGGTCATGGAATTTTGCCACATATTCCTGTAGATCATGCAAAAGCATTTATTGATGCGGTTAAGGAATACGGCAATTAGTATATAGTTATCGGTTGCAGATTTCAGACTCACTAAAGGCTGAAATCTGTTGCTGAAAATAAATATTTCGGTACGAGATGAAAGACCTAATTGGATAAATGTTTGTTTATTTGATGTTTTAAAAGAATGGGAAAATAAATGCTCGCAAACATAAACTTTCATAGAAACTCACCATTCACTTTTATAGAGTATGGTTTTTATGCCTATTATGCGTCTGTATTTTTGATGGTTTGGTTATATCCTGAACAATACAATGTTAGCTTGATAAACGATTTAGCAGTATTAATCGTTTTTGAATTTATAATGGTTCATTCAGGAGTTTTTATGGCAGTTTTACCAAAGAGGTACTCTATTTTGGTCTTTTTTCCCATGTTTGGTCTTTTTGCATATAGTTTTAATAATTCTGTTATTGATACAAATATTTTTTATATTTATTTGCTGACAGTTTTAAATAGAATGCGATTTGCTTTTTCAAATGTTAGTATTGAAGTTAGAGCAATAGAAATCGCAAAATCAGTTTTTCGAGCTATATTATATTGTACCCTACTTTGTGCCACTGCATTAGGAAATGAGTTTATACCAAAATTGGGACTTACCTCCGAATTTTTGCAGAAATATCATTACTTTGATACAATTAAATCTAGTGGGTTAATTATGGAAAAGCCTTATATAGCAATGTGTATGGGTTTTTTATATTATTCATTACCCGTTTTATTTTTCTTGTTCAGAATAATAAAACGTGCTCATCATTCTTATTTTGTAAATGAAAGAGTGATAAAAAGATATTCTTAAATTGCTGAAATGTTGATGATGCAATAGATAATATTAGAAACTTTGCAGAAAATAAAATATTAAAATATGCTAAACAAAGGATTACGAGACGAAGAAAGTACCCGAATAGACAATGTGCTTAAAGTATTAATGTCTATTGGATTCTTGCCTAAGTTTTGGAATGTAGAAGACACGAGTCTTATAGATAATGACCTTAAAAACTTTGGTTTAAGCGTGGAGAGCCTAGTTAATCTTAGCGAAAAAGATTTAATTACACTTCTGGTTCGATGTCATTTAGATTGGAATCAATTAGAGTTATTTGGAGATTTTCTAGTTAAATTCTCAATTGTTGAAAATTATAATTTTTCAGGAAAAGCAATTGCTATTTATGAATATATTCAACAAGAAAGCAAGACTTTTTCATTTGGAATCATTAGCAAAATAGCTTCAGCAAAAGCAAATTTATAATCAAGTGTTAATGTATAAAAATGTGGACTTTCAAATAACGATCTTAACTTCAAAAGATGCAGTAAGTCTTCATGAATTAATGCTTTCGAATACGGAACAGTTTAAAAGATATTTTCCTAAAACACTAGCTAAAAATCTAACACTTGAAGCTTCAGAAAGGTATATTTTGGAGAAACATCAAGAGATTCAATTGAATTCTGAACTTACATATGCAATTAAAGAAAATAGGACTGGTAAAATTGCAGGGTTAATTATTATCAAAAAATTGAATTGGGAGACCAAACAAGGTGAATTTGCTTATTGTATTGGATTAGAATATCAAGGAAAGGGCTGGATGTCTGAGGCCGTAAGTCAAATTTCAAATTATGTGTTCAATGAATTACAATTGAAAACATTACAAATCATTTCTCATAAAACAAATTTCGGAAGTATTAAAGTCGCAAAAAAATGCGGATTCATATGGAGAAAAACATTAATAAATGAATTTACTCCAACAGATGAACTTCCTTTAGATATGGAACTATACGAACTAACAACAAGATGAAAGAACAATTTTATAAATACATACAAAGTCTTCAAGATACAATAGTTACAGGATTAGAAGCAGTTGATGGTCAAGTGAAATTCCGCGAAGACATCTGGGAACGCCCAGAAGGCGGAGGAGGAAGAACACGTGTAATCGAAAACGGAGCTGTCTTTGAAAAAGGCGGTGTTAATATATCGGCAGTTCATGGTAAATTACCAGAAGCCATGCAAAAAATGTTCAATGTAGGTGAAGCTGATTTTTTTGCATGTGGATTAAGTTTGGTGTTACATCCAAAAAGTCCAATGGTTCCTACGGTACATGCCAATTGGCGTTATTTTGAAATGTATGATGAGAAAGGAAAAGTAATTCAGCAATGGTTTGGCGGAGGACAGGATTTAACGCCTTATTATTTGTTTGAAGAAGATGCTAAGCACTTTCATCAGACTTGTAAAACAGCTTGTGATAAGCATAATCCAGGGTTTTACCCAAAATATAAAAAACAATGCGACGCTTATTTCTGGAATGCACATCGCAACGAAGCTCGAGGAATTGGAGGATTGTTCTTTGATTATTGCAAGGCTACAGATGACATGAGTATGCAGGATTGGTATAATTTTGTTACTGAAGTAGGAAATAGTTTTCTAGAAGCTTATGTTCCAATTGTAGAAAGAAGAAAAGCTTTATCATATACTGAAGAGCAAAGAAAATGGCAAGAAATTCGTCGTGGTCGTTATGTTGAGTTTAATCTAGTTCATGATAAAGGTACCTTATTTGGTTTAAAAACTAATGGTCGAATCGAGAGCATATTAATGAGTTTGCCACCTCATGTACAATGGGTTTATGATCATCATCCCGAAGCAGGGAGTGATGAGGAAAAATTAATAAAAGTGTTAGAAAACCCAGTTGATTGGATTCAATAATAATTTTTAAAATCTAGATTAAACAGGATATATCGCTCCACTGGAGCTTTGCTTAGAAAATATATTAAATTGACTTATCATAGATATAGAAAATGGATCTAAAACTGATTTATATTATGTTTTTTACAGGAGTTTTTGGGTGTTATGCTCAAAAAGATTCTCTTCAAAATTCATATTTTAAATCATATAATGATAAAGTAACAGCGAGTATTTACTATCTGGATACATCCAATAATTTTCAGATCGTTTACCCTGTTTCAGAAAAGGAGAACGCAACACTTGATTTGATTCCAAATCGAAAAGAACAATTAGGAGTTTCGCTTTCGTTTAAGTTTGTTGATTTGTCATTTGGCTTTTCACCAAAATTTTTAAATGCAAATAAAGATAATATTGACTCTAAGCTTTTAAATTTTAATGCAAGATTGTATCATAAACAATGGATGCAAAGCTTTACTTATTTTTATCAAAAAGGGTTTTATGTAAGTCAAGATGGTATAAATGCTGCTTTTCCAGGATTTCGTTCCTTAAAAATAGGAGGTGCTACATCTTATATTTTCAATAAAAAATTCTCGTATAAGGCAATTGCTGGTCAGAACGAGTCGCAGACGAAGAGCGCAGGGAGTTTTATTCCTAATTTTTCGGCTTATTACACTAACATAAAATACAAATCGCCAGAGGATAGAATAAACGGAGATGTATATTTATTTTCGCTAGCACCATCTTATTTTTATAATTTGGTTTTAGGAAAACATCTTTTGGTTTCAGCTGGATTATCTATAGGTGCCGGAGTCTACGTTACTGATGGAGAGACAAAGGTGCTTTATGAAATTGATACAAGTTTTAAAATGGGTTACAATTCCGATTCATTTTTCGTGTTTATGAATGTTAATCATCTCAATTTTATTCAGGATGAAACTAATACTATTGGTTTAAACGATAATATATCAACATTTAAGATTACGGCGGGTTATCGATTTAATGCTCCAAAAAAAGTGACTGAGATTTATGATAAAATAAATCAAAAAACAGGATTATAAAAAAAATGGCTAACATATTGAATGTTAACCATTTTTAGAAATATATCTAAATTATTTACCAAGTTCCTCAACAAAATCTAAGGTTTGTAAAATAATATTTTTGTTTGATTGTAGCGAATTCAATTTCAATTCAAACTTCAATTTGTTGTTTTTTAATTTTTTAGAAGACAAAATTGAAATATCACTAAACTGTTTTGCTAATTGGTCGAGCCTTTTAACATCCGCAATTTTAGGTTTTTCAGAATTTTTATAAGCATTTGCTGTTTCAGCAATGTTTAATTTTGCCAAAAAGTAATTTGTTTTTAGTTCTTTTTGAGTGTCTTTTGCAAACCCACCATCACCAGACTGTAAGTAATCAAGACTATTTCCTATTACTATCACATCATTATCTTTAAGGATAAACATGTCACCGTATTCTTTGGTTCCTGTTATTTCGTAATAATTACCCTTTTGTACCAATAGGTTTTTACGAACACCTAATTGAATCAATTTGTCGCCAAAAGTAGGATGAGTAGAAGTGAAAATTATAGAAAAAAGCGGAACTGTCTTTTCTATTTTTTTTAGGACTTCAGTTTCTTCATAATTCTCGTCGTATTCATACGTTTTTTTAGTTATCTCTATTTCTTTGGTGCCGTATAAAAACATGCTTAAATCACCATCAAATAATCTTGCAGTAGCTTCTTCATCAACAATAGTCGAAATCAAATCAGTTACAATAGCAATATCTTCCTTCTGGAATTTAGGATTATCTAATATCTTACTTGTTAACAATGGAATATTTTCCAGTGCTGCTTTAGAATTAATGTGGTACGATAAATATCCTAATGGTTTTTGGTTAGGGAAATATTTAAAAATTCGATTATTAATTCTTCTATTGGTTATTTTACCTGCAATTGTAGCAATAGGATCACTATATTCAACAATTTGTTCCAAGCGAGCACCGTTATTGTCAAAATAAAAATCAATGTTCATTCCTTTTACAAAATCACCATAATTTTTTTGTGTAGGTAAAAATTCTTTATAGGTTGTAAATGGATATAAAACACCAAAACTTTTATAAAATGAAGACATAGCAGTACCATAATCAACCCAGGAACTAATATCGGCATTCGCAGTTATTTTATCAGAAGTTGGAGCAGTAAAACCATTTTCAAAAAGAGCTTTAACAAAGTTCGTTTGTTCAATTAGTTGTAAACTATCAAAAGCGACACGTTCTCTTTCATATTTTTTAAAATCTTCATCGGCTATAAGACTATCTATTCGAATTCTTTCTTCCATTTCCTCTTCAGTTTCTTCAGCTGGCTCTTCAACAGTTTCTTCTGTAGCTACTTCGAGAGTTACTTCTTCTTGAATAGAATCATTTTCGTATAGATTAGAAGGATATTTTTTGGTAAACTCAATAATTACAAAGTAGTTATCATTCCATGCTATTGAAGTTTTTTTATCTCCAGTTGTTAAAAGAGTATATAGAGGAAACTCTTGAATTGTAGCTTGTGGTAACGAATCGGCTTCTTTTTTTGCATTTAATTTTTGCATGAAGTCCTTGATTTTACTTCTGTTTCTTACCGGAATTGTAATTTGATAATATGGAGTTTCGCCAGTAAAATTTCCGTTAACGGTTGTCTTCTGGTCTAATTTAAAAAGATCTGCATATAGTTGAAAATCAAAATCGGCATTTTTTTCCTTGTATTGCTTTATTAATGAATGATTTAATACATCAGCGACACTTACTTTTTTCGAAAGTTGGTCGCCATTAAACTGTATAAAATAATCGTATTTTTTAGAAATTGCCTGACTATTGGCTACTAAAGTTATTAATAGAATTAAATAAGTAAAGAACTGTTTCATTTATGGTTAGAGTTTGTTTTAGGGATTATAAATTGTGTGTACTAAGGAGTTAATCGGATTGTATTATTCATTAAAGATGATTTCTTAAGCACGCTGTACATGCTTTGTTTTAAAAAAACGGTCTTTTTATTTTTAGATATCTTACTGTTCGGGTTTTCAGAAATTGCAATATCACGGTCAAAAGTATAAATAGAGATAATGTTTGCCTGTTCTAAATCCTGTTTCTTCTTTTGGTCTTTTACCAAGTTTTCAGGAACAGGATAAGAAGCAATTCTCTCAAAGCCTTTTGTACTACTGTTAAAATGTATTTGATCACTTTGGTTATTAATGCTATTCACAACAGCATTAAGCGCCTTTAAATTCGCGTAATTCAGTTTAATAATGAAAATATAATTCTGAAAATCGGTTTTGGTGTTTACTCCTGTAATTCCTTCAATTTTTAAGGCTTTCGCTTTAAAATCGGCTAATTTTTTTGTGATTTCTTGTTCATTTGGAATTTTCACACCATCAACTTCTTCAAGCCAAATGGCAGATTTTGTTTTGAACCATGATTTCGAAAAATCAATCATAAGCGTATATTCACCACTTTGGTCATCATGGTGTTTGATTCGTTCTGTTATCTCAAAACATCCAGTTAAGAGTAAACAGCAACATAAAGCGAGAAATTTCTTCATTCTGCAAATTTAAATCTAAATATTTGAAAAACCATGATATAAGAAGATTCTGAAAAAATATTTTTAAAACAGTAAATTTTAGATAATATTAACGCATTCTAAACAATGCTAAAAGCCTTATTCTGTTGATTTTTCTTTAACTTTGCGACACAATTTTAATTTCAACTTTAAAATGAATGTGAAGTCGATTTTGCAGTAGCATTCTTTTAAAAAAATATAAAAATCATATATGTTCCCACTACAAAGAAACCGCCGTTTAAGAACTAATGAATCTATTCGCTCTTTAGTTCGTGAAACTACCCTAAGTCCAAACGATTTTATGCTTCCGATGTTTATTGCAGAAGGAAAAGATGTAAAAATCGAAATTCCATCAATGCCAGGAATCTACCGTCATTCGTTGGATAACACCATCAAAGAAGTAAAAGAAGCTTGGGCACTCGGTATTAAAGCAGTAAATCTTTATGTAAAAGTTAGTGAGAACCTTAAAGACAATAAAGGGGTAGAATCTTGGAACAAAGACGGATTAATGCAACAAAGCATCCGTGCAATTAAAGATGCTGTCCCAGAAATGATTGTTATGCCTGATGTGGCACTAGACCCCTACTCTATTTATGGACATGACGGAATCATAGAAAAAGGGCAAGTGATAAACGATGCAACTGTAGATGCACTAACTCGCATGAGTTTAAGTCATGCCGATGCAGGAGCAGATTTTGTTGCACCAAGTGATATGATGGACGGTCGTGTTCTGGCAATCAGAAGAGCATTAGAAGAAAACGGACATCACAATGTGGGAATTATGAGTTATAGTGCTAAGTACGCTTCGGCATTTTACGGTCCATTTCGTGATGCTTTAGATTCTGCACCAGTAGATCTTCAAGAAGTCCCAAAAGACAAAAAAACATACCAAATGGATTATGCTAACCGTATCGAAGGAATTCGCGAAGCATTGCTAGATGTAGAAGAAGGTGCTGATATTGTTATGGTAAAACCAGGAATGGCATATCTAGATATTGTTCGAGAGGTAAAAAATGCAGTTCATGTTCCAGTAGCTGTATATCAAGTCTCAGGTGAATATGCAATGGTAAAGGCTGCTGCAGAAAGAGGATGGCTAGATCACGATAAAATTATGATTGAGCAATTATATTGCATTAAGAGAGCCGGGGCCAGTATTATCTCGACTTACTTTGCCAAAGAAGCAGCAGTAATATTAAACAAATAACATGAAGAAAATACTACTGGTATTAGTAATACTTGCATTCGTTTCTTGTAAAAAAGAAGAGAAAGTAACGATAGATAATTCAGGAATGCCAAGCGAAGAAACGGCTACTTTAACTGCTAAAACTCCAGAAGAATTAGGAAAAGCAATTTTTGAAGGACAAGGAAATTGTTTTGCTTGTCATCAGGTAGACCAAAAAGTTATAGGCCCAAGCATTAAAGAAATCGCTAAAATATACAAAGAGAAAAACGGAGATATGGTTGCATTTCTTAAAGGAAAAGGGGATCCGATTGTTGATCCAAGTCAGTTTGAAGTCATGAAGACCAATTTTCCTGTAACGCAAGCTATGTCTGACGAAGAACTTAAAGCAATCGAAACTTATTTTTATAGCTTTTTAAAGTAGGAGCTGATCACGCTTTCCGCTATATCTTTATGTTTTTAAAGGAAAAACATAAAGGATGTCGCTTCAATCGTGGCTAAAAAAACAAAAACCATTCGTAGATACGAATGGTTTTTTTTATACCTGCAAGGTTTTCAGAACCACAACTTTGTACTTCTGAGCGGAGTCGAAGAACCTCACAAGTACTTCCATAATATAAGGACACCTTTGTCAAAGTTTTGAACTTTGACAAAGCTCACGATGAAAGTCCACAAAGAATTGCAGGCCTTAAGCATTATTTTCTTTACTTTTATAAAATGGAAACAGCGTACATTAATTCACCTTTAGGAATCACCAAAATTGTTGGCGATGAAAACGGAATCTCAGAGATTACCGTTGCTAACGCTGGAGACAATGGGGTTTCTGATAAAATTGCAACAGAGTTGCAAGAAGCTGTTTCGCAATTAAACGACTATTTTTTAGGCAAAAGAATAGAATTTGATTTTAAGCTAAACCCCAAAGGAACAGATTTTCAACAAAGAGTTTGGAAAGGATTACTTGAGATTCCTTTTGGTAAAACCATGAGTTATTTAGAACTATCCAAAAAGTTAGGAGATGTTAAAGCTATTCGTGCCGTAGCATCTGCAAATGGGAAAAATCCACTTTGGATTGTTGTTCCTTGTCATCGCGTAATAGGAACTGATGGATCACTAACAGGATATGCTGGAGGATTATGGCGTAAGAAATGGTTATTAGAACATGAAAATCCAGTAAAACAGCAAAGTCTATTTTAGTTTGCCAAGATTAATTTCACGAATTTTGAAAGTGTCAAAATTTAAGTACATTTATACAGGCGATGAATTAGTTTTTAATGCAGTCTAAATATCTAAGAAGCCAGCCGTCTAACCAATCTAAGAAGTCTAAATTAATGATTGAAAAAATAAACTTAAACAACATCCTTTTTCTAGATATAGAAACCGTTCCTGAAACAGCAGCGTTTGGAGAACTAGATGATGAGATGAAAGAACTCTGGGAGCATAAAACACAATATCAGCGAAAAGAGGATTTTACACCCGAAGAATTTTATGACCGTGCAGGAATTTGGGCTGAGTTTGGTAAGATTGTTTGTATATCTGTAGGGTATTTTACCATCAAAGGAGATATTCGAAATTTTCGAGTGACATCATTTTTTGGAGATGAGATAAAAATCCTTAAAGATTTCAATAATCTACTAAACAACCATTACAATAAACCGTACCATGTTTTATGCGGGCATAACGCAAAGGAATTCGATATTCCATTTATCGCTAGACGAATGATTATCAATCAAATTGCAATTCCAGACAAGCTGAATCTATTTGGAAAAAAACCATGGGAAATTCCACATCTGGATACCTTAGAGCTTTGGAAATTTGGTGATTATAAACATTTTACTTCCTTAAAACTATTGACAAAAATCCTCGGAATCCCTTCTCCAAAAGGAGATATTGACGGAAGTCAGGTCGGACATGTTTTTTATGTAGAGAAAGATATTGATAGAATCGTAACCTATTGTGAAAAAGACACCATCGCTGTAGCGCAAATCTTCCTTCGCTTGCGACGTGAAGATTTATTGATTGATGATGAGATTATTCATGTTTAGCTTTTTAAGTTGCAAAGGGACAGAGGATAAATAGACAACAATAAAAAAATACGTTTTAACGTCTTTGCGAGAAATAATTAATACAAAGAAATTAATTAAAATGTTTTAAGCAATACGCTAATACATCTTGTATGCTTTAATAAAACTTAAAAAATGACACATCCAGAAATAGCTTTTTTAAGAATGGCTTCACAAAAAATATTGAAGACCAATTTTCATGAACCTCAAGAAATTGTAAAACATTTGGGAGCTATGCAGGCGCAAGATTATTCGATGGCAAAATGGGCAATTGGTTCACGATGTGATGCTTCAGAAAAGAGTATTGAAGAAGCAATTAATTCTGGCAAAATTATTCGAACACATATTTTACGCCCAACTTGGCATTTTGTTTCTGCAGATGATATTTATTGGATGTTAGATATTTCAGGGCCTCAGGTAAAAAAAATTGTGCTTTCTGCAGCTAGAAAAAATGGTTTTGACGAAAAGAAATTAGATAAAGTTAATTCATCAATCCAAAAGATATTAGCAGGGAACAATTCATTGACTCGTGATGAAATTATGCAAGAACTTGACGTTAAGAAAAATTCGGGTGATGGATTTTTCAATAGCACCATCATTATGATGAATGCAGAATTAGATGGTCTAGTTTGTAACGGAAAAATGAAAGGAAAGCAGTTAACATATTCATTACTAGAAGAGAAAGTCCCAAAAACAAATACTAAACTAACAAAAGAGGAAGGGCTGGCAAAATTAGCAAAACGATATTTTGAAAGTCATGGACCTGCAACATTATTAGATTTTACATGGTGGTCAGGTTTTCCAGCTACAATAGCAAAATTGGCTATTTATTCAGTTGAATCAGAGCTAGATTCTATTGAAGTTGATGGTAAAAAGTATTGGTTTAAAAAAGGCCTTCCTTCAGAAATTAATACTCCGAAAAGTATCCATTTTCTACCTTCGTTTGATGAGATTCTAATTTCATATAAAACGCGAGAAATCACTATTGCAAAAGAGCATCAAGCCAATGCTTTCACAAACAACGGTATCTTTTGGCCTATAATAATAGAAGACGAAAAAGTCATTGGAACATGGAAACGAGCAGCAAAAAAGGAACATACAAAGATAGAAACCAATTTTTTTGAGACGATTTCTGCAGACAAAAAGAGTCTTGTTTTGGAAGCTATCACTCCTTTTGAGAACTACTTAGAAACTAAAATTATTATAGAATAAACTGAGGTTTTATGCGAAATAGAAGGTTTTAAACAAATACTTCTCGTTTGCTAAGTAAAATGATTGTGCATATTATGGCTAAATAATTACATTTACAAAAAATTATAATTATGGTGTTAAGTAGATTTTGGCTAGCGATATTTATTTCGTCAATTGCTTTTATTGTAATCAGTTTGTTTACTGGTAATACATATACTATTGATTATGTTTTGAATGGTAAGAAAGATGAACCTATTTTAATCTCTGAAAAATATATTGAGCAAATTCCAGCGTTTGTAAGAGATAGTATTAAGAAAGCACCAGACAATACTGTTATTATCAATCGTGATGCTTCAAATGCAGATACAACCTACGTTTATAAAAACAAAACGGTAAAGATTTTTAGCGGTGTTCAAAAATCAGATGGCTTATTACCAACTTGTAAGAGCACTTTAGTCGATTTAATTCTTCCACTTATTGCTTATCTGGCTTTTTTCTGCGGATTGATGGAGCTTTTAATTATTTCAGGAGCTTCAGGGAAATTAGCAAAAGGCTTGAGTCCAGTGTTTGTAAAAGTGTTTCCTAGTATTCCAAAAAATCACCCATCGATTTCGTATATGACCTTAAATTTTGCAGCTAACTTCTTAGGATTAGATTCTGCAGCTACTCCCTTTGGTCTTAAAGCCATGGAAAGTTTACAAGAAATAAATCCAGATAAGGACAAAGCCAGTGATGCACAAATTATGTTTATGTGTTTGCATGCATCAGGTCTTACATTAATTGCGACTTCCATTATCGGATATCGTGCTGCTGCTGGTGCTACTAATCCAGCCGATGTAATGTTGCCTTGTATTATTACCTCTTTTATCGGGACAATTGCTGCTTTTTTAATTGTTGGTGTTAAACAAAAAATCAATTTCAAGAGTGCTTCTTTAGTTTTAGGATTGATGGTTATGATTGCTGCCATAGTTGGACTTTTATTCTATGTAAATAGTTTAGATTTAATTGGTAAAAACTTCTTTACATCAAATCTTTCAGGATTGATATTGTTTGCAATCATTGGTTTTACGTTGGTTTTCTCTCTTAGACATGAGAAAAAATTTATTGCTGCTGAGACTACCGTTTTTGATGCATTTGTAGTAGGAGCAAACAATGGAGTTAAAACAGGAGTTACTATCTTCCCTTATGTTTTAGGAATGTTAGTAGCTATCTCATTATTTAGAAACAGTGGTTTGTTTGAAATTATCAGCCATTGGATAGCATTTATTTTTTCGAATATGGGAGTGAGCAAAGAAATCACCGATGCGTTACCAGTTGCAATGCTTCGTCCTTTTAGTTCTGCGGGTTCACGAGGTTTCTTGATTGATTCGATGAATACTTTTGGAGCAGATTCTATGACAGGAAGATTGAGTAGTATTTTTCAATGTAGTGCCGAAAGTACTTTTTACGTAATTGCAGTTTACTTTGGGTCAGTAAACATAAAAAACACCCGTTACGCATTAGGAACTATGCTTTTGGTAGATGTAATTTGTGTGATTACAGCTATATTTGTGGCGAGTTGGTTTTTTTAATAAGTAGAATTTAAATTAAAAATTATATAAATATAAAACAGTATGAGAATTAGTAAATACACCAAATACATTGCAATTGCACTAATGTTGCTTTTTTTAGTTACGAGTCTATTAGCTTAAACGTTAGTTGATTAATATGAATAGAATTTATATTACGTTGTTTTTGTTGGCTCTGGTAAGTTGTAAAAAAGAACCAGCAACAGTAGGTCCAAAGTGGACTAAGGAAGACAAAAAAGAAATGACTGCAAAGCCAGCATTTAACAGGACTACCCCAAAAATAGATACGATTTATATTTCTGGGAATGAAGAAATAGGAGCGAGTAACTATGTTTTAGCTTCTCTTTTAGATAAGAAAATTGATAAAGACAGTCTAATAACTGTTCAATACAGACTTGATTTCTTTACTAATAAAACAAAAGTTGGTTCTGAGAAAGTTACCATTGACCCATTTACCGAAGGTTCGAATTGGGGCGCTACATATGGTTTATCAGATGAGGACAATGCTACGGTATCACCTTTTATCCACATCAGTTTTGGTTATGAGGCTTGTGGATATAATCGACGACACTATTTGTATTATCTGAAAAATAATAACGTACAGCTTGTGCACGATTGGGACTCTATGAGTGACGGTGGTTGGGGAAGTTGGTTAGAATTTGGAGGAATAAATCCTAAAAATGAACCTGTTTCTTTTTATAGCAAAAGAGTTTCTTACGGCGGTAAAGAAGATGTTAATGATGAAGATATGGGAACCGTTGAACATTCGGATTCTATCGTATTTCATTTGAAAAACAACAAATGGGAAAAACGTTTGTTAACCCCAAAGGAAAAGGTATACTGGAAAAAAGACATTACTTTTAATGAATTTTATCCTCAATTTGCAGAATAAAAAAAGCCTCGCAACAACGAGGCTTTTTCGTTTTTAGTAAGCAACAATTTATTTCTTAACGAATTTTTTAACGATTCTTTTTCCGCCGTTATTTAATTCTATGATGTAAATACCAGTATTCAAGCTGCTAACATCTATCGATGTTCCGCTTAATTGTCCTGCAGTTACTTGCTGTCCAAGATTATTTGTAATCCTGAAAGTAGCTCCATCACTTTTTGCTAACGAAACATTCAACTCATTATTAACAGGATTTGGATATAAGGCAAAACTTGTATTATCATTAGTTTCTATTAATCCTGCAGTTACTTCTGGAGTTACAATTGCACCAGCAGCAGTAATATTCACAGAGTAATCCTCTACTTGACCATAAGAAAAAGCTTCACAAGAAGTTGGAATTCCGTTGTATTTCATAGCAACTCTCAATCGTGTAGTCCCAAGAGTGGCCGAAGCTGGAATTGTAATTGTTCCAGTTACAGGAGTTGTTGTAGAAGTTGCTTTTGTCCAAACAGTTTCGCCTGTATCTGCAAAATCACCATCTTGGTTATAATCTATAAAAACAGCATAACCTTCACTGTAAGTTGTAGATGTCCATGCAGGAGTTATTGTGATAGTATAAGCAGTTCCAGCAGCTACATTGGTTGAAATTGATGTAAAGTTTTCATAACCAGCTGTACCTGTTGAGGTATTGTTAATTGTACCAAATACAACCTTACCGATTCTTTCGTCGGCAGTATTGTTTCCTTGTGACGCACAATAGGTAACAGTATTGGCTAGTGTTGTTACATTTACAGTATTACTTGCTGGCGAAACATTTCCTGCAGCATCTTTGGCTTTTACACTAAAACTATAAGCAGTTAAAGCAGTTAGCCCAGTTACAGTATAAGTTGTAGTTGTAGATGAGCCTTTAAGAGTTGTTCCTTGATAAATATCGTATCCAGTTACGGCTACATTATCTGTTGCTGCAGTCCATGATAAATTAGTAGTTGTTCCAGTTGTTCCAGAAGCTGCAAGAGCAGTTGGAGCTGTAGGGGCAATTGTGTCTGTAGAACCAACATAAGAAGCTCCAACACCTACTGCATAAAATGCGTCAGTTGTTGCAATTACCTCTGGTGATCCAGCGCCATATAAATCAATAGCTGATTGTATCCCAGATGTTCTGGCATTTGCAAAAGTAGAATTAGCAGTTAGATAAACACTCTCTAAACGATAAGCAATTTTTGCAGCTTTATCAATTGTAATTCCTGTTACACTATAAGAGCTACCAATATCATTTGTTCCTGTCTTACCTACAGACAAGATATAAAACCAATGGTTTAATACACCCGAATTTGTATGAACACCACAATAATCATTGGCTTGAGTAGGGGTTCCGCAATTAATAACTTTCCAATTTGTACCGCCATAAGTATCAGGTTGCCCTTCGGCTTTAGGGTTACTCATAGAACGAAGAGAAAGATGACCAGCTCTTCTTTCTATATCTTCACCAATTAGCCAAATAGATTTAGAAGGCGCGGCATAATACTCAATACAAGCTCCCCAAATATCAGAGAAACCTTCATTCATCGCACCTGATTCTTTTTGATAGGCTAAGTTTGCTGTATAAGTACAAACGGCATGACCAATTTCGTGTCCAGCAACATCAATAGCAGTTAAGATATCAAAGTAAGTTCCACTTCCGTCACCATAAGTCATTACGCTACCATCCCAGTAGGCATTATCGTATGCATTACTGTAGTGTACATAGCTTTTTATGATAGCACCTGCATTATTAAAACTATTTCTACCATGCACTGTTGACCAATAATCATACGTTTTTTCAGCTCCCCAATGGGCGTCAAGTGCACCATTATCTTTGTTCGTATTTGCATATTCAGCAGCAGTCCAGTTATTATCTGCATCTGTAAAATTTACTGCAGCAGTATAACTAGTTCCTTTTTTCATATTATACGTGTTTATGCCTAAACCTCTTGTTGCATCTGCTAGTATATATGAAGATCCACTTAAAGTTGTTTGAATTACCTGAGTTCCGCTATAACGTGTAGCCGCATTTGCTGCAACAAAAGCCATTTTAGAACCGGCATCGTCTTTTAGTTTTTTTGCATTAACATTAGTTGATTTTAACTTACTACCATGAGCATGTTCTCCAAGATGCTTTATAGTTGCATTATAAAACAGTACTTGACCGTTTTCAGCATCGATGTATAAATCCCCCTGCTTACAGGATTTGTTGCGTAAATGTCAAATTTATAGGCTAAACGAACCTTGTCGGTTGTTCTGTTAGTACCTTGATCCTCCATAGATGGCAATAACACTAGTTCTCCTTTTGGTTTTTCATAACCAATCTCTTTAGCGTCATTAGGTGTTTCCCAAAGGTATTGCTTGGCACCAGTGTAGCTAACTGCTCTATTAAAAGCATCTTGAGCTGAAAGTTTTGGTTTTGTATTTACTTTATCGATGTTGTAATACTCACCATTCATAGAAACTAATTTACCGTCTTTTGAATGTAAAGTGTAGTTTGCAAACTCTACTTTAACGCCTTGTTCATACAATTGAAATTTTTCATGTGTGTAGCCCTGTGGATCAGATTCTGTTTTGACTCTTGCAAAGGATTGATTTTCTTTTAAACCTAATTGATCCTGAAATACCTTTTGAGAATCAGAACCTTTGTAGGTTGATTTGTCACTAAAGGTGATTAGACTAGGTTGTCCATTTTCGGATACATTTTTTTGGCTTACGCGCTTATCTGTTATTTGCGCAAATGCCGATAAAGAGAATGTAAGCACAACAGCTGTTGTTGTGGCAATTTGGGGTAATGTACTTTTCATAATCGATTTGGGGTTAAATGTTAATTTGATAATTTGTTTATAAATGAATTAAAGCATGTAGGTAAATACTTTAATTAATAATAAAATTATAAACATTTTGTTAAATAAAAACACATAATTTCCTTTAATCGATAAAATACAACATTTGTTGTGGAATATTTAATAAATAATAACATTATATTAATAATAGTCAGAAATAACTTGTTTTTATTATTAAATCATTGTTTTTCAAATTAGCTAACATATTGTTTTTTAATTAATTATGAGTGTTCCTGTTTTAATATGGAGAGGACTGCAGGGTAGTTGAAATTAAAAAAGGCTAACATGTAAAAATGTTAGCCTTTTTTAGGATTTTTTAGAATGAATCGTTAATCGATAATCATTTCAGGAATGTCACCTTCAATTATTAAGTTTGCTTCGGTTGAAACTATAATGTGTTCAACAGAAACACCAGGAGCTCGTTCTAAAAGTTTAAAACCTTTTGGAGTTATTTCTAAAACAGCCAATTCGGTAACAACTTTCTTTACACAACCAACTCCAGTTAACGGTAAACTGCATTTTTTTAGTATTTTAGACTCACCTGCTTTGTTTACATGCATCATGGCAACAATAATGTTTTCTGCAGAAGCTACTAGATCCATTGCACCACCCATTCCTTTTACCATTTTTCCAGGAATTTTCCAATTGGCAATATCTCCATTTTCAGAAACTTCCATAGCTCCAAGAATAGTTAAGTCTACTTTTTGGCTACGAATCATTCCAAAGCTAAAAGCTGAATCAAAGAAACTAGCTCCAGGCAATGTGGTTATGGTTTGTTTTCCTGCATTAATAACATCTGCATCTTCTTCTCCTTCAAAAGGGAAAGGCCCCATTCCTAGAACACCGTTTTCGCTTTGAAATTCGACATCAATTCCTTTCGGAATATAGTTTGCTACCAATGTTGGTATTCCGATGCCTAAATTCACAAAAAAACGGTCTTTAAGCTCTTGTGCAATTCGTTTTGCAATATCTTCTTTTGTTAACATATCTTTTTTAATGTGTCAATTTTTTAATGTGCCAATTTGATAATTTAAACCATTCAGTGAGAATTATCTAATTGTCTCATTATCTCAATTATCTAATTTCTCTGTCTTACCGTACGCTGCTCAATTCTCTTCTCAAATTTTTCTCCCTGAAAAATGCGTTGAACCATAATTCCAGGAATATGAATTTGATTGGGATCTAATGTTCCAGCAGGAACCAGTTCTTCAACTTCGGCAATGGTGATTTTTGCTCCCCCAGCCATGCAGGCATTAAAGTTTCTAGCTGTTCCTTTAAAGATAAGATTTCCAGCTTCATCGCCTTTCCATGCTTTTACAATTGCAAAATCGGCTTTGAATGCTTCTTCCATAATATGCATTTTTCCATTAAATTCACGAACTTCTTTGCCTTCGGCAACTTCTGTCCCATAACCTGCAGGAGTAAAAAAAGCAGGGATTCCGGCTTGTGCTGAACGGCAACGTTCTGCTAATGTTCCTTGTGGAATGAGTTCTACATCTAATTCTCCAGAAAGCATCTGACGTTCGAATTCAGCATTTTCACCAACATAAGAAGAAATCATTTTCTTGATTTGCTTTTTTTGCAATAATAACCCTAAACCAAAATCATCTACACCTGCATTGTTTGAGATACAAGTAAGCCCTGAGGTTTCTGTTTTTACCAATTCGGCAATAGTATTTTCTGGAATGCCACATAAACCAAATCCGCCAAACATAATTGTCATGTCGTTTTTAATTCCTTGAATTGCTTCCTGAACGGTGTTGACTTTTTTACTAATCATATTATTTGTCTTGTATTGACGTATATTTTTGATAAAAATACCAATTTTAGATTAAATTATAACGATTTCGTAAAAAATAAATCTACAAGGTAATTTGTGGGATATAATTTAACAACGATTGTGATTAACCGCAAAGGGCGCTAAGGTTTACGCAAAGTTGGCAAAGCTTAATCTATAAATAACTTTGCGAACTTTGTGCTTTTATCTTTGTGAACTTTGTGGTAAATTTTTAAGCCACAGATTACCCTGATTAAAAGGATTTAAAAACTTTGCGTGCTTTGCGGTTAATCTTTTATTTTTTTGGATTAATCTGCATTCAATTTGTTCCAAAAAAAATCCTTTTGCGTCTTCCGAAAAATCAGAAGCAACAAAAGGATATTTTTATTTTATAGAAATGAATTTAAACTACAGTTCGAATTCGTCTGTGTTTTGCTCAATGTCTGTTGTGTCTTTGACTTTTGGAGCCGAGTAGCAATCTACTTTTATCGAAAGATTTGAAGGTCTTTCAAATTCAGATTTTGATACTTGTAAAGCAGGATCGGCATAACAAAGTTTCATGAAATAACCCCAAACAGGTAAGGCTGCTGTTGCACCTTGTCCGTAGGTAATACTTTTAAAACGTGCCGAACGGTCTTCACAACCTACCCAAACACCCGTTACTAAGTTTGGAACCATACCCATGAACCAACCATCTGACTGATTTTGTGTTGTTCCTGTTTTTCCAGCAATAGGATTACGGAACATGTATGGATATCCTGTCCAGCGTTTGTCTCCACTACCGCCCCCTTCAGTGCGTAAACGTGAACCTGAACCACTTTCGGTAACTCCTTGAAGCAATTTAATTACTGCAAAGGCAATGTCTTTATTTAGTACATCGTGAGATTCTGGAATTGGCTCATAAATTACTTCACCGCTTTTATTTTCAATTCGGTTTAGGAACTGTGGTTTTACATAAACACCTTGGTTTGCAAATGTGCTGTAAGCAGCAACCATATCTTCGACTGTGATTTCAACAGCACCTAATGCGATTGAAGGTTGTACTGGAATTTGAGATTTTACACCTAGTTTATGTGCTAGTTCAACTACCGCTTCAGGACCAACACGGTCAATTAATTTTGCTGATACAGTGTTGATAGAGTTAGCTAAACCTTGTTTTAAAGTTACCATTCCGCGATATCTGTTATCAGAGTTTCTTGGTTCCCAATCGGCTGTAACATGATGACGTCCTTTGTGAATCATAAATGGACCATCAAGAATAGAGTCGCAAGGAGACATATTTAGTTGCTCAATTGCAGCTGCATAAACAAACGGTTTGAATGTAGAACCTACTTGTCTAGCCCCTTGCCCTACGTGATCGTATTGAAAATATTTATAATTGATTCCACCAACCCAAGCCTTAATACTACCCGTTTGTGGTTCCATTGCCATTAAACCTGCTTGTAAAAAGTGTTTGTAATAACGTATAGAATCTAAAGGGGTCATGATTGTATCTCTTTCTCCTTTCCAGGTAAACACAGTCATTTTTGTTTTTTCGCTAAATGATTTTATGATTTCTTCATCGCTTTTATCGGCAGCTTTCATTACTGACCAACGGTACGAAGATTTCATAGCTTGATTTATAATTCGTTGCGTTTCAGCTTCAGAAATATTAACAAAAGGAGCATTTTTATTTGTTTTTGATTGTAAGAAAAACTCTTCCTGTAAGTTTTTCATATGTGCCGCAACTGCTTCTTCAGCATGTAATTGCATTCTAGAATCAATAGTAGTATATATTTTTAGACCATCTTTGTAAATGTTGTAGTCTGAACCGTCTGGTTTTTTATTCTCAGCTACCCATTTTTTCATATAATCACGTAGGTATTCTCTAAAGTAAGTTGCCGTTCCTTCTCGGTGACTTTCTAGTTTAAACTTCAGTGAGATAGGAAGGGCTTGTAACTTGTTTTTTTGATCCTCTGTAATCATACCTGCTTTTTCCATTTGGGCAAGTACAACGTTACGACGATTTTTAACTCCTTGCGGATTTCTTACGGGATTGTATAAACCTGAGTTCTTGAACATTCCGACTAATATTGCCGATTCGTCCATTGTTAAATCTTTCGGTTCCTTAGAAAAATAGGTTTGTGCAGCAGAACTTACACCAACGGAATAATTACCAAAGTCATATACGTTGCAATACATTGCAATTATTTCATTTTTAGTATATTGTCTTTCTAAACGAATGGCAATAATCCATTCTTTTACTTTTTGTACAATTCTAAAAGGTAAAAATTTTGATCCTTCTCCGTGAAATAATTGTTTGGCTAATTGTTGCGTAAGGGTACTTGCTCCTCCACTAGTTCCTAAACTTGCAATAGCTCTTAAAGTTCCACGTCCGTCGATACCCGAATGTTCGTAAAAACGCTCATCTTCAGTTGCTACAAGTGCTTCAACAAGACTTTTAGGTAAGTCAGAATATTTTAACTGTGACCTGTTTGTCTGGAAATACTTACCAATAACTACTCCATCTGAGGAGATGATTTCAGTAGCTAAATTAGAATCAGGATTTTCTAAGTCTTCAAATGAAGGCATAGAACCAAAGATTCCCCATGAAGCAAATAAGAAAAAGGTAATAACACCTAATAAACCATAACCGAAAATTTTCCAAAAGGTCTTTTTGTAATAATTTATGTCTTTATCAGTTTTTGTTGGATTGTTTTTTTTAGCAGCCATATAAATCTATTCTAATCTTTTTTTTCAATTCTAAAACCTACATCAGTAATTCCCTCAAGTTGTTGTACACCAGGTACTTTTCCAGACTCTCTAACTGCTTGTTTGATGTGAACTTTGTATTTCCCTTTAAATTTAACGTCCTCTTTGTAAAAGAGTTTACTTTCTTTTATATCCGTAAATCCATTGCCCATTAAAGTTCCATCGGGGTGTGCCATTTGGTATTCAAGGGTATCTACTTTGGTGAATCCGCTTTGGGTTTCAATAGCAACAATTAAAAATATATTATTGAAAGGATAATTGTTATTATCTCTCAAATTTACAAATAAATTGTATCGTTTGGTTGAATCTAATTCTGGTAAATTAAATGTTACAATACTATCTTTATGCCAGGCAGATCCAACAGATTTGTATTCATCAAATACTCTTTTTTTATCGCATGAAAAAAGAAGTATAGCCATCAAAAGAAGAATCGCGCTATTTTTTATTCTCATTTTTTGTAATAATTATTGGTTTTCTAGGGCCAGCTGGTTTCTTATCATTCGCAGCATTATTGTTTGGCTTATTGTTATTATTGTTTCCAGCTGGCTTATTGCCTTTTGGATTTTGATTTTTGGGTGCTTGATTGTTAGGAGCAATTGCAGGAGCTGCAGCAGCATTTTCACCAATAGTTTTGCGTTTTTTAGCTGGTTTTTTCTTTCTTTTAGGTTGATCAAAACGAGTTAAACTTTCTTGCCCCATAGCATTATTAAAGTCTTTTTCAGGCTCTTGAGTAACTTCTATTGCAAAATCTTCAAGTGATGAAACTCTTTTTTTGAGTTTGTTTTCGGCAACGATTTCTTTTACCTGATCAATTTTTAAAACATGCCAATTTGCAAAGTTATTTGTGTAAGCAAACCACATTAATCCTTTAAAAATGTCTTGTTTTTGGCAAACAGCATCTCCTTTTTCGGTAACTAATTTAGTATCATAATCAGGAAAATCTTTAAGAGCATCCATGTAAGTATCTAGCTCATAATTTAAACAACACTTTAGTTTTCCGCATTGTCCAGCCAATTTTTGTGGATTTAAAGATAATTGTTGGTAACGTGCCGCAGAGGTATTTACACTTCTAAAGTCAGTCAACCAAGTTGAACAGCATAATTCTCTTCCACATGAACCAATTCCTCCTAAACGAGCTGCTTCTTGACGGAAACCAACTTGTTTCATTTCGACTCTGGTACTGAACTCTTTAGCAAAATCTTTAATTAAAAGTCTGAAATCGACTCTGTCATTTGCAGTATAATAAAATGTGGCTTTAGACCCATCTCCTTGAAATTCAATGTCTGAGATTTTCATTTCTAGTTTTTGAGCAATCGCTAACTCACGTGCACGAACTTTCATTGGTTCTTCTCTTTCACGAGCCGCCGACCAGATATCGATATCTTTTTGTGAGGCTTTGCGGTAAATTTTAGGAACTTCGTTACTTGCAGGATTAACACCTTTTTTCTTCATTTGAATTTTTACTAATTCGCCTGTAAGAGTTACTATTCCTATATCATGTCCTGGAGACGCTACAGTTGCAACAATATCTCCAATACTTAAAGTTAATTTATCTACGTTTCTAAAGAATTCTTTTCTACCATTTTTAAAACGTACTTCAACACAATCAAAAGGAGCTTCTCCGTTAGGTAAACTCATATTGGAAAGCCAATCAAAAACGGTTAATTTGTTGCAGCTATCGGTGCCGCAAGTCCCATTATTTTTACAACCCTTAGGTGCGCCACCATCAGAAGTTGAACAACTTGTACATGCCATAATTTTATATGTAGTGTTGCAATTAATGCAACTTAAGTTCTTAAAAAGATTAATGTGTAAAGATAGTATTTTTTTTAGTTTGCTTTTTAATGGATTAACACTAATGCTACGTTAAATACAAAAGGCAGTACTATTTAAGAGAAAATTCTCTTGTTATTTATTTGTCTTAGTTAAAAGAACTTACTATTTAAGAATAGTTTTTTTAACCAAAAAAGCTATTCTGATTATTCTAAAATAATTATTTAAACTTATATTTGGGTTATATTTATAGGTTTTATCTTAAAATCTTAAGCTCGAGTATTGATTAAAAAAACGAAATATCCCTCATTGACATGAGTCATTCGCTACAACTTTGCAAATTATTATTTTGCTGTTGAGATTACTGTCAATACCTTCAAATATTATCAATCTATTTTATACTATTTACAACAAAAAACCATGAACAAATTATTTTACGTTTTATTCGCAATCCCTTTTTTTATTAGCTGTACGAATAAAAAGTCTTTAGATCAAAAAAATATAAATTCAGCTAAAAAAGACACTACTCCTACCAGTGTTGCAACAGTAGAAACGCAAAAAATATCTGATTTGGATATATATAATGTTAATTCAATTTTTGGCGAAAAAGATACCATTGCGTTAATATCATTGTCTGATAAATATCAATTAAGCGAACATAAAGACTCTCTTGCTATTCCTGATGTCAAAAAATTAGGAGAAAAAGACGCTCAATATCTAGTATTGAATTCGACATATAGAAATAGAATGCTATCTAAAATGAAAATATCAGAAAAAGATAGTGTTTATGTCTACGATTATGCTACTAATAATATCAATGTATTTTCTGTGAAATCCCTACAAGTAGTAGCAGCTATAAATGTATACGGAGCCGATTGGCCTTATTCACAACATGATTATATGATTGGATTTGCACTAGATCCTCAATTGCTAAAAGGATTTAACTCCTATTATTTGAATACTCTAGTTTGCATTGGCTCAAAGAATCCTTTTGCAATGAAGCAATTGAAAGCCATAAAATGGAAAGAAACAACAATTGCTAAGGCACCTGCTACGGCTCTAAATCCAGAATATAATAATTTGATAAAAACGGCAAGCAAAAAAATGGCTTATAGTTATAAATCAAATGGATTTGAATACTTTTTACAGGATTATCTAAAAGAAGAAACAGTAGTGTTGAGAAGGCTAATTGTTAAAGAAGAAAAAACAAACCAGATAGTTTGTGACAAGTATTACCGTGAGAGCGAAGGCAACTCGATTGCACAATTAAATGACAATAGTGAAGATAAAGAAGTTAGTCAATGGACTGGTAAACTGTTTAAGAATAAACCTGAGGTGGTTTTTGGTTTTGAATACGTTTCTTTCGGTTGCCCAGGGATTTCATTCTTAGATAAAAATGAACCTGACATCTTTTTAAATTGTGATAACAGACATTAATTTAACCTTATAAAAAAGAAAAACCTATTCATTTGATATTTAGAATAGGTTTTTCTTTTTAAGTTTCTTTTACCGTAATGATTTTTACTGGGCAGGCTTTTGCGGCCAATTCACAGCTTTCTACAATAGTATGATTTGATGACTTTAAAGTAAAAAAGCCTTTTGCATTTACTGAGTGTATCAAAACTGATTTTCCATCTTTTTTTGACATCTGAAAATGTAAAGAATCCATTTCTACACAGTAATTACACCCAATACACTTGTCTCTTTGTAATGTTACAATAACCATTATACCTCAACAATTTTATATAATTTATCAGACATTCTGATTCTGAAAGGAAGTTTGAAGGTACAATCATCCCCTTTTGTTGCTTTATCAGCTACAATGTCATTTACATACATTTCGTCGATTACCATTTCCTGAGCCCCTGTACTTGGCCCAGTTACAAGAATTCTATCCCCAATTTTAATGTCGTAAGCTTCAATTTTAAATTGCCCAACTTCAGCTTTTGGAAAAAAGTGAGTTCCTTTACCTACATAGACTTTCTTTTGCGTTGCTGCTGATCCCGGAATATCGCTCCATTCACCTAGTTCTTGTCCTAGGTAATACCCTGACCAAAAACCACGATTGTAAACAGTATTCAAAGCTTCCATCCAGGTTGCCGTTTTATCATTTGAAAAAGTACCATCGTAATAGGAATCGATAGCTTCGCGATATGTTTTTATTACTGTTGCCACATATTCGGGAGCACGTCCACGACCTTCTATTTTTAAAACCTGAATTCCAGAATCGATTACTTGATCAAGAAAATCCAGCGTACATAAATCTTTAGGAGACATCAAATACTCGTTATCGACTTCGATTTCAAAACCAGTTTCTTGGTCTATAACAGTATATTTTTTACGACAATTTTGCTTGCAAGCGCCACGGTTTGCCGAGGAGTTATGCGAATGTAAACTCAAATAGCACTTTCCTGATACTGCCATACATAAAGCACCATGTCCAAAAATTTCGATTTCAACTAAATTTCCATTCGGACCTTTTATTTGTTCTTTCTCAATTTGATCCGTAATACTTTTTACCTGACGTAGACTCAATTCTCGACTTAGAACCATTGTGTCTGCAAATAAGCTGTAAAATTTTATGGTTTCGATATTGGTCACATTCAGCTGTGTCGAAATATGTACTTCCATACCAATTGTTCTTGCCATCGCAATTACGGCTTGATCGGATGCAATTACGGCTGTAATATTGGCTTCTTTGGCTTTGTTTAACAACGTTTTTACAACCGATAAATCGTGGTCATAAATAATTGTGTTTAGCGTAAGGTAACTTCGAACGTTTTTGGTTGCACAACGAGCAGCAATTTCTTGCAAATCGTCCATAGTAAAGTTTACCGTTGAACGTGCTCGCATGTTGAGTTGTTCTACTCCAAAATAAATAGAATCTGCGCCATTATCAAGCGCAGCCTGAAGTGACTCAAAGCTCCCTGCGGGAGCCATAAGTTCAATTGTATTGTTTATTGTCATGATGGATTAGTCTAAAATTTTATAGATTTTATCCGACAATCTAATTCTAAAGGGAACTTCAAAAGTAACTCTATCTCCTTTTTTAGCAGTAGTATTTACAGTGTCGTTAACCATCATTTTTTCTAAAACCAATTCTTGGTTACCTGTAGTTGGTCCAGAGATTAAGATGGTGTCACCAGTGTTTAACTCTTGATTTTCGATAGTAAAAAGACCAACTTGTGCTTTTACATAGTAATGTTCAGCTTTACCAAGAAGTACTTTTTTTACTTTTATTTTCTGGCGAATATCTGCTGGTTTCTCAGCCGCTGCCAAAGCTGTATCCGGTAGTTCACCAGAATGTTTGAATTTTAAATTTTCTGATTTTCCTTTTCTAAACACTTTGTTCCCAACTTGTTTTCCAGTTCTCATTCTTACCTGATCTACCAAAGGCATATGTATAACTTCAAGGCATTCTGTAGAACAGCAGTTTTCCATTGCCGATTTACATTCATCACATTGGATAAACAATAAATGACATCCGTCATTCTCACAATTGGTATGATTGTCACAAGGTTTTCCACATTGATGACATTGTGAAATAATATCATCAGTGATTCTTTCGCCTAGACGATTATCAAATACAAAGTTTTTACCAATGAACTTACTTTCTAAACCTTCTTCTTCAAGTTGTTTTTTGTAATTAATGATTCCACCTTCTAGTTGATATACATTCTTAAACCCTTGATGTTTAAAGTAAGCACTTGCTTTCTCACAACGAATTCCACCTGTGCAGTACATTACCAAGTTTTTATCTTCTTTATGATTTTGAAGTTGCTCGTTAATTATCGGTAAACTTTCTCTAAAAGTTTCTACATCTGGAGTTATGGCACCTTTAAAATGACCAACTTCACTTTCATAGTGATTTCTAAAATCAACTACAATTGTATTTGGATCTTCTAGGATATCGTTAAATTCTTTGGCCTTCAGGTGAACGCCTATATCTGTAACATCAAAAGTATCGTCGTTAAGACCGTCAGCAACAATTTTGTCACGTACTTTAATGGTTAATTTTAAAAAGGAGTGATCATCATGCTCAACAGCAATATTCAAGCGTAAGTCTTTCATGAAGTCATAGACTTCTAAAGTTGCTCTAAAAGCTTCTAAATTTTCTTCCGGAATACTCATTTGAGCATTTATTCCTTCGTTGGCAACGTAGATTCGGCCTAAAGCATCGAGTGCGTTCCAGGCTAGAAATAAATCATCGCGAAATTTTTTGGGATCTTGAATTTTTGCATACGCATAGAAAGACAACGTAAGACGTTGTTTACCTGCATCATCAATCATGATGGCTCTTTCTTCTGCGCTCAAAGTGTTATACAGTTGCATGCTATAAACAGTTTTAAGTTGAGAAATATTTTGAGGTGCAAAGGTAAGGAAAAAGTTATGAAATTGCAAAGGCTCAGAGTTGCAAAGGTTCAAAGGCTTAATAAAGAGGCACTAAGGTTTCGAAAGATTGAAGGAGAAAGAACAAAGACTGCAAACAAAAAAAGCACTAAATTAATAGTGCTTTTTTAAATCTTTGCTTCTTTTGAACCTCAGAATCTGAGCAACTCAGAACCTTAGGAGCTTAAATATTAACAGTGCTCGTTGAAAGCATCTTTTAAGTTTTCTGCAATTAATTCAGCTGGGCGACCTTCGATGTGGTGACGCTCAAGCATATGAACTAACTCTCCATTTTTAAATAATGCCATACTTGGCGAAGATGGAGGAAAAGGGAACATATGTTGTCTAGCTGCATCAACAGCTTCTTTATCAACTCCTGCAAAAACTGTGATTAAATGGTCCGGTTTTTTAGCACCTTCTAAGCTCATTTTTGCTCCTGGACGTGCGTTTCTTGCTGCACATCCACATACTGAATTTACAACTACTAGTGTTGTTCCTTCTGATTTGATTGCGTTATCAACTTCTGCTGCACTATGTAAATCTTGAAAACCTGCAGTTGTTAATTCAGCTTGCATTGGTTTTACCATTTCTTCTGGATACATATTTTTATTTTTTTAGTTTAACTTTTTCGAATTGCAAAGTTACAAAGTTTAAAAACAAGAACTTTAATTCAGGTATAAAGTTTTGTTATAGTTTAATTCTTATTTGCTGAACTTTTTTTGATATGGATACGTTTCGTAAACGGTATTGTCCTCATTAATAGTGAATCCCTTTGCTGCATCTTCTCTTGCAAGCCCAACTAAGGCAACCACTTCTTCTTTTGGTTTTCCTAATTTCAGCCAACAAATTGCTTTATAATATTTTGCATCCGAAAATTGTGGGTAGATTTTTAATGCTTTATCAAAAATTGCAATTGCTTCATCCCATTTTTGTAGTTCATATTTTGCTATCGCCTGATAAAAATATGCCGTAGGATGTTCTAATTGTTGTCTATTTTTGTAAATGTCATTTACATAATCGTCAAAAACCTTTTCCGCTTTATCATATTCGTTTAATTGTAAATAGCAAAGTCCGATATAAAAACTATAGGTATGATCCATTACATAACCATTTCCATAAAGTTTAATGCATTCTTCCAGATCTTTGATCGCTTCTTTATATGTTCTTGAAAAAATGCATTTTATAAAACCTCTATAGGGAAGCCATTCCTGTTTATTATATAAAACAGCCTTGTCTAAAAAAGACATTCCAACCTCGTACTTTTTGCATTTAAAATACGGCATTGCTTTTTGTTGCCATAAATAAGCTATTGTGCTGTCTTTTTTTAAACCTTCATCGATACAGCTTTGCCATTCTTGCATTTGGAATGTATAATTGTATTTATAAGCACAACTATCCAGAGATTGTTTAACAATAGCGTCTTGTGTCTTGTTTTTGGGAACTTGTGCAAATGTGAGAAAGGGAATTAAAAAGCTGCAACCTAAAATAATTTTTTTCAATGGTTATCGTTTAGAGTTAGAATTTCTTTGAAAGAAAAATCACTCTAAATAACGCTTTTATAAATGGTATTTTAGGACACTTTAAAATAACTTTAACATCTTCAATAAAGTTAGTTTCTTCGTCTAAGAACTTAAAAATCAACACTGGGTTTCCTTTTTGAAACATATCTGAAAATATGTCACTTCCGAGCTCGTTATTTCTGTCGAGTATATCTAATAAGAGCAAGTCATAAAACCAGAACTTATCTTTTTTATGGAACGAGGACATTTTAATTGGTGTCGAAGGTTTAGTATTTTGAGTTTCAAGAAACGCAACCAATTGTGTCGATTTTTTATCTGATTTCCTGAATGTGTACCCTGTACTCGCCTTTGTCCATCCACCTGCTGTACCAATGTTCAGTACACGTTTAGTGTTTCTCTTCCAAAAGGGGTAACAGGTCATCGGAATACTTCCTTTTTCTTTCTCAACTATCTCATAATCTTGAATGCCTAAATTATGAATATAGCTTTTAATCTCCGATTCGTATTCCTGTTTTTCTAAAAGGGTATGCGAAAATAAGGTATATTCTACTAAAGCTTCTTTTTCTGATGTTGGCAAAACATACATGAACCGAGTGTTGTTTTTTTGTTCAACTGAAAAATCCATGAATGTAACTTGTTCCGGATTAAGAAGATCTTGTTTGCTTTTGATGAACCACCCAATAAAGTGCTGCTGTAAAACAGGATATTGTTGTTGGTTTTCGATTAATGCTTTGTTATAAATGCTATTTAAAAGTTGATTGCAAGTAAATGTATTAGTCGAAGTCGCTACAAAAACATGTGTGTCAAGTTCATTAATATCAGTTACTTTGTCGTTAAGAAAGGTAACATTCTTTTGTTCCTTGATAAATTCAAAAACAAAATTATAAAAGTCTAAACTACGAATTTGATTGTATTGATAAGGACTTAAACCTAAATTTCTTTTAAAGCTTTCATTGGCAAATAATGCGGTATCCCATTTTTTTGAAATGACACTTTCCCAAATTGAGGACTCTTTTTGCCAAAAACACCAAGTCCGGTCATTGGTTTTTTTTAAATCCTCATCAATTAATAAAATAGTTTTTCCAATAAACTTCTCAGATAGCACCATCTTATAAACTGTCATCATTGCTGATAAACCAGTTCCTGTAAAAATGTAATCGAAATGCTTCATGTTTTGGTAGTACTATTTTTATCAAAAATAGGTAATTTTAATTCGTTGCGTTTATTCAATAATTTTTTTTATAACCATATAAGTAAAAACAAGTTTAAGGGCTTTATTTTAATGAAGTTATATGACTTACATGGTTGATTTTTTATTCTTTCAACTTTGCTAATATTACTTCAAAGTCTTTTGCATTGCGATAGTTTGTGTCTTGGAATATGATTTCATTTTCGGGATTTAAAGCACAAATGATTGGGTAAGCTAGTTGATTGTTAACGGTGCCTAACTGAATCGCTAATTCGTTAACTCCGCTTGAGTTTCCGTTTGATTTATAATTGAATTTTTGATTATTGAAACGGATTGTTCTTTTTTCTTCTGCATGTAAATCAATAAAATAGAATTCGGAGTTGAGTTGAGCTATTATAGTTTTGTTTTTAAAAGTTGAGTTTTTCATCGCCTGACAATATTTGCACCAATCGGTGTGGATAAAAACAATAACTTTCCGTTTTTGAATTTGCTGTAAACTGTCTATTTGTTCAAACGAATAGGAACGTAGTTGAGCAAATCCATTGGAGTTAATCCCTATCAAGAAAATAATTAGAATTAGCTTTTTCATTTGTTTTTGTTTTGTTTTTTGTCAGCGATAATTTAACCGCAAAGGGCACAGTCCCTATAACTATCGGGATACGCGAAGTACACAATGGTTTGAAATTCTTTTAATTTTTATAATCTGTGGCATAAATTATTTTCACCTCAGGTTATAGCGTAATCCAAAGAAACTGCGTATTCCTTGATTTGGAGCATAAACATATGTTGTGTCGAATGTCATTCCGTATGGGTTACTTGGAGTTGCAAGTACTTTTCCGTTTGCATCGTAGTCAACATTTTTATCAAAAGGATCGTTTGTTCTGGAAATCAAGAATGGATTGTTTCGTTTTGGAGTAAAGTTAAGTAGGTTTTTAATTCCTGCATACAACTCAAAATTTTTCCAACCTGTGTAGGTAAACTGAATATTTTGCAAACTATACCATGGCGAGTTTGGGTCTCTAGGATCGTTATCGCCTAATAAAGGTAATTTCATTGAGCTGTATAAATTTCCGGTATAATCAATTCCTAAATCAATTGGATTGATTTTATACGAAACACTCCAAGTTGCTGTAAATTTTTCTGTTAAATATGGTCTTTCACGGACTCCGTTTTCAATATTTGTAACATCCATGATCGTTGCGCCAGCAATTAACTTTAATCCGTTATTGAAGTTTACGTCAATGTTTGTGCTGATTCCCTGACTTACAGCGTGCCCATCAATGTTGTCATAAATGATTTTGTTTGGGTCTGTATCGTAATCCGCAATTATTTTATTGCTAAATCGAGTATGAAAAGCAGTCGTTTCGATACCAATAAATGTACCACTGTTAAAGTATATTTTCTTGATGTAGTTTATATTGGCATTGATTGATTTTTCAGGATTTAGATTATTAGCAATAACTACTTCTCTTGAACCAGTTAGAGCGGCATGGTCTTCTGTAAATAAATTCACTACTCGATATCCGGTTCCAGCATTAAAACGAAGGATATTATTGTCATTGAATTTTAATTTATAGGCAAATCTAGGTGTTACAATGTTCCCGTGGATAGAGTTATAATCGTATCGAAGTCCTAGGAGTATTTTGTGTTTTTCTGTAAATGTTATTTCATCTTGCAAAAATATACCAGGCAACCATGTTTTGTCTGGATTGTTTTTTCCTTGCACTTGTGTAGAAGTTGTATTGTCGTCATAATAAGTGTAACGTGACGCTATTCCTGCTAGCAAATCGTTATTTTTAATTTTCTTATCCCAAGTAAGTTGAGCAAAACCTATTTTTTGGTTGGCAATATAAGAGGTAGTTCCGTAGCGACTGTCCTGATAGTGTACATTACCTGAGAATGAGAATATCAGTTTTTCATCAGTCGGTAATTGATAGCTTCCTATAAGTTCGGCACGTTTGGTATAAACGCTTTCTCCATAAATTTCATCACCACCTCTGTATTTTTTCTCCCAGCGCAAATCGCCACCCCAGCGATCTTCATACATGCCACGCCCTGCAATAGTGAAGATTCTATTTTCTTTTCTTTTAAAAGTCCATTTTTGAAATACTGATACGCGATCCTGAAGCGTGACATCTGTGAAGCCATCATTATCATTGTCGATTCTTTGGTTGTAATTAAAATAATTAACTCCCAGTAAAGCTGTTGCATTTTTTCCAGCATTGAATTTTACTCCTAAATCTACATTTGTTTCCAGCCAACTCGTTGTAAAAACATCAGCAGAAAAAACGGGTGCATTGTCTGCACTTTTTGTTATGATGTTAATTAAACCTCCAACAGCCTCACTTCCGTATAAAGATGATGCTGGGCCTTTCACAATTTCTATCCTTTCAACCAGTGAATTCGGAATTCCTGATAATCCATAAACGGTTGATAAACTGCTCACAATTGGCATTCCATCAATCATTACTGCAGTATAAGGACCTTCGAGACCATTTATATGAATGTCTCCAGTGTTACAAACACCACAATTAAGCTGAGGACGGACTCCATTTACATTTTGCAAAGCTTCATAAATATTAGCTGTTGGGTTTTTCTTAAAAAATACTGGTGTGTAAACTTCTACAGGAACAGCACTTTCTAGCCTTTTTATCGCCTTTAATGTACCTGAAATTACTACTTCGTTTAGCTCGTTTTCATCGCTAGATAATTCAAAATCTAAAGTCAATGTTTGATTTTCTTTTGTAGAAATGCTTTTTGTTAAAGTTTGTAATCCAAGGGATGAAATTTGAATTTTATAATTGCCTTGAGGAACATTTTCTAATTTGTAATATCCTAAACTATCGGTTTGGGTTTTGTAATTAGTTTTTAATAATTGAACATTCGCTTGTAGGTTCTCTTGATTTTCAATAGTTACTCTACCAGAAATTGTAGCTGTATTTTGTGAAAATGAGATCTGAAGTACCGAAAACAGCGCTATTGTAAATAAATATTTCATTTTATATAAATTATATTTTAGACAAATCTAAAAATTATATTCGACAAATAAAATTCTTACGCAGTTAAATATCATTCTTCAATTAAAAAGCGGTTTATTACGAACAATGAACCGCTTACATTTAATTGAAAACAAATCTATCTATAGCTAATAAATAATGGCATTAATAAAATTGTATTTCAACTAAGTGAAATCTTCCTCTATAAGTTCCTTGTTTATTATAGCACCAGCTACAGACCCAGAAGAAACAGCCAGAGCTAGTGATCGTCCAACGGTACAATTGTCACCTGCTGCATAAATCCCGTTGATAGTTGTTTTCTGAAAAGAATCAACTTTTATAAGTCCTTGATCTGTTATTTCGCAACCTAATTCTTGTAGCACATAGGAGTGCTGTTCAAAAGGAGGTTTTGCATAAAGTGCTTTAATAGCTGTTTTTGTTCCGTTTTTAAAAACAATATTTATTATTTTTCCATCATTGTGCTGAAAGTAATCTATTTGATCTTCTACAATGGTAATATTGTTTCTTTCAAGTATATCGTTTTGCTCTTTGGTTAGTGATGTTTCACCATTCGTAAAAACGCTTAGGTCTTTTGTCCAATTGGAAATCATTTTTGTAAATTCAAAACCAATGGCTCCGTTTGCAATAATGCCAGTTCTTTCATTTTTTACCTCATATCCGTGGCAATATGGGCAATGTAATACTGAAATTCCCCAGCATTCTGCAAACCCATTTATTTGTGGAAATAGATCTTTTAAGCCAGTTGCAAAAAGTAGTTTCCTACCAGTAAATGTTTCTCCTTTTTCTGTTTTTATCTCAAAATTAGTTTCTCCTTTTAGAGCTTTGCTAACTTTGTCTTCTAAAAAAGTCACAGTTGGATATTTTAAGACTTGTTTTTTTGCCCTAGTATTTATATCCGAGGGTTTTTTTCCGTCGTGAGTTATGAAATTGTGTGAATATGGGGTTTGTTGGTTGCAAGGCTTACCGCTATCAATGATTAACACTTTTCGCAACGAACGTCCTAAAGCCATTGCTGCTGAAAAGCCTGCATAACTACCACCAATTATTATAACATCATATTTGTTGCTATTTATCATTATTTTATATTTTAGAATTGCGAAATATTTCTAGGTTTAGGGAATGGGTTTGTGTTTAAAAGCTACCTTTTTAGATAATCAGTAACATTATTTTGGGCACAAAGATTATTTTAATTTGCTGCAGTATTTTATTCTTGTTTTTTATGACCTAGGTAATTTATAAAATGACCAACTATCATCCCAATTCCCCCAATAAAGATTAGGTAGGTGTGAACATCTAATATAATTTCTATAATTATACTTATGAAAATTAGTGTTATTGATAAAACCAGAATACTACTAACAAGTAGAGTCGCTTTTTTTACTATTTTTATAACTGCAAAAAAACCGATGGATGCAAAAAGTAAATCGATTGTAGGATTATGGGTTATGCCAAGTGGAAGTATTGTTAATATAGGAAACACTAAACAATGTACGAGGCATATCGTTGCGCTTGAAATCCCTAAAAAGTCCCAATTAAAAGTTGTTTTTGTCTTCATATTGTGTATATTAGCTTAATGCAATTATGTTGCAAATATAGAAAATTATTTCAAATGCAACTATGTTGCGTTAATATTTTATTCATGAAAATTACCCGTAATACCGTGGCCAAAGGAGCCATTTTAGATTTAATTACCAATTCAGATTCGGCATTATCTCATTCAGAGATTCATAAATTGACTCAGGACTTATGTGATCGGGTTACGATTTATAGAATTTTAGACCGTTTGGTCAATGAAGATGTCATCCATAAAATCGTAAATCTTGATGGAACTATTAAATATGCTAAATGCCATCATGAGAATCATGTGCATATTCACAATCATGTACACTTTAGTTGTGAAAAATGTTTGAAAGTTACTTGTATGGAAAACGTCCAACCAAGCTATATAATTCCCCGTAATTATAAGGTTAACGATGTGAATTTTACTCTTTCGGGATTGTGTCCGAATTGTTTATAATCTTATTTAACATTTAGACAAGGCTAAAAATAATGTTTGAGCAATGCAATTTTTGTATATATTTGCTTTAATAATTTTTATGAAATGACTAAATCTCTAGAAGAAGTTAACCAATCGGTTCAAACGCAAAATAAAAAATCTGTTTTTAGAAAAATATTAGCTTTTCTTGGTCCTGCTTATTTAGTGAGCGTTGGATACATGGATCCAGGAAACTGGGCGACTGATATTGCGGGTGGAAGCCAATTTGGATATGCTTTACTTTGGGTTTTGTTAATGAGTAACTTAATGGCTCTGTTATTGCAAAGTCTTAGTGCTAGATTAGGAATTGTAACCCAACGTGATTTAGCACAAGCTTCAAGAGAAACCTATTCTAAATTCATCAATTATATATTATACATTCTTGCCGAAGTCGCCATTGCTGCCTGTGATCTTGCCGAGGTTTTAGGAATGGCAATTGGTATAAATTTATTATTTGATATTCCGCTGATTGAAGGGGTTTTAATTACTGTATTAGATACTTTTTTATTGCTTTTCTTGATTAATAAAGGCATTCGAAAAATGGAAGCTTTTATAATTGTCTTGGTTGCAATTATAGGTTTTTCTTTTGTTTTTGAAATGATTTTTGCTGAACCTGAACTAGATAAGGTAATGTATGGATTGATCCCATCACTTCCTAATTCTGCAGCTTTATATATTGCAATTGGTATTATCGGAGCAACAGTAATGCCTCATAATTTATACCTGCATTCTTCTTTGGTACAAACTAGAAAATTTGACAGAAGCCCAGCAGGAATCAAACAGGCATTAAAATACAATCTGATAGATTCAACGATTGCTCTTAATCTTGCTTTTTTTGTAAACGCTGCTATCTTAATTCTTGCTGCTGCCACCTTTCATCGAAATGGGATGTTTGAAGTTGCTGAGATTCAAGATGCGCATCAGTTTCTAGAACCACTTTTAGGAACCAAATGGGCGCCAATCCTCTTTGCGGTTGCTTTAATTGCTGCAGGGCAGAGTTCAACAATTACTGGAACTCTAGCGGGTCAAATTGTTATGGAAGGCTATTTGAATTTAAGAATCCAACCTTGGGTTCGTCGAATTATAACACGTTTAATTGCTATTGTGCCTGCTGTAGTCGTAATCATGATTTATGGCGAAAGTGTAACAGGAAAACTGCTGATTTTGAGTCAGGTAATCCTGAGTTTGCAATTAGGGTTTGCAATTATACCTTTGATACATTTTGTGAGCGATAAAACAAAGATGAAAGGGTTTCATATTAGTAGATTAACTCAGGTTACGGCGTGGATTATTGCTTTAATTATTGTATCATTAAATGGGAAATTAGTTTATGATGAAATAAGTGGTTGGTTAGAAGCTTCTGAGAATCCAATTATATTATGGGTTACAGTGGTACCTTTGGCAATAGCCTTTTTAGTTTTATTACTTTATATTGTTTTTAAACCATTTATTGCACGAGCAAAATCGGACATACAAAATCATTCCCCTCATAACCTTTCTTTACGTTTTTCTGTAAAAGAGACTTACAGTAAAAAGAATATTGCGATTTCTGTTGATTTCTCTAATGCAGATGAGGCAGCAATTAACAGCGCCTTTGAATTAGGAGGGATAGATGCTAATTATACTTTAATTCATGTGGTAGAAACGGTTGGTGCTCTTATGTATGGTCAAAATGTTGATGACCATGAAACGACAATCGATGAAAAACTGTTGTTAGAATATAAAGAGATGCTTACAGCAAAAGGATTTAAAATCGAGACTGAACTTGGATTTGGCAAACCAAACAATATTATTCCGATCATTGTAAACAAAGGAAGTTTTGATATTTTGGTTATGGGAACGCATGGACATACGGGCTTCAAAGATTTAATTTTTGGAACAACAGTAGACAAATTGCGTCATAAAATTTCGATACCTTTGTTTATTGTTAAATAAAATTGCTGAGTTACTGAGATTCTAAGGTTCTAAGATTTTTAAAATCTAAAGAAAGCCTTAGAACCTTTGTGTCTTTGTGCCTTAGAACCTTAAAAAAAATGACCTTCTCAGAAGAAAACTACTTAAAAGCTATTTATCATTTAACCACTTCTTCAGAAGCTGAGGTTAGTACCAATGCTATTGCTGAAATGATGGAAACTAAAGCATCATCGGTTACAGATATGCTTAAGAAATTATCCGAAAAGGATTTGATTAATTATAAAAAATACCAAGGAGTTTCGCTTACAGAAAACGGAAAACTAGCAGCCAAAATGATTGTTCGTAAACACCGTTTATGGGAAGTATTCTTGGTAGATAAACTTGATTTCTCTTGGGATGAGGTTCATGATATTGCCGAACAATTGGAGCATATCAAATCTGAACAATTAATTAATAAACTGGATGATTTTCTGGGTAATCCAACAGAAGATCCGCACGGAGACCCAATTCCTGATGCTCAAGGACGAATTATTAAAGTCGAAAAACAACTGCTTTCAGAACTTAATGAAAAGCAAATTGGTATTTGTGTAGGGGTAAAAGATACTTCATCAGAGTTTTTGCAATATCTCGATAAACAAGAAATAGCTTTAGGCTCAAAAATTGAATGTCTATCAAAAGAAAGCTTCGATTTGTCTCTAAAAATTAAAGTAAATGAAAAAGAACTAACTATTTCTAATAAAATAGCTTCAAACCTATTTGTGAAGTTGCTATAGAAAAGGTACTGAGGTACTAAGGTTCAAAGGTTAGTTTTGAGTGTATACTCTGTTTTACAGATATAAGGAACCCAAACATTTTTATCCTAACCTAGAGCATCAGCTCGGTTACTGAGATTTCTATAAATAAAATTTAAAAGGTTCAAAGGTTGCCACGTTTATACATAAACTGAGCAACCTTTGAACCTTTGTTTCTTAGTGTCTTTTTAATCTTAGTACCTCAGTACCTATTCTTAATGACAACCGCAGTCATTGTCTCCGCAGTTTTTCTTATTTTTAGGTTTCCAGAAAAATTTGCGAATTAAGAAAGCAATTGCTACTGCTAAAATTGCAAAAGCTATAATTTCTTGTATCATAATGCATTATTTTAAGAATTGATAAGCAACCAAAGCTGCAATATAAGCTAATCCACTCATTAACACTAGTTGAACTATTGGCCATTTCCATGAGTTTGTTTCCTTTTTGGTAATTGCAATTGTACTGGCACATTGTAATGCAAATGCATAAAATAATAACAAGGAGATTCCTGAAGCAAAATTGAATATTTTTTCACCAGTTTGAGGATTAATTTCTTCTTGCATTTTACTTTTTATTGTAGCCTCATCATCAGTACCTCCTACGCTGTAAATCGTTGCTAATGTACCCACAAATACTTCTCTAGCAGCAAAAGAACTTATGATTGCAATACCAATTTTCCAATCGTATCCTAAAGGAGAAATTACAGGCTCGATGGTTTTACCCATTATTCCAATGTAAGAGTTCTCTATTTTTTGTGAAGCAACAGCTTCTTCGTATTCAAATTCATCTAGAGGCTTGTCTTTGTGTCTTTCTGTTACAATGGCTTCCGCTTCATTAAAGTTCTTTCCGGGTCCGTACGAGGCTAAAAACCATAAAACAACAGATATTGCTAAGATTATCTTTCCTGCACCAAAAACAAACGCTTTTGTTTTTTCGACTACATTAATAAAAACATTCTTGAATAATGGTGTTTTGTAGTTTGGCATTTCAACTACGAAATACGTTTTGTTTTTTATTTTTAGTATTTTATTTAAAACATAAGCCGATAGAATTGCCATCCCAAAACCTAGAAGATACAATAACATCAAGGTCAATCCTTGCAAGTTAAGGAATCCAAAAAGGCGTTCGTCGGGAATTACTAATGCAATGATAATTGTATAAACAGGCAATCTAGCCGAGCAGGTAGTAAATGGTGTAACCAAAATAGTGATTAACCGCTCTTTCCAGTTTTCAATGTTACGAGTTGCCATAATTGCAGGAATTGCACAAGCTGTTCCAGAAATTAATGGAACCACACTCTTCCCTGATAATCCAAATTTACGCATGATCTTATCCATAAGGAAAACAACACGACTCATATATCCACTTTCTTCAAGTATAGAAATGAAAAGGAATAAGAACGCAATTTGTGGAATAAATATCAAGATTCCACCAATTCCGGGGATAATCCCCTGAGAAATTAAATCAGTTAAGATTCCACTTGGTAATCTTTCAGAAGCTAATGTACTTAATGATGCAAATGTACCGTCGATAAAATCCATTGGTATAGCCGCCCATTGAAATATAGCTTGAAATATAATAAACAATATGGCAAAAAACACAGCATAACCCCATACTTTATGAGTTAATATGCGGTCTAGTTTCGCACGGAAATCTGTAGCTATTGTATGGTCTACTTTTAACCCTTCTTTTAAAACATCATTTATAAATTGATATCTCTTAATTGTCTCTTTTTGTTGCAAACGTTTTAACTCAGAGTGCGATTTAGTAAAGGTACTTCTGACTTCGTTTCTATCAAGATTTAAAAAGTTAACATCTTGAGTGATTACCAACCATAATTTGTACAATAGTTGATTAGGAAAAGCATGTTGCAAGCTTTTAAAATACTCCGGGTCAATAACTGATGCGTTCAAGCACGGTTCAGTCGGAATGTTTTTGTAGTCAACAATTATATTCTTAAGCTCTTCGATTCCCTGTCCTTTGCGAGAACTGATCAAAGCAATTTTTGTCTTTAAATGTTCTTCAAGATATGGAATATCTAGAGTGATTCCTTTAGATTGCATTCTATCAGCCATATTAATAACTAATATTGTTGGAATTTCAAGGTCTTTTATTTGAGTATAAAGAAGTAAGTTTCGTTTTAGATTCTCAACATCTGTAACAACCAATGCTACATCTGGATATAATTTGTCGTTTTTGTTCAACAAAAGTTCAATAACCATGTTCTCATCGATAGAGCTGGCATTTAAACTATATGTTCCTGGTAAGTCAAGAATGTTGGCTTTGATATTGTTGGGTAATTTACAGAAACCCATTTTTTTCTCAACAGTAATTCCTGGATAGTTTCCTACTTGTTGATTAAGACCTGTTAATTGATTAAAAACCGAAGTTTTTCCCGTATTTGGATTACCTATTAAGGCTACATTTATATTTTGGATACTCATTGCAAATTCTATTTGATTATTTCTACTTCAATTACACGTGCTGTTTCTATTCGAATAGCTACATGTGAACCATTAATATTCAAATATAAAGGACCTCCAAATGGAGCAATTTGAAGTAATTCGACCATGTTACCTGGTAAGCAACCCATTTCTAATAATTTCAACGGAACGAGATCAATATCAAATTCTTTGATAGTGGCTTTTTCGCCTTTTTTAAGGGAGTGGATAGAGTGTTTCAAGTTTATTTAGATTGAATTAATATTGCAATATTAATCATTTAATATTTATTTAAGGTCGTTTTATCCTACGGTTTCAATGTTTTAAGATATAATTCACATATGAAATCAGATTCATTAAAAGTTAAATGAAAATCGTTTATTCAGGGAATTAACTCTTTTGAAAGGAATTTTAAATTGGAAAACTTATTCAGCAGATAAAAAGTTAATATCTTCTATTAGTTTTTGAATATCTTCCTTTTTGGTTCCGTCGTAAAAACCACGAACGCGTCTTTTTTGATCTACTAAAATAAAGTTCTCAGTATGCACCATATCGTATAATTGATCAGGTCTTCCCAGTTTTACAGCCAAATATGACTTTCTAGCCATGGTGTAAATTTCTTTTTTGTCACCAGTAACAAGATTCCATTTGCTGTCAATGACACCATTTTTTATAGCATATGCTTTTAGAACAGGAACACTATCCGTTTCAGGAAACACAGTATGTGAAAGTAACTTTACTTTTGGATTATTTAAAACCGCTTTTTGAACATCGGCCAAATTAGCTGTCATTTTTGGACAGATAGAACCACAAGTTGTAAAAAAGAAATCGGCTACATATATTTTTCCATCATAATCTTTTTGAGTAATTGTATCCCCGTTCTGATTTACAAAAGAGAAATCAGCAATTGTATGATATTTGCTTTTGTATTGCATGGTGCTATCAACCAGTTCCGGATTTACATCGGTTGGATTATAAATAGGTAATGTTTTACTAGGTTTTAATGCAGAATAGAACAATGAAATTGTAACAGCAGAAAATACGAATAATACCAAGAAAAATTTCCTGTATTTGTAGAGTAAAGATTTCATAAAAATAATTTGGTGCAAAAGTACAAAAACCTCTATTTAAATAAGGTAACATTGTTTTTTTTAACCAAATTATAGGATGCGCTTTTTTATTGTAAGTGTTTTACTGTTTTATTTTTATTGAATAATTAGCAATTTTGAGTTTTGAAAATAAAAATCTTGTTTTTATTCAAAAAAATAGCAATACGTTTGTGAATACTAAACCAAAACAAATTATGAAAAAACAAATTAATAAGCATTTATTGTTTGCTATTCCTGCAGTGTTAGGATTTTCAATGTCTCAAGCGCAAAATGTGGCGCCCAAAGCATCAGGTATTGATGTTTCTTTAATGGACAAAAGTGTTAAGCCAAGTCAAGATTTCTTTCGTTATGTAAACGGAACTTGGTTAGATAAAACAGAAATTCCAAGTGATAGAAATGCATGGGGAAGCTTTAATGAACTACGTCAGAAGACAGATGACGATGCTTTGGCTATTTTAAAGGAAGCTTCAAAAAGTCAAAAGTACAAATCAAGTACAGAGCAAGGAAAAGCAATTGCGCTTTTTAATACAATCTTAGATACTATTGGAAGAAATAAGCAGGGAATTAAACCACTAAAACCTTATTTGACTAAAATAGACGCTATCAAAAATGTAGCAGATTTACAGAATTTCTTAATAGAAATGGAACCTTTAGGAGGGGCAGGTTTTTTTGGAATTTATGTTAGTGCAGACAAAAAGAACAGTAAAATAAATACTGTTAGTTTAAGTGTTGGCAGATTAGGTTTGTCTGACAAAGATTATTATATATCTGAAGATAAGGACTCTAAAGAGAAGCGTGCTAAGTATGAGCTTCATATTGCAAGAATGTTGCAGTTTATAGGTGAGTCTCCACAAAAGGCTAAAGAGAGTGCTGCACAAATTTTAGTTTTAGAGACTGCTATGTCGGCTCCAAGATTAGACCGTGTTGAGCGTAGAGATGGAAGATTACAATATAATCCAACTGCAGTTGCGGATCTTAAAAAGATGACCCCAGCTATCCAATGGGATAAATATCTTGCAGGTATTGGAATGGCAAAAGCAGATACGATTATTGTAACACAACCTCGTTACATGAAAGCGTTACAAACAATTTTTACCGAAAACAAAGTTGCTGCTTGGAAAGAATACTTAAAATGGTGTGCTTTAAATAGAGTAACTTCCCAGTTAACTACAGAAATAGAAGATGCTAGTTTTGATTTCTACGGAAAAACATTAACAGGAGCAATGAAACAACGCCCAAGTGAAGAAAGAGCACTTCAGGTGATAAACCAAGTTGTCGGAGAATCTTTAGGGAAATTGTATGTTGAAAAAATGTTTCCTGCTGAAGCAAAAGTAAAAGCGGAGAAAATGATTCAGAATATAGTTTTGGCATACCAAAATCGTATTACTAATTTGCCTTGGATGTCAGCAGCAACTAAAACAAAAGCAATTGAAAAACTTAATAAAATTGCAATAAAGATTGGTTACCCTGACAAATGGAAAGATTATAGTGCCTTAGTTATTAAAGATGTAAAAGAGGGAGGAAGTTATTTTGACAATAGCCTTAACCTAGCTAAATGGAGCTATAATGATAACATTTCTAAATACAAACAGCCAGTTGATAAAACGGTATGGGGAATGTCACCACAAACAGTAAATGCATATTACAACCCATCCTATAACGAGATCGTATTCCCAGCGGCTATTTTGCAACCTCCTTTCTACAATTATCAAGCTGATGAAGCAGTAAATTACGGTGGAATCGGTGCTGTAATTGGACATGAAATTTCTCATGGTTTTGATGATTCAGGAGCACGTTACAACGCAGATGGAAACCTAGTTGATTGGTGGACTGCAGATGATTTAAAGCAATTTACTGCTTTAGGAACAGCACTAGCAAATCAATATAGCGCATTAGAGCCTTTACCAGGAATTCATGTAGATGGAAAGTTTACATTAGGAGAAAACATTGGTGATTTAGGTGGTATAAATGCTGCATACGACGGATTACAATTGTATTTAAAAGCGAATGGAAATCCAGGATTAATAGATGGATTTACTCCTGAGCAACGTTTCTTTATATCATGGGCAACAGTTTGGAGAACCAAAAGCCGTGATGAAGCAATAAAAAGTCAGGTTAAAACAGATCCACACTCTCCAGGAATGTACCGTGCTTATGTACCGTTACAAAATGTAGATGCTTTTTATGAAGCATTCTCTATAAAACCAGGAGATGGCATGTACATCGAACCATCAAAGCGAGTTAAAATTTGGTAAAATAATATACAAAAAACGGCTGTCTTATTAAAGACAGCCGTTTTTTATTTAAGTATTATGCGTTTTGCCTAAAATCTATTTTTCATAAATGCCAATATCTAAGAAGTCTAAAAGTCTAAGCCAGTCTAAATAATCTAAGAAGTCTATTTCTTTATCTTCCGAATGGAAGAATTTACGAGATACAAACCAATTAAAGTTACTAAAACACCAATTACAATGGCAAGGGTAAGTGTTTCGTTAAAAAGAATGAAGCCCAATAATATTGCAACAATTGGATTGATATAAGCATAAATGCTACTAACTTCTTTTGGTAAATGTTGTAGCGTATATATAAAAGCAATAAAAGTTAAAACAGATCCAATAATAACCAAATAAGCAATTGACCACCAAGACGAAGCTGGGATTTTATCCAAAGCCATATTCGTTCCAGTTACTTCGGTTACACCAAAAAGAATAAAACTCGAAATAAGCATTTGTAATCCTAAACTAAAATAAGGATTAAAGCTGGATGCTTTTTTCATGGTATGCAAAATTCCAAATGCCCAAGTTATAGTTGAAGCTACTGATAAAAAGATTCCGAATTGAAATTCAGGATTAATAAAATCGGCAAGATGGTCGATAAAAATAATGCAAACCCCGGCGAAACATATTAAAATTCCAGCCACAGCTAGTTTAGCAATTCGTTCTCCTTTAAAAAAGCAAATAACAACAATCCATATTGGGAAAATTGCGCCAATAATTGCACCCAAACCACTACTGATATATTTTACACCCCAAGTACTTAACCCGTTACTACAAACAAAATTTAAGATACTCAAAACTAAAATTGTTTGCCATTGTTTCCCTTTAGGCCAAGGTTCTTTTTTGAGTATAAAGTAACCAACATATAAAATTCCACCAATAAATTGTCTGATAGTTGCCAGTTGTAAAGCTGGCATATGCTTAACACCTTCTTTTGATGCTAGCCATGTTGTTCCCCAAAAAAAACTCACCCAACACAAAGCGAGAATCGGTAAACCAATTGATTCAACTTTATTAGAAAAGGCCTGCTGGATTTTAGCTCTCACGTACTGATGATTTTATGATGTAAATATTCAGAAATTAATTTGAATTACTATCATGAAATTACTTTACTTATAAGTTTTATTCTAAATCTGTAACATTTTTTTTAAATTTAGACCAATCTAGTTGCAAGCTTAAATCTAACAAAAAACAACATTTTATTCAAAATAATAACAATAAGTTTGTGAAACTATAAAACCTTATTTAAAAATGAAAAAACACAATAGTAAGAATTTGCTATTTGCAATTCCTGCAATGTTAGGATTTGCAATGTGTCAGGCACAAAGTCAGACACCTTCAGTATCAGGTATTGACATCTCTTTAATGGATAAGAATGTTAAGCCAAGTGAAGATTTTTTCCGTTATGTAAATGGAACTTGGTTGGCCAAAACGGAGATTCCTAGCGATAGGACAACTTGGGGAAGTTTTAATGAGTTGCTGAAGAAGACAGATGCAAATTCATTGGCTATTTTAAAAGAAGCATCGAAAAATCCAAAATATAAATCAAATACAGATCAAGGAAAAGCGATCAGTCTTTTTAACACAATACTAGATACGGTTGGAAGAAACAAACAAGGAATTGCGCCTTTAAAACCATATCTTAAAAAAATCGATGCAATAAAAAATGTTGCTGATTTAGAGAAGTTCTTAACTGAAATAGAACCTATTGGCGGAATTGGTTTTTTTGGAGTTTATGTAAGTGCTGATGATAAAAACAGTACTAAAAATTCAGTTAGTCTTGGTTTAGGTGGATTAGGCTTACCAGACAAAGACTACTACACAGCTGAGGATAAAGACTCAAAAGAAAAACGTGAAAAATATGTACTTCATGTAGCTAGAATGTTGCAATATGTGGGAGAAACTCCTGCGGTTGCTAAACAAAATGCTGAAAAAATATTAGCATTAGAAATCGAAATGTCTAAACCAAGATTAGATAGAGTAGAACGCAGAGATAGCAGATTACAATACAATCCGACTTCAATTGCTGATTTGCAAAAAATGACACCAACCATTAACTGGAAAAATTACCTTTCAGGAATCGGAATGGCTAAAGTAGATACAGTTATCGTATTACAACCAAGATACATGAAAGCTTTAGAAACTATTTTTAAAGAAAATAATGTTGGTGCTTGGAAGGAATATATGAAATGGTACTTGTTGAGAGCAACAGCATCACAATTATCTACAGAAATTGAAGTAGCAAATTTTGATTTTTACGGAAAAACTTTAACAGGAGCAATTAAGCAACGTCCACGTGAAGAAAGAGCGCTTCAGGTAGTAAACCAAACTATCGGAGAAGCATTAGGAAAATTATATGTAGAGAAATTATTTCCAGCTGAAGCGAAAGTAAAAGCTCAGAAAATGATCCAAAATGTAATTTTAGCATACCAAAACAGAATAAACAATCTAACTTGGATGTCTGCTGAAACTAAAGTTAAAGCAATCGAGAAGTTAAATAAGATTACAATTAAAATTGGTTATCCAGACAAATGGATAGATTATTCGGCTTTACAAGTTAAAAGTCTGCCAGAAGGAGGAAGCTATTTTGATAACATGAGAAGTTATTCTAAATGGAGTTTTGAAAAAGGACTTTCAGATTTGAATAAACCAGTAGATAAAACAGAATGGGGAATGTCACCACAAACTGTAAATGCATATTACAATCCATCGTATAACGAAATTGTATTTCCAGCGGCAATATTGCAACCCCCATTTTATAATTATGAAGCAGATGAAGCTGTAAATTATGGTGGAATCGGAGCAGTAATCGGACATGAGATTTCTCATGGATTTGATGATTCAGGGGCGCGTTACAATGCAGAAGGAAATCTTGTTGATTGGTGGACTGAAAATGATTTGAAAGAATTTACAAAATTAGGAGACGCACTTGCGAATCAATATAGCGCATTAGAGCCACTTCCAGGAATTCATGTAGATGGTAAGTTTACATTGGGAGAAAACATAGGTGATTTAGGTGGAGTAAATGCTGCTTACGACGGATTACAATTGTATTTAAAAGCGAATGGAAATCCAGGATTAATTGATGGATATACTCCAGAGCAACGTTTCTTTATATCATGGGCAACAGTTTGGAGAACCAAAAGCCGTGATGAAGCTTTGAAAAATCAAGTAAAAACAGATCCACACTCTCCAGGAATGTATCGTGCATATGTGCCAATCCAAAACATGGACACGTTTTACGAAGCTTTTTCTATTAAAAAAGGAGATAAAATGTATCTAGAACCAGAGAAAAGAGTAAAAATCTGGTAATATCATATTTACACAAGAAAATAGGTTGTTTCATTAGTGAACAGCCTATTTTTTTTACCCAAAACTGAGTCTGTCCTTTGACTCTGCTCAGGATAACACTTCTGATTGCTGCAACTTGTAACTGTGGCTAAAAACGGAATACTACTTCACCCCTTCCCACTCTGCGTAAAATTGTGAAAGGAATGTTTCCATAAATCGATGTCTTTCGGCTGCGATTTGTTTTCCGGTTTCTGTATTCATTTTATCTTTCAGCAACAACAATTTCTCATAGAAGTGATTAATTGTCGGTGCATTATTCTTTTTATATTCTTCTTTTGTCATATTGGTAATCGGGGCAATACTAGGATCATAAATAGTTCTATCTTTATATCCTCCATAATGAAATGCTCTTGCTACTCCAATAGCACCAATAGCATCCAAGCGATCTGCATCTTGCACAATATCTAATTCTGTAGAAGTAAATTTTTTCTCAAAATTACCTCCTTTATACGATATGTTTTCGATGATCTTTACGACATGTGCTATAATATCTTCTGAGACATGTTCTGATTCCAGAAACAAACGTGCTGTTTTGGGTCCGATAGTCTCATCTCCGTTATGAAACTTACTATCGGCAATATCATGCAACAAAGCCCCTAATTTTACCACTGTGCTATCACAAGGAGTGTTTTTAGCAATTAAAAGTGCATTTTTATATACTCGTTCAATATGAAACCAATCATGCCCTCCTTCGGCATCATTTAGCTTATCTTTTACAAAAATGATTGTTTTGTTTATTAAGTCAGAATTATTCATATTCATGTATTTAATTAATGCTTCTTTACAAAACTAAAAAAAGCAAACAGATTTTATTGATTAAGTGGATTTAAATAGGGTAGATTTAGCTCTAAATCCTCATTTTAAATAAAAAATGTTGATTGTCAAAGTCTTGAAAACCTTAACAATCAACATTAACTATTTATATTTTTTCAAAGTTCAGTTTCAAAGTCAAAATTCAATTTTAAATCTAAACTCAGAAATCTTAAATTTAAAGTCTTGCTGGTTCAACCCATTTAAAGATATGTGATTCTTGAGGAATAACTAATCTTTCAGAAATCTTAGCCATTCTTCCTGGTAACTTCATTAAATAATCACGGGCTTTTTCAGCTTCATCTGTAAGTCCACCGATTTTATCAATTTCCCATTTATCAATTAACTTTTGCATGATATCAACATAATCACTAGCTGTGTAAACACCTATACGTTGTGCTGAGTCAGAGAATTGCTCAAAAGCAGAACTTATTTTTTGTCCAGATTCTCTCAAGAAGTGTGCAGGCATAACGATTTTTGCTTTCATCATATATTGAAAAGCAAGCATCATTTCGCTTGGATCTACTTGAAAAATACGGTTAACAAATTCGCTATATGCATGATGATGACGCATTTCGTCACCAGCAATCATTTTACACATTTTAGACAATTTGTTATCACCATATTTCTTAGCCATTTGTGCCACTCTGTTATGCGAAACATAAGTTGCAAGCTCCTGGAAACTAGTATAAACAAAGTTCTTGTATGGATCTGTTCCTGTTCCGATATCAAAACCATCGTTGATTAAATGCTGGGTAGTCATTTCTATTTCGCGCATGTTTACACGACCAGACAAATACAAATATTTGTTTAGTAAATCACCATGGCGGTTTTCTTCACCCGTCCATTGTCTGATCCATTTAGACCAACCGTTTCCACCATTTTCAACTTGATTGATGCCTTCTACATCCATTAACCAAGATTCATAAGTAGGCAAAGCCTCTTCAGTAATAGTATCACCAACTAAAGTTACCCAAAAATCGTATGGTAAATCCTTAGCTATTTCGCGTAGTTCTTTTACTTCTTCAAAAAAAGTATCTTTTTCAGAATTAGGTAAAAAATCTGACGGTTGCCAAATCTTTTCAACAGGTATTAAATACTGTTCAACGAAGCTGTCTACGTTTTTCTCTAAAAACTGCATTACTTCTAATCGAATGTTCTTTATAGACATTTTATATAATTTAAATTTTAACTCCTTCTACTACAGCCTTTTCCGACTTTTCCATTATCGTTGCAAAATCATAATCTTTCACTGCTAACGGTTTATGAATGGTAAAGGTAAGATGATTTCCTAAACCCACGGGAAAAAAGCCAAATTTTACCATTTTCCATGAGTTATTAATACTAACTGGTACAACATATGCTGATGGTGCATATTTGCATAATATTTTCAAACCGCTTTGTGCAAATTCCTTCGGTTTACCAGTTTTACTTCGAGTACCTTCAGGAAAAATTACAGCAGAACGATTGTATTTTTCTATATATTCAGACAATCCTTTAATTGCTGGAATGGCTTGTTTAGGATCTTTTCTGTCAATTAGGACAGAACCCCCATGACGTAAATTATAAGACACACTTGGTATCCCTGAACCTAACTCCTTCTTACTTACAAATTTACAATGAAAACGGCGTAAATACCAAATCATTGCTACAATATCGTACATGCTTTGGTGATTTGAAACAAAAATAATAGGAACCCCCTCAGGAATCAGTTCTCTATTCTCAAATTTATAGGTTGTCCCAATGAGATTGGTGCATTTTACCAAAAAGAAATTAAGGTAATCAACACTTTTTTTATGCGCCTGGTAGCCAAAAACATTAAGACAAACCCATTGAATTGGATGGAAAATTGCTAGACAAAATCCAAAACACAAATAATAAACAACGGATATAGGGTACGAAATTAGTTTTTGCATGCTTAAAAAATTAGGTGCAAAAGTAATAAATATATTTTTAGCGCTAATTAAATCGCAAATAATAATAGGTTTGTTGTTAAATTGTACCTTTGTTACATAATTCACAGTTTTTTCAAAATCAAAAAATGAGCTTTACTTACCCAAAAAAAGAACGCCTAAAAAGCAAAACAACAATTGGACTACTCTTTTCTGAAGGGAAATCAGTTTCTAAATATCCGTTGCGCTTAGTTTATTACTCAGGTGATATAAAGCAAGATGAGAAAATAAAAATGGGTGTTTCGACATCTAAAAAATATTTCAAGAAAGCGGTTGACCGCAATTACTTCAAACGTGTTTTACGTGAAACTTACCGATTAAACAAACATATTTTACTTGACAATTTAGACAAGCCCTATTCGTTTATGCTTTTTTATCAAACAAAAGACAGGCTGTCTTATGACGAAATCAACACCAAAACGATTCAATTGTTTGAAAAATTTTTACTTCAAGTAAACCCAAAACCTGAAACTGAAGCTAAAACAGATTTACAAAACGATACTATTCAATAGTTTTTGACTCCATAAATCGTGTTTCCTTACTGACCCGCATTAATGTTGCTGAATTATTCTTATTTTAGTACTCTGAAATTTAAGATAAATCACAAACATGGTCACGTTTTTCAAAAAAAAAATTATAATTCCTATTGTTGCAGCTGCGTTTTTATTCATTGGAACCAGTTTCAAAGATGACTTCTTTGAAATTGCCAAACAAATAGAAATCTTCACAACCTTATTTAAAGCTGTTAACACCAATTATGTAGACGAAACCAACCCTGGTGATTTAATGGACAAAGCCGTTAAAAGCATGTTGGGGAGTTTAGATCCTTACACGGTTTACTTTAACGAACAGGATGTTATCAATTTTAAAATCAATAATACTGGGGAATATACTGGAATTGGTGCTATGATTACTCGCAAAGCCGATCGATTAATTATAAAAGAACAGTATAAAGATTATCCTGCCGATAAAGCGGGACTTAAAGCTGGTGACGAAATCATTCAGATTGGTGATGTGTTAATTGCTGATTTCAAAGATGATGCTTCGCAATTGCTAAAAGGGGCTAAAAACACCAAAATTGCCATTAAATATATACGCCAAGGAAAAACCAATACTACTAATATTATTCTAGATGAAATAGATATCAAATCGGTTCCTTTCTATGGAATGATTGACTCAAAAACAGGATATATTGTTTTGGCTCATTTTAGCCGTAAAGCTTCTGCCGAAACACAAAGTGCATTAGAACAACTTAAACGTGATGGTGCTACTCAGATTGTTTTGGATTTGAGAGGAAATCCAGGCGGGCTTCTTAACGAAGCTGTAAACATATGCAACCTTTTTGTTCCGAAAAACGAAGTTATTGTAACTACAAAATCAAGAATCGAAAAACATAACAATACCTACAAAACAACCAAAGAGCCTATAGACACACAAATTCCATTGGCAATTTTGGTTAACGGAAGAAGTGCCTCAGCATCAGAAATTGTTTCGGGAGCATTACAAGATTTAGATCGTGCTGTTGTTCTTGGAAGTCGCAGTTTTGGAAAGGGTTTGGTACAACGTTCTGTTGATCTTACTTACGGAACTCAGCTAAAAGTAACTATTTCGCGTTACTATACTCCTTCTGGGCGCTGCATTCAGGCCCTAGACTATGCTCATAAAGACAAAAATGGTGTAGCTACAAAAACGGATGCTAAAAACTTTAATGCTTTTAAAACCAGAAAAGGCAGAACTGTTTATGATGGTGGTGGAGTTATGCCTGATATTGAATTAGACGACGCTAAATTGAGTGCAATCACCAATGCTTTATTAAAAAACAACGGTATTTTCGACTATGCAACAAGTTACTATTATAAAAATCCAAATCTTGGAACTCAGATCCCTACTCTAACCGATGCTGATTATAGTAACTTTAAACAGTTTTTAAAAACGAATAAAATCACTTTTGATACTGAAACTGAAACAGCATTAAAGAATACTTTGGCTGCTGCCAAAAAAGAAAAAATAGACGAAACGATTACTTCAGAATATCAGCAATTATTGAATGCCCTTGAAAAAAGTGAGACTACTTTACTTGACAAGAATCAAAAAGAAATCAAGAATTTGATTTTAGAAGAACTAATAAAAAGATACCAATACCAAGAAGGTTTGTATCAATACTATATTAAAAACAACTCTGAGATTAAAAAGGCCGTTGGGGTTTTGAACAATCAAACGGAATATAAGTCAATCTTAAAAATGTAATTCAATAAAAAATAGATTTTATAAAAAATGCAAAAAGGAATGTTTTTCTTTTTGCATTTTTTTTTTGGAAGTACAAGTCTATACCCTAAAATCAATTATACTCAACTAGTTAATTTTCATCATTATAAAGTGAGCCAATTAACTACATCTTTAAATACTTCATCCCAATGATAGCTATCCTCTAAAGGATTTCCGTTAGCATCAAATTCTTTCTTTTCATAATTATGGCTATAGTTAGGATAAGCTTTGAGTTTTATATTGCTTTTTGGTAATAAGAAAGGTAGTAAATCATTGTGTGCTGAACCTATATCGGCCGATCCATACACAACCAATATTGGATTTTTAAATTTTCGTAGGCTCTCATAACTCATATTTTCGTTATGACTCAACCAGTTATTAAAATTTACATTATCCTTAAACGCTATTTTATTTGCAGGAATGTTTTTGTAATCATCTATTAATTTATCAATTTCTAATTGAGAAGCTTCATCATTATTTGTCCCAAAACCCTTAACTCGCTCACGCAAAATGCTTTCGGTTACTCTATTAAAGGGATCTGCCGACATACAAACTAGTTTTGCAATTTTTGTATTATTCTCTGCTAGTTTACACGCTACTCTGTAACCTTCAGAATGTCCGATAACAAAGATGGAATCTTTTATGGTCCTTTTATCACCATATAAATAGTTTATAACCGATTGTACCTGACTAACTCTGTATCCTAAATTATTGTTTTTTATATACTCTAGAGGTACTTCTCCGTTTGAATCTAGATAACCGTTTGCATCTTTATCGTAGCTACCGATTAAAGGAATTCCTTTTCTTGCAATAATGATAAAATTAAATTTTTCAGAATACTCCTTAATACTAAACGGAATCAGAGAATTAGATACTTCTTGATCATAAAAAATTACTGGCAGAGGCAATGAACCTTGAATAAACAAAATTGTAGGCTTTGGCACTTTAGAATCGCTTTTAGATATCAAAAAGACAATTGTATCGTTCTTTGACTTCAGGGATATTTTATCAAACCCTGCTTTTTGCAAATGGAAATCTTCTCCGCTTTGTGCATGCATAACAAAACACGAAAATGAAGCTATTATAAAATACCTAAGGATGCTCATTTATTAAATTTAAATTGTTTCTATATTCTTACATAAACAAATATATCCTATAAATATCATTTTTACTAATCGGTTATTTAATTTGAATGTTTGGACAAAGCCAAAAAAAATATTCGCAATTAACTTTTAATCATTTCTATATGCGGGATATCATCTTCAAGATACATCTCATTAGTTTGTATAAAACCATGGCTTTCATAGAATTTTTTCAAATATAATTGCGCTCCAACAGTGATATCGGTTTTACCAAAATGAGTTTTGATTCCTGCAATTGCTTCTGTCATTAAATCATGTCCCCATTTTTTATCCCGATAATCCGGACTTACAACTACTCTTCCTATAGAAGCGCTATCAAAATCTAAAACATCAAAAATCTCATTATTCTTTTTATAAAGCATCATTCTAATTTGATTCCCTAAATCATTATTTACAATATCCATTTTTTTGAAAAGTAAACAGAAAGGTCATTTAATTAAAAACAACCTTTCTTAAATTAATTGAATATAAAATTTAAATTAAATACTTGGGCTTCAAATATATTGTCTAATACCGTCCCAAAAATGACACCAATCAAAATCTGCGGGAACATTACCTCCTTCTAGTTTAGCCAAGATCTCATCTTCTTGAATATTTTCGCTCATTTTTTTAAAATTATCTAAGCCTAACTTTCTGCTTTCCATGTTTTTTTATTTTAAATTAATTATTAAAGAAAAAAATCACAATCATTTCCTTGGTCTCTCCAGCGCAGGTTTAAAAGCAAATAATCACAATATCAAACAAACATATTTATGCTTTTTCTTACATTATTGGTTTTGTTTTTATTAATATTGTAAATAAATTATTCTATTTCTTACAATTCATATAAATAAGATTGGTCTTAAAATTAAAGCAAGAAGAAAAAATCAAGGATTATCGCAAGATAACATAGCATTTGAATTAGGTACTAATCAACCTTCTTATGCTAGATTAGAAAAAGAAGATGATAGAATCAGTATTACAAGACTAATAAAAATCGCAAATATTCTCAATACCTCAGTTTCAATGTTAATAAATGAAAATTTCGGCACTTTAGAAATTAACGAAAAACCTAAAGATTGTATTAGTAATATAGTCCAAGAAAACAAAGAAGACATTCAAACTTTGAAAAGCCAAATTTTTTTTTGAAAAAGCAAATCGAAAATAAAGAAATATAAATATTAGACATTTGACAACTACTTTACTCCGATAAGTTTTTATAAGGAAGCTTCTTTTAAACAATTCAAATTAATAATAATCAAGCTAAAAAATTTATTACACAATTACGCAATAGTAATAAACAATTATAGTCAACTAGTTAAGAATAAATGGGAATAATATTAAATCAATCTATAAAAAATACAATCATTACATATTTAGGATTTGGAATAGGAGCTATAAATACTCTTTTTTTATTTCCTGTCATTTTAGGGGATGTTTACTATGCTTTAACTGGATACATTTCATCTGCATCAAATATAATAATGCCTTTGTTAGCATTCGGCATGCAAAACACTTTGATCAAATTTTATTCTCAATATCAAACTGAAGAGGAAAAAAATGGCTTCTTATCATTTACTGTTTTCGTTCCAATTTTGTTTTTTATCCCTATATCTTTAGTATCCTTATACTTCTACCAAGACATTACTTTCTTTGTTTCAAAGAAAAATAAAATTGTAAAATCATTTATTTTACTAATTCCTCTTATTGGTTTGTGTATGGGTTATTTTGAAATTTTCTATGCTTGGGCTAGAGTAAATATGCATTCTGTTTTTGGAAATTTCATAAAAGAGGTCGGAATAAGATTACTTAGTTTAATCGCCTTGATTTCCGTGTATTATAAATTGATAACTATTCAATCTTTTTTGTACATAACTGGCGGAATTTATTTTTTTTCTTTAATAATTATGATGTACTATGCCTTCTATTTAAAAAAACCGGTATTTAAATTATATATACCTAATAATATAAAAATATTATTGAATATACTTTTTACATTATACTTTCAGGAACAATAGCCAATTTACTTTTAGATGTAGACAAATTAATGCTTAACCAATATTTATCTATTCAAAATATTGCTTTTTATGGTGTAGCAACATATATAGCATTAGTTATCTCAGTTCCAAGTAGAGCAATGCAACAAATTATCTATCCGATTACTGCCAAACTAATGATTAATAACGAATATGAAAAATTAAATTTAATTTATAAAAAAACATCAATTAATCTTCAAGTCGTAGGAGGATTAGTAATGCTTTGTATTTTTACCAATATTAATGAACTTTATGCGTTAATTCCAAAAGAAGGATATAGTAGTGGCAAATGGGTAGTTTTTATGATTGGTCTTTCTAAATACTTTGAATTAATATTAGGAAACAATAATGCCATTATTTTTAACTCTAAGTATTACAAAACAATATTAGTTTTAGGTGTTTTATTAGTTTTTTTTATAATAACTTTTGATATGTATTTTATCCCAAAATTCGGAGTTATAGGAGCTGCATTTGCTACATTATTATCTATGACATTATATAGTTTAGCAAAATTACTTTTTGTCGTAAAAAAATGAAATTATATCCCTTTACAAAGGAAACAGTATACTCTATCATCATTACAATTCTTCTGTTTCTCACATTTTACTTTTGGGAATTTTCTTTTCCACATATAATCAATATAATCCTAAAATCAATTATATTAACAATATTATACTTCTTTATCCATTATAAATTTATTATTTCAGTTGATATAAACAAGATTATTAAGCAGTTTCTGCTTAATCCCTTACATGAAAACTTTAATAATTTTAAGCAAAAATAATTTTCAGTTTTTTAATACAAAAGCTAAAATCAATAGACTTAAAAAAATTGAATCTTATCACGGAAAGATTAATAATGTAACTAAGCAGAATAAAAATGGACGTAAAAACATTACGGAGGTTGAATGGCTAAAAATAGCTAAGGAATTAGATATAAAAAAGAAGCTATTTATGAACCTGATACAAAAAATATAAAATACAGAGATGATATAAACATAAATCATTTTAACATCCCTGATTTTCTTATTGAACATCTTGAATCATTAAAAAAGAAAACAACAAACTCAAAGAAAAATTAAAAAAAAATGAAGAATCAGTAATTTAATCTACTTTCTCACCATTTCTATATACGGGATATCATCTTCCAGATACATCTCATTAGTATGTATAAAACCATGGCTTTCATAGAATTTTTTCAACTATAATTGCGCTCCAACAGTGATATCGGTTTTACCAAAATGGGGGTTAATCCCTGCAATTGCTTCTGTCATTAAATCATGTCCTCATTTTTTATCACGATAATCCGGACTTACAACTACTCACTACCCTTCCAATAGAAGCGTTATCAAAACTAATTCCAGCATCAAAAAGACGTGCGTGTGCCACAATTTTACCTTCATACTCGCCCATTAGGTGCAAAGCGAGTTTGTCTTTGTCATCAATATCCAAATAAACACAGTTTTGCTCCACTACAAAGACTTCGCTTCTTAATTTTAGAGTATCAATAGTTTATGAACAATTAATGCCTCAAAAGGTTTTTGAAACCTTGTAGGAACAGAATTTCTATTAAAAATTTACGTTTGATTAATCAACTCAGGTTACAAATATCTTTTTAACCAATCTGCTATTTGATCTAATAAATTATCATTTACAACTTCTAAATCGTGTCCTTCATTTTCATAAACTAGTAAACGTGTAGTATATCCTTTTGAATCTAATTTAGAATAAAAAGCAAAAGCATTATTAACATCAACTTTCACATCTTTATTACCTTGAATAATAAAATGCGAAACGTTTTTATTCTGAATTGAATCGATGGCCAGCAAACTAGAACGTGATTTTAGGGCTGTAACAGAATCCTTGGCATAACCGGGAATTCTTTCTCTGTAAACACCAAACATCTCAGGTCGCTTTGTTTGGTATAAATCAGCTTGTCCCGCAATTGCAATATTGGTTTTTATGCGATTGGTTTTCTTTAGCATCAAGAAATTGGTCATCACACCACGACTCCAGCCAAAAACTCCAATTCTCTTTTTGTCAGCATTAGGCAATTGATCTATAATATCAAAAAGGTTTAAAACATCATTAACATCTTTACCTCCAAATTCATCTTCTCCCTCACTTACTGATGTACCACGGAGCTGAGAACCAATAACAATATAACCTTCATTAGCAATTTTGCTAAGAAACTCTGTTAAAAATCCTGATTTTACTGCGCCAAAATTACCATTACCACCACGATTATATATTAAAACAGGATACACTCCTTTCTTTTTGGGCTCTATTAAAAACCCTCTAAGTTTAAGATTATCAAAAGACGTGTAGTTGATGCTATGAAAATTTAAAGAATCAAGAAATTGATATTCTTTTTTGAAAACTATCTTGTCATTTATCTTGTCAGAAATAACAGGATTAAAAGGGTAATCTGTGACTTTACGAATCTCTAAGATAAAATTCGTTTTTGATATTTGTGAAGAACCGAAATTAAAAAAAAGCAATAAAGCTAAAAGAGTAATTTTATTCATAATTGACTTAAGAGATTGGTTATAGAAACAATCACAAAACTACTCTTTTAAAAACTACTTTCTCACCATTTCTATATGCGGAATATCGTCTTCCAGATACATTTCGCTGGTTTGTATAAAACCATGGCTTTCATAGAATTTTTTCAAATATAATTGCGCTCCAATAGTGATATCGGTTTTACCAAAATGAGTTTTAATCCCTGCAATTGCTTCTGTCATTAAATCATGTCCCCATTTTTTATCACGATAATCCGGGCTTACAACTACTCTTCCTATAGAAGCGTTATCAAAACTAATTCCAGCATCAAAGAGGCGTGCGTGTGCCACAATTTTACCTTCATACTCGCCCATTAGGTGCAAAGCGAGTTTGTCTTTGCCATCAATATCCAAATAAACACAGTTTTGCTCCACTACAAAGACTTCACTTCTTAATTTTAGAGTATCATATAATTCATGAACAGTTAATGCCTCAAAAGGCTTTATTTTCCAATTTGGTTTCATCTATAATAGTATAATGTAGTTTTATAATAAAGAATATTATCGGTTGTTAATTTTAACCGATTTAATAATTGCTTCAAGTTCTAACATTGAATCTCGTTCTTCATGCGAAGGAGAATAACAAAATCCCTCAAGAACTAATATTCGATTATAGGCTTTATCAATAATTGCGTAATTGATGAATGGGCCAGTCATAAAGTCATTCCTTAAATCCCAAGTCCCTCTGGTTTCATAAGCTGTTTTTCCATCAAGAATGATTTTAGAAAAATAAGGTGCATATGCTTCTTCTGTTATCATTCGGGTATTGGGTTCTCTGCCTTTAATATATCTTCCTACCGAATCTCGCATCCTTACTATATTGCCTACAATATTTGAGCTATTGGTGATATTATTTATCGGAACTTGATAAATGAGTAAACTAGTACTACCACTTGCCATTTCTTTTTTTAGCCAAATAAAATTACGTTTATGCAATACGTATTGATATGCAGTTGGAACATCTAACTTGATATGAAACTTATTATTAAGAATGTCAGGATTCAACAATGATTTACTGTTGATTTTTTGGCACTGAGCAATTTCTGTTTCCCTAATAATTCGAATTATCTGTGGGGTGTGTATTTCAAATGCATTTATAATATCTGAAACTGATTTTCCAGATATTCGAAACACATTCTGAGGTGATGTGTATACATTTTTTGTAATTTCGAATTTATTGACATTTGATTTTTTTACCACAATAATATTTCGCCCATCGGTCATAAAACCTTCAAGTAATTTGGCTGGATATTGATTTATGGTAAACAAAGGCTCTTCTTGGATGAGCCCAACAACTGGTGAAGCAAATTTATTTCGGATGCTATCTCCTACTTCTCCATACCACAACTGATCATCTATAATAACCGAGATTGTGTTTATCTTACTGCTATTCTTGTGCTGATGTATCCTCTCATTCTTTTTTAGACATGAGAATAACAAAAATGGAATTATAAGCAATAAAAAATGGGTTTTATTCATTTTTAATTTTTAGTTAAGTTCTGAAATAAAACCCAAATTTATATACAATTTTTGATTATCCGTTTATTTTGAGTTTCATTCCGGGTTTAATGTCTCCGTTTTCTATATCATTCCATTTTTTAATATCCGAAATAGTTACTCCTGGATATTTTTTGGCGATGCTATATAACGAATCTCCTTTTTTAACATAATAATCAACTCCACTATTTTTTGCAGTTGCAGATTTTTTCTTAAATGTATCGATGTTGTTTGATGCAACTAAAATTTCTGGAGCATCCTCTGATTCTTCTGCTTTTGAATGAATAACTAACTTTTTCATTGGAGTTACTATATCCATATTCTCGGCTGTCAATCCATTCCAGTCTTTTAAGTCTGCTACCGAAACATTCAGTTTTCTTGCAATACTACTCAAGTTATCTCCTGCTTGCACCACATAAAGTGATGATTGTGCGTCTTTTGAATTTTTATCTTCAACACTAGCAATAGCTTCTTCTGTACGTTTTTTATCAACAGCAGGTGCTAATTTTACTTCGTTAATGTCTTTCTTGATAATTTTAGTTTCCGAAATAATTTTTAAATTTCTACCTAAAGCAATTGAATTACTCTTTAGATTATTCCATTTCTTCAACTGAATAACTGAAACATTGTATTTACTTGCAATTGCACCTAAATTATCTCCTGAACGAACTTTATAAAGTTGTGTTTTTGAGATAACTGTTTGCGTTGCTCTAGGCGAAGCAACTTTTGCAGAAGCAATTGATGTTTGAACTTGATTTATTTTTGGATTTGATTCATAATTAAGGTAAGCGTAAATCTTATCTTCATTTGAAGCAAATACTGAAGCTTTTTCTTTTGGTAACCTCAAGAAATGGTCTTCATCTTGATAAAACGGAACTACATTAAGTTTATACGAAGGATTTAGAAATTGCAATTGTGCTTCGGGAACATCTAACAAACTTGAGATTTGTTTGAATGTCATCTTCTCTTTAATCCGTATAGTATCTGTTTCAAAATGTTGTACAACAGCTCTATCTGGATTTATTCCGTGTTCATTGTGGTATTCATAAAGGTACATTGTTGCTAAAAAAGCGGGAACATATCCTTGTGTTTCTTTTGGTAAGTGACTGCGAATGTCCCAATACGTTTTCTTCCCTCCTGAACGACGAATCGCTTTTGATACATTTCCTGGACCTGAATTATAGGATGCCAAAACTAGCTCCCAATCGCCAAAAATAGTAAACATCTTCGACATATAATCCGCTGCAGCAGCTGATGCTTTTAAAGGATCACTACGCTCATCGATAAACGAATCTATTTTTAGATTGTACTGTTTACCTGTATGATACATAAACTGCCAAAGTCCTGTAGCTCCCATTTTAGAAACTGCTTTAGGGTTTAAAGCAGATTCTACAACGGCTAAATATTTTATTTCTAAAGGGACGTTTTGTTTAGCAAATGCCTCTTCGAACATCGGAAAATAATATTCTGATAAAGCCATTAATCGAGAAAATGATTTTTTACGATTTTTTAAGAATGACTTTATAATATTTTCCAACCCTTGATTATACTGAATATTAAAGGGCGATTTCTCATTCATTGCCGCCAATCGTTGTTTTAGCAACTCTGTTGGCAATTCATAATCTACCTTTGCATCTGTATTTAAAGTTTGGATATCTTTTGATAAATCTTCATAAATGTCTAAACTCACTAATTCTTTCATCCAAAGACTATCTACGCGACTTGCATATTCATCTTTTACGAATGATTTCTTAACTGAATCTAAATACGAAATTTTGATTTCCGGTTTTACAAGGGTATTTGTTTGTGCAACTTCTTGTGCAAACAAGCCCATTGTGGATAACAGGAGTACTGATAATGTGGTATTTTTTACAATCATAATGTATATTTCTACTGGCTATATTTCAAACAATTATAATGCCATTATTTGCAAACTTAATAACAACAATCTAAAATACTCTTTAAAAAGTGTTAAAAATGAGATAGTTAGTCTAAAATAGCTGCTATTCCAGGTAAAACTTTACCTTCTAGCATTTCTAACATTGCTCCACCTCCGGTAGATACGTAACTCATTTTTTCTTCGAAACCAAATTGTTTTACAGCTGCAACTGAATCTCCTCCTCCTACTAATGAGAAAGCTCCATTTGCTGTTGATGCTGCGATATAATCACCTAAAGCAATTGTTCCTTTAGCAAAAGATTCCATTTCAAAAACTCCTAATGGTCCATTCCATAAGATCGTTTTTGAATCCATGATTACTTTTTCAAAGTTTGCCAATGATTTAGGACCTGCATCAAGACCTTGCCATCCATCAGGTATTGCATATACATCTACTACTTGTGTATTTGCTGTATTTGAGAAATCATCTGCAGCAATAACATCAACTGGAATATGAATTTGAACGCCTTTTTCTTTAGCCAATCTCAAAATTTCAAGTGCCAATTCTAATTTGTCATCTTCACAAATAGAATTTCCTACTTTACCACCTTGTGCTTTAATAAAGGTAAATGTCATTCCTCCCCCAATAATCATATGGTCAACTTTGTCTAAAATATTTTCGATAACAGTAATTTTCGAAGAAACTTTAGATCCACCTAGAACTGCTGTAACAGGTTTTTCACTATTTTTAAGTACTTTATTTAAGCTTTCTATTTCTTTTGCCAATAATGTTCCAAAACATTTTTCGTTTGGAAAAAATTGGGCAATTATTGTTGTCGAAGCATGTGCTCTATGTGCTGTTCCAAAAGCGTCATTTACATAGATATCACCTAGTGATGCTAGTTCTTTTGCAAAAGCAACATCTCCTGCTTCTTCTTCGTCATGAAAACGTAAATTTTCTAGTAATAATACTTCGCCTGGTTTTAAATTAGCAGCAGCATCTTTGGCAACATCTCCAACACAATTTGTAGCAAACTGTACAGGAACACCTAAGATGTCTGAAGCTGTTTTTAAAATATGTTTTAAAGAGTATTTTTCTTCAACTCCTTTTGGTCTTCCTAAGTGTGACATTAAAATCACGCTTCCGCCTTGTGCTAATATCGCATCTATTGTAGGCTTTGCTGCTTCTATACGAGTTGCATCTGTAACATTAAAATTTTCGTCTAATGGCACGTTAAAATCAACACGAATTATTGCTTTTTTATTCTTAAAATCAAAATCTTTTAAAGTTTTCATTAAGGTAAGTTTTTAGTTTTTTTTGAAAGAATAACAAATATAGAACTTTTAACTTAGTAATAAATTTGATAAAAATAAAAAACAACGCTTTCTATAAACGAAAACGTTGTAATTCGATAATTATTTTAAATAAAACACAAATCTCAAAAAATAGCGAAATTAATTATCAATCGTGAACTGGATTTTGGGTACATGGGCAATTACTAATTGCTTGAAGGAAATCAAATCCTATGGTTACGACATGTGTTCCTGAATTATAGGCTCCAATACGGTTAAGCGAAGCTTGGTATGAATATCCAAAATAAAAATCTGATTTCTTGAAACCTGCCATTGGACCAACCATTAATGGCTGAAAAAACTGATCGTTCAAGAATCGATAAGAAACTCCTAACCAATAATAATCTTCGTAACGGTTGTATTGTCTGAATTTAAAGTTGAAATCGGTACTTGAACGTTTATCTCCAGCAAATAATTGGTAATAAACCGATGGTTCAAACTCGATACGATTATTTTCGGCTCCTCTAAAAACATAACCTGAATATATTTGATAATTTCGAAGCAAATTAGGCTCTATTCCGTCAAATCTATCTATTTCCTTGTTTAGAATATTACTTGCATTAAAACTTAAATAAAATGCCTTATTACGGTACAACACTCCTACATCAAAATTATTATTAGAAACGAATCGATTATCGGTAATACTCGGATCCGGTAGTGGATTCTCGTACGTTGGATTGAACTCGTTTATATTAATTTTAAAATTATTGATGTTATACGAAATACCAAATGATAGGTATTGTTTTGAATAATAATCAAGAATTAAGTGGTGCGCAAATGATATTTTGGCTCCTGTTTGTCTTGTATAACCATTCTTATCGTTATAAAGTGAGATTCCCACTCCTGAACGATCCAAAATTCTGAAATCAGCATAAAGCGATTGATTGTCTGGCGCATCCTTAATACCTACCCATTGTGTTAAACCATTGGCACGTATTCTTAAGTTATCACCAATACCTGCAAATGTTGAAGAGACTACAAATGGGTTATCGGCTAGGTACTGCGTAAAAACTGGCAAATTTAACTCCTGGCTGTAACCTGATGTTACAGCCATAAGTAGAAATGATATGATAATTTTTTTCATTGTATTTTTAATTTTAGATAACATAATTACTTTGCTATTTGTTATCTGTAAAGAGTGAAATGTCCAACAAACTCTCTGTCATCTTTTTTGTCATTGAGTTTCAATACGTACCAGTAATCACCAGATGGTAATTCGTTACCGTTGTATCTTCCATCCCATTTTTGCCCCAATCTGTACTTGCAGATTACACGTCCGTATCTATCAAAGATATCGAATGTTAAATCTTTGTAATTCACTGTACATCCTGGTGCCCAAGTATCGTTTATGCCATCTCCATTTGGAGTAAAGTGATTTGGAATACAAACATCGATGTATTCAAAATATCTTGTTGCTGTAGCTGTACATCCATTTTTATCTGTTACAGTAACGGTATAGGTTCCTGATTTGTAAATAATGAATTTATTAACTGATCCATAAGGCTCTCCGTCTAATGTGTATTGGTATTCTCCACCACCACCAGTAGCTGTTGCAACAATTTCATTTAATCCGCCATCTGCTAATGTTAATGTTAATGGTTGAACATCTTCTATAGTAAATTCTGCTGTAGGTTCTGTACATCCATTTAAGTGTCTTGCTATTACAACGTGTTTCCCAGGAGCTACATTTGGGAAAACATTACTTGGTTGGAAATCTGCTCCATCAAGTGAGTAATCTACATCCGTAAGTCTTGTATTACTTTCGTGAACTGTAATAGTAACAAAATTTGCAGCTACGTTGCTAACACAATCCGTATTAATCACTACCACAGGATCTAACTTAACAGCATTATCCATAATAACCTCAAGATAAGTTAAACAGCTGGCATCTTTTATATACACCTTATGTTTACCTCCAACAATGTTATTAAAGTCATGTTGTGTTCCAGAAACTGGTTCATAAACTCCATTTTCTTTATCTAGGCTTACGCTATATGGTGGGGTACCTCCAAAAATTTCAATACTAAAAGCACCATCTGCGACTCCTTCACATATTTGTTGTATAATAGGACCTATAACTTTGGCACCTAAAATATTTGGTTGATCTATCGTAATAGTTAATGGTCCGTCTCCTAAACATCCTGCCTCATCCTGAACTATTATTGTATAAGTACCAGCCTCTAAACGATCAAATTCAAATTTATCATCAAACTGACCTAAATTAGGTGAAATAGCATACTTAATAACTCCAGTACCTCCACTAGCAGTAATTACGATTTTACCATCATTACCACCATTACAACTAACATCCGTTTTTTGATAACTAACAGTTAACTTAGTATTTGGTTCATTAATAGTAATTACCGCAGGAGTGTCATAGTCACAATCTTCACTGTTTACTCTAACAATATAACTACCTGCTGGTAAATTATCAAAATATCCATCTGTTTGAGCTGGTCTTACTTCTACACCTGCACCATTTAATAAAGTGTAGATATAATTTCCTAAACCTCCTACCGCTGTAGCATCAATAGCAGCAGATGCTTCACCTTTACAATAAACAAGAGCATTATCTAAATCTAAAATTAGGGATAATGGTGTTATTGGGTTTACAGTAACATTGTTAGAAATATAACTTACACATTGATTTACATCTCTTACATAATATTGGTGATTTCCTATTGCTACCGGGAACGTTGATGAATTTATAAACACACCATCTATAGTTGCAAAAGTTTTATCGGTACTATATTCATATGGTCCCGTTCCTCCTGTTGCGCTTAATGTAAGTGTGGCTTGAGTCAAACATGTTACTCTGCTTTCTAGAACTAATTCTGGCACAACTTCTGTTGCTTGTGTAATTTCAATTTCGGCTGTTGTAGCAGAACAATTAATTCCATCAACAATCGTTACAGAATATTTTCCGGCGCTTAATCCCATGAAAACAGGGTCAGTTTGTGCATCTGTAGAAACAGTTGGAACAACAGAAAGGTTATTCAATATATAAGAGTAATTACTTCCTTCACCACCTGTAACAGCGGTAACTCTAATAATACCATTAGTATCTCCAAAACAAGTTAACACATTTGCATCTGCTAATGCTGTAACATTTATTGGTTTTGGTTCATCAAGTTTAATTGTTTTATCTACAATACATCCTTTACTGTCTCTAACACTAACAATATAAGTTCCTTCTGTTAAGCCTGTAAATTCAAACTTATCAGAAAACGCATGGTTAACAGGTCCTGCTAAAGCATACTCATATTCACCTGGCCACCCACCAGACGCAGTTACAAAAATCTTACCATCATTACCTGGATTACAAGTAATCAAATAAGAAATTGGATTAATTTCTAACTTAGAAGCTGGTTGAGATATTGTAAAATTGGTTTCAACATCACATTCAGATGGCCCTTTTAGTTTAGCTATCACTTTATAAGTTCCTGCTAATAAACCTGAAATTGTAACTGTTCCATCAACTCTACTATCTCCTGATTTCACAATAGATCCAGTTTCAACATCTATAATATCATACTTAAATTCACCTGCATCATTTGGATCTATATTATCAACTAACGTTAAATCAACACTTCCATCTGCACTTCCAAAACATTTTACATTTGTTACATTGCTTGATACTAGATCAAATGTGTTAGGATGATTAACGAAGTAACTATCTTCTATAACACAACCTGTATCAATATTTTTAACAGAAATCAAATAGCTTCCAACTGGCAAGTTTGTAAAATTTCCATCATTATTATCCTCATAAAAAACAGTTGTTCCTGTTCCTGTGATAGTGTACACTAAATTTGCTGGTACACCACCAGTAGTTTTAACAGTAACTTTTATATCCTCGTTTTTAACACATGTAATAGCTATTTTATCAATAATAATTTTGTCTAAACTAATAAACGGTCTAACATCATCATCAATAGAAGTTCCTGAACATCCATTTTCATCAAAAACTTTAACAACATAGTTTCCTCCTAAAAAGTCTGTTTCAATATAAACATTTAAAGGACCATTTTGAACCTCTGCACCATCTCTAAAGAATTGATACGTATACTTACCTGAACCACCAGTAACAGTATTGATTGTTACAGAAGCATGATCAGCTATGTTCAATAAAGTACATCCGTAATCTTCAATAACTGGCTTAGAAACAACAATTATATCAGGCTCAGCAATTCTAACAAATTCAGCCTTTTTACAACCTCTTCCTGAAATTACAGTTATAGTATAATCACCAGGTTTAAGGTTTTCAAAGAAGTTTTTATCTTGGGCTGGAAGATTTACATCTCCAATAACTGTACTTCCTTTGGTAGTACCATCCAACTTATATTTATATACTGGATTATCGTTAATCCCTTTTAGTAATACAATAATTTTTCCATCACTTGCTCCAAAACAAGAAACCTTTTTCGAAGAATCTACATTAAAATCAACTGGAGTTGCTCTAAGAATTTTGAAACTAACTACATATGAACATCCAGTAACATCATCAGTAACTTTAATAGTATGATCACCAGAAGAAACATTTTTAAATGTATGCATCGCTCCAGAAAAAAGGAATCCGTTATTATCTAAAACATAAGTATAATTTGAAGATCCTCCTAATCCTTTGACAAAAATTTCTCCATCACCTTCGTCACAACTTGGTTCTTTAACTATTTTATATTCTAAATTTAATGCAGGTAAAATATCAACCAAAGCTGTTGCTATAGTTTCACAACCATTACCGTCTTTAACAATTACATCATACTTTCCTGGGTTATCAACCACAAATATACCATCAGAATTAAAACCTCCACCAATACTGTAAGTCAAAGGATTAACCCCAGTAGCAGTAACCACAAATGTATATTTCTTTGTTACTTCATCAGCACAATGACTGAATGCATTAACAGTTATGTTTGCAGGTTTAAGATCAAGCTCAATTTCTTGTAGTCCATCAACAGGACATCCATTCTTATCTACAACATATACTTGCCAAGACATAACTGTACCGTTATTAGTATCTACTTCAAGTACCTTATTATCGAAGAATACTGTAGGTGCTAATGTTCCTACTGGCACCACTGCATATTTATAATCAGACGTTCCTCCTGTAGCTGTAACAGTTATTAAAGCTGTATCCTTATTACAATTAATCTTTGAAGCTGTACTAGTAAAGCTAAGAGGGTTAATTGGTTCATCTATCAAGAAATCAACTATTTTATCATTACAACCTGAAATATCATCAGTTACAGTGAAAGTATATCTTCCTTTCGATAAACCTGTATAAGTAACAAGATCTCCTACAGGTATTGGTACTAACCCTAATGGATTTGGAACCAATGTATAACTATACTTTGTTGCTGTAATATAATTACTTATAGTAAATGATACTGAACCTGTACTGTCACCATTACATAATACATCAGTAAGTGATTGCTCAACTACACTTATCTCTGAGGCTTTTTTAACCTCAACAGAGCTAATCTTGTAACATTTAGAAGCATCATCTGTAACTTTTATTTGATATGTATTAGGTAATAAATCAAGGAAAACACCAGTATTATTAGATGGTGCAACACCAACTGGACTAATGATTTCATATGTATATGCAGTTCCAACTGGTGGACCTGTAACACTAGTAACTGTAACTGTCGACTTTCCGCTAAGCGTATTACAATAGATAGGAGTATATTCAATATTCATATCTGTTGGTGGATTATAAACTGGTACAAGTACTTCACCCGGAATTCTACAACCATTTTTGTCTATCACAACATATTTAATTGTTTTTGATGAACTAACTGAAATACTATTTTTTATATCAGAAAAACTAACTCCATTATCAAAGCTGTAGCTATATGGTGTTGTACCAAATGTTGCATTAAGTGTTACTACTGCATCAACGGGAGCATTTGTAGCACTACATCCAAATGGTGTTACAACTGGAGTTACAACTAATTGACTTGGCTCAACTATATTTATTTCTTCAGAATATGTACAATTTTTACTATCCTTTATAAATACTACATATTTCCCTTTAGCTAAAGATGTAAATTCATATTTACCTTTTATATCATACAATACACCTCCATCAATACTTACCTGATAAGGACCAACGCCAGCAGCTGGAGTTATAACGAAACTACCATTTGAAATTCCAAAACAAGAGATATCCTTCTTAGTATAAGTAAAAGTTGGACTTGTTAACGGCGTAACGATTACCGGCACCGAAACAACCTCACAAGTAGCATCATCTTTAACTCTAAATGTATAAGTACCCGGAGTATTCGTAGTAAAAGGAATTGTTGCTACTGCATACGGCTGATTATCCATAGAAAACTCTATTGGACTATATGTTCCAGTTCCTTGAGTTACTATTAAATCAATTTTAGCAATATCACCACAAGTTAAATCCTGTAGTAAATTTGCCTCTAACAATAGTTCCTGTTTTAACTCATATTCATATGTTGTTGCCGCAATACAACCATAACCATCTCTAATCGAGAAAATGTATTTTGCAGGGGCATTTAATTCAAAAACAGGATTAGGTGTCCATCCGTTTCCAATATTAAATTCTGGAGTTCCTGATCCAGGCGCAACTGTTCCTGTAAGGGTCACGCTTATTGGTGCTCCTGTATAACAAATTCCTGTAATCGGATTAATAGTTGGTAATGGATCTTGAGCTACTGGTACTGGTATTTGTGCTGTACAACCGTTTGCATCTTTAACGTAAGCAATCCAAGTTTTAGTATAATCCAAAATAGCAATAGCATCACTTTTATATACTACTGTACCACCAGTTGATACAAAAGCATACTCATAAATTCCTGTTCCTCCTGTTGCTTCTACTGTAACTATACTACCTCTTGTACAATTACCATTGATATTGCTTTTTATTGTAATAGCCAATGGCACTAATGGCTCCTTAACTTCAGCCGAAGCCGTTGCTCCACAATTAGTAACACCATCAACAATACTTATTGTATATGTGCCTTTACCGAGTTGTATTACTTTTATAACATCATTTCCTGCATTCTTAGTAACCGAAATATTTGCTAATGGAACAGCTGGTGAAATATTATAACCGTATGCCCCTTTAAAATTAGCTACTGTAAATGAAACAGATCCGTTATTAACTGCTGGCGCTTCATTACATGCAACATTACTTTCTGTTTTACCAATAACAGTAATATTAACAACATTTTCAACTTTATACGATTCCTGATATGTACATCCTTTTTCGTCTGTTATCTGGAAAATATAATCTCCTGGTGTTAAATTTGGAAATGTTGTACTTGTTTGCTTTGGTACTATTACTGGTGATGGTGCAAGTGTTTCATATTCAAAATTTGGTCCCGTACCACCTGTATGACCAATAATTTCAACTGTTGCTTTTTGTGCACAAGTCACTAAAGCAGTCGTTTTAAAACTTAGAGCCGTTGGTGGAGTTAATTCAGCAATATCTACACCATCAACTAATGTAAATTTACATCCATTGGCATCCTTAACCAAAACATCAAATTTGATTCCTGCATAAGACTCAAATTTATTCTCTTCAGAATAACTAGTACCTCCATTGAAACTGTAATAATATGGTTTTGTACCTCCAGATGCTGTTATAGTAATTACAGCTTTAGTTGGTGCATTTGCAGTTGTACAATTTAATGAAGCAGTAATTGTAGACAAAGCGGTTAATTCTAACGGCTCATCAATTGTTTCTTTTTTTACTGACGAAAGACATTCTTTTGAGTCTTTGATCATAATGTCATAAGTTCCTGCAACCAAATTTTTAAATTCATTACTTGTTTGAAAACCACCTCCATTAATACTATACGTAAATGGTCCAACACCTGCTGAAGGTGTAACGGTAATGGTACCATCATCTGAAGTAATACAAGTTTCATCTGTTGAAGTAGAAGTAAAATCTGGCGTAACTTTGTCTTCAACTACGATACTTCCTAAATTAGTACATGAATTATCATCAGTAACTCTAAATTCGTATGTCCCAGGAATTGAAGCAATAACATCAATACTTGGCCCTGCAAAAGGAGCAGAGAAAGTACTGAATGGATCATTATTTATACTCAATTCATATCTGAAAGGACCTTTTCCGTCCAATACATTTAATGTAATTACGGCACTTGGAGTTGTAGTACAATCTATCTCCTTTTTAATTTCAGGATTTACAGTTAGTTTCTTATATAAAATAATAGATTTTGTGTCTTTACAACCATTTGCATCTTCTAAAATAATATCATGTTTACCTGAATTCAATCCCTTTACAGTATATGGTAAACTAATAATAGGGAAAAAGGCACCTCCATCAACACTTAATTTATAAGATCCCATTCCAGCGATTACCTCATTAACTGTAATTTCAAAAGCACCTTCGTTAGCACAATTTGTAGCATCTAAACGAATTTCAGGGCTTGGATCTAAAGTAATTATAGTGCTAAGAGCAAAAGTACACCCTCTACTATCTTTAACAATAATATTCCAATTTAAATCCGTTTTTCCAATACCTGGACTCAATTCTAATACGTTATTACCTGTATTGAAATCAGTAGGTGTTTTAGGAGCAACTGCTACAGCATACGTATAAGGACCTGTTCCACCAGTAGTCGTTAAAGTAACCTGAGCAGGATTATCACAATTTGCATTTACTCTACCCGTCACTGCAGATGTAACTACATTTGTTGGTTGAGAAATTTCAAATGGCATTGAGTTTGAACATTTTGTACCATCAACTTCTGTAACCCTTAAGATATATGAACCTGCTGCTAAATTTTGAAAATTTTCAACTAATGGATTACTTACGGCAACAGTTTTTGCAGCAATTGGTAAATTAGTTAATTGATCTAATACCTCTAGAAGTAGTTGTCCTACACCGCTAGAATAATTTGATACAGTAAAATCAATTCTACCATTTGTTGTTATTGGTGTTGTAAGACAAGTTACATTAGTCGTTTTAACATCCGTAAACGCTATAAGAGATATAGCAGGAATAGCAACTTCAACCATAGAAGAACAACCATTATTGTCTACAACCATGAAAACATAAGTTTGTCCAAAGTTCAAACCTGTAAAACTATAAGTTGTAGCAGAAGTTTTTAGAGAAACACTTGTAGGATCTCCATATATTGAGTAAATATAATCTGGGGCACTAGAGAAAGCGGGATCCAAAAATAAATCTACAGTTGCCTTAGTTATACAATCACCTCCAATAATAGATGGTGGCAAAAATTTTAAATATGGAATTGTTGATATTCTTTTTTTACCACTTAAATACTCACACCCTTTTGAATCAACAATACCCACATAATAATCACCAAATTTTAAATCTACTGGAAAATGATAACTTCTTGTATTTGTTGGTGCAGTTTTATCTAGTACTGTATTTGAACTATTATATAGTGTATAAACAAACGGCGCAACACCCCCTGCAATAGATATAATTTCAAGACTACCAGGAACATCATCTGCATTACAGCTTATGTCATTAATTTTAATTACTGGTACTATTGGAGCTGGATTATTTAATGTAATCTCTCCACTAACCTCACATCCTTTTTTATCTCTAATAACATAGTAATAAGTATTTGCTACAAGATTTCCAAAAGTATTGGTATTATAAAAATTAGCACCATTATCAATACTATATTCATAAGCTCCCAAGCCACCTGTTGCACCTAATTTTATTGAACCATCATTATAACCATTACAAGTTGGGTTTTCAAAACTTGTTACTGCGGTAGGCATGACTACTTGATTTGTAATAATTACTCCTGTTTCAATAGTACAACCAGTAGGTGTATTTGAATCTTTAATCAGAAACTGATACGAGTCTCCAGTTGTTGTGGTAGCAGAATACGTAAATTCATTTCCAGTAATATCTGTAAAAGTAGTTCCGTAACCACCTGTACCAATTTTTACCGTATAACTATAGGGTCCTTTTCCTCCAGCTACCTTTACTGTTATAGTTGCGGCAGTAGGTGTAGAACAAGTTAGATCTTTAGTTAAAATAGCTTCTGCTGTAAGCGCAGGATTAACAATTATAGGGCTTGATATACCTATACATTTATTAGCATCCTTAACTGTTATTGTATATGTTCCTGCTACTAAATTAAATTTTGGATTTGTTTGAAAATTAGTACCATCAACACTGTATAATAAAGGTGCTACCCCACTTCCTGACGCTGTCACTTCAAACAATGTTGCTCCAGCCACACATTGTACAACAGTAGCTGTTACAGTAGGAGCATCCTCTTTATCAATTTCAATTGTTTTCTTACTAATACAGTTATTACCATCTTTTACATAAACATCCCATCTTAAAATAGTCCCATTTACAGTATTAACTTTTATTGGATTAGCTCCATAAATTGTAGGTTCAGTTCCGTTTTCTACAACAGCTGCATACGTATAATTTGGCGTACCCCCTGATGGAGTTACAGTAATATTAGAATTATAAGAATTACAAAACACTTTTGATCCTACAGCAGTAAGGTCTAAAGCTAGAGGTCGAACAACTTTTAAAGTAGATGAAGCTAAACAACCTGTTTTGTCATCTGTAACATTAAAAGTATATAAATCGTTACTTAATCCTGTATAAGTAATTGTTTTACCACCATTACTAATTGTCTCACCAGCAGTAGTAACAAGATTCCCTAAAGAATCTTTTAACTCATGAGAATATGTAGTTGTATAGTTTCCTACTGTAAACTTTATTGAACCATTATTGTCATTAAAGCATATAACATCATTAATTTTTTCTCCAGATACTGTAATTTTCACAACATTATCAACTTTATAAGTTCCTGTTGCAAAACATCCATTTTCATCTGTTACTTTAAATGAATAAGTACCAACACCTAATCCTGTAAATTCTCCAGAAGTAGCTCCAGTAACATTACCTATTTCACTTGCTGGAGCAGTAATTTCATAAGATAAGTTTCCAACTCCTGTATTTAAATTTTTTGTTATAGTAACTGTACTTTTATCTACAAGACAAGTAATAGGTGTTCCTTGAATATCTTTAATTGTTGGAGGATTTAATTTTAATAAAATTCCATTTCCAGGAACATTACATCCTTTAGCATCCCTAACTACATAAGTATAAGGCTGATCAAAACCTGTGTCATCTAATGTCAATACATTTTTATCAGTATAAGCACCATTATTAAAACTATATTCATATGGACCAGTTCCTGTACCTGTAGTAACATTTATGGTCACAGTACCAGCAACTTTATTGTTGACTGTACTACAAGTAAATTTAACTTCATCAACTGTAACTTCAAGTGCTGTTGGTGCTGTTAAAGTAATTGTACCATTAGAAGGACAACCTTTTCCATCAATTATTTCGTATGTATATTCTCCTGCAGGTAAATTAGGATAAAAAGTTGTTGAAGTGAATACACTTCCATTAAATTTATATAAGTATCCTCCACCAGAACCCCCAGTTGCTTGTAGTTCTACAGAACCATCGCTTTTACCGAAACATGATGGGTGTTTAAATGTCTTAACACTCACGGTTGGATTTGATATTGATTTTACATCTGCAATAACCGTCTTCTCACAATTATTTGCATCTGTAATTGTAAAACTATAATTGGCTGCGTTGGCAGCTGTTACTGGCAATATAATTGGTCCATTAGTAATTGTAACTGGTGCGCTAGGTATCCCTGCACCCTTAGTAACTGTATATTGAAATGGTCCTTTACCTCCAATAATATTAACGGTTATTTTTGCATTAGGGTTAATAGAGCAATCTAACTCTTTACTTACTAAAGCCAAAGGTTTTAATTCAGGACTCACTATAATTGCTGCTGGTGCACTAGCTCTACAGCCATTCTTATCCTCAACCGTTACTGTATAAGTTCCAGCAGGAACATTAAATATTTTATTTGTTTGAAAACTTACACCATCAATACTATATTTTAAAGGCCCCAATCCTGTACCAGTAGCTGTAATAGTAAAAACATTTCCTATACCAGTTGCAATACATTGATTGTTTACAACCGCCGAAACAGTAGGTAATTCTTCACTATCTATCACAATTGAAAAATTACCTGGGCATCCATTTGCATCTTTTACATAGACTATCCAGTTTTTATCAACTCCTAAATTTGTGTCAACAGTTAAAACCTCAGAAGGACCAAAAACAGTTGGAACTGGGTCAGTGTTTTTTGCTACAGCATAACTATAATTAAGCGTTCCTCCTGTTACACTCACAGTAATATCTGACTTTCCTTTCTTACAGTTAATTTTAGAAGCCGTAGCGCCTACAACTATTGCTGCAACAGGTTGTGTTAAATCAAGTGAATATGTAGCTGTACATTTAGTAACCTTATCAGTTACAGTAATTGTATAAGTACTAGTTGGAAGATTATTTAAATTTATTGTTAAAACAGTAGTATCAGTATTGTTTGCTACCGAAACATTAGCACTGTTTACTACATTATATGAAAATCTTGTTGTTCCAGAAACAACATATTGTATTTCTCCTTTATCTCCAAAACATTTTATTGGAGAGGTAACAGTACCTGTAACTTTAATAGCTGGACTTGATAATACAGTATAGTCTATAGAAAAATTACATCCGTATTTATCTACAGCTTGAAAAGTATATGGTCCTGGTGTTAATCCTAAAAATTTACCATCACTATTACCTGCAGAAACAGTAGGTAAGATTATTTTATATTCATAAGGACCAACTCCTCCTACGGCTTTAATTACCACATCGGCTGTATTGGCTGGACAACTCAAACCGCTATCAGAAACAATATCAATTCCAGTTAGTAATGCTTGAGGAGCAATAACAACACTTAAAGGTCCTATTTCACAACCATTCTTATCTTTTACATAGGCCTTAACTGTACCTGCTACTGATGTTGAATACGTATTAACATTACTATAACTTGTGTTGTTAACAAAACTATACGTATAAGGTGCTCCTGATCCTTTGCTACCTACTACAGTTACAACCGCTGGAACAGTATTCGTTCCATTACACCCGATTACAGTTGCACTAATAGACCCTTCAACCAAAATAGGCTCTGTTAATGTAAATGTTTTTTCAGCAGATATACATCCATTATTATCTTGTACTTGATATTTATAAGGAATACCCGCTTTTAAGTTTTTATATAATGCAGTTGAAGAAAATCCTCCACCATTAAAATTATATTTATATCCACCAGATCCTTGAGTTCCAGATAAAACTACTGAACCAGTAGATGCTCCATTACATAATGGATCATGAGGTTCTGCCCAAGCAATTGGATTAGAAATCGCGTCGATTGTTACTTGAATTTTTGTTTTACATGATTTTGAATCTGTAATCTCAAATGTATATAGTCCTGCCACACCACTTGTAAAAGTAAATACATTTCCTGTTACAGTAATTGATCCCGCATCAGGACCAGAAAATACTGTTACACTATACGGACCTTTTCCTCCATTTATTTCGCCTGTTATTGTTGCCTTTGATGAAGCTGGGGGAATTGCACAGCTTAATGTTTTAGTTACTTTAGCCAAAACAGTTAATTCAGGTTCAATAACCACTGCTTGTGTAGTAACATCACAATCATTAATATCAGTTACAGTTACAGTATAAGATCCTGGCTCAAGATCTTTAAATGAATAACTTCTTGCTGGGTCTGATATAGATGCTTGACCATTTAAACTATAATTAAAAGGACCTACTCCGCCAGTAACATTTACTACAAAACTTCCTTTATTAGCAGGTGTATAACAAATATTTGAACCTGTTGCAATAGTAGCATCAATAGCTGGTGGGCTTGTTACTGTTACTACTGCATTAACTTTGTTCGAACAAGAATTCTTATCGTATGCTTTGATTGTATAAGTACCTAAATCTACATCTATAAAATCTGTATCGGTTTGCTTAGGTCTTAACTTAGTTGTTGCATCAGCGTTCCAAAGTTCAAATTGATACGCTGGAGTTCCTCCTTCTGCTGAAGCACGAATTATAGCTTTTTGTTTACAAGTTGCATTTTTAAGTACTTCGGCTCTTACAGTCAAGACTTCTGGTGCTTTTACTTCTCTTGTAAAAGGACGTCTACAACTATTAGCAGTTTCATCATATCTAACCCATATATCATAAACTGCGGCGCCGAGATCATTGCGAGTTACAGTACCAACTTTTGAATTTATCCAAGGACCATTTTCTCCTGTCAATGAATAATCGAATCCACGTGTAGGGTTAAAATTTTGAGCAGTAATAGTAAATCCACCATCCTTGGAACCAAAACATGTTACAGAATTAGCTGGTGTTACATCTGCAGAAAATGCTTTACTTCCATCAATTACAACCTCATAATCTATAATTGATCCACAGACTTCAGGAACTTGAAAAACTTTGATGTCATCAATAACAACATCATTACCGTTTGTATCCCTAACATTAGAACGAACAATAAATCGTAAAGACTTATTATTACCAGGATCTAGTGTAATTACAGATTTAGGGTAATGAACCCATTCGGTATTTGAAGCTGTTCTGTCAATTTTACCTGTAGCAAACCAAGATATTTCATCACCATTATCATCTACTAAGGCAATTCTTAAGTCAGGGTCAGCTTTTCCTGCACCAATCTTCATTAAGTTCATTGCATAAAAATCGAACATAATTGGTTGATTCGGAATAATATCATTAATACGTTTTTCGTATAGAATTGTAGTTACTGGTATTGTATTTCCAATATTTACAACCAGAAACCTACCCTTTGGATCTACTCCGTTACTAGTGTGATCTTTTGGAAGCTTCCAAGACCAGTTTACGTGATCTGGATTTAATGCGCTTGTTACTGCGTAATCCCCATCATTCATATGCCAGTCTCCATTACAATATGTAGCATTTTGACCTACTAATTGTCTTTCGAAACAGTAATAAAATGTATTTATACCAGGCGAAGTCGTCGACTCACCACTTCCAAAATCCTCATTTAACAAGTTACTGTAACTTGGAACAGTCAATACTTTATACTCTACAGTAATGGTATGACGTCCTTTATCAACATTTAAGAAAACATTACTTTCAGGTGGGGTATTAAGTTTCCCATCAATAGAATATATGTAACTATAGTTAACCCCAGGACTTCCTCCTTTTACAGTTACTGTACTTGTAGCAGATCCATCACAATTAAAAACTGATTCTACCTTATCAATAGTTGGATCAGTTGGTTTTTCTCCTAAAGTTATTTCTGGCATTTTAAAAGTACAGCCTTTAGAATCCATAATAACTAAAGAGTATTTTCCTGGATTTACATAAAGTTCATTCTCATTTATAAAAGTGCCAGCTGCCCCTCCTTTAAAACTATACTTATATGGAGCAATTCCACCTACAGGATTTGTAATTCTAACCAATCCTTGAATTTCTTTTCCAGGAAGTCCACATCCAGATAATTTAGCCACACCTGCTGATGCAGATAAGGCAGTTGAAGCCCCAATTGTTATGATTTCCTTAGGATCATAGCAGTAATTATTATTATTTACTCCTGACTTTCTATATCTAACTATTACATCATAATTACCTGAATCTAGATTTGTGAGAGTGTTAACAGTAGAATAATTATTTCCGTTAAAACTATACTCTACGGTATAACTGTTAGAATTAGTAACATTTATGGTTATACTACCTTTCCCTCCATTACAATCACCATCAACAGACTTAATCGCATATTCTGGTTTTGTTACTGAACTAACTTGTTCTGTTTTATCAATCGAACAACCGTTTACATCTACAATACGGACAGTATATTTACCTCCATTAACAATTATAATAGAGTTATTTGGATTTGATACGAAAGGACCGTCATTAATACTTACTGAATATATATAAGGATTAGCTCCTCCTTTTGGCGTCACCTTGATTGTACCCGTACTACAAGTTGTTGGTTTTGTAACGTTTAAAGTGGCCGTTAAAAGTCCTGGAGCATTATCAATAATAGCCGTTTTTACATCCTTCATACATGTCAAACCCTCTACTGAAGTTTCAACTGTATAAGTTCCTGAACTAAGATCTGAAAAAGTATATTCTGGATCTGCAGTTGGTCCATATGTACCTACTACTTTTGTGCCTTTTAAAAGTCTATAAAGATATTTCAAACCAACATCGTTAGTGATTACCTTTATATTTCCAGTTTCACCATTACATTTAGGAGAATTAATTACGTTTTTTACTATAAAATTTTCTGTAGCAATAACAATGTTTGGAACTTTAAAATCACAAGAACCTGCAATTCCTTTTAATCTAATAAATACATTGTAAGTTCCATCCTTTGTAACTTTAAGAACATTACTATCCTGCCAGTCAACAGGAGAAGTATCTTTAGTTAAACTATATTCATAACCATTACCAAAACCTTTAACCGTAATTTTGCCATCGCTCTGACAAGATGTTCCGTACTTAACAATATTATTTTTAGCAACTGCACTAGCGTCTAGTGAGTTTTGATATACATTGAAATAAAATATATATGGAGTTCCTCCATTATCGACAATTCTTATTCTAAATTGTCCTGCAGTATCTGCTACATAGTCTATTGTATTTGCTACTTGTTCCCAGCAAGAAGGTGAAGACTTTTCATTGGCACAATCCCCATTTGCCATAACTGGACAAGCTCCTCCAGGTTTAAATCTTTCCCAGATAATAGATTTTGGATTTACTAATCCTGTCACAATCTCTCGAGTCTCAGTCTTACCACACAAAAATAATTTCGGTAGTTCATTTCCATCATTAGGACATATTGAAACTGTTCCTAAATAAGGTGCTTTTGCATATTTAATTACTGGATTGGTAAGAGGTGCTACGGCGCTTTTAGCATTCACAGTACTATTACTTAATGCTAAAAATTTTTGACTTAAAGGAAATCCTCCCATCATAAACATATCCGCTTTTACCTCATTATCATATTTCGGGGAATATGATACCAGATTTTGAGAATAAGAAATTATACTTTGAAGAAATATCAAAGCAAATAAGGCAATCTTTAAAATAGTAGGTTTTTTCATGGTATTTTTCATTTAATAACTTGCAACATTTTTCTAATGGGGCATCAGAAAAACATTGCAAAGGGCACTCTAAAATATTTATTCAGGGACATAATCTTCTAAAAACAGAAGCCTCTTTACCTGCTTATTCTTATAATTTTATACAATAATTTTTATTCGTTTTCGATTTTCACAATAGACATTTTTCCGTTGTATGGCTTACTACCTTTTGTTTCTAAAGCTTTACTTGCTTCTTGCAAATCATCATACTTATCGTAATAGATATAATATTTACTAGAACTCACATTATAAAAGAAATTAATATTCGATTGACCTGCTGAAACTGCTTTGGTCAAAAATTGATTTCTTTTATCTGTACTGCTGTGAACTGCTATAATTAAGTAATAACCACTTTCAGCATTTTTAACGTTCTTGATAATTTGCATGTTCGACTGCTCGTCTCCAAAATCAAAATCATTTGCCGTTAATGCAGTACTACTTAGTTTTGTTGTTTCTTTTATACGTTTTAAAGTAGCAACATCTTGTTGGTAACGCCCTTGGTCATTCTCAAAAGCTGCACGCTTAATTCTACGTTTTCTCTCTATTTCTGTTTCGAGTTTAATATTTTCTAAACTTGCTATTAAATCAGCGTTATCTCTTTCGGCTTTTAATTGTTCGGCTTTTAAAGCCTCAATTTTGGCTAAGTAACTTTTGTTAAGCGCATCATTTTTATTTGGCACTTTTTTAAGTCTCTCATTGTACAAACTTGTAAGCCTAGCAAGCGCATCTTTTTGTTCTCTATTAACTTGTGCTATTTGCATTTTTAATGCTTCTAGCTCGCTATTTTCAGACGCTACGCTTTTAAATGGTTTCGGCTCTTTATATATTCCTTTTTCACTTAAATCATTTTCTTCTCTAATATCATTAAGATCTTTTTGTTTTTTAGCAACTGTTGCAGTCAATTGATTTAACAAGTCTGTTTGTATTTTATTTGAACTATCAAACATAGTTGTTAAATTATCAATTGATTTAGCAGTTTCATCTTTGGCTGCGTTAGCAGCGGCATTAGCTGCTACAAGTGCATCTGCAGCTTGTTTCTCTTTTAGTGCTGCATCTTGAGCAAGTTTAGCCTGAAGCGCATCGGCATCAGCTTTTGCTTTTGAATCAGCTTCTAATTTTGCTTTTGCATCGGCATCGGCTTTCGCTTTAGCATCGGCAGCTAACTTAACTTGTAAAGCTATCGCATCAGCTTTCGCTTTGGCATCAGCGGCTAGTTTTGCATCTGCATCTGCTTTGGCTTTTACTTTGGCTTCGGCCGCAAGTGCATCAGCATCTGCTTTGGCTTTGGCGTCTGCCGCTAATTTAGCTTTAGCTTCTGCATCTGCTTTAGCTTTTGCATCTGCAGTTTCTTTAGCCAATAATGCAGCCGCGGCAACTTTAGCTTTGGCATCAACCGCTAATTTTGCTTGTAACGCAAGTGCATCAGCTTTTGCTTTAAGTTTTGCCTCAGCAGCCAATTTTGCTTGTAAAGCATCTGATTCTGCCTTCGCTTTTGCATCGGCTTCAATTATTGCTTTCAATTCTGCGGCTTCAGCTTTAGCTTTCGTCTCTGCTTTTATTTTAGCATCCGCATCTAATTTTGCCTGAATTGCATCGGCATCAGCTTTTGCTTTAGCATCAGCAACTAATTTTGCTTGAAGTGCATCAGCGTCAGCTTTAGCTTTCGCATCTGCTATTAATTTTATTTTAAGTGCTTCCGCGGCATCAGCTTTGGCTTTGGCATCTGCATCTAGTTTAGCTTGTAAAGCAGTTGCATCTACTTTAACTTTTGCATCTGCTTCTAATTTTGCTTTCATTGCTTCAACTGCATCGGCTTTTGCTTTTGCATCAGCGGCTAACTTTGCTTGAAGTGCATCTGCATCTGCTTTAACTTTAGCATCTGCGGCTAACTTAGCTTGAAGTACAGCTGCGTCAGCTTTCGCTTTAGCATCAGCAGCTAACTTAGCTTGAAGTGCATCTGCGTCAGCTTTCGCTTTGGCATCGGCTGCTAACTTAACTTGAAGTGCATCTGCATCTGCTTTAACTTTAGCATCTGCAGCAAGCTTAATTTTAAGTGCTTCTGCGGCATCGGCTTTCGCTTTGGCATCGGCTACTAACTTGGCTTGAAGCGCATCAGCATCTGCCTTTGCTTTTGAATCTGCGGCAAGCTTAATTTTAAGTGCTTCTGCGGCATCGGCTTTCGCTTTGGCATCGGCTACTAACTTAGCTTGAAGTGCATCAGCATCTGCTTTTGCTTTTGAATCTGCAGCAAGCTTAATTTTAAGTGCTTCTGCGGCATCGGCTTTCGCTTTAGCATCGGCTGCTAACTTAGCTTGAAGCGCATCTGCATCTGCTTTTGCTTTTGAATCTGCAGCAAGCTTAATTTTAAGTGCTTCTGCGGCATCGGCTTTCGCTTTGGCATCCGCTGCTAACTTAGCTTTAAGTACATCGGCGTCAGCTTTCGCTTTGGCATCGGCTGCTAATTTTGCTTGTTGCGCTGTGGCATCAACTTTAGTTTTTCCATCCGATGAAAGCTCTTTTGCTTTAAGCGCTTCTGCATCTGCTTTAGACTTTCCTGCTTCTAATCTAGCTTGTGCGGCTGCATCAGCTTTCGCTTTAGCATCGGCTGCTAATTTTTCTCTATTAGTATCAGCATTGGCTTTAGATTCATTTGCTTTTAATTTAGCTTGTGCAACTGCATCTGCTCTAGCCTTAGTATCTGCAGCAAGTTTAGCTCTAACTGCTTCAGCTTTGGCTTTAGCTTCAGCCGCTCTTGATTGAACTACTTCTAATCGTGCTTGTGCTTCAGCATTAGCTTTGGCTCTATTATCAGCGGCCAATTTAGTTCTTGCTTCAGCGTCAGCTTTAACTTTAGCTTGAGCATCTAATCTTGCTTGCATTACAGTAGCATCTGCTTTCGCTTTTGCATCAGCAGCTAATTTTATTTTCTCTTCAGCATCTGCTTTAAGTTTGGCTTGAGCCTCTAACCTTGCCTGAATTGCAGCAGCATCAACTTTTGCTTTTTCTTCTGCAGCAAGTTTAGCTTTTTCGGCTCCATCAGTTTTTACTGCTGGACTTGTAACCTTAGCTGGTGTAACTTTTTTAACCTCAGTAGGTGTAATAAGCGCTCCCTCGTCCTCTTCATTATCGCCATAATAATAACTTTTACTTTTAAATTTATAAGCAATAACAAATTCATGAGAAGCTCCAAAATTGGAAAAGTTACCCGTTCCTTTTTCGTAATTATATTCAATAGCAATTTTTGGTGTTACATTAACACCAAATCCTGCTGACATTCCGTATAATGTATTGTAACCTGCTTGCGCCCAAAATCCTTTTGGAATAGAGATCATAGCCAATCCAGAAATTACAGTTTTGTCTTTCTTAAATTCTGATTTTACAAGCCCCGAAAATTTACTTCTGTCAAAAAAACCAAAAGCATCAATATACCCCGTATACATAAGATGTGCCTCAACAGCTTGTTCTGGATTATCTTTCACCATTTCGGAAGTGGCAAAATTATACAGCAATAGGTTGTTTACAGACAATCCTACGTCCAAAAAGGCATTTCCGTAGTTAACCCCTGGATTTATCGTAAGCATTGAATTAGAAGGGATATTATCAATGTTAAGATTCGAATCATTTGAAATAATCTTTCCTTGATCAAGTCCACTTTTATAAAACCCAACATTGGCTCCAAAAGTCAAGTTGCTATCTTCTTGAAGCATTACATTGTGAGCAAAGTTTCCTACAATTCCGAAAGTGGTCATAAGACCATAATTTTGCTGGAACAAACCAACTCCTATTCCTTGATTTTCACTAAATCTTCCTGAATAACTAAATAAATAAGTTTGCGGAGCATTATCAAATTGTACCCATTGACGCTTGTTATAAAAACTCGCATAAGTGTTTTGTTCTCTAACAAAACTGAAAGCAGGGTTAATTATATATCTATTAAATTTTAATGAATTTCTGATAGGTATAGAAAATGGAACAACTCCATCCCCTTTGACATTGTCTTGAGAATAGAGTACTTGTGTTGAGCCGTAAAGAAAAGTAATGAATAGTAAAATTTTCTTCATATTATTTAATTACAGTTATAGATCCCTTTTTTTCATCACTACCTTTTTTAATAATGTAATAATAAACTGGATTTATATTTTTAAAATCTTTTATTTCCCATTTAGAAGGATCATAATCCACTCCATTAAACATCACCTCTCCTTGTGAACTAACAATCATAACATTTGTTTCTGCATTTTTATAATCTCCTGGTAAGTCCCAAGTATTAAACCCACTGCTTAGACTCACTATGTTAGGAATATTTTTAAGATTTGAATCGGATACTTGAAAATTAAATTCTTTGGTTGCAGTACAACCTGTAGTTTGTGTAACTTCAATTTTATAATTACCTACAGCTGTAACGAAATAACTATCTGTAATTGCATCAGTAATAAGAGTACTATTGATATACCACTTGTAAGAAGGGTCAACAGCATCGCTAGTTACAGTTACATTTAATGTTTCTCCTGTCTCTACATTAATCGTATTACTATTTGGGATATTAAGATTCCCCGTGAAAGATCCTTCGCTTTGTAAATTAATAGAACCATTGCCTGTACAACCACCAAATTCAATTTTAACAGTATATAATCCTGCTGTTGTGGCGCTATAGGTTTGACTAATTGCTCCTGTAATAGCAACCCCATCTTTAGACCATTGGTAACTAGCTCCAGTTCCAACACTTAAAATTGTCGCTCCTGTTGCTGGGCAAAATGGATTTCCAAGGCTAGATACTATTTCTGTGGTGGTATTACTTGAGGCCAAAGTAACACTGACCTGATTAGATTCAGAATCAGAAGTACAAGTTCCGTAATTGGTTCTTACATAATATATACCTGGCTCTGTAACAGTATAAGTTCCTCCTGTATTTCCTGCCACTAAAGTTTCTGGTAAAATTAATCCATTAGATTTATACCAATTATATTTAAGTGACGGATATTTTAACGGGGAGTCATTACCACCTATTCCTGGATTATCAATTGATAAGACATAACTTCCTCCTGAACAATAAGTCGCTGTTGGATTGAAATTATTTATAGTAAATTTAGAATCCTGAACTTTATAATATATAGGAAAAGTCTTAGGCCCTGAGTAAGTCGAAAAATCGCCTGTAGTTATACCTGTTGTAGTTTCTTTGACTCTTAAACGATATGTTTCAGAACCAATTAAATTAGATGGTAAAATAAACTTAATTCTTTTTTGAGTCGCAGTTATATCCATTATAGAAACAAAAATTGTAGATACAGGATTATCAAAATTTCCTGAATCGTCAGATAATATAACTACATAATTAGCAGAATCTAAAAAACCCTGATGATTAAATGTAACCGAGAAATCATTGAAAGTTGCATCCGCGCAAATTTTATCAAATGGTAATGCAACAGGTCCAATTACTTGTCCGAATGTATTCGTATTTGCACAAAAAAACACACATAAAAAAAGAAAGCTTATGCGAAGATTAGTAGGTAAATCTTTAATCATATTATACGCTCTTTAATTACATCGAGGTCAAAAAATAATAAACTATCTATAAAGGTTTCTGAGAAATCATACTTACAGTTTACGTCTAATGTATTTACAGAATTATTCCATGAAGTAAATAACGATTTGGGGTCGGCATTTATATCATTAGAACTATTTCCTACCGCTGAATTTATAGCAAAGCAATCTATGGGGACAGACAACTCTACTATAAACTCATTTGTAGTACTTAATTCTAAAATTGATGAAGAGCAAAGATTCTCTACAACAGTTTCGCAAATAGAAGAAGGAACAATAGGTTTATCTGTTGTTGCCTCTTGAGCGAATGTATAATTTGTTGTTATAAGTAATCCAAATAACAACATGCATGGTATTTTTTTACAAAGTGGGGCAGTCATTTTTTTATATCTTATATGTTTCCAATTAAAAACTGTAACTCTTTTACGACTAAATCATTTAAAAAGATTAAGAATCAAACTATAGGTAGGTATTCTATTTGTTTGAAGCTGTAATCTTACCGATATTAAGTCTGAAGTCAGGTCTTTTTGGATTCGATATATCTATAAAAGTTTCATTGTTATTACTTTGAGAATGAACGTTAAAGAAGATAGTATTACCATACCAATTCTCTAAGTCTTCATTGTTAGAATTAAACTCTGTGAAAATATTTCCTTTACACATATTGAAATACATTTCTTCAAATTTAAGTTTCTTCAAATTAGCATCATTTATCTCTATTTTACTATCTAATATAACTGCTGGATTAAATCCTGAGATTACACTTCTCTTAAGTTCTATGGCAGCATTGCTACCAACGTAAATAGCTTCTTTTACCAATCCAGATTGAATATCTGCACTAATATTATCACTATCATTTAACATTGTGATATTAGCCGCTGTAACCAAAGTTTGCTTTTTAGTAAAATCCGTTTCTTCTTTCTTATCATAAGATAAAACTTCCATACAACGAGAACCTTCTTTGTTACTAGTTAAGTAAGAAGATCTAACAGCCAATGAATTATATATTTTACATTGTGTTCCTTGAGTAAATTTGAAATCGTTATTGATTGATTTATAAGAAACAAATTTCGTAAGGTTTAAATCTCCACCGATCATATCAAATGAATCACCTCCTGAGAAGCTAGCCATTACGTTATCTAAAATAGTTTTATTTCCAACACCTGCTAATGTTAAAGCATTAAAATTACCATTACCTCTTACTTTTTTTCCTGCAAATTCAATTCTAACATATCTTAAAATACCTGAATTTGATGTAACGTTATCTCCTCCGTATGTAGTTAACGATGGATCAAGATCGTAATTAATAGATGACATGTTTCCAAACTTGTTTATTGGAGCATCTCCTAAAATTATAATTCCTCCCCAGTCTCCAGCTTTTTTAACACCTTTGTTTGAAGTAAAAACAATAGGATCTGTTTCTAAACCGTCAGCTATAATCGAAGCTCCTTTCGTAATAACAAGAGTTCCTTTTGATTCAAAGTCACCAATTATTAATGTACCAGGTTCTATAGTAAGAACAGCATTGTTAGTAACGTAAACATTACCTTGAAGAACATATATATTCCTCTTTAATAATTTTGTGTTTACAGATATTTTTCCCGCTAAAATTTGGTTAGCTTCACCATAATCAACTTTATTTGGTTTAAATTCTGTCCAATTGTTTAACCAGTTGCTATAACCCATTATTCCTTTTTCTTGTTGTGCATTTACACTGCACACCGCAAAAAGAGCGATCCAAATAATTTGTAATGATTTTTTCATGGTAGTAGGTTTTAATATTAACACTAATAATATTTGAGTTAATGAAAATTAAAAAAACTCATTTCGTTATTTTCCTGATAAATCAAAGAAAACACCGAAAACGAGTTGCATATATCCTATATCTCGTTCAACAATATATTGTTGATGAAGAGAATTAAATAGGCAAAATAATTATTCTATATTCTCGTTAAATAAATGCAATGATTTTATCGTGTTTTCATAGAATAAAATAGCAGCTATTAAATTATTTCTATCAGAATATGGCATCATTTTTTTCTCAAATTCTACAGTTATATCTAGGAAAGAATTTGTTGCTGCTAGTTGAGCGTCTTGCATTTTTTTATTCTCATTATCCGTAGGGATACCAAGATCAGCCATCGTTACTCCAGGTTTAGTAGCCAAAGCAATAAATGGTAATGTTTTCACCAAAACTTTGATACGTTCAATGTATAGTTCTAAAAGCTCTCCCTTTTGCATTGTTTTCAATTCTTTTTGATCATGGTATTTTTTGATCAATGCCGATGTACTAATAATACTTTGAGGAGCATTCTTAGCTTGAGATGATACCATCTGTGTTGACAACGTTAAAAAGATACTTAAAAAAATAATTTTCCCTTTCATAAATTCTATTTTAAAAATTCAATTATAAAAACAAAAATATGTAAATAAACTTAACTCACAATCTTTATTACCCTTTTTTTAAATAAATAGAGCCAAAATAAGACGAAAAAATACCGCATAACGACTAAATCTATTCTTTTAACGGTTTTTTTTGACTATCTAATAAAAACCATTTTATAAGAGTATTATTGTTTTTATCAAACTATATGTCAATACATTAACACATTTATATCTAAAATATCAGACTCTTTTTTAATCCTAAAACAAACGATATTAACAAGAAATGTTAATAATTATTTCATAAAACTAATTGTTATATTTTTCACAAAAAAATTTTTTATGAAATAAATAAAAACCGTTAAAATTGATTAAAAACAAGTTCTTATGTCTAATTGTTTTTTTACAAACGAATTTAATCTTCATTTTTAAGAAGGCATTAAACTTTGTAGATGAAAATTTTCGGCTAAATCATTTTCTACTATCTTTGCTTCATGCAATTTTCTGAAATTTTAGGCCAAGACCATATCAAAAATCACTTAATAAAAACTGCTTCTTCGGGGAGAATTCCTCATGCACAATTATTTATAGGTCAAGAAGGATCTGGAACTTTACCCACTGCCATAGCATACGCACAATATATATTGTGCGGAAATTCTGGTCCTGATAATGAAAACGGAAATACGTCCTGTAATTTAAAATTTCAGTCCATATCACATCCCGACTTACATTTTATATATCCAACAGTAACTACCGAAGATGTAAAAACCAAACCCAAAAGTCTCGATTTTATACAAAATTGGCGCAATTTTATTCAAGAAATGCCTTATGGTGGTTTATTCGATTGGTACAAAACCCTTGGCGTTCAAAATAAACAAGGTGAAATTCGAGTAGAAGATGCTCAAGAGGTGTTAAAATCACTTGCGTTAAAATCGTATGAAGGTGGTTATAAAATTATGATCATCTGGATGGCAGATAAAATGAATATCGCAGCTTCTAATAAACTTTTAAAACTATTAGAAGAACCATCTGATAAAACTATTTTTATTTTAATATCCGAAAACGAAGAATCAATCATTCAGACCATTCGTTCACGTTGTCAAGTATTGCATTTCAACGGATTAAGTGAGAGGATAATAGCCGATGCATTAGTTTCTAAAGAAAATTTAGAGCCCAATATGGCATTAAAAATAGCTCATCAGGCACAAGGTAATTACAACAAAGCCTTACACTTAATAAAAAATGACGAAGATGAATATCCTTTTGAACAATGGTTTGTTACATGGGTTCGTGCCGCTTTTAAAGCAAAAGGAAACGCTGCAGCAATACAAGATTTAATTACCTGGAGTGAGCAAATTGCTGCTTTAGGTCGAGAAAGTCAGAAAAAATTCTTAGAATTCTGCATCGAAATGTTTCGTCAAGCCCTTTTACTTAATTATCAAGCTCCAAGCTTAGTTTATATGGAGCCTAAAGTTGAAAAATTTAAACTAGAAAATTTTGCTCCATTTGTAAATGGAAATAACATTAACGATATATTCAAAGAGCTATCTGATGCGATGTATCATATTGAGCGCAACGGAAATGCAAAAATTATTTTAACCGATTTATCCATAAAACTAACCCGTTTAATTCATAAAAAATAAAAAGATGAACAATATTGCCTCAATTTTAATTTTAGTGTTCTTAGCTGTAACATTTCTTCAATCTGGTTACGACAAAATTTTTTATTGGAAAGATAATGTAAGCTGGCTAAAAGAACATTTTGCAAAAACACAGCTTAAAAACCAAGTACCACTTGCCTTATTTAATGTCCTTGTTTTAGAATTGATATCTGGTATACTTTGTATTGTAGGATCAATTCAGTTATTTTTAAATAGTGGCAGAGAATATGGTTTATATGGAGCAATTTTCTCTTGTATTACCCTGATAATGTTACTTTTTGGACAAAGATTAGCCAAAGATTACGATGGAGCAAGAACAATTGCTATTTATTTTATCCCGGCAGTTGTAGCAGTTTATTGGTTGAATTAAATCTCAATTCATAAGATTTCTCAAAACAAACTAATCGTACATTCAATTTACTTCAGTCCAAATATTATTTAATTAATATCTGGCAAAACACCTGTGTAACATATAGAAATAATCAAAATTGATAAACAATTACGTAAACAAAACTAATTATTTAAAAATAAATAAAAACATTATCTTGCCTTTATTAGTATTCCTATATCAAGGAAAAGTAATTGGACAAGAAGACTTTATGGATCCTATTTCGTATAAATGGGGATTAATTGATGACAATAAAAATATTATCATAACTCCAAAATATGACATTATATACCTTTTTGATGAAGGATTTGCTCCAATATCCCTAAATGGGAAATGGGGATTCATCGATAAAAAAGGTCAAGAAATTACTCCCATAAAATATGACAGTGTCCTCTTTTTTAAAGAAGGTTTTGCATCTGTTCAACTTAATAATAAATGGGGATTCATAGATAGCTTTGGAAAAGAAATTACACCAATAAAATATGATGACACAGGTTTTTTCAACAAAGGTCAGGCACATATAATTATTAACAACAAACAAGGGCTGATTAACAAAACTGGTCAAGAAATTACTCCTATAAAATATGACAATGTCGGTTGGCTAACAGAAGGACTTACTTTGGTGACTCTCGATAGCAAATGGGGGTTTGTAGATAGTAATGGTGAAGAAATAATCCCATTAAAATATGATAGTGTAACACTTTTCTATAATGGCATCTCGGAAGTAGAACTTAACGGAAAGAAATTTTATATTAATACAAAAGGAGAACAAACACCCTACAATTAAAACCAAATTTTATGAATCATTTAAAATTAAACAAGCACCTACTTTTGGTTGTATTAGCATTTGTAATTCAATCAAAAACAATCGCACAAGAAGCATATTTAGATCCCGAAACTGAAAAATGGGGGTTAATCGATGGAGAAGATAACTATATCCTTGAACCAAAATATGACAAAATGTTTGCACCCGAAGAAGGGTTCTTTATTGTAGTTAAAAACAATAAATATGGATTTATAGATTTAACTGGAAAAGAAATTGTATCCCCTAAATATGATGAAATATTTTCACCTAAAGACGGTTTTTTTGTTGTCAGAAATGGGGAAAAACATGGTGTTGCAGATCATAATGGAAAAGAAATAGTTTTACCCAAATATGATGAAGTTTATGTTTTTCAAGATGGCTTAGCAATTGTAATTTTAAACGGAAAATGGGGTTTAATTAACACGAGCGGAAAAGAAATTACTCCATTAAAATACGATAAAATATATGGCGTTAAAGAAAATTTTTCAATGGTTGTACTTAACAACAAAACAGGATTTGTAGATAGAAGCGGAAAAGAGATTATTGAACCAAAATATGATGATGCGTTCGGTTTTGACAAGGGAGTGGCAATAGTCGGAAATAAAGATAAATGGGGCCTAATAAATGCGAAGGGAAAAGAAATTACCTCATTAAAATACGACAAAATATTTGGCCTGGAAGATAACATTTCACAAGTAACTCTAAACGGAAAATCAGGATATCTAGATACAACAGGAAAGGAAGTTATTCCATTAAAATATGATACTATTTATGCCTTCGAAGGGGATTATGCACCCGCAAGCATCCAAGGTAAATGGGGATTAATTAACCGAAAAGGAGATACAATCATACCGTTTAAATATGATTCTATGACTTGCTTTTGTGGAGAGCGAGTAGAAGTTGAACTTAACGGAGAAACATTTTCTTTGAACATCAGAGGAGAACGTATTTAGTCTTTAAAAGATCCGTTTAACTTGTGCGAATTAATTTCATATGCTTTTACATTTTCAAGCTTGATATAAACATCTAAATTGCAATAAAATCAATATAAGTGTAGCGTTCTAAATCTTTATAGTTGTACTTTATCGCAATTTGTACAAAATTATTAAAGCTTATTAATGAGTCTCATATTACAATTATGAAAAAAATAATTTTATTATTGTCACTGTTTTGTCTGTTAGTTGGTTGCAAAACTAAAAAAATCACAAAACTTACCAGATTAGAAGCAAAAAGTTCAAATTTAGATTTTAATCGTTCAGTTAAAAAAGTGATATTAACTCATTACAGCATAAATGATTCTACTGAAATCATTAGCGATAAAAAACCACTTTTTGTTCAAATTCAGACATTTGATGTATTGGGAAATTTAACCGGAAATAAAGTTACACATCAGGACAAATCGAATAATATTGATGCCGAATATATTTTTGATGCGAGTAATAAAGTTACATCTTCAAAATTTTCATATAATACTTTACAAATTAATTCTATATATAAACACCAATATAAAGGAAAAAAACTACTAAATTCTGAAGAATATAATCAGGATACAAATAGCTTAGAGGCGGTTACTAAATATAAATATAATGCTAAAAAGTTAAAATCAATAGAGCACTTAATCAAAAAGGACAGCTCATTACAAATTATAGAAACCACATTATTAAGTAGTTCAGGGATAATAAAAGAAGTGATAAAGTATGATAATTCAAAAATTTCTAAACGGGATCTATACGATTCTATTGGTAGAATAATGATTTCCTATTCAGGTCCGACAAATAAAGTGTTATACACTTATGATAAACATGGAAATATTGCTACTGAAAAAGATAATGCTTATTCATTCAAATATGAATATGATTCCTATGGAAATGAAACCGTACGCTATCTTTTTGATAGTGACTTAGTTTTCTGTCCAACTGGAGATTTTATAATCGGAATCAGATATCACGTTTATGAATATGATAAAAAAAAGAATTGGATAAAGAAAATAGAATTCGATAGGCAATGTATTCCAAAAACAATAGAAATTCGCACTTTAGAATATTATTAAAAATACAATATCTAAACAAAATAATGCATTCATTGTTTATACAATTGTAACCTAAAGTGTTAAAACAGTAAACACAACCTAGTCTTTGATCAATGCAAGAGAAAAAGTTCCTTTATAATTTTAAATTTTAATTACATTTGAGGCAAATAATAAATTTCAATATTCAATAACTAAAACATTGAAATACAACAATATAAAATTTACATGAAACCTAAACATCCTTCAGAATCTTTAACTATATTAACCGATTTAGTTTTACCAAGCGAAACTAATCCTTTAAACAATCTATTTGGTGGCGAATTATTAGCCAGAATGGATCGTGCCGCAAGTATTGCTGCCAGAAGACATTCACGCCGAATTGTAGTTACTGCATCTGTAAATCACGTTGCTTTTAATAGAGCAATATCTTTAGGAAGCGTAGTAACTGTTGAGGCAAAAGTATCAAGATCATTCAAAAGCTCAATGGAAGTTTTTATAGATGTATGGGTAGAAGATCGCGAATCAGGAAATAGAACAAAAGCCAACGAAGCAATTTATACTTTTGTTGCAGTTGATGATACTGGAAGACCGGTAGAAGTACCGCCAATTGATCCAGAAACAGAGCTTGAAAAACAACGTTTTGAAGCTGCATTGCGTCGTAAACAATTAAGTTTATTATTGGCTGGAAAAATAAAACCTGAAGAAGCAACAGAACTTAGAGCGTTATTTTTATAAAAAAACAATCTGAAAAAGAGAAAATAAATCGAGTTGCAACTTCAAAAAAAAGAAGTATTTTTACGTCGATTACACGCCAATACAAATTAAATCAAGAAGTTAATACTTGATTGATTTAATATAAAAGAGTTATAAAAATTTAGATGAAAGAAAAAGACAAAAAAGAGATGAGTTCAGAGAAAGAAGCCAAATTAAAAGCGCTACAACTTACGCTTGATAAACTTGATAAGACTTACGGAAAAGGAACCGTAATGAAAATGGGCGATAAAGCCATTGTAGAAGTAGAAACAATTTCATCAGGTTCATTAGGAGTAGATTTAGCCCTAGGAGTAAACGGTTACCCAAAAGGAAGAATTATCGAAATATACGGGCCAGAATCTTCTGGAAAAACAACCCTAACATTACATGCTATTGCTGAAGCTCAAAAAGCGGGTGGAATTGCTGCATTTATAGATGCTGAGCATGCATTTGATAGAAATTATGCTGAGAAATTAGGAATCGATATCGAGAATTTAATTATTTCTCAACCAGATAACGGGGAACAAGCACTAGAAATTGCTGAAAACTTAATTCGTTCAGGAGCAATTGATATTGTTGTAATTGACTCTGTTGCCGCATTAACTCCAAAAAGTGAAATCGAAGGAGAAATGGGAGATTCAAAAATGGGACTTCATGCTCGTTTAATGTCACAAGCACTTCGTAAACTTACTGGAACAATTAGTAAAACAAACTGTACGGTATTCTTCATTAACCAATTAAGAGAAAAAATTGGGGTAATGTTCGGAAATCCAGAAACAACAACAGGTGGTAACGCCTTAAAATTTTACGCTTCGGTACGTTTAGATATTCGTCGTTCTTCTCAAATCAAAGATGGTGACAATGTAATTGGTAACAGAACAAAAGTAAAAATCGTTAAAAATAAAGTTGCTCCACCATTTAAAACTGCTGAATTCGACATTATGTACGGAGAGGGAGTTTCTAAAACCGGAGAAATTTTAGATTTAGCTGTTGAATTTGAAATCGTTAAGAAAGCAGGCTCATGGTTTAGCTACGGTGATACTAAATTAGGACAAGGTCGTGATGCAGTAAAATCGCTAATTAAAGATAATCCAGAACTAGCAGATGAACTAGAAGTTAAGATTAAAGCACATATCAAAGAATTGGCAAGTGCCTAAAAACAAAAACCCGAAAATTTAATTTTCGGGTTTTTTTATGCTTTTCACGCAACCTTTTTCAATAAACGATATCCTTATAAAGAATTACCGTTTTTAAGCCTTAAACAGCTTGTATATATTACTTTTTTAAATTTAAAAGATGAAGAAGAAACTGGGAACATTATTTCAAAAACACTGGATAACAAAAAGAAAATTAAAAATTGCCATGAATTTTATTTCACAAAAAATCATTCATCGATAGGATAAAATTTACATTTTAAGAATTAATACTAGATTGTTCCTTTTGCAAAACGATATCTTCTTGTAAGGTTTTGCCTTTTCCAAATATCAATAATTGCTTATAAATTAGATCTCTTACCTGATCACGAAGATATTTTCTATCTTCAGGCTGAAGCTTCGTTGTTTCTATAAACGAATGAATTTTCACTCTCATTTTTCCAGGACTACCACTAAAAAAAGTATAAGAAAATCGTTTTTTATTGTCAGCATATGTAATCGGAACAATCGGAATATGATGCTCAATTGCCAAACGGAAAGCACCATCTTTAAATTCGTCTAAAATAATCGATTCATCGTCAGGAACACCGCCTTCTGGGAAAATACAAATACTTAATCCCTGATTCAAACGCTTTTGTGCTCTGTTAAAAACATCCATTTTGCTTTTTGAAGATTTACGATCCACTAAAATACAGGTTCTTTTATAGAAAAAACCAAACAAAGGAATCTTAGAAAGTTCTTTCTTTCCAACAAAAACGAATGGATTTTTAATAATCGCTAGCGTAAGCATAATATCCGTCATCGAAGTATGATTAGCAACAATCATATAACTTTTTTTAGGATCAAGCGCTTGCTCCTTCTCTACTTTATAGTAAAACCCCATTCCAAAAAGGATGAATTTTGCCCAAATTCTTGCCATTCTAAAAAAATATGGGTACCCACTTTCAGTAAGAATTGATAACACTAAAAACGGAAACATTACCAATATTGGTATGGCCATTAAAACATAAAACCAAATACGCCAAATAACCCAAAAAACAATTTTTACTCCTTTCATAAACCCAAAAGTAAGAAAACAGATGTAAATTTAAATTTTTAGACCAATAGATTTTTAGATTAAAAAACTTATCAAGTAATGAATCTTAAGATATCAGTCAACTTTGCGAAAATTTTGTACACATTGTTGTTAAAAATTATTTACAAAAGACACTAGACAAACTGCAAAAAATACTTGAGATAAATTACACAAATCAACACAAGGTTTAAAAAATCTATTTAATCTTTATAATCTGTGACTAAAAACTTTGTAAACTTTGTGGACTTTGCGTAAAACTTTGCGAACTTTGCGGTTAAGAAAAAAATTTAGCATGGCAAAAATACTTACTGGCGTACAAAGTACTGGAACGCCGCATTTAGGCAACTTATTGGGAGCAATTATTCCTGCAATCGAATTATCTAACAAACCCGAAAACAAATCATTTTTGTTTATCGCCGATTTACACTCGATTACACAGATAAAAGACGGTAAAACTCTAAGCGAGAATACCTATAGCGTTGCTTCTGCCTGGCTTGCTTTTGGTTTGGATATTGACCGTGTTACTTTTTACAGACAATCAGATGTTCCTCAAACAACAGAATTAACCTGGTATTTGAGTTGCTTTTTTCCATTTCAAAGATTGACTCTAGCACATTCATTCAAAGATAAAGCGGATCGTCTTGATGATGTAAACGCAGGTTTATTCTCATACCCAATGTTAATGGCCGCAGATATTTTACTTTATGATGCTGAATTTGTTCCTGTTGGAAAAGATCAAATGCAACATTTAGAAATTACTCGCGATGTAGCTTCACGTTTTAACCACCAAATGGGTGAAACTTTTGTAATTCCAGAAGTTAAAATTCAAGAAGACAGCATGTTGATTCCTGGAACAAACGGAGGAAAAATGAGTAAATCAGCAAATAATTTCATCAATATATTTTTAGATGATAAAGCGTTACGCAAACAAGTCATGAGTATCGAGACTGATAGTACACCACTTGAAGAACCAAAAAATCCTGATACTTGTAATGCATTTGCAATTTATTCTCTTATGGCTAATGAAGATCAAATTGCTACAATGAGAGCGAATTATTTAGGTGGAAATTATGGATATGGTCATGCAAAACAAGCTTTGTTTGAATTAATTACAGAAAAATTCAAAACAGAAAGAGAAAAATACCATTACTATATAAACAACCTAGACGAAGTAGATGCTTTACTTAAAAAAGGAGCTGCAAAAGCAGCCATTGTTGCTAATGAAGTTCTAGAAAGAGTAAGAGCAAAACTAGGGTTTAGTAAATAATAATCTACCTAAGCATGACTATTGAAGATGCTATCGAGGAGTTAGAATACCAAAGCGGACAACACGAGAACATAGAAAGTGAAAGATGGAAAAATGGTTTTTTAGGTCAGTTACGCCCTTATAAAGGCGTCTTACACGAAAAAAATTACCATTCAATAATACAAGCCCTAAAAATACTCGCACCTGAATTGGAAAAAGATTTTATTGATAAAAGAATCATAGGTGCAATATGGGGAATTTGCCATTTCGGCAGAATGTGGGCTATTTATCCTGATGGAATGTTACAACGTAATGAATTGCTTAATGAACAACAAACATTACAAATTGATGATTGGTTGATTGATATATCTTATGCCGCTTTTTGTCTGCTTGAGGGGACTGGTCCTAAAGAAGCTTTTTGGAATTATGACAACAAAGAACAATAAAAGTCTCTCAAAACAACCAAGCTTTAATTAGAAAAACTACCTCACAATACATTAATAATCACCCCTTTCAGTTTAACATTGAAAGGGGTGTGTTTTTAAATAGCCTCAAATAGCTTTCCAGGCAATGGACGAATTACTCCTTTAAGTTCCATATTCAGCAACAATCCTGATATTTTGTAAATCGGAAAATCACATCTTAAAGCAATAATATCCATCAACTCTTTACCCGCTTTTAACAAATAATCATATATTTTCTGTTCATCAGGATCTAACTCAACAAATAATTGTTTCTGTACTGATTTGGACTCATTTTTAACGTCCCAGTTTAAAATATAAATCAAATCGGCTGCATTGGTCAGCACATTCGCTTTTTGAGCCTTAATCAAGTTATTACAGCCTTGACTGTATTTGTCAGTGGTACGCCCGGGAACTGCAAATACATCCCGATTATAATCATTTGCCAAGTTGGCAGTAATAAGTGAACCTCCTCTATCCGCAGATTCAATTACTATTGTAGCTTCACTTATTCCAGCAACAATACGGTTTCGTCGCACAAAATTTTCTTTATCAGGATTCGAGGAGCTCCAAAATTCAGTCATGAAACCACCATTTTGCTCCACTTGAGCGACATATTTTTTATGGCTTTTAGGATATATTTGGTTTAAACCATGTGCTACAACGCCAATAGTCTGAAGATTATTCTCTATTGCCAATTGATGTGCAACAATATCGACTCCATAAGCAAAACCACTTACAATAACGGGATTTAAGGGCGACAAATCTTCTATCAGTTTTTTACAAAATTCTATTCCGTATGAAGTAATTTGTCGCGTTCCAACGATACTTATGACTTTTTTATTCTCCAAATCAATGTTTCCAGAACTAAACAGCAAAACCGGTGCATCAATACAATGTTTTAATCTCTCGGGATAGTTTTTTTCGTCAAAAAACGTTACATTAATACTATTTGACTTGATAAAGTCGAGTTCTTTTTGTGCTTTTTCAAAAATTGATTTTTCTCTTATATTCTTTAATAAAACAGATCCAACACCTTCAATTAAAGATAGTTGCAAAGGTTTAGTTTTAAAAATTTCCTCGGCAGTTCCACATTGTAATAATAACCTTTTTGCAATTATATCACCCACTCCTTCAACACTTTGTAATGCCAATAAATAAAATAAATCTTGCTCAGTCATTTGCTACAATAATTAGGTTATTCAGATAAAATAAAAATCATATTTATCAATTACAAAGATGGTAATTTAAGGTAAATTCTTGCCAAAAAAAGATATTTAAAAAATAAACTAAAAAAGTCAAAAAAATTTAAAATTGCAAATAACTAAATTTCAAATACTTGTATAAAAAAGTGAATTGTTAATAAAAATTGTGAATAAAATTTTGATAACTATTTTCCTTGCCTAACTTTGTTACTATGAAAATCGAAACTTACATCGCGCAGTTATTGTATCGTTATCAGTGTGTAACGGTTCCTGGGTTTGGAGCTTTTTTAACCGAAATTCAATCGGCCCAACTTAATGAAGGTTCAAATTCATTTTTTCCACCAAAAAAATTAATTTCTTTCAACCCGCATATCAAAAACAACGATGGTTTGTTAGCAAATCATATTGCTCTTACCGAAAAAACATCGTATAAATTTGCTGTCAGTGCAGTACATTTTGAAGTTTTAACTTGGAAAAAAGAATTAGAGGACAAAGGTTTCCTTTCTATTAAAAATGTTGGTCAAATTCGAATGAATGCTGACAAAAACCTTGTGTTTACTCCAAATGATCAAAAGAATTATTTAGCTACTTCATTTGGCTTAAGCCCATTTGTTTCTCCAATGGTTAAAAGACAATCGTTTGAAAAACAACTTGAAGCTTTAGAATTAGAAACAGTTGAAGAAAAAGAACCTGTAGCCTTACATTCTGCTTATAAAGGATCTAATTCTTATTTAAAATATGCTGCTATTTTTGTACTTGCATTAGGAGTAACAGGAAGTATTGGTTACCCAATGTACCAAAACCAAATTGCTAATCAAACTGTTCTTGTAGAAACAGCTGTTCAAAAACAAGTTCAGAATAAAATTCAAGAAGCCACATTCTTTATAAAAAATCCACTGCCAGCAGTAACAGTGACTCTTTCAGTAAAGGAAGAAAAATTAACAATGCCTTATCACATTATGGCAGGTGCTTTTAGAAGTGAAAAAAATGCTCAAAAAGCTTACAACAGATTAAAAAAAGCTGGATTTGATGCTAAAATAATTCCTGCAAACAGACATGGACTTTTCCCAGTCTTATATGGTAGTTATGCCACAATGCGTGAGGCAGAAAAAGCTCAAAGAGAGATTCAAAATACTATAAATCCAGAAGCTTGGATTTTAATAGAAACACTATAAAATTCTATAGAAAACTTACGCAGTTTGTATTAGAGATTATATTCCCCTACTTAAAGAAACACCATTTTATATTTATTATAAAATGGTGTTTCTTATTATAAAAAATTCTATATTTAAAACAAACTAAAGCATTTTACAAACTTTGGAATAATGTTTGTAGGATAATTACAAATATTAAAAATAAGACTTATGAGAATAGTACGAAATTTCGGGTTTGCAATTTGCCTTTTTATTGCATCACAATCTTTTTATGGACAGGAAACTAATTCAAATAGTTCAAATCAAGAAATTCTATTAAATAAAGAAAAAGAACACGCAAAGAGAACATTAGAGAATCAAAAAGAATTACAAAAAAGACAAGACCTTTTAAAGCAGGACCAAGATAAAGCTCAAAAGCGTCAAAGAAAAATTGAATCCGCTCAAAATAAGATAGAAAGAACCAAAAAAGACATCAAAAAAACAGAGGATAAAAATCAAAAAATCCAAGACGAATTAAAACTTAACAAATTTCCTGAAAACAAAATTCAACAAAAGAAAATAAAATCAAAACAATATGAACTTGATGTTTTGAAACTCCAATCAAAACTAACACAACAACAACAAGATCTAACAAAACTTTTAGATTCTAAATAAAAATCAAAAGCTGTCTCAAAAAATTATGAGACAGCTTTTTTTACTTTCTATACCCGATAACGAGATGCTGTTCGTTAAAAAAGCATCCAAGCCATATCAATACACCCTTTTCTCTTTTTTACTCTTAAAAAGCTTCTTTAGTAGTTTAAATCATTTTAAAAACCTCAACTTATTAATCTCCAATTTCAGGAAGACATTCTACTTTTTCTTTTTTTAAATCTACTTCGATAATTTTTTCATTTATTAAATCAAATTTTATAGCTTTTAAAATTTTGTCATATTTGCCAACAGAATTTACTTTATCAATTACGATGGCAAAACAAGAATGTCCTTCCATTGTTTCACAGGTATAACTAAATACTTTATTATCCCCTAAGATATAATTATAATCTCCAAGCACTGAGTATTTTTCAAGTTTTTTGATATCTTTACATTTCCAATTATCCTCTTTTGTCTTTCTAAAGAGCCCAACATACAAAACACTATTATTTTTTTGAAGTGAAAAAGCATAATTAGATATTCGAATAATACTTCTGTCATCAGCATATTCACTAAATGCGTAATCTTTCAATGTTTGATATCTTTCTTCACGATCTAAAGTCGAATCTATTATAAACTCATTAAAATCATTGTCAATTACAAATTTACCTGAACTATAATTAATCCTTACATCAGAAAAATCAAAATCATCCTCATTATATACCTCATTTATTAAAAAATTTTTGATTCCCTTTTTCTTTTCAGAATCATGGATATCTTGATTTAGAGACTTGTTATTACTCAAGTCACTATTAAATGGCTCTTGCTTTTTATTACATGAAAGGAAAGCAAACACAAAAAACAATATAAGAATTCTCATTTTTTTATTGCTAAAATATTAAATTTTTATTACTATTCTGGTCTTCTTTATTTGGATTTATATTAACTGTGTTTTTTAATTCTTTTTCTCTGTTTCTAATTCCTTAATGCATTATTATAAAATTCTATTCCTAAATCCCTAGGGGTTTTATCTTTTGATATTGGATTAAAAAGATACTCTTCAACTAGTTTAAAATCTACATAATGCAGGGCTTTGTCATCTTCGATATTGTAGTATTTTCCTAAAACTTCTGTCTGGCACGAAGTATACCCACAGAGAATAACAAATAAGAGAAATAGTAAAATGATTTTAGGTTTCATTTGTTTTAATTTTCCTGCAATTCAAAAAGAGTCATTTGGGTTACAAATGACTCTTTTTATATTATTTTTTAGCAGGTAACGATGCTTTGTAGTCGTTGTAGTCTTTATCCAACACTTCTATTCTTTCATTTCGTTTTTCAATAGCATCGCTCTTGCTATAGTCATATGGAGGCGCCATATATAGGCTATCATAGTATTTTTCTCTTGTTGGAAATTTTTCTGTTTTAATTAGTTTTCTATTAGTATCATAAATTTTCCAATCTCCTCTCTTTTCTATCTTATGATTCAAATGGTAAATATAGATATAAATGCCTACTTCTTTTAATTGCCCGTTTTCAAAATACTTCTCCCAAGTCCCTTTTTTCAAACCTCCTTCATAAGCACCAATTTTTTCAAATTTTCCGTTCTTATAATAATATTTCCAAATACCTTTTTTCTTATTTGATGAATAGTTTCCTTCTGATTCTAATTCGCCTGTCTCATAAAAATGTTTCCATGCATAATTTTTCACTTTCTTTCCAGAAATTATTTCTTCTATCCCAATAGCTTTAATGATTTTTGTATTTGGATAATAAAAAGTGTCTTTATCTTTTAGATATTTCTGCCAGCGTTCTTCTTCTTCCTTGCTGTCACTCCTTACCTTCTCTACATCTTCTTCTTTTATGTAACTTCCTGGACTACTTCCATCAGGAGTATTATTTAAAAACGGACCTCTTATCCAAAAAATTTGATTGCCAAGAATAGTTCCAAATTCGACCTTACCCATTCCTGATATAATCTTTAAATATTCGTAGCTGTATTCTTCCCAGTTAAAAATATGTATTTTGTTGTCTTCTCGAGTCCATTCACCTGAATGACTGCGTTCTACAGTATCTTTTTTGTAATAATGAAAAAAAGTCCCATCTGCTTTAAAATCTACATAATGCAGGGCTTTGTCATCTTCGATATTGTAATATTTTCCTAAAACTTCTGTCTGGCACGAAGTATACCCACAGAGAATAACAAATAAGAGAAATAGTAAAATGATTTTAGGTTTCATTTGTTTTAATTTTCCTGCAATTCAAAAGAGTCATTTGTAACCCAAATGACTCTTTTGATATTATTTTTTTGTAGTTAGCGATGCTTTGTTGTAGTCACTATAATATTTATCCTCCCTATTTATCGTTTCTTTACGCATATCAATTGCATATTCCTTACTATAACCCATACTGACAAATATACTATCATAGAATTTTTCTCTAGTTGCGAATATTTTTGTGTTTTTTAATTTACCGTCAGTATCATAATACTCCCATATTCCACGTTTTTGGGTTAAATAATATTTTGAACTTGAGTTTTTAGAAGCTATACCAGATACTCCATTTTTTTTATATATATAAATACCTTTTTCTTTTAATTTCCCGTTATCATGATAATGTTTCCACATGCCTACTTTTAGACTATCTTCATAAGCTCCAATTTCTTTAAGTTTTCCGTTCTTATAATAATATTTCCAAATACCTTTTTTCCAATTTGATGAATACTTGCCTTCTGATTCTAATTCGCCTGTGTTATAAAAATGTTTCCATCCATAATTTTTCTCGTTCTTTCCAGAAATTATTTCTTCTATCCCAATAGCTTTAATGATTTTTGTATTTGGAAAATAAAAAGTGTCTTTATCTTTTAGATATTTCTGCCAGCGTTCTTCTTCTTCCTTACTGTCACTCCTTACCTTCTCTACATCTTCTTCTTTTATGTAACTTCCTGGACTACTTCCATCAGGAGTATTATTTAAAAACGGACCTCTTATCCAAAAAATTTGATTGCCGAGAATAGTTCCAAATTCGACCTTGCCCATTCCTGATATTATCTTTAGATATTCGTAGCTGTATTCTTCCCAGTTAAAAATATGTATTTTGTTGTCTTCTCGAGTCCATTCACCTGAATGACTGCGTTCTATAGTATCTTTTTTGTAATAATGAAAAAAAGTTCCATCTGCTTTAAAATCTACATAATGCAGGGCTTTGTCATCTTCGATATTGTAATATTTCCCTAAGACTTCTGTCTGGCACGAGGTGCTGACGCAAAGAATAACAAATAAGAGAAATAGTAAAGTGATTTTAGGCTTCATTTGTTTTAATTTTCCTGCAGTTCAAAAAGAGTCATTTGGGTTACAAATGACTCTTTTTATATTATTTTTTAGCAGGTAACGATGCTTTGTAGTCGTTGTAGTCTTTATCCAACACTTCTATTCTTTCATTTCGTTTTTCAATAGCATCGCTCTTGCTATAGTCATATGGAGGCGCCATATATAGGCTATCATAGTATTTTTCTCTTGTTGGAAATTTTTCTGTTTTAATTAGTCCTCCATTAGTATCATAAATTTTCCAATCTCCTCTCTTTTTCGTAAAATAATATTTAGAGCTTTTATTTTCAGAAACTGTACCAGATGCTCCATTTTTTACATATATATATATCCCTTTTTCTTTTAATTTTCCATTATCATGATAATATTCCCAAGTACCTACTTTTAAACTATCCTGAAATGTACCTAATTCTTTTAATTGCCCATTCTTATAATAATATTTCCAAATACCTCTTTTCCAATTTAATGAATACTTGCCTTCTGATTCTAATTCGCCTGTCTCATAAAAATGTTTCCATCCATAATTTTTCTCGTTCTCTCCAGAAGTTATTTTTTCTATCCCAATAGCTCTAATAATTTTTGTGTTTGGAAAATAAAAAGTGTCTTTATCTTTTAGATATTTCTGCCAGCGTTCTTCTTCTTCCTTGCTTTCACTCCTTACCTTCTCTACATCTTCTTCTTTTATGTAACTTCCTGGACTACTTCCATCAGGAGTATTATTTAAAAACGGACCTCTTATCCAAAAAATTTGATTGCCAAGAATAGTTCCAAATTCTACCTTGCCCATTCCTGATATTATCTTTAGATATTCGTAGCTGTATTCTTCCCAGTTAAAAATATGTATTTTGTTGTCTTCTCGAGTCCATTCACCTGAATGACTGCGTTCTATAGTATCTTTTTTGTAATAATGAAAAAAAGTTCCATCTGCTTTAAAATCTACATAATGCAGGGCTTTGTCATCTTCTATATTGTAATATTTCCCTAAGACTTCTGTCTGGCAAGAGGTGTACGCACAAAGAATGACAAATAAGAGAAATAGTAAAGTGATTTTAGGCTTCATTTGTTTTAAATTTCCTGCAATTTACAATTTTTAGGGTAATTTAAACGTGAAATAAATTCTTTGAATTATAGTTGATAATATTTTTTCATCGGCTCTATCATTTTTCCTTTTTCTATTTCCAACATTTAAATGAAGCATTAATGATTCTCTTGATGTTTTATTATAAATATAGCCCTCTAGTTTTTTATTTTTTATACGCACTAAGGCAAAAGCACCACCTATAAATATTTGTGCCAAATTAGAGTTTAAGTGTTTGTCAAAACTTTCAATGACAAAAACAGGGGTTGGGCTGAGCTCTAAATCTACTTTTAAGTCTTTGCTGTCGGGTTTGTTTACAAAATCATAATTGGTTTGTTGTAATAATTTTAAGGTTTCCTCCATAATTTCATCAATCATTCGATCTTGTAGAATGGCTTGCGCAAATTTATGCACGTGATAATCAAAATTACGAATCTCAGGACCAGTACCTGTTGCAAACTCATATAATAAAATAGCTACTGAAGCTTTGTAATTATTTTTAAATAATTCTTCTTTTTCACCATCTTCAAGTGTCTTAACTCCTGGGTAATAAGATTCAGCAGCTCTAAGTAATGCATTTACAGCTATTTCATCAGGCATCTTTTTGGCTTCTTCTGCTATAGAATTTATTATTTTATCTCTCTCCTCTGGTAACTTTGCTCTTAATTTTTCGCTTATCTCATATATCTCAATCAAATCCTTGTAAAAGTTTTTAATTAAATCAGCATATTCTTTATCCTCAAACCCAGTTGTACTGGTTATTTCAAATTCTTTTTTAATCTCATCGTAGAATGCTCTCAAATCATTATAAACTATTTTCTCAATAGCCAATGCAGAATTTTCAACTTCATTTCCAATATTCACTAATGAATTCTTAATTTCTTTTTTAATATTAACTAGTGATTTTTTAATTTCTTCAACGCTAGCATTTACTAAATCTTTTTTAATTTTAGAAACCTCATCTGAATGGGCGGACTTGTCATTAAGTTTCTTTTTTATTCGCTCTAACCGCTCTAAAAACTTATATTCCTTTATATGCTTATCTTTCTCTTTTACTGCATGTTTTTGATCAATTATAAAATACTCCCTAGTTTTAGTACTATTTTGTACCGGATTTTTTAGTATTTTGTCAATCGAATCAACTTTAAACGTATCGCTCAATCTTAAGTAATACAATTCTTTTACCATTAGCTGACCCAATTTTACCCTATCGTCATATTTTGCAAAATTGAACGTTAATTTTCCTTTTGTCATAAAATATTTTTCCATGATATCCTGCATTATATCCGGAGCCATCCAATGGGTAAAATTCTCATTGATTTCTTTAATAATAGCGTCAAATTCTTTATTTCCAGTAGTAGATGATACTTCATCTAATGATTTTTTTATAAAACTATTATTTAAATCCTTAAAAGAAAAATTGATATATTCCTGAACCAAGGACTGTTCAAACTCTACTAATTTGTAGTCCAACTCTTGTTTAGATAAATTTTTAAAACTCTGCTTATTCCCTTTTGCATCTATAAATTCACCACTTAATTTTCCTTTACCTTCTAAAAGTAGTTTTACATTATTCATATTATCCGAAAACAAATTCCTATTTCCTTCCTTTAAGAACTCGTCAGTCTTATCCGATAAATACCAAAAATTAACCATTTCTGCCGATTGTAATGCGATTTCACCTTGCAACGCTTCTTTTATCGACCCCATCGTTACTCTTGCAGCGGCATCAAACCATTCAGAGATAATGCCTTTGGTCTTTAAATAAGCATCTGCAAATTGATAATAAGCATGACGTTGCCCAATCGTATGGTATAAATAATGCTGCTCATTTATAGTGTTATACAATGAGGCCTTCCAGAAAGTAGACCCCACTTTTGTAGGATTCTCGATTCTGTCATAATCATACCATTGACCATTTTTTAAATCACGATATTGACCGTTTTCGTCTTTTAGTATTTCTCCTTTACCATTTTTAATTACTACTTCATCTAATTGAGTTTCTGACCAAATAAAATACATGTTTTTTACTCCAAGGTCAGGATACATTTTTTGAGGACTTAGATCTGGATAACTTCCTTTTTGGGTTTGAATTGCTATCTTAGCTGGTAAATGTGGGAAAATTGACTTTAATAATAAAAATAACTCATCATGTTCTGAAAAGAGTTGTGGGATATTTATAGCCGGATTTCTAATTTCTTTAATCAATTTGTTATAATATCTAATTAGCCTATCTTCTTTTTCTTCTTTGGATAATTGCGATAATTTGAAGATCATTGACTCACTTACTTCTCCCCAATTTACGTTATTAATTGTAGTCTCATCAATTGTTGCTAAACGCCACTTTTGTAATCCAAAATACATTTCTGTAAAACGTTCTTGATCCTTTTTACCATCAAAATCCTGAGCTGTAGCTCCTTCATCAAAGGCGTTGGAAATACCTCTCCAATATTTAATCTCGACACTATTATTTGCGGTAATGGCTAGATCTAATCTCTTTTTAATTCCTGCTTTGACAACTTCTATAGTTGGTTCACTGCTATTTTCCTGAAGCATTTGAGGCACCGTAAGCGTTTGTTGTGTTGCCACACTCGCGTACGTCTGAGTTGTTAGACCGTTGCTAAAGTTTAGCGTATTATTATCTGCTCCTATTATCGGAGGAGTAGTGTTGCCTGATACGGTAGAACTAACTATTGTTCTGCCATTGGTTTCAGCAACGCCTCCTCCGATTAGAGCATTTGGAGTTCCTGTTTTCTCTGATGAAATAATACTTGTTAAGGCATTATGATTTGCTATTGATCCCTCAAAAACCGAAGAAATAGTACTCTCAGATAACCCAGTTTTTCTGATTGTTTCAATACTGGTATCTATAGCACCTCCTTCGGGTAAGACACTAGAATTGTTTGTAATAGTAGTATTTAAAGCATTTTGCTCCTGCCATACCTGTACTATATCTTTTTGCTGGCTCATTTCTTTTGAAACTTTGGCTAATTCTTTTATGACTGCTTCAGTTAAATCTTCAGAACTATTTATAGCAGTACTATTTTTGATTGAAAGATTGAAATTATGGATTGCATTTTTATTCATCGCTAGGGTATTTTTTCTTGGTGTAAAAGTAATTGCAAAAAAAATCATTTTAAAATTACAAATCACTTGTATTCAGTAGTTTCAGTAAGTTTTGTTTCTACTGAAACTACTGAATATAGCCCCTTTTTTTGTGGCTGTTTTCTATTCTTTGATACTACTTTTGCATCATTAAGAATCGAATAGTACTGGTCAAATTATAAATATCAATACGTCAACTTTCCGTTTTTTTTCAAAAACTTCCACTTAAAAAACTGAGTCTATAAAAATTTAATTCACAATTTAATTTTATAATCAACCCCTATCTAATATGACAACAAATAGCAACCCTATTCTAATCTGGTTTAAAACTGGGAAAAACCAGCACAAACGCAATTTTGGGCTTCCTGGCAGAGTTTTGGCACAAGAATGAAACAATACCTCAAGACAGCATAAATAGCCCTGTAAACACATTAAATACTAAAGCAGAGAAAGCTCAAAAAAGCGTTGCTGATGGGTATGCAAATAACATACTTGGACGAACTTTTACCTATGTTATTATACAAAATTTGAAATTAGTAACCACAAGCCCTTATTATGACATTGCAAATACCAAGCATCAATAAATACTTTTACTTGGTTCTAGCATCAATTCCGTTTTTTGGAGCTTATACTATCGATCACTAGTACTCTTTTGTAAAAAAATAAATCAAAAATAAATTATATGAACAAACAAAAAATCGCAGTAATTACAAGTCTTTTTATTGCTTTAACAGCTTTAATTGACACCAAATTTGACCTTTTACAAGATGCAGGATTGTCATTGATAACAATCAACAGGATCAAATTAATCGGACTGTTTTTGTCAGCAGCATTGACAAGTATTACTCCCTTCTTTACGAAAGAAGAAGATTAAATAATAGGAATACAAAAGCATCCTCAAGTTAAAAACAAACTCTCAAAACTAATGTAAACTAACACACCCAAAATCATCGGATAAGATAAATCTTCTGATGGTCTTGGGTGTTTTTGTTAATTAAAAAGCTAAATGCAAACTCAGTTTAAAAACTATAATAATGAGATTCCTTTCCATGAACAATAATGTTAATAAACTGACATCCTAATAAAAACAATCACTTGAATATCAACAACTTGTTTGTTGTTTTATTTCTACTGAAACTACTGAAAACAGGAGTTATATTTTTCTTCATTTACACCTTTCAGTACTACTTTTACAAACTCTAATTTCAACTATTAGTTTCTCTAATAACTAAAAAGTGGCCTCATACTTTCAGAGCATTTTAGAGTGTTAATACCTCAACTTTAAGAATCACTTTCAATAACAATTTTAATAATTAAACATTCAACCCATGATGGATTATACACCAAGAGACTTAGGAGAAACACCTAAAACACCCGACATGAGTAATTTCAAAAATCCTTTGGGACAAACATCTGAGGGAAACATTTTTATAGAACATTTTACGATTGCGCCTTTAAGTCTATCCGAAAAAAATGAAAGCTTAGCCGAAGCCATTAAAAAAGAAAGCAGAGACAGCAGTATTTAAATATACGAATAATCTCTTATCCTCAATTCTCTATGACAGCAAAAAGACAAATTCTCTAAAACAACAAAAAATGCCAGACGAAATAACACTACAAAAACTAAAAGAAAAATACGATACGGTATTAAAACTTACTTCTGAGGATCAATTAACAACAGCATATTGCAAAAAACCATCATTCAATACATTTCTTAATTATCAAGATAAATACAAGGAAAATCCTTATGAAGCAATCCTATTTTTATTTGAAGAATGTGTCTTGAATAAAGAAAATTATGATGACGAATTCATGCTTTCTTCAGGAAATTCTATTGTCACTATGATCAAAAAGGATAGCGAATTTACAATCGATGCAACACCACAAAAAGATGAATTCAAAAAATCGGCCGCTCTTATTCGATATGCTTTTCAGATAGATCCCTATCAATTATCAATGGACGAGTTTTATAAATTACTCGAAGAAGCCCTTTGGTTACAAAAACATAACGATAAAAGAATGGAAAACACACTCATGACAGCCTTTGCACAAACATTTTCAAATTAAAAATAAAAATAAATCATTATGAAATTCAATTTTAATGTAAACGAAATTTTAGATGCCAAAGAAACCGAATATACTGGCATTAACTATAACGAATCAGAATCGAAAGATTTTATTATTGATAAAACCGGAGGTGAATTTAATCTAAGAGTCTTTGCTCCTTTAGTTTTTGAACCTCTTGTAAAAAAAGATCTTACCCTACCTAGTTTACGAATAGATGCTGTAACGGTTAATTTAAATCGTTCAAAAACTATAAAGAAAGAAGGAATCGAAGGACGCGATTCAACCATTAAGGAACATATTACAAATGGTGATTTTAATATTTCAATCGAAGGACTAATTGCCAATGAAACTGGAGATGAATATCCAAAAGAAAAACTTTTCTTATTGAAGCAATTCCTGAATGCCCCTTATGCTTTAAGAGTTACTCATGCTATTTTGAATCGATTTGGTATCTATGAATTAGTAATAGACTCCTACGCTATCCCTTCTATTTCAGGAACAAAAAACATTCAAAAATTTACGGCAAGTGCCACCTCAGATGAAACTGTAGAACTAATAATTAGAGACAATGCTTAAACTAAATGCTAAAATTAGAGTTTACGAAACGGTAAGACATATCCCCACTCCTAAATTTTATGAATTTACTTATGTAAAAAAAGTAGACATCAGCAGTTCATACAAATCCCTTACCGATACAGCGACTATTGTGATGCCGCAAAAAGTATATACGGATACCAAAGGTTTTGATCAGAGCTTGTTTACAAATGCAAGTGGTGAAGAAAAATCAATTTATGATTTTTTTAAACTAGAAAATTTCATCGAAATATTTTTAGGATATGATGGCGATTACAAACCTGCTTTCAGAGGTTACATCACAGGAGTACAAGCGGATATAAATGCTGTGATAACCTGCGAAGATGCGATGTATGCTTTTAAAAAAGTAAAAGCAGTAAAAGATGATGACGTTCAGAATAAACAAGATATTCTAAATATTGTGGCAACCAACCCCACAACAAATGTTGATAATTTCAATCCTAAAACTTTCTTTGAAAAAAGAATTAAAGAACTAAAATTACCATTTAAAGTAAATGCACTTGATGAAGAATTAGGAAATATCGTGATTAACAGAAACCAAAGTTTGGCTCAAGTTTTTGAGATGTTGAAAGACAAAGGGATTTACACCTATTTTAAAACCGAAAATGCTGCGCCTGTGCTTACAATTACCAATAATCCACAACAACATACCACAACTGAATTAGCGAGCTTTATAGATCGGAATTTCATTAAAAGTCCGTTAGCAGGAACTCTGGTAAAAAAGTTAATTAATCAAGGACTTGCTCTTTTGGGCTCACAATTAAATAAAGCAACACAATCTGTCTCTGATCGTTTTTCCGGAAAAGTACGTTTTAGGTTTCGCTATAATATTATTGAAGATAAACTAATCGTAGTTAATGAATCTACAAAAAACACCCGTACACGAGTAGAAAAATATTTTAAAAATTCAAATACTCCAATTTATATTGAACTAGGTGATCCAAATGGGCAATTAATAAAAACTCATGTTTTGCATAATGATACCGATGACTTGCCTAACGATCCTGCAGCTTTCAAAAAAGCAACAACAGAAATTGCTTCAGAATTGTATCAATATGCCGCTTCAAGAGCAATGGAATCGAAACCAAGCGGATTTGAAGGCTATTTTCTCACTTTTGGCGAGCCATTTGTACGACCTACCGACAAGGTAATTCTTGAAAATGCAAAGGACAAAGAAAAAACGGCACTTTTCAGGTCGAAAAAGTAGAGCGAAGTTACGGTGAAAACGGGTATAGGCAAAAAATTTATATAGGACGAAGAGTAGAAATAGCATAAAAATAAAAAATGGGAAATATAACAGATCTAATCAAAGATGTTGCCAGTAAAAATCAAATCATTGAAACTTTTGCGGCAAAAGTCATCGAAATAAATAAGGAAACAGAATCACCTCATAATACAAATGATGCTTATACCGTAAATATTATGCGTGCCGATGGTGCCATACTTAAAAACGTGAGATTAAAAGCTTCAATCCTTGATGTAGAACAAGGAATTATAACCATTCCCAAAAAAGACAGTTGGGTTTTAGCCACAATTATTGACGGAGTAGAAACCAGAGCGTTTGTTTCGCAATTTTCAGAAGTCGACAGACTTATGGGGAGAATTCAATCTAAATTTGACTCTAATTTTTTTCTGGATTATAGTGCTGACGGCAATAAACTACATATTCGTTATATAAATACAGATACCGCAACTGAAACTGATGAAACTAAAATTATCGATGTCGCTAAAATAGAGTTTGATAAGGAACAACATTTTAAAATTAGTTACTTTGATAATGATGAAAAACCAGTGGCAATTACACATTTTACACCTGATAGTTTAACCACAACTTTTAATTCGATTGAAAACAAAGAAGTAAAAGAATCCTTAGTCTTGAGTGCTTCAAAAGAAAATGTTTCTTTCAAATTTAAGAACAACACAGGCAAAGAATTAAATTCAATGGTTGCAACTCCTGAGAATTATGCTATTTTATTAAAAAACGATGACGATAAAAAGCAAGCTTCTTTAGCTATTGAAAGAAGCAAAATAGCGGCATACTTATTCGAAGAAGATGAGCTTAAGAAACTATCATTTGAATTGAATGGAGAAAGCGATAGTATTCGATTAAAAAAAGATGATCAGAATTTAATTGAACTGAAAGGAAAAACAGCCATTAGTTTAAAAAGTGAAGGAGATATTAACATCGAAGCAAAAAATATAAATATTAAATCGACTGAAAAAATCAATATTAATGCCACAGGAGATACTATTATTAGCGGAGATAAAGTAAAAATCAATTAAATTATGGCTACCAAATATGTATGTAATGGTGCAATATGCGCCTGCGATCAAGGTACTGCCCCAAGAGCACTTGATGTGAAATCTCAAAGTAACATTTTTATTCAGGAAAAATTGATGGCTACGGATAGTGAGAAAACTTTTGAAAGTCTGTTTTTTGGAAATTGTAAATTACGACAAAATAATCTCTGTATCCCTGATATAAAAACGAAGTGGAAGGATCCTGCAAATAATGTATTCGAAGGAGATAAAAAAGCTCTTTTAGAAAACTCAACCCTAAAATGCGAAGTTGGAGGAAATATCAAAATTATAGATCCGCTTCAAACTGAACCTAAAATAGTCATCCTTGATAATTATTCACCGCCGGTGATAACACCTTTGACAAAGGAAATATTAAATGTTACCTGGAAAAATGGAAATTTAGATAGAGAAATAGATACTGCAAATATTGGAGACAAAGTAAGCTTGGTTGTAGAAACAAAAAACTACAAAGAAGGAGAAACAGTCGTTGTTATAATAGATGAGATAGACGGAAAAGACGTCAAAGAAAACACGAAACAAGTAAAATTTACTGGTGAAGTAAATACCGATGGATTTGCTATTTTAAAAGAGGAAATCGCGATTGAAAACGTAAACTAATAACTAAAAAATGGAAAGAACATTTAGAATAAAAGAAGTTAATGGTAATACTAGTTTTCAAGATAAAAAATTAGTTGTAGATAAAACGAAAATAAATCTTTTAATTGTTTTAGAACTTGGAGGTAACTTGCAATTTAACAGAGTCTATAATGACATCTGGAAAGTTGTAAAACTGGATAGCATAGCCGATCTTGAAGCAATAAATAAATTAAATGCAAAATACGAATATAAAAACATTTGTCTTGTTCATCACGGAAATATATTTTCCGACACCTCAAAGGGCAAAAAAAACTGGGCCATTTTATTTGCAAACAAAATTCGTGAAATTAAACTAGTGATTTCTAAACTAAGTGAAATTCCAAAAGAAATAAATCAGGCATATGTTACAAAAATTCTTGAAAAGTCTAAACTTACGTTTGCTAAAGATGGTCCTGATGAATTAAAAATTAAAACATTTTTGGGCTTAAAAATGTTAATAGGGGCCATACTAGATAGTGGAACGTTCATTTCGGTAGCATGTAATGAAGCCGATGATGCAGGTTTCTTAAAAGAACTTGCAGATTTTACAGATAAAAACATTAAAATATTTGGTAACACTAATTTTTCTTTTATCGATGACGGGAGAGACTCTACATATAACAACCTAACTATCAGCGAATATCATTCCATTTTAAACAGTTATTTATCTTCTGCATGGCGAGATAAAAATGGATGGTTGTATTACGATACTAACCTAAAGCAGATAATTATAACAAAAAAAGAACTTTGGTTACATAGTATGGGAAAAAAAATATATACTTTAGTAGACAGAGAAGCTAAATTAACAAAAAAACAAACTGATAAAGAACATTATGCTCAATTGTACTTTTCTAAAATATACGAGATCTTTCATAAAAAATACGTAACAACAATTAGCTATGATAATTGGAAAAAAGAGCAAGAAAAAAAATACCCCGATTTTAAATAAAAATATAAATATGACATCTAGAAAAATATTAATTTGTATCTTTTTATTCATAGCTTTAATAAACCGTGCCCAAGAAAAAAAATTAAAAGAATTGCGAGATAATAACTGTGGCGATAATTGTGAATTCTATCACGAAAATTTAAATTTTCGTAAAACTTTATTAAATCTACCGCCAGCTCCGCCAGAACCAAAAACAAAAGAAGACTCAATCGTTTTGTTTTTCAAAATTCCATTAGAAAAAACAAAGATATTATTTCCTTTTTCAACATACGATTCGGTTTATGTTGTAACGCCAAAATACTACGAAGATAAAGAACCACGAAACTACTTAAAATCAAAATTTCATGATTCTAAAACTTTAGTTACTGAAGAACAAATGAATAAAATTTCAGATATTCTCTTTAACTATTACCTAATAAAATATGATAACATAACTATTCGAAATTATAAAATAACAGGTTGCAGCGGTATAGAGGATACTTATCCTAAGATCATTTTGCTATTTATAAAAAACGGTAAAAACAAAGACTACATCGCATTTCCTAGCCAGATATTTCGAAGAACGAGTTTTACTAATAAAGAATTAGAAGGTTTAGATCTTTGTGCTGAAAAAGAAAGAATGATAATGGAAATGTTTGGCGTAAGTCTGGAAGAACCAAGTAGCGATGCAGTATTAGAAGACGAACCTGGCGTATTGCGTGATGAGCATAAAGAAAACTAATTTCTCTTTTATAATACACGAAGTATCAAATCATAATAAACTAAAAATGTATAATAAATAAAAAACTGCAACATAACGTTGCAGTTTTTTTGGTTTATCTAGTTTAGCTTCTTTTTCAAAGTCTCTTCCATTTCATAGAATTTACTTTCGAGATCATGAATTTTTTCATAAATATTGATTGGATCTGGCATTTGTTTAGAGGCATACATACTAGCGTACCAAACTTCCAGAATATCTTCAGCATAAATAGAGTACATGGGGTAATTACCGTCTCTGTTATCTGATTTAAGAATTAATTTTCCACTTTCCCTAATTCTGTTTAAAACCCTTTTAACCACTACTCCATCATTCTTACTGATAATCACATAAATTCTTCCATCTAATATATCATCAAAATTATCAACATATTTTCCAAAAAGATAATCGCCGTCATGGATAGTTGTAGACATCGAATTCCCTTTTATTTCAAAACATCTGTAAGTTCCGTTCTTTAACATTGGCATACTAAATGACGGAAGACTTTCCATATATTCCGGATCTGAATAGCCGTCTAAATAGCCTGCTCTTGCTTTTACACCAACAAAATTAATATTTTCCTCACCCTCTTCATTTACGGTTATAATCTTCGGTAAATTTAAACCAACTTCACTATTTATTTTATTAGCAAAAATTTCATCACTATTTCCAAAAAAATAGTCTGGGTTTACATTACAGTGCGTGATGATGCTTTGAAGCAAATCAAAACCAGGTTTTGTCCTTTTTCTTTCTCCGTCAGATTGCAATCTTCCAATAGTTATACTATCAATTGTAGTGCTGGTTACTCCTATTAACTTCGCAAATGAGTTATTATTTAACTTCATCTCATCTATAATACGTTTTATCTTAGTATGTATTTCCATCTTGTATTGCATTTGTTTTTATCATGTAATATGTTTTAACCAATCTTACATATTCAACTATATGTTGCAAAATTAAAAAATATATAATAAATAATAGCATTCTTTAGTGTTTTTTTTACGTAACATCTGAATTTAAAGACATTTAAAGCCTTTTTCCTACTGTATTACTCTAATATACAATCCAAATAATTAAATCATATTACTGAAATTACTGCATTTTTCATCGTAATATGTTGCACAAATCAAAACATATGTTGTATATTTGTCAAAAATAATCCACCATATGATTTTAAAAGATTTTTATACCGAAAAAAAGAACGCAATCGAAATGGAGTTCACTTCTAATGCGCCAACAGTTCAACTTTATACTGATACTATCTTTAAAGATTCTATTGAAACACCGGTAGTAATGTTTAAGTATGATATCGTAAACTGGGAAACATCTTCTGAAAAAAACTACAAAGCTGATGTATCATTTTGCCTGTATATTATATTACCTGTAGAAACTATTTCTTCAACAAGTTATGCAAATGCATTCGATATTGCTCAACGAATAGACAAAGCCATATTATCTAAAAACAATAGTAATGCTGATATAGACACCAATTCAACATTTAAAATAAGGGAAAAACAATGTACAAACGAGCACACTTACTGGAATAAAAATGATTATTTTATTTGGGAAATCACTTATAAAACAACATTAATAGAAAATATATTAAAAAAGAAATACATTCTTTTCAATAATGGTTTAAGTAATGAAGAACTAGAAGAGTTAGGATATAACTTAACTACTGGAGTAATAGAAATAAATCCAAATCAGGTTAAAGGAGATATCGATTTGAAAACTAGTACTTAATTTGAGCAGGCTACAAACTTAACAGTTGGTATTCACAAATAATTAAATAGAAAAAAACTAAACCACATCCCCACAAATCTTAACTAAACTGTACCCTATTTAAACCTAAAAGCATGAGAAGAAGCAAAACACTATTAGAAAAAAGAAGAGATTATGTTATCAGCTATCTAAATAGAAATCAAGCTAAACAGATGAAAGTTGTGGTTTCAGAACTTTCTGACACATTATTCCTGACAGAGCGCACAATTTACACTATTATAAATGAAGGTCTCTCTACAGCAACCAAAGCTTAAACCACTGAAACTACTGGTTTTGACTATCAAAATAATTGGAAAAAGCAACCTTGAGCCTTAAATTTGTACTCGATATCAAAAGCAAATTAATCTCTTTGCCAAGAGGAAAATTCAATTAAAAAAAACCGTTTTTACCAAACTGTCTAAAAACACCAATTCTGCTTTTTGGATTCTAGTTTACAAATACCTTTTTACAACATTAAATAATTAATAATAACAATTTTAGCAACTTGTTACAGCCCTTCTTTTGCTCTTTTTTGAGTGAAAAACAAATTTTAAACAATTAAAACAATTTATATTATGAGTACATTAAACGATGTAGTGATTAACAAACTATCAGGCGGATTAGGAAGAAGAAATCCAGAGCAGGACATGGTTTCAGGATTACTTTTTGATGAACCTTCTTCATTTCCAGATGAATTAAAATTAAAACTAGAATCCGACACAGTAAAACGTTTAGCTTCATTAGAAGATGCTGAAGCCATTGGAATTACAGCAGCATATGATATAGAAGGACAATCTGCTTACTATCAGATTCAGCAATTTTTCAGAATGAATCCTTCTGGTGATTTGTACATTATGAAAACAGCAGCCACTTCTTATGAAGACATTGCCGCAAAAGCAATGGACATGCAGGAAAAAGCAAACGGAAACATTCGTCAATTAGCAATTATTTACTCTGGACCAACCACGTTTACACAAACTCAAGCCGCGGTTTTAGCGGCACAAAGCCAAGCTGATCTTGCTTATACTGACTATATGCCTTTTGAAGTCATTCTGGAAGGGAAAGGATTTACTGTTGACGCAACTTCTTTAGCTGGATCAGATGCAGAAAACGTATCTGTTGTAATTGCTATGGATGTAGAAAAAGCAAATAAATATAAAAACTCTGCTGCAGTTGGTTTAGTATTAGGCGCAATTTCTAAAGCAAAAGTATCTGAAAACATTGCCTGGATCGAAAAATTCAATCTTACTGGTGAAGGCTTTTCAAAAGCTGGTTTTATAGGAGGAAAAGAAATTAAGACTCTTGGAACTTTAAATGATTTAAACGAAAAAAGATTCATTTTCGCAAAAACACATACTGGCTTACCAGGTCTTTATTTTAATGACAGTCACACTTGTACTGCAGGTATATCTGACTTTGCTTATGTAGAAAACAACCGTACTATTAATAAAGCAACACGTTTATTGCGTACCGCTTTATTACCAAAATTAGCTTCTCCGGTTTTAGTAGATATTGACGGCAAATTACCACAATCGGTTTCAAAAAACTTCGAAGGTTTATGCAGAAGTGCTTTAGAAGGAATGGTTGCAAATCAAGAAGTTTCTGATTTTGATGTGTATGTAGATCCTAAACAAAACATTTTAGCAACGTCTGAATTAAAAGTGAAAGCAGAAATTACTCCAATTGGAACTGCACGCAAAATTATCGTCGATTTAGGATTCAAAAATCCATTCGGAATCGATAAAGCATAATTCTTTATCATTTAAAAACAATAAAATTCACAAATAATATTGCCTTAATTCAATTGTGATAAAACAAATGAAGAAAAGTAATAACCCGAACCTTATCGGAATTATCAAAAAAAAATCAAGATACATATGAATAAATTACCATTAATTAACGGACAACAACACAGCTGGTCATCAATTGAAGTAAGTATTGCAGGTAACATTGTTACTGGAATTACAGCTGTAAACTATAGCGACTCAGTATCTAAAGAAAACCATTACGGAGCTGGAGATATGCCAGTACACAGAGGTAGAGGAAAATATGAGGCGAAAGCTTCAATCACTTTATACAACTACGAAGTAGAAGCTATTTTAGCAGCTTTACCTAAAGGACAAAGATTACAAGATATTAACCCTTTTAGTATCATTGTAAGCTACCTCGACGATAGTAACGAAGTAATTACACATACGGTAAGAAACTGTGAGTTTAACTCAAACAGCAGAGGAATTAGCCAAGGAGATACAAAAATTGCAGTTTCTTTTGACTTAATCTGTTCTCATGTTGAGTGGAATTAATCACCTGGATAAATTCCTAAAATTATAATACCCTCTTCCCTATTTCTAAAACCGACTAAAAGGAGAAACCCAATATTAAATGCGTTACGCAAAAAAGAAGTTCAAAAGAAACATGATTTTTGTAAGCAAACTATTCTACTTGCTCTTTATTAGTCCGTTTTAGACAGGAAATCTTCCTCAAGAGGCTGCTTCGAGCTTATTTAACTTCAAAACAATAACTCAGGCGGCCTCTTTTTTTAAAATACAGTCATTACCCCCAATGACACTATAAAAAAGCATCTCCGCCCTTTATTATCATAAATATGGCTTTTATCATTCCTCTTGTTCTACTGTATTAATAACAACAGTTGTAAACAATCAAGAAATATCATTAAATCAGACATCAATTACCCAATCATAAAAACAAACAACCACTTTCTAAATGGAAAAAACAATCTCAAAAGCTGTCGATGTGCTTGACGGAAATATTACCCAAGCTCAATTAAACCAATGGAAATACAAGCATAAAAAAATAGTTAAACTCACCATTGCTGATGATGACGAAACGACTCTATTTGCTTATTTCAAAAAGCCAGATATCAGCATTCGTTCTGCTGTATTACAAGCCTCAAAAATGGACGAATTTAAAGCTCTCGAAGTATTATTCAAAAACTGCTATCTAGGTGGTGATGGAAAAATAGAACAAGAAGACGATTTACGCCTCAATATTACCACAGCATTTTCAGATCATATCCAACCAAAACCCGTTAAAGTAGAAATACTATAGCAACCACCTTTTTTGCCCTACCCATAAAATACTATCCTGATGATTATTAAAAACCATACTATAGAACTAAAAGACACCAGTGCTTCTGAAATGGCTCGGTTTAGGCAAATTATCCTGGGCATTTGGCGTCAGCAAATAGAAGACGATAAGAATTCTAATGAATGGGAAAAACTTCTTAAAGATCATTATGCAACAGCCAAAGAACTTGATGCTAAATATGCAAAAAATTCTAAAAAACCAGACGAAATCACATTAAAAGGTGATCGTTATATACTAAATAATGAGAATCATTATCAATATACAAATGCAAGTGCTTTAGAGGAAGTAGTTGTAACGGCATCAATATCACCCTTAGTATCTATATTACTGTGGATTAAGAAAAATATTGGTAATAAAACGCAAAAATTGCAACTGGATTCTTTTCCTAAAAATGCTCCTCTAAATTTTAAAGGAACTATTAAGGGATATTCTATTAGTTGTAATCGTCAAATCTTAGAAGCTATTGTTGATTTGAAAAATATTGAATTTAAAGTATCTTTTCTCGTAAAGATTTTCTTTCTTTTAAATATTTTCGATCTTAAAAAAAACCTCGCACTTAGATTTGAAACTGATAGTTATGAGGGACTAGAATATTTGGCTCAATTTATTGGCTATGATATAGAAGCCTTTAAAGCAACAATTATCCAACAGTATAAAAAAGCAATTACCGAGGCAGGAAGCGACAAAGACAAATTAGATATTATCTATGAAGATATACCTGATTTTATTTTAGCATCTCTTAAAACAAGCAAACAGCTCTATCGAGATCTTGATATTCTTTTAGATCAAAATATTTTTGATCTGGGAGGACGTAATGAAGATCAAGGAATTCTAAACATCTTAAAGGCTTTAAACAAACAAGATGGTAAAAAACTTTATAAATGGTTAGAACAAAGACCTAAAAAAGTTTTACAAATATATGATTCAGGTAAAAGTATTAGAAACGAGTTTTTAAAGTTAATTCATCAACTGGCGATAACTTATGGCAAACAATCTTTTGCAGAAATTAATAAAGCCTACGTCAGTTCTAAAGATTCTTTTATTTTTAAAGACATCTTTTTAAACACCATAAGATTAGAAACAGGTCTAATAAATGTAAAATCTGTCGACGGATTAAACTGGGATAAATTCTGGTCTGATTTCAAAGCATCTTTTAATTTTTTAGATCCAAAAATAGGATCAGATTCGATAAAAATGCTAACGATGCCTATCCATTATGGTAATCCGATGCATTTGGCTTCACTAACTACAGCAGGACAGAAAACTGGAGAATTCATTGAAAAAACAGAAACCATTTTAATGCTATTGCACCTTTCTGAGCAAGAAAAAAACAAGCAGTTTTGGGAATTAGTAAGTCTTACCACCTCAATTCTGGGAATCGCATCTGCTTTAAGAGTAATTGCAGTCGGAGGAAGTAAGCTAGCAGTGACTCTGGCTTATATTGAGGTTGCAAAAGAAACTGTCGAAATAACGATGCTCAATGACGATGCAAAACAAATATTAATACAAAATGATTTAGGATGGTTGGTAGACAATTGGACAAAAATAAGTATTGCTGTTGATATTACCACTTTTGGATTAGAAGGACTAATTAATTTAGTTAAAAAAGGCAGAAAAGGAGCAAAAGCACTTAAAGATGCCGGATACACCGATGAAGCTTTAAAGTTAGAAGAGAAAATTGAGGATGCTGAAAAAATAATAAATGAATTTCAAAGACTAGAAACAAAGCTTGCGAAAATTTCAAGTAAAATTGATGATCTTACCGGGAATTTTCCAAAAGTAAAAGAGATTGAAGATGAAATTAGAGTTTTAGAAGAAGAATTTGGAATGTTTTTTGACGCCAATGGTGAAGCAATTCTTGAAAAGTTTGGTGGTATTAAAAAGGCTAGTTTAAAAATTGAACGTATGCAAGTTATCCAAGCAAAGCGACAGATTTTGAAAAATGGTGGAAAAGCCAGTGATTTAATACTAACACACAACCATTTTGGCAATTCAGCATTGAGCCCATCAGACATACTCATAGCTATAGAACATAATTTAAAAGAAATTCGTGCTGTAGGTAGTACTGGAGTAGATTACAGTTTAAAAAGAAGAAAGGCTTATCCTGTAGATAGAGATTATTTCAAAATTATTGAAAAAGTAAATGCTAAAATGCAATCAAAATACCCAAAATTACATCCAACAAAGTATACAACTGGTGGCGGTGACATCGAAACGGCACAGTTTTATGCTGAAACCTTATTAGAAAAGTTTGGAGATTATATAGAATATACTAAATTCACAAAATAAATAAGTAATTATGAATAACTTACCAAAACTAGATTTTTTATATTTTAATCTAGAGCATACAGAAGAAAATTATCTGAGTAGAAAAGAACTATATTACGATAAAGTTGATTGGGATGAAAGATATTTTGAAGATTATGCAAAAACCTGCTCTTTTGAAGAATTGGTATATCTAATGATTTATATATACAAAGATAAATATGCTAGAGATAAATTTGAATCTATTATTTCCTTAGATTCAAAAGATCAGATTTTACAATCTTACACCAATAAAAAAGGAAGAATTATTACAGAAACAAAATATAACTCTTATAATTTTTCCAGAACAGAAGTTATCGGTATGATTTCCCAATATCATAGTGAACAATATTCGGATGAGGAAATTATTGAGAAATATTGGAAGAGTGAATATTATATGCAAAATCTTTTCCTGGAGTTTAATCAAGAGGTTCCAATTCATATTATCGACAAAGCTTTAGAAGGAAAAGAATATACCAAAACTAAAAAGGATGATATATTGCTTTATGAAGTGGAAGATAGTCCAATAGCTTCGTTAGAAATTACTAAAAACAGCATAAAACTGAATATCAATGAAGATAAAGTAATCTTATACGTATCGATTTGGTAGTTGGTTTTAAAGTTGTTCACAAGTAATCAAACATCTAATTTTATTTGGGATCAGGAATTATTTGATGAAATAGAACGTTTATCAAAAGAATAAAGATAAAGAATGAATTTATTTCATTTTAAAAACACCCGTTTTTCTACTTTGGAAAAACGGGTGTTTTTTTTGCTATTTATCCAAATTAAAATCTACAAAACAAAACTAGAAAAACCTCAAAACCTTCTACTGAAACTACTGATTTACAAGTTACTATTATTTTTTAAACACGCTATTTCGGCGTATTTTTACAGTGTTCTTAAAGACAGGTATTCCATCTTAAATAGAAACCAAAAAGAACCTTTTTTAAAATTTATTTACCTCTTTATTTAAACAGTAAATAAATTTAAAACACAAATAATCTTATCGAATATTAAAATTCCTGGTTGTCTTCAAACAATTAGAAAGGCTTTTTATTCTCAAAATTTAAATCTAAATAAATACAAATATGGATCAAACTACAAAAAAACACATCGATTTGCTACATCCCTCCGTCAGGGAAGAAGTTACAAAAATCATCGAAGAATGTGATATTGCTTTAACCGGAAGAGCAAAAGTACGCATTACACAAGGTCTTAGATCATTTCAGGAACAGGAAGATCTTTATGCTTTCGGCAGAACTAAACCTGGAAAAAAAGTAACAAATGCCAAAGGTGGCCAATCTATTCACAATTATGGCTTTGCAGTAGATATCTGTCTGATTATCGATGGTAAAACGGCTTCTTGGGATACAGCGAAAGACTGGGATGGTGACCAAATTTCGGATTGGCAGGAATGTGTCCAAATTTTCAAGAAATACAACTGGAATTGGGGTGGTGATTGGAAAACCTTTAAAGACCTTCCGCATTTTGATAAAAAAGGCTATAGCGACTGGAAAGTGCTCAGCAAACTAAAACGTGACAAAAAAAACTATGTAATCTTATACAAGTAAACAATGAAACAATTAAAACACCTAACGCTTCTAATTGCTCTTTTTTTTGCAATTACCTCCTGTACTTCAACCAAAACTGCCCTATTCGATCACTATTCATATCAAAAAACGACAGAGCTAAAAGTTGAAACCTCTAAATTAATGGATAAAGCTATTACATCTTATAGCACTCATAAAGAAGAAGTTGAAGCTTTAACGCTCAGCATCGAAAAATTGGCTGAATATGAAAAGAATAAGCCCAACAACGAAATCACTTTTGCCATGTGGAAGCTTCTAACCAATAAAGAAAAAAACCTTTTAGCTGGCTTCTTCAAACGTTGGGAAACAAAAGGAATTGTATCTAAGGCTTTTCTAGAAGAATCTAAAAAACAAGTTTTAGATGCTTTGGATTTACTTATTCAGTATGAAATTAAAAAAGACAGAGAATCAAAGGATGCGCTTTTAGATTTAATCAACGGAAACACCTAAAATTATGGACCATAATAAACTAATAGAAGAGTTAAAAAGTAAATCAAAAGCAATTATAATCAACAGTTATAAAAGCAATAAATCTGAATTAGAGAAAGACCTAAACACATTTTTAGAAACATCTAAAGAAAAACTGGAACGCTGGATGATTCTTTTTTCTACTGGAGATTTAACTGAAGAAGAATTAGAATGGTTATTAAAAAGTCAGTTAGATTTAATGACATTACAAGCACTTCAAACTACTGGAATATCGAAAATAAAACTGAACGCTATTAAAAATAATATCATTAAAACAATTTTTAAAGTAATTATTGATATGATTATCCCAAGCATTTAGCAAGCTTATCATTAACTCTCAAATATCGAAGTCAACAAATTAATTATAAGCACTTTACAACATAAATTAACCTACTGAAACTACTGATTAGTACCCTGTAAAATCTTGGTTAAGGACAAAGCATAGCGTATTTTTACAGTGTCAAATAAAACAGCCTCCTTTCGATATGATGCGCAAATTCAAAAGGAAAAAATTAATTAACAAAACAACAAATAATAACAACATATGAAGGATTTTATCATAGATGAAGACTTATTAATTACAAATGGAGATTTTGCCATTAAAGAGGCAGATCAGCAAAACATAGAACATCTATTATTAAGTCAAAAAGGAAGTTATAAAGAGTTCCCTATTCTTGGAGTAGGAATAAAAAAATACATCAACAGCCCAGACGCAACCTCTAGGCTAAGACTAGAAAACGAAATAGACAAACAATTATCGTATGACAACTTTTATGTAAAAAAACTAGATGTCAATGATTTACAAAACATTAAAATCGATGGGAACTATTAAACCACAAGAAAACCAAAACATTTTTGACATCTCTTTACAAGAATACGGAAGTATAGAAAAAGTATTCGATCTTTTAGAAGACAATGATCAATTTAATATTACAGAAGATATTTCTGTTTACAAAGATTTAAAAATAGGAAGAGAAGCTTTTAAAAAAGACATTGTTGAGTATTACAATTCCAGAAACTTAAAGCCTGCAACTTCTATTACAGACGAAGAGCAGTATTTACTGAATGATTACTCCGGAATTGATTATATGATTATTGAAGATGATTTTATAATTTATTAATACATAGCCTTCATTGTCATTAACTAAAACCTTGATTCAAAATATCATGAAAATATGGCAATTACACCTTAAAATTTCTGTTTTTAGAAATTTTTAAAAACTAAGCTACATTACCGTAGCATCCACAAAAAAAAAAAAAATAACTATCTATAAGCATATTACACATGTCTTACAGGCTAAACTATATTAAAAAATTAAAATATGGCACGTACAATTGCTGAAATACAGAATGAGATTCTGATTGAAAAAGGGAAACAGCCCTCCCTGAATGGCTTAACAGATTCCAAGACTGCGATTTGGAAACTTTGGACTAACATAGTCGCTACTGCGATTTGGGTACACGAAAAAATAGTCGAAAAAAATGCCCTGATATCAAGGCCTCACACACTAAACTGGTATCGTGAACAGGCATTAAATTTTCATTACGGAAAGCCTTTAGGCCAAGATTCGAGTAACGGAATGCCTTTGGATCCCGATTCGAGTAACAGAATGGCACTGATATGGAAAGATGGTTCGTATCAATTTGATACTACAAATCTAACTGAAGATGAAATTGAACAATCTAAAATCATAAAGCATTGCGCTGTAAGTGAAATCGACCTAGGAACTGTTCTTAAACCAAATAAAGAAATAGAAGAAATTTTTTCTGATTATTTCCATAATAAGGTCGGGGTTGTTTTTATAAAAGTGGCCACTGTAAAAGAGGGCAAAATTTCGAGAATTGATGTGCCTAATGAACTTTTTGCCCTTAAAGAATATATCGCCAAGATAAAAGATGCTGGAAATCAAGTTCACATTACATCTGATCAAGGAGATAGACTAAAATTAAGCTTAAATGTTTATATCGACCCATTGAGCATTTTTATTAATCCAAAAGACATTGAATACTATCAGTTAAAAAGTTTAAGCAGGGCTTTAGAAGCAGATGAACAAGCCAAATTAACGAAATACGAAGAAGATTTATTAAAAAAGCCATTAGATCCAAGAAATGGTTCTTTAATCTTAAATGAAAAGACATTTCCAGTACTAGATGCCATCGAAAATCACTTAAAAAATATCGAGTTTAATGGTGCTTTCGTAAAAACATTTTTGGTTGATGCTATTCAGAAAGCACCAGGAATTAAAATCCCAATATTGACTAAAACCGAAACAGCCTGGGCAACAAATCCTAGTGATAAACCAGAAGATCTTACAGATGTAACCAAAATTGAATATTTTATTCCTAACGCGGGTTATTTTGATATGGATACGCTTCAAGTTGAGGTAAACTACATTCCGTACACATTTTACCGAGATAAACAATAGTCTAAATATATATACAATGAATAAATACACCGTTTTAAAGTGGGAAAAACTATTGTTATGGCTTATTCCACCTATTCTAAGAAAAAAAACTCATGTCGATTGGCTTAATCTTTTACTGACTCCTCTTAATACTCTTTATGGAGAGATTCTTTATAAAATGCAACATACAGGTCAGGTTATTTATCTGGAAAAAGTACTGAACGACGCCTATAATCCAACTAAAAATTACAATCCTAATTTAAGCACTGAGCAAAAACGATCAGATGAATTAATTTATATAGACGAATCAGTCAAACCTACTTTAGAATATGTATATCTACACAAAGAATATTACGAGCCAGACGGAACGTTACTGATTCCGAAATTAGAAGTATATAAGCATTATGAATATAATAAAAACAGAAACAATAAACCTGTTTATCTCGCTCATCGTAAAGATTATACTCAAATAAATTATGCCAATTTTAGAGTATTTATCCCAGAAAGTTTGATAGCAAACGGTACCATAATTATTCAACCAAGTAATGACAAATTACAACAAACAGAAGCGATTATAGTAGCAAACATCGATTTTCAAAATCTACTTAATTTTTATAAACTGGCTGGTAAAAGTTATGAACTTTATTCGTATCACCAGAAGATTAAACTAAAAGAAGAAATATAAAACAACAGACATTTAAATAAATAAAAATGAAACAAATAAATTTTAGTCATCCAGGAGGATTTCCTCTCGAGCAAGAAACTTTAGAAAGACTTCAAACTGCCTACAGATCTGAATTATTTGGAGCTTTAAAAAGTCATTTAGGCATCAATCCAGATAATGATTATATAGTAGCTCCAGCAACAACCAAAAAAAAAGGATGGGCAATTATTCGTCAGGAGGGAGAAGGAATTTTATATCCTATTCAAATAGGCACTCCAACTAATTTTTTAAAAACTACCAGAACAGGCACAAATTTAACGTACGGAACCGGAAAATCTCAAACCGCATATTTTGATTATGAAGCACATTACATCAGTGAGACAGATTACGTAAATCGCCCTGCATCTCCAATCACTGATGCATTAGCAATACATTATTATGATTTGAAAAATCCTGTTTTTATAGCCATTAAAGATATTAAAACTATTGAAGAAATTCTTGATTTAATTGAGGCAAAAATTAAAGCAATACAAGCAAATATTGGTACAATTGACGCAGAGATTAATTCAATCAAACAATCTTATCTCCCTCTTGACGGCTCAAAGGCCATGAAAGGTGATTTGAATTTAGACATTTATCAATTATCAAAATTAGATATAAAAGAAAGTACTACAGCCAATGTAAGAGTGACAGATTTTAGATTGGGATCCGCTTTAGGAAGAGCATTGGTAGATGGTAAGAATCAACCTTCTAAAAGTCTTTCTCTAAATTATCAATCCGATTGGGAAAATACAAATATTGGCGGAAAAGTATTTTTAAATAATATTAATACATCTAATACTGGTTCTTTACTAGTAATAGACAATGCAAATCAGGTAACTAAAAGTAATACACTAATCGATTCTTTATTAAATCGTATTACAGCCTTAGAAAACAAACCTACAACAGCTGCACCCATTGGAATGATAGCTATTTGGGGAAAATCAGCTCCATTTCCAAAAGGCTGGGAAGAATATGTACCGTTGAGAGGAAGAATGCCAGTAGGTTTGGATATAAATGATCAAGCATTTAATACACTGTTAGGAATTGGTGGTAACAAAGAAAAAATATTGCAGAAAGAAAATATTCCTGCACTTGATGTAACGTTACCAACTTCTTCAAATGATAACAGCGGGGGTAATGCTTCATATGTTAATGCTACTGATGTAGATTACGCGTTTGATAAAAAATATTTAGATGTGGTAAATAAAGGTAATGTTATTAAAGCTATAAATATTCTTAATCCCTACAGAGTAGTACATTTCATAGAATATACGGGAAACATTACTGAGCCTGCTGATTCAATAGCACCAATAGCACCAACAGGTTTAAAAGTCACAAATATTGGTACTACATCTGTAACTTTAAGCTGGAACGCATCTACTGATAATGTAGGTATTACTAATTATCTTGTTTATAAAGACAATAGTAATACCCCTTTAGCTGAATTAGGAAAAGACATTCTAACTTATAATGTCACTGGGCTATCTGCCAATACTGCTTACAGCTTTCAAGTCATAGCAAAAGATGCGGCTGGAAATTTATCCAAATCTAGTAATATTGTAAACGCAATTACAAAGGGAACAGATGAAATCCCACCAACATCACCAAAAAACATAAGAAGCTTCTTAAAAACCAATGATCAAATAACAATTGAATGGGATCCTTCAACAGATAATGTAGGTATAGCCGAATATCAGGTATGGAGGAAAATCCCTGATGAAGATTATAGATTATCGGCTAGAACTCTTGAAACCAATGCTACTTTCTATGGCGAACCTTATAAAACGTACTATTTTAAAGTAAGAGCTGTAGATGCTGCAGGAAATCTCTCAGATTTTACGAACGAGATTAGTGAAGCTACAATGCCTGTAGCCTGTTTCGATGTAGAATCCTTAGTAACAATGGCATCAGGTGAATCAAAAAATTAAGGGATATTATAGTTGGAGATAAACTTCAAGGACTTACTTTCCCGAACGAGATCGATGAAGCTGAAGGAGACTATATGTTATGGAGTGGAAAGCTAAATGAAGGCACCAAAGCTGAGGTAACTGTAGTAAACAAAAAAACAAGTATTCAGCCCAATTACTACGAAATTAAAACGGCAGATGCAACGATTAAAGTTACTGGAGAACATCCTCTATTAATTAGTGAAGATCGTGAGAATGTACAATATGTATGTACAAAAAATATAACTCAAAATATGTTTTTGGTTGATAAAACTGGAGAAACAAAACCTATTGAATCGATCCTATTTAAAGAAGAGCCGTTGGAAGTGGCACTATTAGATGTTGAAAATGTAGACAATTATGTTATATCAGGAATTGTTGTTCACAACAGTAAACCTGTGGATCCAATATAAAATTATTTAACAATCTTTTGGGGGCATAGTACCCCAAAAGATTTACAAACTTACTAAGATTCGTAGATTTTGATCATACCAAAAAATCCATTGTATAAAGTCAATACATATAAAAAAGCACGATGATGCATAAATTTTCAGAATATTCAAACGAAATAAAATTATTGCTTTATGGAATTTTTATTTACTTAGAGATGGATGTAGAAATTGTTAAAGTGCTGTTTTACCTCATGGTTATGGATACTTTTTTAGGCATAATCAAAACCATAGTATTAAATAACACATTTAGCTTTAAAAAATTAGCCCTAGGATTTGTTTCCAAATTAGCGGTATTGTTGATTCCAACAGCTTTAGCATTAATGAGTAAAGGACTTAACTACAACTTTAAATGGTTTGTTACTATAGTAATGAACTTACTTATCGTAAGTGATGGTATTTCGATAATCAGCAATATTATTGCTATAAAGACAAAAAAAGAAGTAGAAAATTTCGACGCAATGACCTTGATTTTAAAATCAATACGAAATCGTTTAATACAACTATTTAAAAAAATTTTGTTCACCATCGATCCAAAATATCACATAGAGAAATAAACTTCATCAATACTAAACTATCTACAATAAAAAAAATCCCATAAGACCTCATAAATAGAGAAGTTTCATAATTAAAAAAGCGACATTATTGGCGATCCTTTTGAAGCTTCCATCCCTAAAATTGAGCTCTTTTCAGTCATTCCCCTTATCAAATAATTCATTTAATAAAAGATATAAAAATGGCAACAAATATAAATACAATTTTAAACTGGTTCAAAACAGGTTTCAAACCCACTCAAGCGCAATTTTGGGCTACCTGGGCTTCGTTTTGGCATAAAGATGAGCAAATTCCACAAAATAATATTTCTGGTCTTGAGATCGCCTTAAATGACAAAACAGAGAAAACGCAATTTGACGATCATTTGAGTAATAAAAAAGCACATGCCAATTTGTTTGATAAAAAAGCAAATAGCATACATACACATGAAATTGTTGATATTAAAGACTTAGAAAAGACTCTAAATGAAAAGGCTTTAATCAAACATAAACATGAGATTGGGGATATTAAAGAGTTAGAAAGTGCTCTAGATGAAAAAGCTTTAATCACGCATACACATGATATTTTGGATATTAAAGAATTAGAAACTACTCTGAACGGAAAAGCCTTGCTCTCACATAAACATGAAATTGTTGATATTCGAGGTTTAGAAAGTACACTAGATGAAAAGGCTTTAATCACGCATACACATCAGACAACTGACATTGAAGGTTTAAAAGACCAATTGAACACTAAACTAACAGCAACTTTAGCAACAGATGCCGAAACACAAATTGATACAAATGCATCTGAAGATAAAAAAGTAATAAGCCGATTAAAACTTTTTAATTGGTGGGAATGGATAAAAAAACAACCATTAACACTAAGTAATAAATTGACCCTTGCTACTGGAAATACGACAACTCCAGCCTTAATTATCCCAAATGGAGTATTAACAACAACCCCTCAAAACGGAGCGATAGAAAGAGACTCTGCGGGAAATTTATATCATGTAGCAGGATCTTCAAGATACAGATTACTGGATAATAGAGATTATAATAATTTTTTAATAGCAACTTGGAGATCTACAACCTCACAATCTGCATTTATGAATAGTTCTAAAAATGTGAATTTCACACTTACTAAGGAAGCTCCAATTTCTTCAAATGCACTGGGAAGCACAGAAAGAGGCACGTATTTGTTTAAAACAACTGATGAATATCTGATTAAAAACGGAAGCCATGATACTGGAAAAATACCGCCAAAGGAAATACTCTTTGAAGTGTATTTAAAAGGAAATAACTGTACGTTTTCAGGAAATCAATATGTAAGATTATATTCTGTTTTACGAACGGATATAAATACATATATAAGTAGAAATAGTTATGAAATACCTTTAAGTACAGGGCTAAGCTTAAGTGGTGGTACTTGGTATTCGACCTTAAATTTTTCAGAAAAAAGTTATGATAATTTAGGAAATATATCATCTGATGCATATCGATCATACGGTTTAAGATTAATCGATAGTCCACGGAACAATTTAAAATTCTCTGACGCATCACTATCTCTTGAATATCGTGTCTCTCTAATCTTTTCTGATGCGACAAATAGCAATGAACTAAATTCAGGAGCTAAATCATCAAATACGAATGTATCAACGATGTTTTTAAAGCTCTAAACTAAAAAATTAACCCTAATTTCAAAAATAAAAACATTGAAAACCAATAAACTTCTATTTATTAACATAAATATACTTGTTAAATAAAAAACTCATTAAACTAAATAGAAAAAAATTCAAGATTGATAGAGAATCCTATTTGAAATTTCCATTACTAGAGTTGACTACATTTTTCATTTATACCCCCTTATCAAATAAATTACTTAATATAAAGACACAAAATATGGCAACAAACATAAATACAATTTTAAATTGGTTCAAAACGGGCTTAAAACCCACTCAAGCACAATTTTGGGCCACCTGGGCTTCGTTTTGGCACAAAGACGAACAAATACCGCAAAGCAGTATAAACAATCTTACAAACGTCTTAAATGCTAAAACGGAAAATGACCAATTTAACGCACATAAAACTGATACCAATGCTCACGCAAATATAATTTTAAAAGCTAGGATAATTCCAGTTGCAGGATTACTGGTTTTTAAAGTCGCACCAAACCATAATGAAGACAAAAAAGAGCAGGGCGACTATTGCATGGGAATTGTTGAAGGTCGTTTTATCAATGGCAATTGGAATGGCGGTGACGATCAGTTGAAATCTTCCTACTATTAACACTAATTAACTAATTATATGAAAATAAAAAAAAGAATTAAAATTTTAGAGACACAAATCTCTCAGCTTGAAAACAAGTTCAAAGCAACAGTGTTACAATCACTGATTCCAGTAATTCCAACTTAAAAGCAGTTATCAGTTAAAATGATGGTACACTTACGATTGAAAAAATTACAACAACATCAAAACCTCAATTAATTTTTAAAGACAATAAATAATATGAAAAAGTTTCTCTTCTTTTTAGCCATGATCATTACAATTAATGTATCGGCACAATCAACAACCTGGTTTGGCAAACCATTAGAATTAGACAATGTACCAGCTTCTACTTCAAAATCAGACAGCATTTTAGCAAGAGGTGTAGATAAAATTATTAAATGGATTCCAAGAAGTGACTTAAATGGAACTCAAAATCTAGACAAAACATTGGCTAACGGAAATACCACAGATAAAGATATAATTATATCAAAGGATAGGTTTGATAGTACTATTAACAATACTATCTCTGCGATAGGGTTGGAAACAGAATATATAGACAAATCTTCTACCATAAAGAGTACATCAAGATTTGGAGGGAATCAAATTAGTGTATCAAGCAGTGACTCATCAGACCCTATGGCAGGTAATAGAGTAGTATTAGAACCTACGGCTATAGAAATTGTTGACGATTATGGATCGAGTTCCAAATTTGATACATCTGCAATGATGTTTAGAAGAAGTGGAAACATGACTATAATAAGAGTTCAAGATATTAGCCAATTCAACGAACTTATAATGCCTGATAAGAGTGGCACATTTGCTCTATTATCAGACATTCCAGCACAGGGGAATCCTCCAAATTTACAAGATGTATCTAATCAAAAGGCTACAGCTATATTGCACAACAAACCATTTGAAATGACCTCATTTAGTAGCGACAATAGTTTAAGGTCTTCTATGTACATTTCGCCTTGGGGTGGGTCATTAAGTTCAGACAAAACAAATACAGATGGGAGCAGACTTGGAAGCAAGGTACAGCTTACGGGCGGTATTAACATTACACAGGAGTATAACGATAAGGCTACTAGTGTATCGTTTGAAGTGCCTACGCAAACCAATCATTTAAGGTTTCCTGATAAAAGCGGTATTTTAGCTACAATAGGTGATATCCCTACTAGTAGCTCTCAAAACTTACAACAAACTATGGATTTAAATAGGACTTGGACAAGTGATTCGTCTTATTCTAAGTTTCTAAGTATAGATGACTCTGATTTAGGTACTGATAATTCTATTTCATTTAGTTGTCCTACGAGTAGTTTTGGGATAACCCCTACGGCATTTGGTTTTACCTCAGGCGAAAAAGGGGTAAACCATCATATTATTTCTCTAACAGGTAGCTTACCTGTTGATAGTTCGGGGTCTTTATTTTTCAAATTACCAAACGATAAAGTTGTAAATGTTGGGAATGATGGCTTTAATTATGTGCTTACTACTAGAGACGAGGTGACTTTTCAAAGAGTATTAGATAATGGTCCTGCTATAGGTCAGGTTAGTAGTCCAGATGAACTTAAGACTGTTAAAATAGTAGCGACTGCCATAAATGGTTCGACTATTGGTGGATTTGCTACACAATCTATAGATAGCGTAGATAATCGAAAAATTAAAAAGAATGAATTTCTATCTTCAGAAGGTAGTTTTCAAATTAATGAAAATTATAGTAATGATGGAGGAATTACAAGTAAACAAACTATAATAGAAATAGCTACCCCTGTCGCTAATACTAATATAAAATTTCCGGCACCTTCAGTAGATGGTACTTATGAATTAGCATTAGCTAATACAACTGTAGAAAATAACACGACTGTTAATTTGTCTTCCAGCTATTTAGAAACTACGTACGGAGGTACTATCGTGAAAAGAGTTATAGCCAACAAAATACACGGCGGATCATTGATCTATGAAAAAACTTCAACTGGTTGGTTTCAAACATCCATAACACCAGTACCTTAACTTAAAAAAAATAAAATGAATAAATTTTTAAACCTCATTCTAGGTACAACTGATGTGCCAACATATTTAGCAGGATTATGTTTTGCCTTAATTGGACTGGCTTTTTATTAGAAAGGAAATAATTATACTCTCTTTATTTAATTATTTAATGAAACAAAGAGAGATAATGCCTCCCGATTACGTTATGGTTGATTACGGTTACCCTAGGTATGAAAAGGTGATGTAACACTTTCAGGGTAGCACTCTTGAAAGCCCAGAGATTAATATAACTGCACCGCTTGCAATAGGTTTCTTAATGAATAATTTCATTATGAATGGTGAACCGGTTGGTAATTAGTTTACAATGAAGGTATAATGGTGACAGCTTTAGCATTTGTTTCGCTTGTTTTTGCGACATTATTATTTCCGTTGGGATTAGTGCTTACATTTTTTATCAATCAATATAAAAAGCGTTGAAAGTTGTCGTTTAGCCGTTTGAATGCCAATTATCGAGCATCATTACCAGTATAAATGCATCAGGTAATGTGATTTTTAAAGACTTGTTTAACCTCCCTTTAAAGAAAAAGGAGGCTATCAATTCGGAAAAAAAAGAAACTATTAACAGCGCATTGAGTAAAAATCAGCATGATTAAATACTCATTTTCAATTGTAAAAGAATTGATTTATACTGAACAAAATAAACAAGGACAACTATTAAGGAAGCTTCAATTTGTCTATATACTTTTAGTAATACAAACTAAGGTTGTTATTTAAAGCAAGTCACGAACATCTAATTAAAAAAGGAAGTTATGGCACCAGAAAAATACCACTCATTATGTAACTATTAACACGTATAAAATAAAAATATAACAAAATTTTACTGGTTAAAATAATTAAAATTATGTTCGATAAGAAAGTTTTTATTGAGCTTAATATAGAAATTCAAAATTGACAAAATATTAAATACGATTTTTTGTCAATTTCTATTACTTAAATTCAAGTACACTTCTTATCTATAAACCTTATCAAATAAATTACTTTTTAAACATACAAAAAATGGCAACAAACATAAATACAATTTTAAACTGGTTTAAAACTGGTTATAAACCCACTCAAGTGCAATTTTGGGCCACCTGGGCATCGTTTTGGCATAAAGATGAACAAATACCTCAATCAAGTATTTTTGGCCTTGAAAACACCTTAAATACTAAAGCAGAAAAATCCCAACTTGAGGCACATATAAACAATAAAAAAGCACATGCAGATTTGTTTGACAACAAAGCAGACATCATACATACACATAGAATTATTGATATTCAAGACCTAGAAAATACTCTAAATGAAAAGGCTTTAATCAAACATAAACATGAGATTACTGATATTCAAAATTTAGAAAGTGCTTTAGATGAAAAAGCTTTACTTTCACATACACATGAGATTACCAATATTCAAAATTTAGAAAGTGTTTTAGATGGAAAAGCTTTAATCACACACACACATGAGATTGTTGATATTAAAGACTTAGAAAAAACTCTAAATGAAAAGGCTTTACTTTCACATACACATGAAATTACTGAAATTGAAGGCTTAAAAGACCAATTGAACACAAAACTAACAGCAACATTAGCAACAGATAGCGAAACACAAATTGATACAAATATATCTGAAGACAACAAAGTAATAAGCCGATTAAAACTTTTTAATTGGTGGAACTGGATTAAATCACTACCCTTAAAGTGGAATAATACGATTACTACATTTAAAGGAAGTGTAACAAATCCACCTTTAATCATTCCAAATGGAACATTAACAACAGTTCCTGTAAATGGAGCTATAGAGCGTGATGAAAATGGGATATTATGGGAAACTCATGAAGATATCAGATCTGAGATAAGCCCTACCAGCAGTTGTAGAAATCTTGTCGGTGCATTTTTTGAGGGTAATAATACGTATAATAGTGATGTAGTATTTCATGGATATGCTCAGTCAGGTGAAACATTGTATATGTGGAAAGGCTATGGATATAGTGGAGATATTTTGAATGGAATCTATCCTTCTAATTTTAATAGTCTAACACAAATGAAAAATGGGGATATCTTAGAAACTGAAATTATATTAGCCAGCGGTGAAGTAGGGATGGCGGCTGATTATCCTTATAACTTAAGTATTAACGTATATAACAATAATGATATAAAAAACACAACAGTTTATTCTTGGAATTTAGTTGATGTACCTTACATAACTCTAAAAATTAACCTTTCTAAAGACAAAAACTCACACAAGTATTTGATTTCAGTTAATGGAGTCATTATAGAGTCGCTAACAAATATGGAATATACAGGTAAAGCAGATTGTAGATTGACAATTACACCAAATACAACTTACACACCAGAAATGCCTGAACAATCAGAAGTATCATATTTTTCTGAAATATCAACTCCTAATAATCTTATTTATATAAGAAGAGTAAAAGCAACTAATTTATTTATTCCTGCATCATTAACTTAAATAAAAACTATGACTATTAAAGAAATAGAAAAGCAACTGATAATAATAAATAATACACCAATTAATCTAGTTGAAATAATCTTGTCTAAGCACAAACTATCTCGTAATTTAGCAAGAAAACTATTGGTATCTTATTAGCTGTGAAATATCGACTGCTTTAAAATCTATTAATTTAATAATATAGGAATGTCCATAGCTATGAAAACAACGTTGACAATACAAATACGTTATTTAATGATAATGTAATTGAATTTAATCAATGTTTAAATGATGTTAAAATAGGCTGTCCGAAAATTACTTTTCAGACAGCCTATAGTTTTATTTAGATGATGTTTAAAATCGGTTAAAAACGTATATTTTACTATAAAATCGTGTTCATTTCAATTTTGCAATTATAAATGAATATTTAGCATCATTACTTAATTCAAACTTGCTTTAAACATTCGCAATTCATCCCAAGTAAATTTTTCTCCATGTTGTTCTTTCAAACCCGTAAGCGATTCTTCTTTGTAGAACTGAAAAGCTTCAGTTAATGCAGTAATTTTATCCGGAGATAAAACATCTTCAACCTTAATCTTTTTCTCTTGAATCAATTTTACAAAATGAGATTCAATTGTTTGAGTAGTCAGTTTACGAATAGTAGCAATTTCCGAAATAGAGTTTTTTTCAAGCCATAATTCATACGTCTCTTCTACAGTCGATTTTTTAACTGTTTTCTCTTTCGTTGTCTTAGCAGAATAACGCCTAATTGGCTCATCATCATCAATTAAGTCACTATTTTTATTTTTAAAATTTTCTTGAATAGTTGTTGTTTTCTTTGACCTGTAATTTTTAATCTCTGGCGAAGTTAATTTCTCTTTTGATATAGTTTCACCCGCAACAACAGTTTTGATCAATAAACGGGCTTTAAATAGGCGTAAAACAGCTTTAGTCTGCAATTCTTCCAATAAATTTAATTCATCATAAAATGCTTTCATTTTTTTTGCACGCTGAATTTCTTCCATTTTATACAAAAGCTCATCAACCAATTCATCCATAGGTTTCATGAAATAACTGTAGGCTGCCTCTATCCGTTCAGAAACATGTATTAAATCAACCGTTTCATTATTAAAAATCCTGTTTAACTGAACGATGAATTTTTTTGCTGGATCAACAAGTGATTCAATTATCAAAGCTTGCTTTTTAGCCCAACTGGCATGTTTGGCTTTTTGAGAATTTTCAGATTTATCATTATAGCTGTATTGATGATTGCGCCATTCTTGAGCAAGATCAGCCCAATCAAAACTGTTAGCCAAATACTTATGAATAAAATTCTTTGTTTCAAAGTGCAGTGAGTTCTTCAATAATTCTTCCGAAGCTTTATTCAAAGCATAATCCATTACATCTTGATCGTTAGAAATACCATTCATACGTAGCGGAGAAAGCAAAATAAGCCCGTTTAAAGAACGTAAACGCGATAATGCGACATATGCCTGTCCGGGAAGAAAAACTTGCGATACATCGAGCGCAGCTTTGTCAAAAGTCAAACCTTGGCTTTTATGAACCGTAATTGCCCATGCAAGTTTGATCGGATATTGCACAAAAGTTCCCAGAACCTCCTCCTCTATTTCCTGAGTCATTTCGTCAACTTTGTAACGAATATTTTGCCATTCGTATTTTTCAACTTCAATGGTTTTATCTTCTTCTGGAAAATGAACCATGATTTCCTGGCTCGAAAGAGATTTAATTACACCCATTTTACCATTGAAATAATTTTTATCAAAAGACAAATCATTCTTAACAAACATAACCTGAGCCCCAACTTTAAGTTGAAGATTTGGATCAAGTGGGTATATTTTCTCAGGGAAATCACCTACAATATCAGGAAAATAATTATTCATTTTTACTTTTAAATCATTGATTGCCTGATTATTAATTGTATCAGCTTTAGCATTATGCGTAGTAAGCGTTATATAACCTGGGTTATTTTTTAAGTCAAAATCAGGCTGAACATACTGATTCAAACTCTGAATGTCTTGTGGTGTAATCTGGTTGTTTCTCAAATTATTCAATACCGAAATAAACGAATCATCTGTCTGGCGGAAAATTTTAGATAATTCAATATACAAAGGCGGGTTTTGTTGAATTACATGCGAATGAAAAAAGAATTTTCCACGGTAATACGTTCTCAAAGTTCTCCATTCTTCATCACGAATTACAGGAGGCAATTGTAATAAATCGCCAATAAATAAAACCTGAACACCGCCAAATGGATAACTATTCTTACGAACGGTTTGCATCATAAAGTCCATAGCATCAAGTAAATCGGCACGCAACATACTTACTTCATCTATAACTAAAAGCTCCATATTTCTAATAACTGCACGCTTTACATTATTCATTTTAAAATGCCTGCGCAAAGTTGCTTTCGTTTCAAACTTAGTTGTTTCAGAAAATTGTGGAGAGGAATTATCCGGAATAAATCCAGCAAATGGTAGCTGAAACATGGAGTGAATTGTCACACCTCCAGCATTTAACGCTGCAATTCCAGTGGGTGCAACAACAACAGTATTTTTGTGAGTAGTTTCAATAATTTCACGCAATAAAGTAGTTTTACCAGTTCCAGCTTTACCTGTAAGAAAAACGGAACGTTGCGTTTGATTAATAAACTGTAATGTGTAAGCTGCGGCTTCGGAAATATTTTGCATTTGGCTTGTATTTTAGAACTAAAAAGAAACGAAATTCATATCAGAAAATCATTTTACAAAAATAGAAGAACATATTGAGTAAAAAGCCTACTTGTAAATATTTTATAATAAAAAAAGCCTATATCCAGAAAGATATAGGCTTTAAAAATAGTTTGTTTGAATTATTTTTTAACTGCTGCTGAGTCTTTTGCTTTAGCGTCAGTTTTAGTATCTAGTTTTGTACCAGCTTTGTAGTTATCGTTCAAAGCTTTAACAATCTCTTTTGTGATATCAAATTTGTCTTCTGCATATAAAATCGATGCGGCATCTCCAGTACCGTAAATATAAGCGTACCCTTTTTCTTTACCGTAATTCTTGATGAATTTTTTAACTCCTGTAACTAAAGAATCCATTTCTGCACCACTTTCTTGTTGCAATTGTTGAGCTAATGCTTGTTGAGCATATCCCAATTGTTGTTCTCTTTTTTGTAACTCAGCACCTCTTTGTTGCGCCCATGCTTGACCATTGGCTTGTGCTTGGCTTTGAAAATTAGCAGCATCTTGTTTGAAACGAGTAATCTCCGCTTGAAGCTGTCTACCTTTTTCCTCTGCTTGTGCTTTGTATTTAGCTTCTAAATCTTTTGCTTCAGTGTACTCTTTCATTAAAACTGAAGTATCAACGTAAGCTGTTTTTACTTCCTTAACTTCTGCTGGTTTATTACAAGCAACTACTGAAATCGAAAGTGCGATAATTACTAATGCTTTTTTCATTTTGTTAATTTCTATTTTTTAAAGTATGAATGACAAAAATATAAAAAAATCAATAGCATCGACATAAAGTTTAAAAAATGCTCAATTTTTCTAGCAATCAATTTTTGTTATTAAACTTAGATTATTTATAATTTACTGCTATTAATAATGGATTTACCAGCCTTTATTTAAGCGATTTTCTAAAAAAAGGAATACAAATACATATTTACCATCTAAAAAGCGCTTTAAAACAACTAAAAATGCGTTTTACTTGTTTTTTAAGACATAAATATGAGATGAATATTCTAAAGTTCGTTTTGCTTTCAAATCTGACTCTAATCCGATAAAAAACGCCAATAGATAATTCATTTTCGCAGTTTTTCATTTTTAAGAAAATAGACTCGCATAAAACGCGTCAAATTTCATGACAAGAATTTTTTCTAAATGCTTAGCTGTTTTTAAAAAAAAGAATCGATTTTAAAAAAAATGAATTGACACATCAAAAGTGGCTAAAAATGTTTGAAAATGCTCAATTTTTCTAGTATCAATTTTTATTATCAAACTCTATTTATTTATAATTTACTGCTATTAATAGTGGATTCACCAGCCTTTATTTAAGCGATTTTCTAAAAAAAGGAATACAAATACATGTTTACCACCTAAAAAGCGCTTTAAAACAACTATAAATGCGTTTTACTTGTTTTTTAATACATAAATGTGAGATGAATATTCTAAAGTTCGCTTTGCTTTCCAATTTGACTTTAATCCGATAAAAAACGCCGATAGATAATTCATTTTTCCGGTTTTGTATTTTTCCGAAAGTAAGCTCACATAAAATGAATCAAATTTCATTGGAAGAATTTTTTCCAGGCGCATATCTACTTTTTCAAAAAGAGACTGAATTGCTTTTTTTGAGAAATGCCAAAAATGAATTGGCACATCATAAGCTGCCCAAAAAGTTTTATAATGATTTGCATCAAAAGATTTAAAATTTGGAACTGCTACAATTAACGTTCCAGTTGGTTTTAGTAATCGCTTCAATTCTTGAATTTGCAATTCTAAATTTGGAACATGTTCCAAAACATGCCACATCGTAATTACATCAAAAGAGTTATTTTCTAACTCCGAAATTTTTTCAACAAAAGAAATTCCTTTTTTGATTGCAATAGATTTAGCTCTATCGCTCGGTTCTACTCCAACTGTATCCCATCCATTCTCTTTTGCCGTTAATAAAAAATCTCCGGTTCCAGCACCAATATCCAAAATTCTTCCCTTTTGTGGGTTTTCAGAATTAATCAAATTTAATTTATTCTTCAGTGCAATATTTTTTACAATGTGATATGCTTTTTCAAATAATGAACGTTTGTTGTCTGTGTGCGAAATATAATCTTCACTTTCGTAATATTTCCCCAAATCATTTTCATTGGGTTGTGGAGATGTAATTAGCATGTCCAAAGTTTCATCATAATACAATTCAAAAATTTCTTTAGAAACTGAGTGATCTTTTACAGTAAGAAAATGTTTTTTATTTAAAACGTCCATTTTATAATTATTGGTATTTTGGTTTATTTTTATAGTAAACCCTAAAAACGAAATCTTTCATTTTTAGGGTTTTTTATTCTTATTATTTATTTTTCTTTAACGCTTCCAGTTTATTTTGACAGCTGATATTTTTTCATTTTCCATTCTTATTTCTGAACAAACAGTAAAACCGTTTTTTACATAAAACAACAATGGCGATTTATATGGCGTTGCATTATTTTTAATTTCATTCTCATGGTCAATAACCCAACCATTCAAATTATCATTGCTCTTTTTTAATTCTTTAATCAATAACGAGCCTTTACCTCTTCCTTGAATTTGACTATCGATAATTATTGCAAACCAAACTTTATTTTCTCTCAAAAAAGTAAACGCCCATGCTTTAATTTTATTCTCATCATCAATTAAAAAATAATGTTTTTCATTTGACAAACTTTTCAAATACAAATCAAAATCATGAATTGCTTCATGATTTAAACTCGCGGGATATTCATTGTTCCAAAGTTGCAATAAGGATTCTTTTAGCTCCGACGATAAAACTTCTTCTTTAATAATTTTCATAATCTAAAAAATTAAAAACTTATTATTCTCTGTAAAATCAAGACTTCACAAAGTAGTTTCACGTGGAACAAATAATTTAAGATTACAAAATCAGTATTAATAAAAATCAATAATTCTCAAAACAGTTTTCAATCTAGTTAATTTCAGATGATGATTTTATAATTTCAAAAAAAAAACCAAAACGAACATCCAACGAATATTGATTCTGATTATACAGCACATTCATAAACTAAAACACAATCAGATCAAATCAAATTTTTATAATCAAAATCATTTAAATAAATATTCTGGAAAACAAATTAGTAAAACAAACTCCACTCCGTCTATTTAAAAAATGAACTAACAAAAAAAATCAAATAAAACAGAATCATTTCTAATTTACAAATAAATTAAAAACTAAAAGTTCTTGTAAAACTAAGGCTTTACAAAATAGTTTCACGTGGAACAATTTTCAAGTTTACAGTCTCAGTAATCAGTTTAAAATATATTAGCTAATCATCTACACTATTCAGATAACAACTTATTAATTTAATTTTCACAAATTGAGTTTAATCTAAAAACTGAGACTAAAAACTTGAAGCAAAATTTTATCTTCCCATATAAATTAGCAACACCGAAATATCACTTGGAGAAACACCGCTAATTCTTGAAGCTTGAGAAATCGTCACAGGACGAATTTTTGCTAATTTTTGTTTTGCTTCAATCGACATTGATTTTATTTTATTGTAATCAAAATTTTCAGGGATTTTCACTTCTTCTAATCTAGTTAGCTTATCAGCGTTATTTCTTTCTTTCTCGATATAACCAGAATATTTAACTTGAATTTCGGCTTGTTCTAAAATTTCCTGATCCAAATCATTTAGTTCAACATATTCCTTTACCTTCTCAAATTTCATAATATCTTCCAAATCTATTTGAGGGCGAGAAAAAACCTTGAACATTTTATCACCCTGAGAAATCAAAGCTGTTCCCTTAGATTCCAAAATAGGATTTGCTTCAGCAACAGAAACACTTGTTTCTTTAAAGAAGGCAACCATTTTTTCTGATTCTTTTAATTTATGCTCCATTCTACGTAATCGCTTCTCCGAAGCCAAACCAATTTCATATGACATTGGCGTTAATCTGAAATCGGCATTATCTTGACGCAACAAAGTTCTATATTCAGCACGTGACGTAAACATACGATAAGGCTCTTCTGTTCCTTTCGTAATTAAGTCATCAATTAAAACACCAATATACGCTTCATCACGTTTTAAAATTAATGGTGCTTTTTCGTGAACTTTTAAATGCGCATTTATCCCCGCCATTAAACCTTGCGAAGCTGCCTCTTCATATCCAGTCGTTCCGTTTATTTGTCCAGCAAAATATAAACCTTCTACTAATTTAGTTTCAAGTGTATGTTTCAATTGCGTTGGTGGAAAATAATCATATTCGATTGCGTAACCAGGACGGAAAAATTTCACATTCTCAAAACCTACTACAGTGCGCAACGCTTTAAACTGAATATCCTCTGGCAAGGAAGTAGAAAATCCATTTACATAAACCTCACAAGTGTTCCAACCTTCTGGCTCAACAAATAACTGATGACGCTCTTTATCTGCAAAACGATTAATTTTATCTTCAATAGACGGGCAATATCTTGGGCCGATACTTTTTATTCTTCCATTAAACATTGGCGAACGATCAAAACCTGATCTCAAAATATCATGCACATCCAAAGAAGTGTATGTCATATGGCAAGACCTTTGGTGAACCAAAGGCGTAGTAACATCCGAGTATGAAAACTTATCCGGTTTAGCATCTCCCTTTTCTTCATTCATTTTAGAATAATCCAAAGAACGTCCATCCACGCGCGGAGGCGTTCCTGTTTTCATTCTTCCAGATTCAAAACCTGCTTGAGCTAAATCTTCGGTGATTCCGTATGCAGCACTTTCTCCTGCTCTACCTCCTCCGAATTGTTTATCACCAATATGAATCAAACCATTCAAGAAAGTTCCGTTTGTCAGAACAACCGACTTGGAGCGAATTTCGATTCCAAGCGAAGTTCGAACACCTTTTATCTTTCCATTCTCAATAATCAGACCTTTCACCATTTCTTGGTAAAAGTCAAGATTAGGAGTTCCTTCAAGCATCATTCTCCATTCTTCTGCAAAACGCATTCTGTCGCTCTGAACCCTTGGCGACCACATTGCAGGTCCTTTTGATTTGTTCAACATTTTAAATTGAATCGCTGTGCGGTCAGAAACAATTCCTGAATACCCACCTAGCGCATCAATCTCACGCACAATTTGCCCTTTTGCAATTCCTCCCATTGCTGGGTTGCATGACATCTGTGCTATGTTTTGCAAGCTCATTGTTACAAGCAAAGTTTTAGATCCAAGATTCGCGGCCGCTGCCGCGGCCTCTGAGCCAGCATGTCCTGCGCCAACTACAATAACATCGTATTCTTCTAAAAACATTTTGTTTTATTATTCTCCAGAAACAGTTTAAGGCACTTTCCAGAATTAACTTTATTAATTTGTTCCACGTGGAACTCTCTAAAAAACTATAAATAAAATGTTCCACGTGAAACACTTTATTTTTTTTTGCAGTAAAATCAAACCATGTTCCACGTGGAACATGTATAAAAAAGAAGTTGTTTAATTATAGTTCCACGTGGAACATTGCAATTTTTTCTTCCTCTTTTGAACGCATTAATACTGCTTCAGTTTCAGACTTATCTTTATATCCGCAGTAATGTAAGATACCGTGAGCTAACACACGCTTCAATTCATTATCAAAAGGAACATTAAAATCTAGAGCGTTATCACGAACCCTCTCAACAGAAACAAAAATATCTCCGTTTAATTCGTTACCTACAGTATAATCAAAACTGATAATATCAGTAAGTGTATCATGATTAAGATACTCTACATTTATTTTATGAAGATATTCATCATCACAAAAAATGTAACTTATCTCCCCTTCTTTTTTATTCTCTGATAGAATGACAGCAGATAGCCATCCTTCAAACGCTTCTTCATTCTCTAAAACGAAGTCTGTTTCGTAATTAAAATTGATCATTTAGTATTAAAATATTCTTGAACCTTTTGATTAAAATTCGATCGCAAAGGTAATGATTGTCTGTTTAAAATCTCTATGCTATTTAAATAATCTGATAATGACGCAGGCAACGCATTAGATTGATTATTAAATTCTTTCCTATTTGTTTCTGATTGTCGCTTGTTCTCTTGGCCTTGTTCTTGAACAGCTGTATCTAACTTTAATAATTCTTGCTGAATATTCAATATACGTTGCAAGTTTTCATTCTTAAAACCTTTATTCAAAAGTTGTTTTTCTAACTGTTTCATTTGTTCCAATGTCTTTTGTCCATTTGGTCCGAGTCCTTGTTTTTCTAATTCCTTTTGTAATGCTTCTCTAAGACGAACTTGCTCTTTGTAAATTTCCATTATTTCTTGAGCATTTCCTTCTCCATCATCACCATTCTCACCAGAGTTTCCTTTACCACCAGACTTATCATCCTTTCCATTTTTACCATTTTTTCCTTGTCCTTGCCCCTGCCCTTTTTCCATTCCTTCTTTCATTTTCTTACCAAGTCCCTCTTGTTTTTTTATTATATCTGGCAATTGCATGCCTTCTCCTTGACCAGGTTTGGGTTGTCCTGAACTAGGACTAGCCATAGACATTTGCATATTACTCAATAAATCACTTAGGAAATCAGCCAATTTATTAGCTGATGAAACAGCATATTGTTGGTGAGAAACACCTTTACGGATCTGAACATCCGTTAAAGTTTCAAGCGCTTTATCCATATTGTATTGAACGTTCCCTATTTCTTTTGTAACATCTTCAGCTATTTTAGGGTTACGTAAAGACAAAGCAAACAAACTATCATCAATATGCTTGAACTGTAATTTTAAGTTTTGCTGAATCTTTATATTCTTATTGAAAACTGACGAACCTAATTTAAGTGATTTAAACTGTAGCATAACTGCTTCCTCAGATAGTGAAAAAGCTAAAAGATTATCTAAAATCTGACGCAACATTTTAACATCTTCTTCCAATTGTTCTTGCTCAGAAGACTGCATTCCTTCCTTCATTTTCTGAGCCATCTCTTTCATTTTCTTTGCAGCATTTTTCTGTTTAGGCTTAGCTCCTGCACTGTTGTTTTTCTTTAACTCTTCTGAAGCTTTCTTTAAATCATTATCAATATCTTTTTCTTTATTAGCATCAGCAGGTATTTCCATTGGAGCTTTTAAAGACTTATTCTCCTTCTTTAAATCTTTTAAATCTTCCTGAAGTTTATCAAATGCTTTATTAATTTCATCTTGCTTCTCTGAAGTGTTTTCTTTTTCTTTATTAGAAAGCTGATCTTGTTTATCTGCTAACTTATCCAGTTTATCTTTTAACTGTTCAGCTTTTTTAGTTACATAATATCTCTTTGTAAGCTCAACTAATTGCTCTAAATTCTTAGATTGGTTTTTAGAAATTTGTTTAAATTTATCTATCTTATCAAACAATTCATCACTCTTTATTTTATCATTTAGGTCTTTAAGTTCATCTAATAGCTTTTGATTTTTCTCTAAATCCTTATCCGCATTATCTAAACGCTTTTGTAAATCTTCAATAGTTTGATCTTTCTTTTCAGTCTTGAATTTATCAAGATTCTGATTCATCTTCTCAGCAAATTCTTTCATCATTTGGTCTTGTTGTTTCTGACGCTTGATAAAATCATTTACTTTTTGTTGGTCTTTAAACTCTAAATTATTCTTTTCCTTACCTACTTTTTGAAGTTTTTCTAATTCAGAAATTTGCTTATCCTGACTTTTTAAAGATTTAGAAAGAGCATTAATATTACTATTTTGTTGTTCTAAATCTAGCTCGTGTAACTCATCATTAGTTGCAACACGGTCTGAGAAAACGGAAGACTTTGCACTCTTGAAATTATGTGGAGCATCGTTATCAAAAACTTCAAAATAATATTCATAAGATACACCTTGCTCAACAGGAAGATTACTAGGAAATGAAAAAACAAATTGATCAAAGACATTGTTCTTGACAGCAATTGTTCCACGTTTGGCATTGTTAGGTTTGTTACGCTCGTAATACACAATTTGCAATTTTGACAAACCATAATCATCTGATAATTGCCCTAACATATAATCCTTTCCTAGCTTTAAACTATCAGGAGCAACGCTTACATTGATAGTAGGATACTGATCTTTGATTACTGAGAGCTGATAATTGAGTTTTTCGTAGTTTTTAATCTTATTATTAGATGTAAGGATTTGATATTCTGTATTTTGAGCAATATTTTTAGATAAAATAAAGCTATTATCTCCTTTTACAAAGGGAATTAATGTGCTCCCTTCTTTCCAATCCACATTTTGAGTAGATTTGGTATTCATTTTCCAAGTTACACGAGTTCCTTCAGGTAAAATCGCATTACCAGTGCCACTTATAGTTTCACTTTTTTTATTTAAATAAGATGGATAATTTAATTGCATTTCGAAGTTTGCAATAGAAGGAACTGTAATAACTTTCAATTCATATGAAGGAGAAGTTACCTGATTAGCCTCTACATAAAACTCAACATTACTATTAGGCTTTTCTATTTTAAATTCAAATACTCCAGGTTTAGTTGATTCCATAAAATAACTTTCGTTTTCAATATGAATCATAACATTCTCAGGAATAACATTCCCTTCAGATTGTACTTGAAGGATGAAATCTTTATTCTGTTCTGTTTGTAAATTTGAATTTAGAACTACAAATTTAAAAGGAGCTGGAGGTAGAAAAGCAGCATTAAAGTGCACTACCCTATTTAAACTTTGAGAAAGGATACCACTATTTCCAGAAATATAAAAAACTAAAAAGAATAAAATTGGTATTAAAGCTAAGGGTAAATATTTCTTGTTAGCACTAAAATTAATTGCATTGCTAAACGGAATCAATTGTAATGAATTTGCTTTTTGTTCAATAGAAGCCAACATTAATTCTGATTGTTCAATCTCATTAGTACTAGATGATAGTTGCAAAAAGTTGGTTAATTTATCATTTACTTCTGTGAAATGATTTCCAATGATTCTTGAAGCTTCCTTATAATCTATCCCTTTTTGAATCTTAAATAATTTAAAAAGTGGAAACATAATAAAACGAAACAACAGAAACACTTCTACACATACAAAAGCACAAAACAAAAGAGTTCTTCCTAATGGCTTTAACCAAAGAAAATATTCAATGAAAATGGTAAATAAAAAATATAATAAACCAAATCCAGTAAAAAGAAGTAAACCTCTAATCAACTCATTGGTGTAATATTTCTTTATAAAATCTTCAAGCTTTTGATATATAAATGGAACTGTTTTCAAAATAGTATTCTGTTTTGCTTATAACCTATAAAAGTAATAATTTTAATTAGATAATGATCTATTAGATAATTAGTCAATTGAACTGCAAACAACACATTATCACATTAAAACTCATATTCAAATTCTCTAATTAGAATCGTATCTTTGCATCAAAATTTAAACAAATGTCAAAGCAAGTTCGTGTGCGTTTTGCACCAAGTCCGACTGGACCATTACATATTGGTGGTGTTCGTACTGCCCTATTTAATTATTTATTTGCAAAAAAACATAACGGTGTTTTTTATCTTAGAATTGAAGATACAGATCAAACCCGTTTTGTTCCTGGAGCCGAAGCTTATATTATGGAAGCTTTAGAATGGTTAGGAATTGCTCCAGATGAAACTGTTGGAAAAAATGAAAAATTTGGTCCATACAGACAAAGTGATCGTAAACATTTATACCAACAATATGCTGATCAATTGATCAATTCAGGTTGGGCGTATTATGCATTTGATACTCCAGAATCATTAGATGCTCTAAGAAAACAACACGAAGCAGAAGGAAAAACTTTTATATACAATCATCATAACCGTGAAAAGCTGGATACTTCTCTAGTAATTTCTGCTGATGAAACTGCTAAGAGAATTACTAATGGCGAACATTATGTAATCCGATTTAAAACTCCGGTTAACGAAACATTGCATTTACAAGATATTATTCGTGGCGAAGTTAAGTTTGAAACTAATCTTTTAGATGATAAAGTTTTATTTAAAAGTGACGGAATGCCTACTTACCATTTAGCAAATATTGTAGATGATCATTTGATGGAAACATCTCATGTAATTCGTGGTGAAGAGTGGTTACCATCTATGCCTTTACATGTTTTACTATACAGAGCTTTTGGTTGGGATGCACCAGAATTTGCGCACTTGCCATTAATTCTAAAACCAATTGGTAACGGAAAATTATCTAAAAGAGATGGGGATAAACTAGGTTTCCCAGTATTTCCATTAGAATGGAAAACGGAAGAAGGTGTTTCATCTGGATACAGAGAGAAAGGATTTTTCCCAGAAGCTGTTATTAACTTCCTAGCTTTATTAGGTTGGAACGATGGAACTGACAAAGAAATCTTTTCATTAAATGAATTAGTAGAAGCATTTGACCTGAACAGAGTACACAAATCAGGAGCAAAATTTGATCCAGAGAAAAACAAATGGTTTAATCACCAACATTTGATTAAACAAAATAATGAAGATTTAGCTAAGGACTTCTCTCCTATTCTTGAAGAAAAAGGGTTCTCGACTCCGCTAGAGCTGACAACAAAAATAGTTTCTCTGATAAAAGAACGTGCTCATTTTGTTTCAGAATTTTGGGAATTAAGTGATTTCTTTTTTCAAGCTCCAACATCATATGATGAAAAAGCAAGTAAAAACTGGAAGGAAGAAACTCCTGCATTAATGCAAGAACTTACATCTGTTCTAGAAAATATTGAAGATTTTACTTCTGTAAATATTGAAACTATAGTAAAAGATTGGATGACTAAAAATGAAATTGGAATGGGTAAAGTTATGCAACCTTTCCGTTTGAGTTTGGTTGGAGCTTTAAAAGGTCCTCACCTATTTGACATTGTTGAAATCATAGGAAAAGAAGAAACAATCTCAAGAATACAAAAAGCAATAGTAGCTTTGTAAACAAATAAATACTATAATTAATAAAAGCGTTAAGAATACCAATAGAGGCTATTCTTAACGCTTTTTTATTTTAATGAAAACATAACGTATTAAAATGGAAGAAATTTCGTAATTTGACCGTTAATATTTAAACTAAATTTATCAGTTATGAACATTCCAATTATTATTCTTTTAATCTTCGGATTATTTATTTTCTTATCGTCATTCTTTACAGTAAAGCAACAAACATCTGTAATTATAGAACGTTTCGGAAAATTTCTAAGTGTAAGAACATCAGGTTTACAATTAAAAATACCTATGATTGATAGAATTGCTGGGCGAGTAAATCTTAAAATCCAACAGCTAGATGTAATCATTGAAACAAAAACTAAAGACAACGTTTTTGTAAAACTTAAAGTTTCAGTTCAATTTATGGTTATTAAAGAAACTGTGTATGATGCATTTTATAAATTAGAATATCCACACGATCAAATTACCTCTTATGTATTTGATGTTGTTCGTGCCGAAGTTCCTAAATTGAAATTAGATGATGTTTTTGAAAGAAAAGATGATATCGCAATTGCAGTAAAAAGAGAATTAAATGAAGCTATGACTACTTATGGATATACAATTATCAATACATTAGTAACTGATATTGATCCAGACATCCAGGTTAAAAATGCAATGAATAGAATTAATGCTGCTGATAGAGAAAAAACTGTAGCAGAATTTGAAGCAGAAGCTTCTAGAATTAGAATTGTTGCTAAGGCAAAAGCGGAAGCTGAAAGTAAGAGATTACAAGGTCAAGGTATAGCAGATCAAAGAAGAGAAATTGCGAGAGGTCTTGTAGAAAGTGTTGATGTTTTAAATAAAGTGGGTATTAATTCTCAAGAAGCTTCTGCTTTAATTGTAGTTACTCAACATTATGATACATTACAAGCTATTGGTGCTGATGCAAATTCTAACTTAATCTTGTTACCAAATTCACCACAAGCAGGAAGCGACATGCTAAATAATATGGTAGCTTCATTTAGTGCATCGAACCAAGTTGGCGAGATGATGAAGAGAACGAATAAAAAAGTAAAACCAAAGACAGAAGTAAAACCAGATTATGAAGCTCCTGAAGCTCCAGAAACAGAAGAATAATTTATATGTAAAATTTAAAAAGAGGCTTAATGGCCTCTTTTTTTGTTTATAAACCATCCTATTAAATAAGGAATCGCCGCTTGTATTATTTTTATATATGAATTAGAAAGTATTGTTTTGTATGAACCTAAAAATCCGTTTACTATATTTTGAGGTTCTAAAGATTCTTTAGTTTTTTGAACACTTAAAACTAACTTCTGATAATTAATTTGCTTCTCAATTTTTAGAATTTCCAATTCTCTTTCAATTTCAGCATATGATGAGTATTTTTTAGTTTCCATAATTTAGTCGTTAAAAAAGATTTCTGAAAATTTCTCTAAAATTGGTCCTTCTACCATTTTATCTTTTATAAAGAAAATGAGTATCGTTGCTAGTAAATAGATCCCTCCTACTATCAGAAATCCAAAAGTGTAACTGCCTAAAGCAGCACTAATAGCAAAAGCAGCCGCAACAGATCCGAACAACATAACCATACTAAAACACAGTAAAATCAAAATAAATTTAAAAATTACTGTTGTAGATTTCATTGCAACTTTAAAACCCCACAATTTATAATAAGCAAGGTGACTATCAACATAGGCTTTTGCCTGATCTTGAATATTTTCGGTATGTTCTTTAAACTCTTCAAAAGCCATAAATAACTATTTTAGTTGATTTGATAAAAAATACAAAGTACACAATGAAACCAATGTATTGCAATTCTTAAAATTAATTAAATTTTTTGAAACAATAACAATTAAAGTCCAATGTGTACTTCGCTTATGCCTAAAAAAGGGCTATTTATTTCTGAAGTTTAGCATTTTGAGTTTTCAAATCTGCTAATTTAGTTTCAAGAAAAGAAATTACTTCTTCTGTTTTGTGACTCATATTCGAAAGCAAATTCTCATATGTACCATCTAAATCTTCTTTAGCATTTAAAAACTTATCACGTAAACCTTCTGTTGATGTTTCTAATTTGTGCTTCAAATTATGTTTTGCATCATCAATTCCATGTTTAATACGTCCTCTTGTTTTTGAACCTTTATCTGGTGCAAACAAAATTCCAATTCCTGCTCCAATTGCTGCTCCAGTAAGAAGTGCTAATATTGTGTTTCCTGTGTTGTTTGACATAACTATAAATTTTAAAAGTTGATACTAAAGATAATCAATTTTATATAGATAAAATTCTTATAAATAAATGTTTAATATAATTTTAATATACATAAGCAATTGCTTGATACTTACCATCTGGTTTTTCGACAATTGCTACGAATGGATATCCATTATCTGCAGACTTAGTTTTAATACGTCTTTCAGTATGTTCCTTTAAAGCCAAAGGAGATTCCCCTTTTGTTTTTGTAGACAATCCTGAAAAAGTTTCAACTTCTTTGAGTCCGATAGTTTGGCTAGGTTTTAAAACTTTTACCAAACTATAATCCTTCTTGTCTGTTACTAGAATTTTAGGAGAAATAGATTCTGATTTAGAACTTGCTTTTTCTTTAAGAGAAGAAACTGCATATTTACTAATTGCAAATTGTTCCTGACTACCATTCAATGAATAGTAAATAAGATCATTATCTTGTTTTATATAATTGACATCTATTTTTTCTCCGTTATGTTTGAGAATTTCATGAGTTTGAGAGAAAGCAAAACTCGTAAATAATAATCCTAATATTAAAAATTTGATTTTCATAATTTCTGATTTTAAGTTCAACTTAATAAAGTAAACCTCGATAAGCAGATTTTGAAACGAAATAAACAATTTTGAAAATAATCAAAAAATCAATTTCGTTGATTTTGATATTTATGAAATAAAATCAAAAAACACTTTGTAAAAAAAAGTATTATCAAAACTAAACCATAAACAAAATACAAACGATAAATTAATTTTAATAATTCCATCTAAAACTATTCAAAACTAAAATTTACATAAAATCAAATTTTAAGATTTAAGAAATAATTCTATAATCATAGCCCATTCCATTTTTATCTTAAAATGGATAAATCCACTTTATAAAAATTTGCTTAATTGGCTTTTCATAAAAATAATACATTTATTAGCATTTGTATGTTAAAAACGCGTTAAACCATCTTAAATTTGATTAAAAACTAAAATAAAGAACGCTAATCAATCCTTTTTATAAAACCAATATTAGAGTTATCCATTTTTACAAAACGTCTTAAAAACAATATATAGAAGCTGTTTTTAATATATAAAAACTATAGTAAATCACAGAATAATAATATATATAAATAATATAAAAATCTATAAATAATTATATTTTATATAATTAAAATTGATACTTAGCTTTCATCCTTTTTTTACAATAAAATTTAATACTAGACAAATTTCTGTTATTTGAGTAAACGAGATAATCTTGAGATTACATTTTAAAAATCTAAAAAGGAAAATATAGACAGAGCAAAAAATTGAATAGAGAATCGGTAAAATCTATTAAAATGGGAAATATACTGTATTTATAAACATTTCAGTGTCAATTAGGACAAAATCACGCTTAAATTAAGTCTAAAACTAAAATAAAGAACGCTAATCAATTATTTTTACAAAACCAATTATAGAGTTGTTATAATTATAAAAACGTCTTAAAAACAACATATGGAAGCTGTTTTTAATCTAAAAAAACTATATAAATTACAAAAATAATAATTAATATTAATAATAGATAAAATTATAATAATACATAGTTTTCATAAATAAAACTGATTACTGGTTTTCATTCCATTTTAACAAAAGGTTTTCTCACTTACTAGAAATATTTTTTTAAGGAATTAAAATGATTTTAAAATCAAAAAATGTAAAACTGTCGCTAAGTAAAAAATTTGAATTGAAATCTGATAAAAGCACCAGAATTGTAAAGATTTTGTACTTATAAACATTTTGATGTTAACAACGACAAAATCATCTTGAAATTTAGTTTAAATTAAAATAAAGAACGCTAATTAATTATTTTTATAAAAACGATAATTATATTGACTGATTATTAAAAACATCTTAAAATCAATTTATGAAGGTTGATTTTAATATAATAAAACTATCAATTTTTGTATTTTAATAGGAATTATAAATAATAAAAAAAGCGCTTATAAAAAGCGCTTTTTGATAACTAAAACTGATATTATTTTTTTAACATTTCTTCCAAAATTTCCTTTTCTCTATCAGAAGCATTTTTTGGAGGATTTGAATTTAATTTTTGAATTTCTTCTTCAAACTGATTTCTAAAATTTTCTGTTTCCAAATCTCTTAAATTCAAAAGTGCTTTCGAACGAACATAAGTCGATTCACTTCTTAGTGACATGGTATATAATTTTTTTATTTCTTCTTCTTCAAAATCAGATGATTTTAAATTTGAATATTTCAGAATGAATTGAGCAAATAATAACGAACTCTTATTATTGTTAATATTCTTCTTTAATGAATTTTGTAATAATGAAAAACTTGAAATAGCAGCTATACTCTCCCCTATTGTATTTTCAATTACCAAACGTTCAGCTTTAGTTTCAACTTTAAAATATTTATTGATGTCTTTTAAAGAATTATTAATGCTATTTTCTTCCTTTTTACCTTTTTCTTCCCAAGCATCTTTTAATCCTACTGTCTTATTAAATACTAGTTTAGAAGCAGTTGAATCTTTATCAACAGTAAAATACCCTAAACGTTGAAATTGAAATTTATCTTCATTTTGAGCTGTAGCTAAACTTGGTTCAACAAATCCAGTAACAATTTCTAGCGAATTTGGATTTACAAAATCTAAGAAATTTTTATCTTTATAACTGTCTGGAGCTTCATCTATAAATAAACGATCATACAAACGAACTTCAGCTTCTATAGCATGTGCAATCGAAACCCAATGTAAGGTTCCTGATACTTTACGTTGGCTAGCTTCACTTCCACTTCCACTTAAAGAATCTGTATCATAAGTAACATGAATTTCAGTAATATTACCTGCTGAATCTTTTATAACACTTTCTCCTTTAATGATATAAGCATTTTTAAGACGCACTTCTTTTCCTAATGTTAAACGGAAAAACTTAGCTGGAGCTTCTTCTAAAAAGTCTTCTCTTTCTATATATAACTCTCTCGAAAATGGGACTTTTCTAAATCCTGCAGTATCATCTTCCTGGTTATTTTCTGCATCAAGTAACTCTTCTTTTCCTTCTGGATAATTAGTAATTACCAATTTTACCGGATCTAAAACAGCCATTACACGTGGTGCTATTTTGTTCAAATCTTCACGAATACAAAACTCTAAAACCGATACACTTATTAAATTATCTCGTTTTGCAATTCCTGTTGAATTAGCAAAATTACGTAATGAAGCTGCAGTATATCCTCTTCTTCTTAATCCAGAAATAGTTGACATTCTTGGATCATCCCAACCATTAACATGCTGTTCTTTAACTAATTGTTGTAATTTTCTTTTACTTACAACTGTATGCGAAAGATTACGTCTTGCAAATTCTCTTTGCTTAGGACGCAACTTATTATCATCTATAATTTGATCTAAAAACCAATCGTATAATTCACGGTGAGGTAAAAATTCAAGCGTACAAAATGAATGTGAAATACTTTCTAAATAATCACTTTGTCCATGAGCCCAATCATACATTGGGTAAATTTTCCAGGCATCTCCAGTTCTATGATGATGCTTGTGTAAAATTCTATACATGATAGGATCACGCATCAACATATTAGTAGATTTCATATCTATTTTTGCACGTAAAATATGAGTTCCAGCTTCAAATTCTCCGTTTCTCATTCTTTCAAATAAGTCTAAATTTTCTTCTACAGAACGATTTCTAAATGGACTATCTGTACCTGTTGTTGATGGGGTTCCTTTTTGAATAGCCATTTCTTCAGAAGACTGACTATCAACATATGCTTTATCTTTTTTAATTAATAAAACTGCCCAATCGTATAATTGCTGAAAATAATCAGATGCATAACGTTCCTCTGACCAAGTATATCCTAGCCATTCTACGTCTTTTTTAATTGCATCAACAAACTCTTGTTCTTCCTTTTCTGGATTGGTATCATCAAAACGTAAATTTACAGGTGACTGATAATCAATTCCTAATCCAAAATTTAAAGCAATAGAACTTGCATGACCAATATGTAAATAACCATTTGGTTCTGGTGGAAAACGAAAATGAAGCTTATCTTTTGATAAACCTGATTTTAAATCTTCTTCTATGATTTGTTCAATAAAATTGAGTGATTTTTCTTCTGATGCCATTATTTATAGTAATTTTAGCAAAGATAAAAAAGTTTATAGTTTTCGGTTTACAGTTTACAGTTTTCTTTGGAAACTTCTCAGTAAATCTGAAACTTAGAGCAAGAAATTAAATTAAAAAATGGGAATTATTAAACTAAAAAATATCCGTACTTTTTCTTACCACGGATGTTTAATTGAAGAAGGAAAAATTGGATCTGATTATGAAGTGAATTTAGAAATTCATGCTAATTTAAGAAAATCTGCCGAGTCTGATCATCTTGCTGACACGGTTGATTATGTACATTTAAACAAAATTGTAGCCGAAGAAATGGCCATTAGATCTAAATTATTGGAACATGTTGCCAAAAGAATCATTACAAGGGTTCTTGATGAGATCCCAATGATCACAAAAACAATTGTTGAAGTTTCAAAGATTAACCCTCCTATTGGTGGTGATGTTGAGTCGGTTACAATTAGAATGAAAGAAACTAGAAAGAAATAATTAGAATGAAATTTTATTTCTTTTAAAAAATTTAAAAAATAGTTGGCTTTAAGTTTTTAAAATTTAAAGATTATGGTTACTTTTGCCATCCGTTCAAGTAATGGCGTCGTGGCCGAGCGGCTAGGCTGGGCTCTGCAAAAGCTCCTACTCCGGTTCGAATCCGGACGATGCCTCAAGAAGAGATACAGAAATGTATCTCTTTTTTTTATGCTTAATTTTTCCTCAATATTTTCAAAATCAACGGAGTCGAAGTCTTATTAAACAGTATTATTACCTTTTCAAAAGTTTAAGCTTTGACTGTAAGAAGCTTTAATAAAAACTTAAGTTTAAAGTTAGTCTGCGCACTTTTGTCATTTCGAGGAACGAGAAATCTTCGCAAGAAGCTAACTCACAGTTTTTCTCTTAAATTTTCGAGCTACTCGTGGAGATTTCTCGTTCCTCGAAATGACAAGATTGAGGATTATTTTGCGTAAAACTTAAGTTCCTCCCTACCCTTGGTTTAGAACTTTTACAAAGAATTTTTAAATTTTTAAACATAAAAAAACCTCTCGTAATGAGAGGTTTAAAACTATATTTTGCAGTTATTAACAACTACTTTTCTATCTTTTCAAAAGCATGTTTTACCATTTCTTTTTCTTTTGGAAACCATCCTTGAACTATTAAAACAAATCCAAAAATCATTAAAACTATACTAATTCCTTTTTTAATTTTAAGAATATTAGATGGTGTCATTTTAGATTTTAATTGCTTTGCTAAAACAATTTTTATACAGTCAATAATCAAATAAGTTAATACAACTGTTACAAAAAATGTCATCATTCTTGATGTTTGCATTTCTAATTTTGGTCCAATAGAAATAATTATTGCAACCCAAAAACCAAGTACTCCGATATTAATAACATTTAGGAAAAAGCCTTTTGCAAAAAGACTTCCATAGTTTCTTTTGATGATATCACGGTCTATTTCTTCATCGTTTATTTTAGCTTCTTTCTTGAGTTGTATAAACGAAATAATACCGTAAGCCAACATGATTATACCTCCAAAAATAAAAAGGGCGGGTTTATCTTGTAAACTTTTAATTAATCTATAACTTCCTAAATAAGCAATCGCTATAAAGAAAATATCTCCTAGAATTACTCCTAGATCAAAAACTAATGCGGCTCTAAAACCTTTGGTAATACTAGTTTCTAGTAATATAAAAAATACCGGGCCTACCATAAAGCTTAAAAATACTCCCCATGGAATCCCTGCTATAATATCATTTATCATTAAAATACAATTTCGTTTTATTCTTTTTCTTCAATCCTACCGCCAAGAACAGTTTTTTGGTTAATTTGTTTTGGTTTACCATAGATGTAAATATAGCCACCAGCATTCACTTTTGCATCAACTAAGGTAGTAGCATAGATTTCGGCATTTCCTCCCGCAGAAACGCTTATTGTCGTTTGTGAGGTATGTAATCCCTTAGCTCGTAAAATTCCTCCTGAACCTAAATTAGCAACTTGATTGCTTGCTTCTCCAGATACTTTGATTGTTCCTCCAGAAACTGCTCTTACTTTAGCATTATCAACATCCAAAATTACATTGATTTCTCCTCCTTCTTTAGAATTTAAATCGATAGTTGTTTGTTTGAATGTTTCTTTACTTGAAACTATACTTCCTTCGCTTACATCAATGCTTTCAATACGTTTGTAATATAACTGTATTGATATATCATCTCCAGATAAAAGTTTTGGAAATGGCATTCTTAATTTCAATTCTCCATTTTTATTAACAACTTCAACTTCACTCTCTCTGCTTCCTTTTATAACTATCTTATTTTCTGAAGAATGAATTAATGTAATACTCAATTTATCGAATACTTTAACTTTATCAAAATCTCCTAAGTTTTTAGTTACCTGACCAAATGATACTTGTACAAATAAAATTGCAACTCCTATTAATAACTTTTTCATGTTTTTCTTTTTTAAATTTTTACTTCTTACTCTGCTCTTCTTAAAAAATGAAAATCTAATTGTTTTTTAACTAAATCGGCATTTTTTACTTTAACGTAAATCTCATCGCCTAATTGTAATATCTTATCAGAAGTAGCACCTACAAGTGCATATTGTTTTTCATCGAAAGTATAATAATCATCTTTTATCTCTCTGATTCTTACCATTCCTTCACATTTATTTGATACTATTTCTACATAAATTCCCCACTCAGTAACTCCTGAAATAACTCCCAAGAACTCTTCATCTTTATGATCCTGCATGTATTTAACCTGCATGTATTTAATACTATCACGTTCTGCATTTGTTGCTAAACCTTCCATGTTTGAACAATGTAAACACTTGGTTTCATATGTTTCTTCATCTACAGATTTTCCTCCATCTAGATAATATTGCAATAATCTATGTACCATAACATCTGGATAACGACGAATTGGCGATGTAAAATGGCTATAATAATCAAAAGCCAAACCATAATGTCCGATATTATCTGTCGAATATTTGGCTTTACTCATACTTCTTATTGCAAGAGTATCAATTAAATTTTGCTCTTTTTTACCATTAACTTCTTCCATTAAAGCATTTAATGATTTTGATATATCTCCTTTATTTCGGAAATCTATCTTGTAACCAAACTTAGCAATTACCGATTGCATTGCAATTAATTTGTCTTCATTTGGTTCATCGTGAATTCTATAAACAAATGTTTTCTTTTGTTTACCAATGTATTCAGCAACTTTTCTGTTAGCCAAAAGCATGAATTCTTCGATTAAATGATTGGCATCTTTTGATATTTTAAAATAAACTCCTTCTGGTTCTCCTTCTGCATTCAAATCAAATTTAACTTCAACTTTGTCAAAAGAAATAGCCCCATTAGCCATTCTTTTCTTTCTCAAAATCTTAGCTAATTCATCAAGTTTTAAAGTAGCATTTGTAATTTCATCTGAAACAACATATGAACTTCCTGTAATAGAAGTTTCTGCTGGAATTGTATTGTCTTTTGTTTCAATGATATATTGTGCTTCTTCATAAGCAAATCGCTGATCCGAATATATTACTGTTCTACCAAACCATTGGTTAATAACTTGTGCATTCTCTGATACTTCAAAAACTGCTGAGAAAGTATATTTCTCTTCATTAGGACGCAATGAACATGCAAAGTTAGATAACACTTCTGGAAGCATTGGTACTACCCTATCGACTAAATATACCGAAGTTGCACGTTGATATGCTTCATCATCCAAAATTGTTCCCTCTTCTAGATAATACGAAACATCAGCAATGTGAATTCCTATTTCGTAATTTCCATTTTCTAACTTCTTGAATGATAATGCATCATCAAAATCTTTTGCATCTTTTGGATCTATTGTAAACGTAAGCGTATCTCGCATATCGCGACGCTTAGCTATTTCACTTTCTTGTATAGAAGTATCTATCTTTTGTGCATAAACCTCTACTTCTACTGGAAAATCTGATGGTAAACCATATTCAGCTAAAATAGCATGAATTTCGGTATCGTGTTCTCCTGGTTTACCTAAAACTTTTACTACTGAACCAAATGGACTATCTGCACGTTTTGGCCAATCTTCTATCGTAACTAAAACTACATCACCGTTTTGAGCCTCTCCTATTTTATCCTTTGGAATAAAAATATCAGTGTACATTTTAGGATTTGCAGTAGAAACAAAAGCAAAGTTATTCTGAATGTCAATAACTCCAACAAAGTCAGTTTTATTTCTTTCTATTACTTCAATAACTTCACCTTCAGGACGTTTCCCTTTTCTTCTGTTATAAACGTAAACTTTTACTTTATCTTTATCTAGTGCACGATTTAAATTATTTGTGGGAATAAAAACATCTTCGGTAAAATCTGGACAAATAAAGTAAGCTGTTTTACGACTTGTCATATCAATCGTACCTTCGTAATAATCCTGACTAACAGCTTTAATTAAATATTTTCCTGGTTCTGATTCAACAATCTTATTTTGAGAAGCCAGAATTTTTAAATCTTTTATAATTTGGTTACGACTTTTAGTATCGTCTAGTTCGAGCTTCGCTCCTATTTGTTTGTAATTAAATGGTTTATTAGCATGTTGCGATAAAATTTTTATAATCTTACTAGAGAAATCTTTCTCATTCTTTATCGGTTTTCTAATTTTCTTACTCATATATCTTTTCTTATAAGGTTTAAAATTACAAAGAAGATATCAGATAATGCTTTTTAGGTTCCATTTTATTAAAAATATAACTTTCAAACACTGCTACCTATTGATTTTCAGAGGTATTTTCCAATCTGTATATTTAAATTAATTGCATCTACTAATTTTTCGTAATGTTCATTTCGTATCTTTACAGAAAGACCTTTATGCAAAGCTTTAAAACCATTGCTATATTCAATTATCTGCACGAAACAGTCGTTCTAAAGCACTTACTAGAACAAGAAGACATTCCATACTATCTAGAGAACGAAATGACCTTATCGGTGGCTCCTTTCTATTCTGCAGCTTTGGGCGGAATCAAACTCAACGTTCATCCAGAGGATTTCGAAAGAGTTCAGGAAATTCTTGACAATCTCAATAGTCCACTTTCAATCGTTTAAATCTAAAATTTCAATTTTTTTTCTTTTTCAATTTTCAAAGTTGTCAACATATATTATATATTAAAAAAGAAAAATTTAAATTTAATTAATTTTTGGTTGTTATTATAGTGTGTTAATATGTCATATAAATTTATTTTTAAAAGCATTGAAATGAAGTTTCTCTTAGTTATATAGAGTTATCAACATACTTATATTTTGTTAAAGTATTAGTTTCTAAGAGTTTTTAGATTTTAATTAACATTGGTTAACAACCTAAAATGAATTCATTTTGTAGATAACTTCATATGTTGATTTTTGTTGAAAATGCACTTTTTGATATTGATAACTTTTCCAAAAAATCTCCAAACTTTATTAGGTTATTAAGTTCCAATTTTGGATTAGGTTTTTTTATGACACAACCAAAAAAAACTTCTAATTTTCTTTCTGTAGTTATTAACAAAAGTTGTTAATTTAAAGTTAACTGAATATCAAGCAATTGCGTTTTGCTATTAACATTATAAAAAATTAACAAAAAAGATGTTTATCTTTCATTGATTACTAGGTACTTATGGAGTTATTAATAATGTTAATAAGTGTTAATATTTTGATACTAAATGAGTTATATTTTTAAGTTTTTATACTACGAATTTCACCAATATCTATGAGTTATAAAAACTATGTTTTTAAAAGTTATTAAGTAAAAAATAAATGAAAATTATAGAAATTGATAGCAGTCATTTATTAATTGGCTAAATTTGCAGGACACAACTTAATATAACTTAATAATGAAAATTTCAATAGGAAACGATCACGCAGGGCCAGAATATAAAAAAGCAATTGTTGCTATGCTTAAAGCAAAAGGACATGAAGTAACTAACTATGGTACAGATTCTGAGGATTCTGTAGATTATCCAGATTTTGGTCATCCAGTTGCTACAGATATCACTGAAGGTAAGGCTGATTTTGGAATTGTTATTTGCGGAAGCGGAAATGGAATTGCAATGACTGTTAATAAACATCCGAAAGTGAGAGCTGGTTTATGTTGGACTAAAGAAATTGCGGTTTTAACACGTTTGCACAATGATGCTAACATTATTAGTATTCCAGCGCGTTTTACATCGATTCCACAAGCTGTAGAAATGGTTGAAGCATTTTTAAATACTGAATTTGAAGGTGGAAGACACCAAAATAGAGTAAATAAGATTGCTTGTCAGTAAATAAGTCAAAAAAATGAGTGCTTCGCACCTATAAAATAGTAAGCCGGGTGAATTTTTTCAATTCATCCGGCTTTTTTAAAATTTAATTAGTTGATAAATAAGTATTTGTAGAGTTGTTAACAACATAAAAACAACTCATTTATTAATCAATTCTATAGCAAAACAACGCTTTTTAGATTGTAATTACCAAGGGCAGTTCTACTATTTTTTTATAATGACAATGTTAATGATAAATATAGCAGAATTAATATAAGCAAATATTTAAAAATGTTAGATTTAATTATTTGATAAATAAGTGTTTATATAGTTATTAACAACATAAAAACAACTCATTTATTAATTGACTCTATAGGCAAAACAACGCTTTTTAGATTGTAATTACCAAGGGCAGTTCTACTATTTTTTATAATGACAATGTTAATGATAAATATAACAGAATTAATATAAGCAAATATTTAAAAATGTTATATTTAATTGTTTGATAAATAAGTATTTGCATAGTTATTAACAACATAAAAACAAACCCATTTATTATTTGATTGTATAGGCAAAACAACGCTTTTTAGATAGTAATTATCAAGGACAGTTCTACTATTTTTTATAATGACAATGTTAATGATAAATATAACAGAATTAATATAAGCAAATATTTAAAAATGTTATATTTAATTGTTTGATAAATAAGTATTTGCAGAGTTGTTAACAACATAAAAACAAACTCATTTATTATTTGATTCTATAAGCAAAACAATGCTTTTTAGATAGTAATTACCAAGGACAGTTCTATTATCTTGTTATAAAAGAGTATTTAGTTGTTTTATGTCTTTATAATAACAATGTTAACAATGAATATACCAGAAACAATATAAGCAAATATTTAAAAATGTTAGATTTAATTATATGATAAATAAGTATTTATGGAGTTATTAACAACATAAAAACAAACTCATTTATTATTTGATTGTATAGGTAAAACAGCGTTTTTTAGATTGTAATTATCAAGGGAAGTGCTACTATTTTTTTAAATGAGAATCTTAATGATAAATATACCAGCAATAGTATAATCAAATCTTTTAATGTTAGATTTAATTATTTGATAAATAAGTATTTGTGTAGTTATTAACAATATAAAAACAGCACTATTTATTGGCACTTACTATAAACCAAGCAAGAGTTTCAGTATCATTGTAATAAATAAACATAAGGACAGCAATTGCTATCTGAAGGAAAATAATTCCTGTATATTTTATAATAAAAGAAGGTTTACTCGTTTTATGTTTAAACAATAGCATTGCTAGTAACAATCCTAATGAACCACCAAGAGCAGTTATTGCAAACAATGTATTTTCGGAGATTCTACGTTTATGTTTGATTGCCAAATATTTATCATATCCAGCTAAAATAAAGGCAATACTATTTACGATAAAAAAATACGGTAATAAAACTTTCATTGGCTTAAAATTAAGAACAAAGATATTATTTTAGCAGAATTATTGATTAATTTGCTATTTCATTTTAATAAGTAAATTATATCAATTTATAATTAAGAAATTATTTCATTAAAAGCATGACTAATATTCAATTCATTGCAAAGTCTGTTCAAACAGCAGCAATAAACATTCAAAACACGGTTAAATTACTTGAGGAAGATTGCACTATTCCGTTTATTTCTAGATATCGAAAAGATACCACTGGAAATCTTGATGAAGTTGTAATTGAGCAAATTGCAAAACTTCAGAAAGATTATGAAGTTATTGTAAAACGTAAAGAAGCAGTTTTAAAATCGATAGAAGAACAAAAGTTACTTACTCCTGAATTAAAGCAAAAAATTGAACAAAGTTTTGATTTACAAGAGATAGAAGATTTTTATCTTCCGTTTAAAAAGAAAAAGAAAACAAAAGCCGATGTAGCGCGTGAAAATGGACTTGAGCCGTTGGCTAAGATTATCATGTCGCAAGGCAATGACGATGTTGATTTTATTTCAACACGATATATTAATGATAATGTTATTAATGAAGAAGCCGCTTTACAAGGAGCTCGTGATATCATTGCGGAATGGATCAACGAAAATATATATGTTCGTAAGCAATTACGAAGATTATACCAACGTAAATCGACAATTGCAACTAAGGTTGTAAAAACAAAAAAAGATGATGAGAATGCGCAAAAGTTCAATCAGTATTTCGATTGGTCAGAGCTATTAATAAAAGCGCCATCACACCGATTATTAGCTATGCTTCGTGCTGAAAACGAAGGATTTGTAAAAATGAAAGTAGAGGTTGATATTGATGAAGCCTATGATGTTATTGATGAACTGGTTATAAAAGGACAAAATAATACAACACCGCATATTCAATTAGCAATTGAAGATAGTTATAAACGGTTGTTGAATCCTGCTATAGGAAATGAAACCTTGCAAGAAGCCAAGGCTAAAGCTGATGCTAATTCTATTCAGGTTTTTGCTAATAATTTAGGACAGCTATTATTGGCCCCACCATTGGGTGAAAAACGTATTCTAGCCATTGATCCTGGATTTAGAAGTGGTTGTAAAGTGGTTTGTCTGGACGAAAAAGGAGATTTGTTATACAATGAAACCATTTATCCGCACGCACCACAACATGAAGATGCTATGGCGATGAAAAAAATCCGCTCTATGGTAAATTCTTATAAAATAGATGCAATTTCTATTGGGAACGGAACGGCATCTAGAGAAACGGAGTTTTTTATTAAAAAAATTGCATTTGACAAACCAGTTCAGGTTTTTATAGTTTCTGAGGCAGGAGCTTCGGTATATTCGGCATCTAAAATCGCTCGTGATGAGTTTCCTAATTATGATGTTACTGTGCGAGGATCAGTTTCTATAGGAAGACGACTTTCGGATCCGTTGGCCGAATTGGTAAAAATCGATCCAAAAGCTATTGGAGTAGGACAATACCAACATGATGTAGATCAGTCAAAATTAAAAGAAGAGCTGGATAATACCGTAATTCGTTGCGTAAACTCGGTAGGTATTAATATTAATACAGCGAGTAAACATTTATTGAGTTATGTTAGTGGAATAGGAGAGAAGCTTGCCGAAAACATAGTACAATATCGCTCAGAAAATGGCCCCTTTGAAGATCGTAAACAATTAAAAAAAGTGCCTCGTTTAGGTGATAAGGCATATCAGCAAGGAGCTGCTTTTATTAGAATTACTAATGCTAAAAATCCGTTGGATAATTCGGCAGTACATCCTGAAGCATATGGAATTGTTGAAAAAATGGCCAAAGATTTAAAACTAACGGTTAATGATCTTATTGCCAATAAAGAACGCACAGCTTTAATTAAACCAGAGAATTATATTACGCCAGAAATTGGTTTATTGACTTTAAAGGATATTATCAAAGAATTAGAAAAACCAGGTTTAGATCCGAGAAAATCGGCTAAGGTTTTTGAATTTGATCCGAATGTAAAAAGCATAAAAGATGTAAAAACCGGTATGATTTTACCAGGAATTGTTAATAACATCACCAACTTTGGTTGTTTTGTTGACATCGGTGTTAAAGAAAGCGGTTTGGTTCATATTTCCCAGCTTAAAGCAGGTTTTGTAAGTGATGTAAACGAAGTGGTAAAACTACACCAACATGTTGATGTAAAAGTAACTGAGGTTGACGAAGAGAGAAAACGTATTCAGTTGACGATGATATTATAAAACAAGAAATTCCAAATCCCAATAATATTTTACTGGGATTTGGAATTTATAAGACCTATAATTTATTAAATAAATTAAGCCGGTTTATCTTCTTCTTTTTCTTTCTTATCAGCTGGCTGATCATTGTCTTTAGCAGCGTTTTTGAATTCTTTAATTCCACTACCTAAACCTTTCATTAATTCTGGAATTTTTTTACCTCCAAAAAGTAATAAAACAACTGCTAATATAACAAGGATTTCTGTAACACCTAATCTTCCCATGATTGAATAGTTAATTGCCGGAGCAAATTTGTATATAATAAAGGCAAAGGTATACAGAATTAGTTAATATGAATTAGTTTTACTATAAAATATTTTTTTCTAGTCACGTTAAATATTTTATAAAATGCTATTTTAAAGCCTATCGTATTCTGTTTTGACCGTTTTATCAATACTATTAATTATTATATTTGTCAATTAAAGTACCACAATGACAGAAAAAAGATTAAAACGAATTAAATTCAGAAACAGATTATTTGTCAAAAACAGATTAGTTATTTTGAATGAGGATACATTTGAAGAGATTTTTTCTTTTAAGTTAAATCTTATGAATGTTTTTGTAGTTGCAACTTTAGGTGCTATTTTTTTGATATTAATTACCACATTTATAATCGCTTTTACACCATTACGAGAATTTATTCCGGGATATTCATCGACTGAATTAAAAAGAAATGCAACAGAATTGGCTTTAAAATCTGACTCATTAACAGTTGCATTAAAGAAAAATGAAGCGTATATTAAATCTATCCAAAAAGTGCTGACAGGTCAATTAGAATATGCTAAATTTAATAAAGATTCTATCTTGTCAAGTGTTGATCTAAAAGAGGAAGATGTGAATTTAGCTCCTTCTAAAGAAGAATTAAAATTGCGTGAAGAAGTGGCAAACGAAGAAAAAAAAGAAAACACTAGTTCTGTAAAAAAGGATAAAAGTGATAAAAAACAAAAATAAAGAATGTCTATAAAATCAGTCGCTGCAAAATTATTTGCCAGCAAAATTTATAATAATACGCAGACTTGGGCTAAGAAACCTATTGAAACTCAACAGAAAGTTTTTAAGAGTTTAATAAAAGCTGCAAAAGATACTGAGTTTGGAAAAGACCACCATTTTGATAAAATAAAGACGTTTGAAGATTTTAAAAAGCAAGTACCTGTAAGAGATTATGAAGATTTAAGATTGTATATAGATAAAGTGCAATTAGGTCAGAAAGATATTCTTTGGAAAGGGAAACCACTTTATTTTGCTAAAACATCTGGAACCACTTCGGGAGCAAAATATATTCCGCTTACCAAAGAATCAATGCCTTATCATATTGAAGCTTCTCGAAATGCTATTTTACATTACATACATGAAACTGGAAAAACAGACTTTGTAGATGGAAAAATGATTTTTTTACAAGGAAGCCCTGAATTGATTGAGAAAAATGGAATTAAACTAGGACGATTATCTGGAATTGCAGCTCATTTTGTTCCAAAATATCTTCAAAAGAACCGTATGCCATCTTGGGAAACCAATTGTATTGAGGATTGGGAAACTAAGATTAATGCAATTGTTGATGAAACAATAGATCAGGATATGACTATTATTTCTGGTATTCCATCTTGGGTGCAAATGTATTTTGAACGTCTAGAAGAAAAAAGCGGTAAGAAAGTAGGGGATTTATTCAAAAATTTTAATCTCTTTATTTACGGTGGAGTTAATTACGAACCCTATCGCGCAAAGTTTGAAAACCTGATAGGAAGAAAAGTAGATAGTATTGAGTTGTTTCCTGCTTCTGAAGGTTTCTTTGCTTATCAGGATTCTCAAAAATCAAAAGGAATGCTCTTATTATTGAATTCTGGGATCTTTTATGAGTTTATAAAAGCAGAGGAGTTCTTTAGCGAGAACCCAAAACGATTAACAATTGGAGAAGTAGAGTTAGGTGTAAATTATGTTTTGATTATATCAACAAATGCTGGGCTTTGGGGTTATAATATTGGAGATACGGTACAATTCACCTCTTTATATCCGCATCGTGTAATTGTTTCTGGAAGGATTAAGCATTATATATCGGCATTTGGAGAGCATGTTATTGCTAATGAGGTCGAAAATGCAATGAAAACTGCTATGGAAAATACCAATGTTAGAATTAATGAGTTTACTGTTGCGCCACAAATTAATCCAACAGAAGGATTACCATATCATGAATGGCTTGTAGAATTTGAAAATGAACCAGAAAATATAGTAACTTTCGCAGAAGCAATAGATGATGCCATGCGTAAACAAAACATTTATTACGACGATTTGATTACAGGAAACATTTTGCAAAAAGTAGTAATAACTAGAGTTGCCAAAAATGGTTTTCAAGATTATATGAAATCACAAGGAAAATTAGGAGGACAAAATAAGATCCCGCGACTGTCTAATAATAGAGATATTGCAGACGTATTAAAAAAACAATAAAACTTAAAAGTTTAAAAAATATATTTAGAATGAAAGAATCAAAAAACATTTCGAGATCAAGAGCACAGGAATCATCAGCTGCAATTGAAAAAATGTACATTACAATGCGCCATTTGTTTAACAGAGGTTTTTACAAACCAATGGGAATTTCGGGCGATACATTACGTGAAGCATTATTAGCTTTGCGACCAGAAATTTATGGAAATATTGCCGAAGAAAAAGTAGAGCTTAATGGGCTTTTGTATGTTATAGAACGACTTCCGATAGGAATTGAGGAATGCCGTTATATTAATCTAACTTCTGACGAAGGATACTCGAAGTCCCATTTTCAAGCAATTGTTCCTCCAAAAAGAAGAAGAAATTGTTATAGAATTGATGAGGAACAAATGAACGTAGAAATTACTCGTGGACGTTCAGATATCTATGATATTTTGACCCACTTGACTTTTATTTTCATTGAATCTCATAAAATTAGAAATAGAGTTTTATTAGATGATGGAGGCGAAGTTTCACGTGATTGGTTAAAATTGGAGTTAGCAGTAATGCAAACAAAAAAGTTACCACTTATAGAAAAAGAAAAGGCAATATCGCATGTTGCAAATATCTTAGGAAGAACATTTGAAGAAGTTCTAAATATCTATGACGCTTTTGGTTCTGAAGCTGAGCCAGATCGTTTTTTACATATTATCTATTGGTTAGGTAAACTAGCGATTGAAGAAGTTGTTGAAAATAATAAACGTACAATTACATTTAGTCCTATTTTACGAGAGCGTTTAGGACACCATATTCACGGAGAAATATGGGCAACGAATATCAAGGAGGTTTTAAAAGCAAATTCGCTTTTAGATCGTCCTATACACGTAATAAGTGCTAATATGCATAGTGTGATGAATTCAATTTTTGCAACGCCTTTATTAAAAACTAAATTCAAAGACAAATCGGATTTCTTTATTTATGAAGAACTAAGTAAATCGGGAGCAACAATACGTAAAGACGTTGAAGCGCTTGCATTGAAAAATGGAATGATTTCTTTACCTGATGCTTCAGGTACTAATATTGACGTACAAATTTTTGATACTGCTAAGATTGATTGGGCTAAAACGGCATTTCCTAAAGCTGATTTAGACGAAAAGAAACCAGTAATCATTGTTATGGATTATGCGTTTGGAGAGCAAGCTTATGAAACCATTGATGAGTTATTAAAACCATTTAAAAAAGAAACACTTCTTAATGTAAAATCGGTTTCGATTATGGGTAAAGCAGGGATTCTAGAAGGAGGAAAAGGAGATATCATGATTCCGACAGCGCATATAAATGAAGGAACGGCTGATAACTATTATTTCGAAAATGAATTAACAGGAGCAATGTTTGAAGGAAATGATATTGCCGTTTTTGAGGGTGCAATGGTTACCGTATTAGGAACTTCGTTGCAGAACCGTGATCTTTTAAAATTCTTCCATGAATCTACTTGGGGTGTTATTGGTCTTGAAATGGAAGGGTCGTATTATCAAAAAGCGATTCAATCGGCTTCAAAAATCAGAAAAAGTGTTCCGCACGATATAAAGGTTAGATATGCTTATTATGCATCAGATAATCCATTAGAAACAGGAAGTACATTGGCTTCAGGCGGATTAGGAACAACAGGGGTAAAGCCAACTTATTTAATTACAATTAAAATTCTTGAACAGATTTTTAACGTAAAATAATAGCATTAGTATTCAAGGGCACATAAGTGTCCTTGATAAAATAAAAATAGATTTGCGATTAATTTTATCGCAAATATTTAGATCACAATATTTTAAAGAATGTAATTAATAAATTGAATTACATTTGGCACATACAAAAAATACAATGAAGAGAATTCTTATTACAGGAGCTGCAGGATTTTTAGGTTCACATCTTTGCGACCGTTTTATAAAAGAAGGTTATTATGTTATCGGAATGGATAATTTAATTACTGGTGATTTAAAAAACATCGAGCATTTGTTTAAACTTGAAAGTTTCGAATTTTATCATCATGATATCACAAAATTTGTGCATGTTCCTGGAGATTTAGATTATATACTACATTTTGCTTCACCAGCTAGTCCGATTGATTATTTAAAAATTCCAATCCAAACATTAAAAGTTGGTTCATTGGGTACTCATAATTTATTAGGTTTAGCACGAGTAAAGCAAGCAAGAATTTTGATAGCTTCAACATCCGAAGTTTATGGAGATCCTTTGGTACATCCACAAACAGAAGAATATTATGGAAATGTAAATACAATAGGGCCACGTGGAGTTTATGATGAAGCAAAACGTTTTCAAGAATCTATCACAATGGCATATCATACTTTTCATGGTGTAGAAACCAGAATAGTGCGTATTTTTAATACCTATGGGCCAAGAATGCGACTTAATGATGGTCGCGTAATTCCGGCTTTTATTGGTCAGGCACTTCGTGGAGAAGATTTAACTATTTTTGGAGATGGTATGCAAACACGCTCATTTTGTTATGTAGATGATCAGGTAGAAGGTATTTTCCGATTGTTACATTCTGATTATGTTTATCCAGTTAATATTGGAAATCCAGATGAAATTACTATAAAAGATTTCGCAGAAGAAATTATAAAACTTACGGGAACAAATCAAAAAGTAGTTTATCACCCATTACCGATTAATGATCCATTACAACGACAGCCAGATACTACAAAGGCAAAGGAATTGCTTGGTTGGGAAGCAAAAGTTAATCGTGCAGAGGGTATGAAAATTACATATGATTATTTTAAGTCCCTTTCTAAAGAAGAGCTATCGAAAGAAGAGCATAAAGATTTTTCAAATTACATAAGGTAGATGCGTACAAAAACAGGAAGATATTCAGGTTATATTAGGCCTTTTTCATATTTGATAGATTTAATTATCATTAATCTATTTGCGGTTTATATAATTGATTTTCCTGTTCACAAAATTGTATTTCCTTTAGCTTTAAGCTTTGCTTGGGTTTCTATTGCTGTACATTTAGGTTTTTATGAAGTATATCGATATACTAAAGTAATTGCAATTTTAAACTGTGCACTTAAGCAATATGTTTTGTTTAGTTTAGTAGTTTTTGCATTAGCTTTTTTTTATTCGAAAAGAATAAGTTTACCTTCAGTAATTGTGTTTATTAGTTCATCCTTTTTGGTGATATTGACCATTAAATTTTCTATTTATTTTTTCCTAAAAAAATTCAGGGTACTATATGGAGGTAATTTCAGACGAGTAGTATTAATTGGGAATAGCAAGAGCGTTGCTCCATTGCAAAATTTTTTTACTGATAATTTAGATTATGGATATAAGCTGATGCATATATTTGATATTGGGAGTGAGAAAAAATGCCAAATTAATCAAATGAAAGATTTTGTTTTATTAAATAGAATAGATGAAATGTATTGTTCTATGATTGATTTATCGCAACAACAAATGAGAGATCTTATTTATTTTGCAGATAATAATTTGAAGACATTAAAGTTTATTCCAGACGATAAACAAATATTTTTCAGAAATTTTATGTTCGAATATTATGATTATATACCTGTTCTTAAGTTAAGGAATATCCGGCTAGATGATAATTTTAATAAAGTAGTTAAGCGTATTTTTGATATAGTTTTTTCTACTATAATTATACTTGGAATACTTTCGTGGTTAATACCAATTATAGGAATTTTAATAAAATCAGAAACAAAAGGGCCCATTTTTTTCAAGCAAAAAAGGAATGGATTGAATAATAAAGAGTTTTATTGTTATAAGTTTCGATCGATGAAATTAAATGATGGAGCACATATAAATTTGGCCTCTAAAAACGATGAGAGAATAACAAAAATAGGTAAGTTTATTCGTAAGACGAGTATTGATGAGCTGCCACAATTTTTCAACGTTTTAATGGGAAATATGTCAGTAGTAGGACCAAGACCTCATATGTTAAGCGTAACGGAGGTTTATGCGCTTAAAATCAATAAATTTATGGTAAGGCATTTTGTCAAGCCAGGTATTACAGGATTAGCTCAAACGAGCGGGTTTCGTGGCGAAGTTGAATCGGATAAGGATATTATTAATCGAGTTAAATATGATATTTTTTATATGGAAAATTGGTCTATTTTATTGGATATAAAAATAATTTTTGATACGATTCGTAATACGCTAAAAGGCGATGATAAAGCATATTAATGGATTTAGTTTCTATTATAATTCCAACATATAATTGCGAAAAATTTATTCATCAAACGGTGCAATCTGTACAAAACCAAAGTTATCCTAACTGGGAAATTATTTTGATTGACGATGCTTCGACAGATAATACAGTGACAATAATAAATGAATTTGCTCAAGTCGATAATCGAATAAAGATAATCGAATTAGAAAAAAATTCAGGAAATGGTTTTGCTAGAAATGTAGCTTTGGATAAAGCAAATGGAAGGTATATAGCATTTCTTGATGCTGACGATCTATGGTTTCCCTTAAAATTAGAAAAACAAATAAAGTTCTTAAAAGATAAGAATCTGCCTTTTACGTTTAGTTTTTATGAGTGGATTGATGAAGAAGGGAATATTTTAAACAAAAAGATAGAAGCTCCACTAAAATTGACTTATCAGGAATTGTTTTTTTGTAACTATATAGGCAATTTAACTGCAATCTACGATGTTGATTTTTTTGGAAAAATTACTACCGAAGCGACTCAAAAAAGACAAGATTGGCGCTTGTGGCTTACGATTTTAAAGCAAATTAAAGAAGCAAAACCTGTTCCTGAATCTTTGGCTTATTATAGGATAAGAAAAGATTCAATTTCATCTTCAAAGTTTAAATTGATAAAGCATAATTTTGGCGTTTACAGGCGATTTCATGGATTTAATTTTATGGTTTCATGCATTTATACGACTCGATTTTTGTTCACACAATTGATTATTAAGCCAAGATATATAAAGAAAGTTTAGTATTCTTTAAGGTCGAAAATTGCGACCTTAAAGAATTATTTCTTATATCCAATTTTTACTCTTTCGCTTTCGTCTTCTTTTTTCTCAGTGAGTTCATCTAAATAAGAAAAGACCAATTCAATATTTTTATCATGATTCTCTAATTTCTTTTGAATCTGCAGAATATCAACTTTAATTTCGGTTGTGTCCAGAAGCATTTGTCTTACTTTCGTGAAAATACGCATGATTTGGATATTAGTTTGAATTGCTTTATCACTTTTTAGAACGCTTGATAGCATCAAAACACCATGTTCTGTGAAAGCAAAAGGTAAATATTTTAAGTTAAATCCTCTGCCATTCTTCAAGGTCGCAATTTGCGACCTTGAAGATTTATACTCAATTTCAGTTAGTTGAAACATAAAATCTTCGAGAAATCTAGAGATATTTCTTTTTACTTGTTCGTTTAATCGTTTTGTTTCTATTCCATAAAGGATTGCTAAATCACTATCCAACATTACTTTTTGGTTACGGATAAAATATATTTTGTTTGAAATAGTTTCTTCAGAAAGCAGAGATTGATCGTCCATGAGTTTTAATTAAAAAACAAATGTAAGATTTTATTTATATTAAAAATAAGAATTAAACTGTTTTAGTTTGCCTCGATTGGTTCTTTCTAAAACTGTTTTTCGGGTAAAAGTAAAGTTTAAATTAGGCTCTAAATAATGAACAATTGCAGTTTTAATTTTATCAATTTGGTTAGTATTTAATTCTTTTTCAGATACATATTCAATTTCAAAAGTATCGATTTGAGTTTGTTTGATGATAAACTCTTTTACATTTCCATCGTCTTCGATAATACTTTTGGTAACATAATAAAAGGTTAAGCCAGGCGATTTCTTCCCACTAGGTAATAACGCAATATCATTGGTTCTGCCAATAAGTTTTTTAAGGATTGGTTTTTGTAATGTGCTTTTTTCATCCAGAATCCCCATGTCGCCAATATCATATCTAATAAATGGATGCGCTTTGTTAAATAATGAAGTAATTACAATCTTGCCTTCAGTTCCATTGGGAACAGGTTGATTATTTTCATCTAGAATCTCGACAAAAAGAGTTTCTGTATTTATTTGCCATTCTCCTTCAGGGTTTTCAAAAGCAATTAAATCAAGTTCGGAGGCTCCATATTCATTAACAACAGGAATCCCCAATTGCTTCTTCAAAAGAATTTTATCAGATTCAAAAAGCATTTCTGAAGTAACAAAACAAGTTTTTAATGTTGGACAGATATCTTTTAAGACGATATTTTTCTTTTCTAAAAACTTAGCAAACAAAACAATCGAACTTGTGTAACCGTTGAGGTAATCGAATTTTTTTGTTTGAAATTTTTGTAAAAACCGTTCCAAAACAATATCTGATAAATTAAAAATTGGAAAGCGATAGCGGTTACTAAAAAAATCTTTTAAACGTTCTTTTCTGTTTCCAATAAAATCCATTGGAATTCCATAAAAACGCGCCTGATACGAAGTATTAAAATTTATTCCGTGCCAACCAAAACGCATACTATTTGAAGCCCAGGTTAAGGCATGACAATATTTATCTTTGGCAAAAACAAAAGGAGTTCCGCTTGATCCAGAGGTTTTGTTGAGGTAAACGTTTTTTATAGAATAACCTTTAGATAGCCTATCAGAAAGAGGTTTTTGTAAATTCTGTTTGTTCAAAACAGGTAAATCATTCCAGTTTTTGGTATTTATAGAACCAACCAATGATTTGTAAAACGGATTGTTTTGCAAATGATAAACAACGATCTCCTCTTTTTTATGCTGAATAAATAGAGCATGTTCTTCTTCAGAAAATTGAATAATGGCTTCCAATTCAGCTTTAGCTTCCTTAATTGGAAATCCATTTATAAGAAGAGAAAGATCAAAAAGTCGAAGCATTTGGAGCATAAATTTTATCAAAAATAAGACTTACCAACAACTAAAAATCAAGAACCAACAACTTTTTAAAAATTAATTCTGTTTTAAGGTTAAAAGCAATTATTTTTGCACCACAACTAAATACAACTATACAATGACAATTTTACTATTGGGTTCAGGAGGAAGAGAGCATGCATTTGCATGGAAAATGATTCAAAGTCCGCTTTGCGATAAACTTTTTGTGGCACCAGGAAATGCTGGAACAGCAGGTATTGCTCACAATGTAAATATTAGTCCAACCGATTTTGAAGCAATAAAAACCTTAGTGCTTCAGGAAAACATAGGTATGGTTGTTGTTGGACCCGAAGATCCATTGGTAAAAGGAATTTACGATTACTTTAAAAATGACGAAAGTTTAAAACATATTCCGGTTATCGGGCCATCAAAATTAGGTGCACAACTTGAAGGAAGTAAAGAGTTTGCTAAAGAATTTTTGATGAAACATAAAATTCCAACAGCGGCTTACGATAGTTTTACTGCAGCAACTGTAGAAAAAGGATGTGAGTTTCTAGCAACATTGCAACCTCCATATGTTTTAAAAGCAGATGGTTTGGCAGCAGGAAAAGGAGTTTTGATTATTCAAGATTTAGAAGAAGCTAAAACGGAATTAAGAAACATGCTTGTTCATGAAAAATTTGGTGCAGCGAGTTCAAAAGTTGTTATCGAAGAATTCTTAGATGGTATCGAGCTAAGTTGTTTTGTATTAACGGATGGTAAAAGCTATAAAATACTTCCTACTGCAAAAGATTACAAACGTATTGGAGAAGGTGATACAGGATTAAATACAGGCGGAATGGGAGCAGTTTCTCCAGTTCCTTATGTTGATGCTGTTTTAATGGAAAAAATCGAAACACGCATCGTTAAACCAACAATCGAAGGTTTCCAGAAAGACGGAATCGAATATAAAGGTTTTGTATTTATTGGATTGATAAATGTTAATAATGAGCCAATCGTTATAGAATACAATGTAAGAATGGGTGATCCAGAAACTGAAGTGGTCGTTCCGAGATTAAAAACTGATTTAGTAGAATTGTTCTTGGCTGTAGCCAATGAAAAACTAGATACAATTTCTCTAGAGGTAGACCCAAGAAGCGCTACAACAATTATGGTTGTTTCAGGAGGTTACCCAGAGGATTTTGAAAAAGGAAAAGTAATTTCTGGATTAGAAAACATTTCAGATTCTATTGTTTTCCATGCAGGAACAAAGTTGGATAACAACAATGTGTTAAGTAATGGAGGAAGAGTTTTGGCTGTGACTTCGTATGGAGACAACTTCCAAGAGGCCATAAAAAAATCTTATCAAAACATAGACAAGCTAAATTTTGATAAGATGTATTTTAGAAAAGATATTGGCTTCGACTTACTTTAAAAAAGAGTGAGCCGTAGTATCTTGATTTTCTGTTCCGGCTGCATCAAAAATGCGTAATTGTTTAATCCAATATACCATTGCAGCTGTACAGATAATCATGAAAATCCAATTAATTGTATTAGCACCAAACCATGATACAAGTTCTAATGAACGTAAAAAATCAAGCGGAGCAAATAAAATGTTTACGAATAAGTACTGTATTCCTTCAAAAAAAGTTGTCATAATTTATAAAATTATTTTGTTATTTATTGTTTTGTAACGCATTGAAGTTATAAATCCCGATAATCAGAATCTTTATTTCAAGTTGTTGGTTTCCTTTTTAAACAAGTATTATATTTACAGTCACAAAAGTATAAAATATCCTTATGATAACAAGTGTTTTTAAAAATCTACACCATTAAATTATTCATTGGTTGTAATTTTGATGCTGGTTTTCTTTTTCATCTTTCAATTTCAAGATATTTCTTGGACTAAATCGCTTATTTCAATTTCAGAAAAAATAAGTTTATTGATCGTTGTATTAGGATCGATGTTGATAACAAATTTTGTTGTCAAGAAGAACGGACTTAGCAAAGACAATGGTTACACGATATTTTTTTATTTATTGTTAACTTTATTTTTCCCTTCTGCATTTAATAATCCGAACATTTTACTAGCTAATTTCTTTGTTTTATTGGCTCTTCGTAGATTGTTGTCATTGCAATCTCTTAAAGCATCAAAAGAAAAGATATTCGATGCTTCATTATGGATATTACTGGCTTCATTATTCCAGTTTTGGAGTATTTTATTTATGGTATTGGTATTTATATCAATTATTTTTCACGTTGCAGGCGATTATAGAAACTGGATTTTACCATTTATAGCTCTTTTTGCTATAGCTACACTTTTTTTATTAGTTGCTTTATTATTTAATATTGATGTACTTGCATTTTTCCATGATCGTGTAGCTGTAGATTTTAGAATTAATTATTTCACCAATAATTACCAAAATGGAGCTTTATCTATCTACGTTGCAGTCGCTTTATTCTTTGTAGTCTCATTGTTAATGACTTTATCAAATAGACCGTTGTTACTACATTCCTCTTATAAGAAAATTGTAGCTTATTTTTTTATTGGAGTTATTATATTTTTAGTGTCTCCTAATAAAAGCAACGATTTATTATTGTTTACAGTTGCGCCTTTGGCTATTATGGGGTCAAGTCATATAGAGTTTTCGCAAAATAAATTAAACAATGAAATCGTTTTTGGAGTCTTGATTTTGTGTAGTTTATTTACCTTTTTCTCTCAGTTATAATTTATTTCCATACGCTAAATCGCCAGCATCCCCTAATCCAGGAACTATATAATTTTTCTCATTTAAGTTACTATCTAGGGCAGCAATCCATAAATGACAAGAATCTGGCAGGTGTTTTTCTAGATAAGCAACACCTTCTGGAGCAGCAATTACAACAGCGAGATGCATTTCTTTTGGAGCACCATTTTGTATTAATTTCTCATAAACAGCAACGATAGATTGGCCAGTTGCCAACATTGGATCTATTAATAAAACGGTTTTATTATTGATACTAGATAAGGCCTGATATTCGACCAAAATTACAAATTCATCATCATTGTTTGGATGATGTCTACATGCAGAAACAAAACCATTTTCGGCTTCATCAAAGTAGTTTAAAAAACCAATATGTAATGGTAAACCGGCACGTAAAATAGAACATAAAATAAGTTTATCATCTATTTCGGTAGTGTTTTTAATGCCAAGAGGGGTTTCTATTTCTACGTTTTTGTATGATAGATCTTTACTTATCTCATAAGCCATAATTTCACCAATCCGTTCAATATTTCTTCGAAAACGCATACTGTCGTTTTGCACTTTTATATTTCGTATCTGACCTAAAAAATGGTTCAATACGCTGTTGTTTTCGGATAAATAATGAATCTGCATGATGGTATTTTTTAATTTATTTTAAAATCTGATTTATGATAAATAGATTTATGATTTGATATTTTTTTATAAAAGTATAAAAAGTATCTTTGTATCTATAAAAATTAAAGACATGTTTTCAAAATTAGCATATTCTGTATTCGAACAAAGCATCAAAGATTATCATAAATTTGATAATGTTGATCAGCCAATAAACAATCCATATCCTAAAGATAAATTTGAACATTTATTATATTTAAAAAACTGGATAGATACTGTACAATGGCATTTTGAAGATATTATTCGTGACCCGAATATTGACCCCGTTGCTGCACTTGCTTTAAAAAGAAGGATTGATGCCTCTAATCAGGAACGTACTGATATGGTGGAATATATCGATAGCTATTTTTTACAAAAATTTAGCAATGTAAAAGTAAAAGACGGTGCCAAAATCAATTCAGAAAGTCCAGCATGGGCATTTGATAGACTATCAATCTTGGCTTTAAAAATTTATCATATGAATGAAGAAGCTACTCGTGCAGAAGCGACTCAAGAGCATAGAGATAAATGTCAGGAAAAATTAAATATACTTTTAGAGCAAAGAAGTGATTTGTCTACAGCAATTGATGATTTGTTAACAGATATTGAAAATGGGGATAAATTCATGAAAGTGTACAAACAAATGAAAATGTACAATGATGATGATTTGAATCCTGTTTTATACCAAAATAAAAAATAATTGGCTGAATTGTCCAATAAAATTAAGCATATAGCCGTCATGAGACTTTCCGCAATGGGAGATGTCGCTATGACGGTTCCTGTTTTACGCGCATTTGTAAAACAGCACCCTGAGGTTCAATTAACCGTAATTTCACGCCCATTTTTTAAACCATTTTTTGATGGTATTCCTAACTTGACTTTTTTCGTTTTTGATGATAAAGAGCGTCATAAAGGCTTTGTCGGATTACTGCGTCTATATAAAGATTTAAAAAAGTTGGATATTGATGCTTTTGCCGATTTACACAATGTTTTACGATCTAAAGTTGTTCGTACTTTATTCGCTTTAAGCGGAAAAAAAACAGCTTTTGTTGATAAAGCAAGAGAGGATAAAAAGGCATTAATGCGAGCAGAAAATAAGATATTCAAGCAATTACCAACGATGTTTGAACGACATAGAAAAGTGTTTGAAGAACTAGGTTTCTCGGTGGATTTATCTAATCCTACATTTCCTAAAAAAGCGGTTTTAAGTGCAGAAATTACAGATCTGATTGGAGAAAACTATCAGAAATTAATAGGGATTGCACCTTTTGCTCAATATAAATCTAAGGTATATCCTTTGGATTTAATGCAGGAAGTAATCGCAAAATTAGCTGAAAATAAAGAGCATACAATTTTACTTTTTGGTGGAGGAAAAAAAGAAATCGAAATTTTAGAATCGCTTTCTAAGCCTTTTAAAAATGTAATAAATGTAGCAGGAAAAATTAAGTTTCAGCAAGAACTAAAATTGATAAGTAATCTTGATGTAATGCTTTCTATGGACTCAGGAAATGCTCATATTGCTGCAATGCTAGGTGTAAAAGTAATTACACTTTGGGGAGCAACACATCCATACGCAGGATTCTTACCATTTAATCAAAAGATAGAAGAAGCATTGGTATCAGATAGAACTAAATTTCCTTTATTACCAACATCGGTGTATGGAAACAAAATAGTTCCTGGTTATGAAGATGTAATGCGAACTATTTCGCCAGATAAAGTAGTATCTAGTATTCAGTCGCAGTTGTAATAAATTAGTATTTAGTCACAATTTTTAGTATTCAGGAATCTTGTTATACATAAAAATAAGCTTATAAAACCAAAAAAGAGTTTGCATTGCAAACTCTTTTTTTATGGATTTATATTTTATATTCAATAAATGTCTCAAAACTGTGACTGCTACTGAATATTGATATTAAATACTAAACGTCATCGTAGTCTACATAAATAGACTCAGATGTTGGATGTGCCTGGCAAGTAAGAATTAATCCGTCTGCGATTTCTTTATCAGTTAAGATTGAGTTCTTTTTCATCTCTGCAGAACCAGAAGTTACACGAGCAAGACAGCTGCTGCAAATTCCGCCTTGGCAAGAATAAGGAGCATCTATTCCTTGTTTTAAAGCGGCATCAAGAATGGTCTGTTTTTGAGACATTTCGAAAGAAACTTCTTCATCATCAACAAGAACAGTAATTTTTGAATGCCCTTCTAATGAAGTATCAATTTTATTTTCTTGCGTAGAAGAAGTAAATAATTCAAATTTTATAGCAGATTCTTTGACATTTTTCTCTTTTAAAATCCCTGAAACGGTATTGATCATTTCTTCAGGACCACATAAATAGAATTTATCAAATTGTAATTCTTTGTGCTTGTTGTTCAACACATAATTTACCGCTGATTTATCAATTCTGCCAAATAATGCATTTTCTACTTTAGCCTGACTAAAAACATAATGTACAAATAAACGCCCCACATATTGCAATTGTAAATCGTGTAGTTCTTGGTGAAATATAGTGTCTTCCACCGTTTTATTTCCGTAAACCAATACAAATGAGCTTTTTGGTTCACTTTTTAAAACAGATTTTAGAATAGAGAGAACAGGAGTTATTCCGCTTCCCGCAACAAATGCAGCATAGTTCTTTTGTCTTTCTGGATCAGGTTCAAATGTAAATTTACCCTCTGGTTTACCAACTTCAAGGACATCCCCAGCTTTGAGTTTTGTTGTTGCAAATTGAGAAAAAACACCATTTTTCACAGCTTTTACAGCAATTCGTAATTCACCACTTTCTGGAGAAGAACAAATAGAATAAGCACGACGAAGTTCTTTGTTGTCTAGTGTTAATCGTAAATTGATATATTGTCCTGCAACAAAAGTATAGTTTGATTTTAGTTCTTCAGGAACATTAAAAAGTATCGATACTGCGGCTGCAGTTTCGCGTTTTACTTCTTTTATTATTAGTTTTAGGAATGAAGGCATGATATTATTTTTTTGCAAAAGTAGCAAACCGCTATTAAATGATTGGTATTTAAAAGTAATATTTTATTTTGTTCGTAACGTTTTCTTACATTTACATACTTACCGTCTGACTAAACCAAAAAAAAATGATTAAAAAATTTATTTATCTCGAATGGAAAGCCTTTTCTAGGTCTGCCTCTTTTGGTGCCAATGTAGCATTAAAAATTATAATAGGTTTTCTGGCAGTTTATTTCTCACTTATTTTCATAGCTGCTGGGGCTGGAGTCTTTTATGTACTCAAAAAGTTGAATCTTGATCCTTTACTAACTATTAATAAATTCTTAGTTTATTATTTTTTATTCGATTTAGCCATTAGACTATTGATGCAAGCCATTCCAGTGCTTAACATAAGACCTTTGTTAACATTAAGAATCCAGAAGAAAACGATAGTTCATTTTTCACTTGGAAAAACAGCTTTATCATTTTTTAATATCATTCATGCTTTCTTTTTTCTTCCTTTTACAATAGTATTATTAATAGAAGGATACGATATATTGGGCGTAATCTGTTGGCATTTAGCGATTATATCTTTAATTTATATCAATAATTACTTGAATATTTTATTAAGTAATATTGATAAATTGTTTGCCCTTTTTCTTGGAATAATAGCCATTCTGGGAGGATTACAATATTATAATCTTTTTGATATTACAAATTATACTGTTTTGTTTTTTGATGGATTATATGCAATAAAAGGATTTTTTCTTATTCCGATTTTGGTTTTGATAGGATTGTATTATGTAACGTTTAATTATTTTAAAAACAATTTATATCTTGATGCAGGGCTTTCGAATAAACATGATATTGCTAAAACCGAAAATCTGACATGGCTTAATCAATTTGGTACATTAGGAACGTTTCTTAAAAATGATATCAAACTTATAAAGAGAAATAAAAGGTCTAAGATGACTATCATGATGAGTATTCTCTTCTTATTTTATGGCTTATTGTTTTTTTCTGGAGGGGTCAAATCATATAATAGTCCTGTTATGCACATTTTTGCGGGCATCTTTGTTTCAGGTGGTTTCCTGTTTACTTTCGGACAATTTGTACCAAGCTGGGATAGTTCGTATTACCAACTTATGATGACACAAAATATCCCGTACAAAGGATATATTACATCAAAATGGTGGCTAATAGTTATTGCAACAATTGTATCAACAATAATAGCGTCATTTTATCTTTATTTTGGATGGCAAGTGTACCTTACAATTGTAGTTGGAGCAATTTATAATATTGGTGTTAATTCCCATTTAGTACTTTTAGGAGGGGCATTTACTAAAACGCCAATTGATTTAACATCGACTAGTGGTGCTTTTGGAGATAAAAAAGCGTTCAATGTAAATGCAATGCTACTTACGCTTCCTAAATTATTACTGCCAGTGGGATTGTACTGGATTGGTTTCTCTCTAGGAAATCCTAATATCGGTTTAGCATTAGTTGCTTTAGCAGGAATAATAGGTTTTGTATTTAGAGACAAGGTTTTTCTTTTAATTGAAAAAAGATATAAAATCGAAAAATATAAAACCATAAGTGCATACAAACAAAAGAGTTAGTTCATCAATTTCAAAATGTGTCAATTAGAAAATTAACTTCAATTGATGTAATCAAAAATCAAAATTATCATGATACAAGTAAATCAACTTTCAAAAATATATAACGGAACAACAGTTTTAAAAATAGAAAATCTTGAGATTCCAAAAGGACAAAGTTTTGGATTAGTAGGAAACAATGGGGCTGGAAAGACTACTTTTTTTAGTTTATTATTAGATTTGATTCAACCCTCTACAGGAAATATAATTAATAATACTATACAAGTAAACAATGATGAGGGATGGAAATCTTTTACCGGTTCTTTTTTAGACGAAAGTTTTTTGATAGGATACCTAACTCCAGAAGAATATTTTTACTTTGTAGGAGATTTACGGGAACAAAATAAAGCAGATGTTGATGCATTATTATTAAAACACGAAGAATTTTTTAATGGTGAAATTCTAAATAATAAAAAATACCTACGTGATTTATCAAAAGGAAATCAAAAGAAAGTAGGAATTATAGCTACACTTATTGGTAGTCCTGAAGTGATTGTTTTAGATGAGCCATTTGCTAATTTAGATCCAACAACGGTGAGTCGATTAAAAAAAATAATTAAAGAACTAGCTGATAATCCGAATGTTACTGTTCTAGTTTCGAGTCATGATTTACAACATACAGTTGAAGTTTGCGATAGAATTGTTGCCTTAAATAAAGGAGAAATTGTAAAAGATATTCAAACTTCTAGAGAAACACTTCAAGAACTCGAGGCGTTTTTTGCCGTTTAGATATAAATATTTCAAAAAGAAGCGTATTTTTACCAGTCATTATACTAAAAAACTTTTTTAGATGTTAAATGTTAAAAGTGTTTCCCATTGAAAAACAATCTATTTAAATACATTTTTCTGTTCTTATTTATCTCCTTTTTGATAGCTTGTTCTACAAAAAGAGACACGTTTTTGGCAAGAAACTCTCATGCTTTGAGTACAAAGTATAATATTTTGTATAATGGACAATTGGGTTTTGATAAAGGTATGAAAGCGATAGAAGCTAATTATACTGATAATTTTTGGAAATTATTGCCTATTGAAAGAATGCAAATTGATGAAGGTAATTCGGATGAAGCTAAAGCTAAAAATCCAGATTTTCAACTTGCAGAGACAAAAGCAACCAAAGCCATCCAGAAACACTCGATGAATATTGGGGGACGAGAAAAAAACAGTCAGATAGACGAAGCATATTTAATGCTTGGTCAGGCTCGTTATTATGATCAGAGATTTTTACCTGCTCTGGAAGCATTTAATTATATTTTATATAAATATCCAACAAGTAGTAATATCAATACCGCAAGAATTTGGCGTGAAAAAACCAATATGCGTTTAGGTAATGATGAGTTGGTTATAAAAAACATCTATAAATTAATTAAAGGAGTTGCATTAAAAGAGCAAGTATATTCTGATGCAAATGCGTTATTGGCAGAAGCTTTTATCAATTTGGAACAAAAAGACAGTGCAATTACAAAACTTAAAATTGCAGAAGAATTTACCAAAAGAAATCCACAAAGATCGAGATACCGTTTTATTTTAGGACAATTGTATCAGGAAACAAATAAGAGAGATAGTGCACTTTATTTTTATCAATCGGTAATTGATATGAACAGAAGAGCGGAACGAAAGTATGTAATTCATGCTTACGCAAAAAAGGCTCAGTTATTTGATTATCAAAATGGAGATAATGAACTTTTCATCAAAACATATAATAAATTAGTTAAAGATAGAGAAAACAGACCATTCTTAGATGTAATATTTTATGAGATGGGAGTCTTTTTTGATAAAAATAAAGACGAAAAAGCTGCATTAGAGTTTTATAATTCTTCTTTAAAAAGAAAATCTAAAGATCCATATTTAGTAGCATCAGCTTATCGAAACATTGGGAATATGTACTTTAAAAAAGCTAGTTATACATTGGCAGCAAAGTATTATGATAGTACTTTGGTAAAAATGGATCCTAAAACTAGAGAGTATGTTTATATCCAGAAAACTAGAAAAAATTTAGATGATGTTATAAAATATGAAGGTATTGCGCAACGTAATGATAGTATTATAAATGTCGTTGGACTTTCGGACTCTGCCAGAGTAAAATATTTTGGTGAGTATATCGCTAAGTTAAAAACTGCCGATGAAGCAAAACGAATTCTTGAAGAAAAACAAAAGGAGAAAATTGCCAATATCGAACGAAACACAAACGGAGGAGGCTTAGAAACAATAACTGCAAAAGGAGCTTTACCAGGTAATTCTGAGAAAAGTGGAATTCCAAGTCCGCCAACAGGAAATGAAGTTGCAAGTGTTTTTTATTTTTATAATCCTTCTACAGTTGCTTATGGGAAATTACAGTTTAAAAAACTGTGGGGAAATAGAGAATTAAATAGCAACTGGAGGTTACCAGCTAGCAAGTCAAATTCAAATTCTGATGATGATAAATCGACAACTATTGTTGAAAATGACTCAATTAAAACAGATGTGATAGTTGAAAAATATACTACAGATTTTTATTTGAAACAACTTCCAAAAGACAAAAAAGCAATAGACAGTATTGTTCAGGAACGAAATTTTTCTTACTACCAGTTAGGACTTATTTATAAGGAGAAATTCAAAGAATATGAATTGGCAAGCAATAAGTTAGAGCAATTATTAAAGAATAATCCTGAAGAAAAATTGATTTTGCCATCGATGTATAATCTGTATAAAATTTACGAGATTACAAATCCTGCAAAAGCGGTATCGATGAAACTGGATATAACTACTCGTTATCCAGATTCACGCTATGCACAAATCATAAATAATAATGGTTTAGATGAAGGAGCAGGAATAAAGGCGCCAGAAAAAGAATATCAAAAGTGGTACAAATTATTCCAAGAAGAAAAATATGCAACAGTTTTAAATAATATTGATGAACTAATTAATCAATATTCGGGAGATGAAATTGTATCTAAGTTTGAATTATTAAAAGCCAATACGTTAGGAAAAGCCAAAGGATTAGTTGCGTATAAAAAAGCAATAGAAAATGTTGCAGAAAACTATCCTAATAGTGAAGAAGGTAAAAAAGCACAAGATGTTTTAGTTAATCAGATTCCTTATTTAGAGAAACGAGTATTCACAACGACAGACAGCAATAACTGGAAAATACTCTATAAAATTGGGATCGAGGATGAGAAAGCAAGAAAAACAATTGAGGATATTATTAAAAAATTCTTAGTTGATGAGAACTTCCAAAAACTGACTTATTCTTTTGATAAATATGATTTGGATTCAGAATTTGTTACCATTCACGGTATAAAATCAGAAATTTATGCAAATGATGTTGCCAAAGTATTAAAGGAAAACAAAAAATATAATCTGGTATTATATCCTGCAGTAATAATATCAAGTGATAATTATAGTATAGTACAAATTAATAAAAATTTAGAAGCGTATTTAGCTCCTAAAACACCTTAAACATGTTTAATAAAGCCCCAAAATTTACCACAGAACACTTAGGAAAAACCAACAGAATAGTCGAAGGAACTATCATAACAGGAGACATTACATCTCTAGCCGATTTTAGATTAGATGGCGAATTAATAGGTAATTTTACCTCAAAAGGGAAAATTGTACTTGGTCCAGCAAGTAAAGTTAAAGGTGACATCATTTGCCAGAATGCTGATATTGAAGGAGAATTCATAGGAAAAATTAAAGTTGCTGAGCTTTTAAATGTAAAAGCAACTGCAAAAATTAATGGAGAAGTAACAACAAGTAAATTATCAGTAGAGCCGGGTGCCGATTTTACCGCAACATGTATTATGGCAACAGATTTTAAAAGTGTAATAAATGACGGACAAAGAGCCAAATGAAAACCAGAAAAATAATAAATGGTTAGTTTTTATTAACATTCCAATACAGATGGGAGTAATTATATTTTTATTCTCCTATCTCGGTATTTGGTTAGATGAAAAGTATTCAAATGGAGGTTCATTATGGACAATTATCTTGTCTTTATTTTCTGTCTTCCTAGCACTTTATAATGTCATCCGACAAGTTAAAAATTTAAATAAATAATGAATAGAGTTGTAGATTTCCTTAAGTATTTTGTTCCCTTTTCGATTGTATTGTTTGTCGCACAATATTTTATAATACAATCATTATCAGATAAATTAGTTTTTTTTACTCCACATGGAGTATTTACACATTTAATATTATAGCTACTTTTTTAGTGTACTTGTTTTTAATTTATGTGCATAAAATTTTCCCAACTTATACTGGGTTTGCTTTTCTAGGAGCAAGCTTTTTAAGAATGATGGCAGCTATTGTTTTCTTGATTCCGTTAATAAAAGCGCATGTTAAAGATCCAATAATTGATCTTGGAGCATTTTTTATCCCTTATTTTTTATTTTTACTATTTGAAACCTATTTTACAGTACGTCTTATAAATAAAAGCTAACAACTTCATTATTAGATGAATTGATAAAATAAAATGTAATTTTAAAAATTATATATATAAATTTTCAATTTTCAATTTAAAATGTACCTTTGCAAAAAATTTTTGGAACCTAAAATTAGATAAAGATTTAATAATGATATTTTCAAATAAACCAGTTCAGTACTTATTAGTTACTTTATTAGCATTTACTTCGTCAATAAATTACGCATCAACTACTGTTGATAGTGTTTCTGTTAAACAAGAAAATGCTGTTGAAACAGTAGAAGTAAGCGGTCACGGAGAAAGTGTAGGTCACGAAATAGAAAAAGAATTTAATGCAAGTGAATTAATTAATTCACACATTGGAGATGCTCACGATTTTCATATCGCTGACTGGAATGGCCATGCTATTTCTCTTAATCTACCAGTTATTTTATGGACCAATAACGGATTAGAAATTTTTTCATCTGAAAAATTTCACCATGACAATGCAGGAGAACATGTTGTAGATATCAATGGTCAAAAAGTAGTTCGTTATAAAGAAGTAATTTTTTATGCTGACAAATTTGAGCAAATGACACAAGAAGAAAGAGATAATGGAGCTTTTGCTTTTGATGCAAGACCTTTAGATTTTTCTATCACAAAGAATGTTTTTTCTATGTTGATGTCAGCAATACTTTTGTTTTTCTTATTCTTCGCTGTTGCGAGATCATATAAAAAGAATCCAAATGCACCTAAAGGATTAGCTGGATTTTTAGAGCCACTAGTTACTTATGTTAGAGACGAAATTGCAATTCCAAATATTGGAGCAAAAAAATCTGGTAAATACATGCCATATCTTTTAACTATATTTTTCTTTATCTGGATAAATAACCTTATTGGATTAATTCCTTTCTTTCCATTTAGTTCTAACTTAACAGGTAATATCTATTTTACATTTGTAATGGCATTTATCACTTTTATCGTTACAACTTTAAGTGCAAACAAAAATTATTGGGGACACATTTTCAACACGCCAGGAGTTCCTGTGTGGTTGGCTCCAATTATGATTCCTGTAGAGATTATAGGAATGCTTACTAAACCATTTGCATTGATGATTCGTTTGTTCGCAAACATCACTGCTGGTCACATCATCATTTTAAGTTTAGTTTCTTTGATTTTCATTTTCAAAAGTATTGCTATCGGACCAGTTGCTGGAGCATTCGTATTGTTCATGAGTGTATTAGAGATGTTGGTTGCTGCTTTGCAAGCGTATGTATTTACATTGCTTTCAGCATTATTTATTGGTCAGGCTGTTGAAGAGCACGATCATCATTAATCAGAGTTTTATTAATTATTAACTATATAAATTTATTATTATGGTATTAGCTGGAATCGGAGCTGGATTAGCTGTAATTGGTGCAGGTCTTGGAATTGGAAAAATTGGTGGATCTGCAATGGACGCTATTGCTCGTCAACCAGAAGCTGCTGGAAAAATCCAGACTGCTATGATTATTGCTGCTGCACTTATTGAAGGTGTTGCACTTTTTGCAGTAGTTGTTGCGTTAATTACAAACGCATAATTAAAATCTAAAACTTCCTGTAGCGGTTGGCTTCAGGAAGTTTTTTTAAAAAAAGACAAACAAATTTTAAATATATAATGTTATGCAATTAACTTCACCAGAAAGTTTAATTTTTTGGACAACAACTATCTTTATTGTTTTCTTCATTCTTATGGCAAAATTTGCTTGGAAACCTATATTAGGTGCAGTAAAAAGCCGTGAAGAATCTATAAATAATGCATTAGCAGCTGCAGAAGCAGCTCGAAGAGAAATGCAAAATTTAACTGCTGATAACGAGCGTATCTTAAAAGAAGCTCGTGCTGAACGTGACGCGATGTTAAAAGAAGCTCGCGAAATGAAAGAGCAAATTATAGCTGAATCTAAAAATGAAGCACAAGAGCAAGGACAAAAATTAATTGCCCAAGCTAAAGCGGCTATCGAAAATGAAAAGAATGCAGCTATGGCTGAATTGAAATCTCAAGTTTCAACTTTATCATTAAACATTGCTGAAAAATTATTGAAGGATGAATTATCTAACAAAGAATCTCAAACTAAATTAGTTGAGAAAATGTTAGGTGACGTAAAGCTAAACTAATATTATGGCAAGTACAAGAGCAGCAATTCGTTATGCAAAAGCAATTCTAGACTTAGCAAACTCTAAAGGTGTTGCCGAAGCTGTTAATAACGATATGAAATCAATTGCTTCAACAATTGAAGTAAATGAAGAATTGAGTACATTCATTCAAAGTCCAACTATAAAAGTTGAAGTTAAAGAAAGTGCTCTTTTAGAAGTTTTCGCAGCTGTAAATGGTGTAACCAAAGGGTTGTTCCGTTTATTGTTTGAAAATAAAAGATTCGAAATTCTAGAAGCAATTGCTCTAGAATATGTTAAATTATTTGATGAAAATAATGGAGTTGAAGTTGCTACGGTTACTACAGCAATTCCTATGGATGCAGCTTTAGAAGCTAAAGTTTTAGCTAAAATTGCAACATTCTCAGATAAGAAAATTACAATCGTAAATAATGTAGATGCTTCAATTATTGGAGGATTTATTTTAAGAATAGGTGATAAGCAATATAATGCTTCTGTTGCAAACAGATTACAAGTTTTAAAAAGAGAGTTAGCCCAAAATTAAATTTTATTTATGAAGAATTTTATAATTTTATTTGTTTTCTGTACATCTTTTGTTTCTTTCGGTCAAAAAATCAAAGAAGATAAAAATCAAATATTTTTCGACGGTACTGCTATTGTAAAAGTTGAAAAAGATAAAACAGGTACACAGTTTACGTATACTTCATTAAATGATTCAAATGGTATTATTGCTAATTTGAAAACACATAAAATTGATGCTCAAAATTCTAAAAGTTGGCTTGTTGTAACCAATTTAGATGGTTCTAAAAAAACAGAAGTAAATTTTGAATTATTATCATTTACTTTAAATTATAAAAAAGCAATCGCTGAACTTCTTGCAAAAAAATACAATGTATTTACAGCAAATGGATTAGAGAATCTTGATACTTTTTTTGCTGAAGAGCGTCCAAGTATTACTGCAGAAGTTGATAAATTGAAAGAAGCTGGTAAAGTTGATGAAAAACAACTTTCAGCACTTAATTACCAAGTTCATTCTACTGAAAAATTAATTTTTTCAGGATTTGTTCCAGAGGATGCTTTTACACCAAAGTACAATGATGCAGAGCGTAAAGAATTTATGTCTAAAGTTGTTGCTAAATATGACATCTCTATGAAGCAAAACAATTCTCCAACACCTGTTTTAAATGTTGATATATCATCTTTGAGTGGAAGAGTTCTTGTAAAAGCTGTAGAAAGAGGTGGAAAATTTGTAGTTGCTTTAACTGAATCAAATACTACATTTACTTATGTACCATCTGTAAAGTTTGTAGCTAATGATGTAAATTCGACTAAAAGCTTTATTAAAGAGTTAGTTGATAAGACCTATTTAAACGGTCAAAAGTATATGACATTAAGTGAAGCAGAAGTACTTTTAAGTGCTAGACACGATGATAAAATTGCTAAAACAAATGAAGCAAAATTAAACTCATGTAACATTTATGATCAAAAAGGATATGTAATTGATAATAAAGGTGTAAAGTTAGAAGGTTTGCTTTCTATTGATTTTGAAAATATCACTCCAAAATCAAGTAGTAGTGGAATGATTGATTTAGATGCTACTGGTGACGGAAAAGGTTTAAAGGTTAGTGCTAAAAATGAAAAAGGTAATTTTAGAATCTATAATTACAAAGCAAAAGAAAATGTGATGTTTAGTATTGTTAATGACGATAATACAGAAACAAAATTTAAAGCTCTTTTAGTAAAAATTGAAACTATTGCTCCAAAAGATAATACTGCTCTAGATTTAGGTGCATTAGCTGGAATGTCTTTAGCTTCAGCTTCTTGGAAATATTTTAAAGAAGTAGAATCAACAGATAAAATGAGTATTTATCAAGATTTACCTTCAAACAGTTATGTAATTAAAATTCCAACACAGGAAAAAGGATTTCAAGTTTTGGTAAAAAAGGGTAAAGAAGATAAATTCTTAAGTAAGTTAAAAGAATATGTAGGTGCTTCTATTGATAGTAATGATTTAGAAAAAATTGATTACAGCAATTTAGAAGGCTTAAAAAATCTAAGTGATTTATATTCTAATTTTAAATAAAAAATAAAAGTAGGTAAAAAAAATAATTATGGCGGAAATCAAACCTGCTGAAATTTCAGCAATATTAAGAAAGCAAGTAGAAGGTTTTGAATCTGGTGCTACGCTAGAAGAAGTAGGAACAGTACTTCAAGTTGGAGATGGTATTGCTCGTATTTATGGGCTATCAAATGTACAATACGGTGAGTTAGTTGAATTTGAAAACGGACTTGAAGCTATTGTATTGAATCTTGAAGAAGATAATGTTGGTGTTGTACTTTTAGGACCATCAACAGGAATCAAAGAAGGATCAACTGCAAAAAGAACACAACGTATTGCTTCTCTTAAAGTAGGTGAGCAAATGGTAGGACGTGTAGTGAATACCCTTGGTTTTCCAATTGATGGAAAAGGACCAATTGGTGGAACTTTATACGAAATGCCTTTAGAAAGAAAAGCACCAGGAGTTATCTTCCGTCAGCCAGTAACAGAACCATTACAAACAGGTATTAAAGCTGTTGATGCTATGATTCCAGTTGGACGTGGACAACGTGAGCTTGTAATTGGTGACCGTCAAACAGGAAAATCTACTGTTTGTTTGGATACTATCTTAAACCAAAAAGAATTTTACGATGCAGGAAAACCTGTATTTTGTATATATGTTGCAATTGGACAAAAAGCTTCAACTGTAGCAGGAATTGCTAAAATGTTAGAAGAAAAAGGTGCAATGGCTTATACAGTTATTGTTGCAGCAAATGCTTCTGATCCAGCTCCAATGCAAGTTTATGCTCCTTTTGCAGGTGCTGCAATTGGAGAATATTTTAGAGATTCAGGTCGTCCAGCACTTATTGTGTATGATGATTTATCTAAACAAGCTGTTGCTTACCGTGAGGTTTCTCTTTTATTAAGAAGACCACCAGGACGTGAGGCATATCCTGGAGACGTTTTCTACTTACACAGTAGATTATTAGAGCGTGCTTGTAAAGTAATTGCAGATAATGGAATTGCTAAAAACATGAACGATTTACCAGATTCTATTAAGTCAATCGTAAAAGGAGGTGGTTCATTAACTGCTTTACCAATTATCGAAACTCAAGCTGGTGACGTTTCTGCATATATCCCAACAAACGTAATCTCGATTACAGATGGTCAAATTTTCCTTGATGGAGATTTGTTCAACTCTGGAGTACGTCCTGCTATTAACGTAGGTATCTCAGTATCTCGTGTTGGAGGTAATGCACAAATTAAATCAATGAAAAAAGTATCAGGTACTTTAAAATTAGATCAAGCACAATTCCGTGAATTGGAAGCGTTTGCTAAATTTGGTTCTGATCTTGATGCAGTTACTTTAAACGTAATTGAAAAAGGAAAAAGAAACGTTGAAATCTTGAAACAAGGTTTAAATGATCCTTATACAGTTGAAAACCAAGTAGCTATTATTTATGCAGGTTCTAAAAACTTATTAAGAAGTGTTCCTGTGAATAAAGTAAAAGAATTTGAAGCTGATTTCTTAGCATACCTTAACAGCAAGCATAAAGATACTCTTAATGCACTTAAAGCTGGTAAGTTAGATGACAACATTACAGATGTTATCGAAAAAGTAGCAAAAGAAATTTCAGCAAAATATAACTAATAAGACAATTAGGCAATTAGATAATTAGAAGAATCAAAGTGTTTTTTTAATTATCTAGTTGACTGATTATCAAATTTTCTAATTAGAAAAAATGGCAAATTTAAAGGAAATCCGTAATAGAATTACTTCCGTTTCATCTACGATGCAGATTACATCGGCAATGAAAATGGTTTCTGCAGCAAAGCTTAAGAAAGCACAAGATGCAATCACAGCGATGCGTCCTTATGCCGAGAAATTAACGGAATTATTACAAAACCTTTCAGCAACACTAGATGGTGATGTTGGAGGAGATTTTACTACACAACGTGAAGTGAAAAAAGTATTACTTGTTGCAATAACTTCAAACAGAGGTTTATGTGGAGCATTTAATACTAATGTAATAAAGGAAGCAAAAGCACGTACTGAATTCTACGCTGGAAAACAAGTTGATATTTTTCCAATAGGTAAAAAAGGAAACGACGTTTTAGGTAAAACTCATAAAGTTCACGGTCATCATAATGCAATTTTTGACCATTTGACTTTTGATAATGTTGCGGCTATTGCTGATAATTTAACTGAGAAATTCTTGTCAGGAGAGTATGATAGAATTGAATTGATTTACAATCAATTTAAAAACGCTGCTACTCAAATTGTTCAAGTAGAACAGTTTTTACCATTAGCTCCAATTAAATCAGATGTGCCTGTTTCAACAGGAGATTATATCTTTGAACCTTCAAAAGAAGAAATCGTGTTAACTTTGATTCCTAAATCATTAAAAACACAATTATACAAAGGTATTCGTGATTCATTTGCTTCAGAGCATGGTGCTCGTATGACTGCAATGCACAAAGCAACTGATAATGCTACTGAGTTGAGAAATCAATTGAAATTAACTTACAATAAAGCACGTCAAGCTGCTATTACAAACGAAATCTTAGAAATCGTTGGTGGAGCGGAAGCTTTGAAAGGATAAGAAAAATTTTTAATTTTTCAAATCTTCAAAATTGCGAAGCTTTGAAAGGATAAGAAAAATTTTTAATTTTTCAAATCTTCAAAATTGCGAAGCTTTGAAAGGATAAGAAAAATTTTTAATTTTTCAAATCTTCAAAATTGCGAAGCTTTGAAAGGATAAGAAAAATTTTTAATTTTTCAAATCTTCAAAATTGCGAAGCTTTGAAAGGATAAGAAAAATTTTTAATTTTTCAAATCTTCAAAATTGCGAAGCTTTGAAAGGATAAGAAAAATTTTTAATTTTTCAAATCTTCAAAATTGCGAAGCTTTGAAAGGATAAGAAAAATTTTTAATTTTTCAAATCTTCAAAATTGCGAAGCTTTGAAAGGATAAGAAAAATTTTTAATTTTTCAAATCTTCAAAATTGCGAAGCTTTGAAAGGATAAGAAAAATTTTTAATTTTTCAAATCTTCAAAATCGCGAAGCTTTGAAAGGATAAGAAAAATTTTTAATTTTTCAAATCTTTAAAATCGCGAAGCTTTGAAAGGATAAGAAAAATTTTTAATTTTTCAAATCTTCAAAATTGCGAAGCTTTGAAAGGATAAGAAAAATTAAAAGGATATATAAAGAGCCGACAAGTAATTGTTGGCTCTTTTTTGTGAATAATTTTGATGCTTTAGAGAAACAAACTTATTTTATGAAAAGTTCTTCTTCTATTTTTATGAATTGTTGTTTTTCAAATTCTCTAATAGCAGTATTCTTTACTAGAAAAATTTTATCACAATCTTTATATAGAATTTCCAGGATATGTGAAGAGATAAAAACAATGCTGTCTTTTGACAATTCTCTAATGTAATTCATCAACAAATAATTAGACTCTAAATCAAGACCATTAAAAGGTTCATCAAAAATATAAATTTGATATTCTTTTTGGAATACCGCATTCATGTAGGCCTTTTTTTTCATTCCAGTAGAAAACGTCTTGATGAGTTTATCTTGTACGACATCAAACAAATTTGATTTATTTTCAATTTTAAGATTTAGTAATTCTTTATAAAAATCTGAAAACTCAGTTGCAGTTAGTTCTTCATATATGGGTACTTCAGTAGGAAAAAAAGCTATTTCGTTATGTTTTATAGGTGAATTATGGAAGGATATTGTTCCATTAAAATCTATAAGTGATGTAATGATTTTAAATAATGTTGTTTTTCCTTCCCCATTTTTCCCAACTACACCGTAAATTCCATTTTTTGAGATTGAAAGATTAATATCTTGCAAAACAGTTTTACTTCCAAATGCTTTCTTCAAGATATTAATCTGTAACATATTTCAAATTGTTTATGGTTTTTATAGACTTATAATACAAATAGGGTAAGATTAAAAAAGGCAATCCAATAGGAATATTTATAATAAACAATGCTAAAAATAGCTGTTGCAATAATCCATTTGAAAAAAAGCTATACTTAAAAAGTAAATTTATTATGGGTAACACAAAAACGAGTGGAATAAATAGCAATAAATCCCATTTTTTGAATATTAAAAAACATAAAATGATAGCGCTGGTTATTATTAAGGTGTTATAGAATGTAGTTTGAATCTGTTTTATAAGATATTTTTTAGAATCAAATGAACTCATTTTGATATAAATTAAATCCTCTCTATTAAAAGAAGCAAGGCAGGCTATAAAGGAGACTAAAAATAAGCTTGCTGTATTTAGATTATCATTATGATATTGGTTTCCCATTACGTTTAAGAAGATAATCAAAGGGATAAAAAGAATGAGCTTATTTTTTCTAAAACTAATATGCCAGAAAGGATCAAATAACCTGAAAGGGTATTTGATAATTTTGACTCCTATTTTACTTATTAGAATCAAGAAATAAAGTATTACAAAATGAATTATAAGTATGTCCCATCTTTGGTTTATTACATAAATGAATATAAATGGGGAGCTATAAATTAGATATTCTAAGAACAATAATAGACGATAGTTTTTATTGACTTTTAATAACTCAATATCTTTTCTGTTTTGGTGGTAAAATGCCAGTTCCAAAGTCGTTATTAAAAAGTAATAACTGTACTTTGGAAATAATTGATTTAAAAAATAAATGATAACTGCATAAAATAGTAGGAGTAAACCAATGGCCAGATAATCATCCTTTGGTAGGATTTTTCTAAATCGTATTACAATTAAATACTTTAATATTTTTATCATGTGTTAATATGAAATCAGTATATATGCAAGTGAATTTATAAATATATGCAATAAGATTGATGCAATTATGCCAAATTTTAATCTTAAAAGTATAAAAACAAAACCGTCTAAAATTTTTGAAATCAAATAGGTTATTACTGTAATATTGGTTATATCTATGTCTTTAAAATTTGATAAATGGAATAATCCAAAAAGTAGGCATGAAAAATAAATTAAAAAAGGTAGAGAATTATTTTTTTCAAACGAACTATTTATTTTATGATTAAACTTTTTAGAAATAAGGAATAATGAAAAACCTCCAATGAATATATAATAAGCTGTAGTTGTTAAAATATATGTTTCATACAAAAGAGAAACTATCAAAAAAACAACAAATAAAATGATATTAGATTTGTTTACTCTTATTACTAATCGGAATAAAATTTCTTCCATTATTGGAGCTACAATCGCAACTTTTAAAAATGTTATATTTTTCGGTATTACGATATGAGGTTGATTAATAAAGAAATGTTTTAAGATCCCAAAAAATACTGATGAGGACAATATAAATAAGATACTGATAAAATAGTAGTAAAGAATCAATTTTAGATTACCACGTAATCCAACATATTGTATGGAATTGGGAGAAGTAAAGAGATATCTAACATCTTTTTTTAATAGATTAAACATTTTATGGTTTTGTTATTTGTAAAATCAAATTTTTACATATTTTGTTAAATATCAGAATAGACCAATAGTTATCTTTCTTTCCAATAAAAGAAAGATAATTTATGTTAGAATTAATGTTAAGGTTTATCTATTTTTAAAAAATAATCAATTGCATATCCTAAAAAGTATAGAGCTTGATAGAAATTACGAATCTTATTAAACAGTAGTAATTTTGCTTTATAATTAGTAATAAATTAATTTGCCATCAATAGATATGCAAATCGACCCAATAGATAACCAATAAACATTAAAATAAGCGATATAGATAATACCATTGTCATGAAACTAATAGTTTTTTCTTTTGCATAAAGCTCCATTTTATCGATATACTTTTTCATATTTTAGTTTAATTAGTTTGTAGTTTAAAGTGTTGTTAATTTGAGAAGTTATAGAAGGCTTTCCCTACTAGATAACCGACATAATATACAAATGCCCATAATATAATAGCTGATAGAACTATTTTAGCATAAGTATTGATGTTTGTAAGATTGTTTTCGTTTTTCATCATTTATATATTTTAAGATAGCAAAAGTTTAAATATAGGTCTATTTATGATAAATGTAAAATATTTTGTAAATAAAAACTGTAAAACATTTTAATTGATTTAAATATTATAACAATCCCTGTTTATTCCATAGATCAAAATATTCTCCTTTTTGATTTAATAAATCGATATGATTTCCTGATTCGATGATAGAACCATTTTTCATTACCAAAATTGTGTTAGCATTAGCAATTGTACTTAATCGATGGGCGATAACAATAACTGTTTTCCCTTGTAATTTAAAATTATCGATTACTTCTTTTACTATTCTTTCAGAATTCGTATCTAGTGATGATGTTGCTTCATCCATTAATAGAATCTCCGGATCTTTGTATAAAGCTCTTGCAATTGCAATTCGTTGTTTTTGACCACCTGAAAGCATAGTGCCATTTTCTCCTATTTGAGTTTCAAAACCATTAGGCAATTTTTCTACAAATTCTGTTATTCCAAGTTCTTTAGATAAATGCAAAACACGTTGAATATTTGGAAAAGAATCACCTAAAGCAATATTTTCGATAATATTTCCTGAAAATAAATTGAGTTGTTGAGGAACTACTCCAACGTAATTCCTTAAACTTTGATGATGGATAAATTGTGTATCATATTCGCCGATGTAAATTTTACCTTCTTTTATAGGATATAAATTTTGCAACAAAGAGATTAATGTAGTTTTACCACTTCCGCTTTCACCAACAATAGCAGTTGTTTCATTTTTTTTGAATACTGCATTGAAATTTTTAAAGACTTCAACTCGTGAACCATAACGAAAGGAGACGTTCTCGAATTTTATATTTCCTATATTTTCTCTTTGAAGCTCTACCTTGTTTTCTGTTTCTTCCCGCTCTAAGTCCATTATTTCGAAAAGTCTATCAGCTGCAATCAATGCATTTTGTGCAGTTTTGTTCATCCCAATTAAAGAAGCAACAGGAGAAGTAAAATAACCGATTAAGGCATAAAAAGAAAACAATTCTCCAGGAGTGATTGCTCTGTCAATTACATACCCTGAGCCAATCCACATTAAAATAACGGTGAATCCCGAAGCCAAAAATTGGGTAGATGTATTTGCAAAAATCCCATTTAGACCAGATTTATAACCCGTAAACAATAGTTTTACAAATTTGTTTTCGGTTTTTAAATTGGAATATTCTTCGATTCCAAATTCTTTTACGGTTCTTATGTGAGTGATGCTTTCGACTAGTTGGGTTTGCAGTTCGGCGGCATTTTCCATAATGTTTCGTTCTACTTTTTTATTGAATTTATTCAGAACAAAATAGATTGCTGCATAAAAAGGAATTACGAGTAGGATTACCAAAGCCAGTTTCCAATAATAAGTAAACATCAACGCAAAGGAAAAGATAACAATAAAAACGTTTACAATCATCTCAATTGCTACTTCATTTATAAATGAACGAATTTTTACAGCATCATTTATTCGGGAAGTAATTTCTCCTATTTGCATAGTGTCGAAGAAACGTTGTGGCAAATGGAGCAAATGTTTATAATAACCGAGTATTAGCTTAGCATCAATTAGTTGCCCGGTTTTCATTACAAAGATGCTTTTTTTGGAACCAATATAGGCCTGCAGTATTATAATTGCAAGCATTGATATGCTTAATAAATTGAGTAAATTTCTATTCCCATCAACCAATACATAATCGGTTATTTTTTGGATGTAAATAGACATTGCTAATCCCAAAACGGTAAACAGTATTGCACCAACGAGGGCTTGAATTAAAATAGTTTTATGCGGTTGTACCAAATGCCAAAACCGTGTTACAGGAGAGGTTTTTTCATTATACACTTTAAAGTCATCATTCGGAGCAAAAAGAATTAATACTCCAGACCATATTTTTTGAAAGTCTTCAAAAGTATAGGCTGCCATTTTTCCAAAGCCTGGATCCATAACAGTAACCCTTGATTTTTCAACTTTATAGATCACCACATAATGATGCAATTGTTCTTTTGTAATTATATGAGCAATGGCCGGAAGTGGGATTTTATCCAAAGAATCTATTCCGCCTTTGACTCCTTTGGCGGTAAAACCCATTTTTTCCGCAGCTTCAATAATCCCTAGCACATTGGTGCCTCGTTTATCGGTATTGGCATATTGGCGGATTCTCGCTATAGGGAGATTAACTTTGAAATGGTTTCCAATAGAAGCCAGACAAGCCGCACCACAATCTTTAATATCATGTTGTTTTATTTTTATTGAACTCATATTAATTACTACTTTCTAATTGTTTAGGATTAAGCCAATCATCTACTTTATCGAATAATAAATCGAATAAACTTCTTCTGGTAATGATGTATCGTGTAGTGAGTGTCATTCCTTTTGAAACATTTGTTTTATAACCCGATTGTAACTGCATCGTTGAAGAATTTAGTGCACTTCGTACTTTAAAAAAGGCTTGTTCTCCTTGCATGGTGATATTTCGATCAATATCAATTACTTTTCCTTCTAATAAACCCCATTGATTGTAATTAAAGGCATCCAACTGAAATTTTACTTTCTGGCTTTTTTTTATAAGGCCAATATCATTTGGGGAAACATTGCTTTCGACAATAAGATGATCTGCTGCCGAAATTGATGCGATAGCTTGTGAGGTATTTATGTAAGAACCGACTTGGATACCCGAAAAACTCTCTACAGTTCCAGAAATAGGCGCTAAAACAATATAATTAGTCGATTCGGTATTTATTTTGGCAACAGTTCCATTCAAGTTTTTTAATCGTTCCTCTAAGTCTCTTTTTTGATTTTCCCAAGTGGATTTTTGCTGAGTTATATAGCTTTGTAATGCCTGATTAGCAAAACGAAATTCGTATTCATCTTTTTCGAATTCAGCTTTTGCAATAATATCCTTATGGTATAAGCTCTTATTTCGGTTGAAATTAATTTGTGCTTGTGCCACTTTGCTTTGCAATTCATTTTTGCGGGCTTGAAATTTGGATAAATCTTCTCGGGCAGTAGATGTTGCTATATGAGCCGTTTTATTTTGCAACAGACAGGAAATATCTTTTAGTAATGCCGAAACAGAGCTTGATAAGCTGTCTTGTGTTTTTTTATCACTTTCCAGATTTTGCTTGGAGATTTTTATAAGAGTATCGCCCTTTTGTACAATAGCATTGTTTTTAAGTGACAACCAGGTCACACGGCCACTTACTATAGTTGAAACAGGAACATTATCGGTAGTACTACGGATAATACCACGACTCTGACTACTAATGTCTACTTTAATTATTGGTAATAAAGCCAAGAAAACAATAATTGCCAAAACAAGAGCCAGGTATATGGATATGTTCTTTGTCTTGTTTTTTGCAATAAGATTTTCGAGGGTGTTTATTGGATCTGAACTGAAGTTCATGATTTAAATTTATTTAGTTGATTTTATCTAAAAAATAGTCTTATTTTCTTTTGTCAAAACTATGGAAAACAATGTGTTGAAAGCAAATGGTCGTTATCGATATTCGGGAATCCCGATATTGTTTTCAGGAATTATAATACAATTGAACTTGCAAATAGTATTGTATATCAATTAAGGGATAGAGTTGTAATAGTTTACATCTAATAGGTTTTAAAACAGATAAGATTATTGGGATATTGCCTTAAGAAAATGAGATGGTTGTTTCATTTAGCTTCAAAAACACGAAAAGATCGGGGATATCTTTAATCGAAAGTTGTAAATAAGAGGGAGTGATAGTAGTAAATTAAAAACTACGGTAAATAAAATAATATTCCAATTTTTATTTGATTGCAACTTGTTTTTAAACAAAAGTCGTTCAATGCAGACATTATTTTCTTTTTCTATGTAATAAGAGGCCGCCTAGGTATCCTCCTTTTAAAATATATAAAAATCATTTATTTTAAAAAAGAACCTAAAGCATATCCTAATAAATAAAGAAATAAGGATAACAAGATTACAATTCGAATTCGCTTTAATAATGTTGATGACTCCATAAATAAAATTTTAATAATTTGGTAGATCTCTTTTAAGATTAAAGAGCTTTAAAATTTAATGCGTATAATTATAATACGCTTTTCCGCATAATGTTCCCATAAAATAGATAAATGAGACAATTATTATGCATACGTAGATAGCCTTTATTAGATTTTTTTCCTTTGTTCCAAAAAAAGAGTTGATATTGACGATTTCTTTTCCATAATTTTTAGCATTATTTATTTTAAATTTCCATCAATTTATTTCTCAGGATTAGATTTATTTCTAAAATTTGGAATAATTAAATCAAAAATTAGTAGGGCAACTATAAGAAAGTAAAGAATAGGTTTTTTGTATATAAAGTCTATATGAAAAAATACAATTGACAATCCATAGAGAATAGTAATTACGTAAAGCGCGATTCTAATTTTTTTCATTTGATGCAACATTAAGGGTTTAAATAAGTTAATTTTTTTCGTTCTTTTTTTTATCAAAATACAATTTGATAAATACAAGTGCAATTAACAATCGACAGCCTCTATAAATCCATTTATTGACATCCCAAAAGAATAATTCATGTGTGTCACGTGTATCAAATAATGAATAAAAGAAGCTTATTGAGAATAACAGACTTAAAACAAGATAAAAGTTTTTTGATAAGTTCATTAAAGATTAATTTTTGGATTGTACGATGTTTTTTGGTTATTTTAAATTTTAATAATGATACACCTCGAATATTATTTTATTTCGAGATATAGTTTTGCTAACTAAAGGTGAGATTTCTATCTTAATTTCAGCGAACTACATGAGTAGATTTTTTCTAAAATTTATTGCCAGTTTTTTATGTCGCAATTTACTTAATATTTTGCTGTTTTTTAGAATATTGAAAGACTTCGTAAGAGGTAATCAATTGGATTCTTTCTTTAATATATTAATTTTTGATTGAATTTCAAATGAATATATTAAAGACATCTTTTCATAAAACTGATATAATTCAAGTACTTTTTTAGATTGTTGTAATCGTATTGATGTATCTTTCTCGAGTGAAAATCTAAAAAATAATAAATCTGCAAAATCTTTAATATTATCCAAATTTGTGCTTCCAATTATTTCTAATATTTCAGAAGATTCTTTTTCTAAAAGGGATTGTGTAGAATGATTAAAAGTTTTTAAGTTGAATTCATCTATATAGTCAACAATATTTTCTATTTCTGATGGTTTTTGCTTTGTCAATGCCATTAAAAAGTCTGAAAATTTCTTAATGTTTCTGAGAATTAAGTCTTTATTCGTTTGCATTATGTGTTTTTATAATTAAGATATTTCTTGTATCGGTAAAAATGAATTCATTTTTAGGTCTTCAAAAGATAAAATAGAGTAATTGGCAAATTATATAAAAAATGTAAAAGGAAACCCCAAATAAAACCATTTTTCATTCTAATATATGCTGTGAAAAAGGATAATGCTATTTGTGGTAAGACAAATATAGGAGTAAGATACAGTAAATTTGAAGGTACAATTTTATAAAAATTAACAATGTGTATCAGTCCAAATGATATCGTAAGCAGGTAAAAAAAAGTTTTAAAATATTTCTTATTTATAGCCTCCATTAATGAATCTTTGACGCATATATAAAAAAGATATTTATAAAAATGATGGGTACTATTTTTATCCAAGTACAAAAGCTGTAGATGTTAATGTTAACTATTTTATCACCAATAAAGTAAATAGATAAAAAAGATAACGATAAAACAATATTCCTCTTTTTTAATTTTAGTGGTAATCTAAAGATTATTTCTTCCATAAAAGGTTCTGAAAAAAGAATAAAGAAGACAGGTAATTTATTGAAATTTATCTCTTGTAGTTTTTTAATTTCTTTAAAGAAGGAAAATTTAGATTTTTGAAAAATAATTAAATCTATAAAATTTATTAAAAATGCGATAAGGAAAATTAAAAGCATCATTTTCAGATAGATTATAAACAATTCCTTTATTTTAAAAACAAAGGAATTGTTATTCTCTAAATTAATTTCCGGATTATTTAAAAAAGAGTTGTTCAAAATTTAAATTATAAAGCAACTAAAAATGCATAAATTCCGTATGCAGCGAAAAAAGCTCCAACTGCCTTTCCTGCACTATGTCAGATATTATTAGTTTGATTATTTCCAGCTTCAATAATTTTAATATCACCCTTTAAATAGAAATAATTAAACAGTGCTTATCCTCCAAACTCTTTTTTCCAAGCTTTTAAAATGCCACAAAAATCCCATATCTTTTTTTGATATTTTGTTGCCAAAAATATCAAAACAAAAACATCAAATAATAAAAACAATAATATTATGTATAAACTCATAATTATAGATGTGATAAAACAGCTACAAATTTATTTTATTAAATTTGTAGCTGTTAAGTTAATTAGTATTATGCATAGGTTGATGAACCTCCGAAATCATACATACTCATAATGTTAATTCTCCCAGCTCCAACCCACCATGGCCCAAAGAAGCCACCTTCAACTTCTTGTACTTCCTGAGCATTAAGCTCAACTAAATTCAAATTTTCTAAATTCATGATTTGTTGTTTTTAAAGTTAAACATTTTTTGTTTGTGACAAATAATTTCTCGAGAAATTTAGTGTGACTTTTTTTACATTCTTTATTCCAGCAGCTGTAAATTCCATTTGCTTTGTTTTTTTAAGGATTAGAAATTAGTTTTATCAATACCCTGTGCTCTGTTTTTTATAGGGTTACATAACAGCTGTATTATTCCCTCACAATTGGCCAAATTGTAATTTTTGAAAAAGAGTGGATTTCAGGTAACGTCTTAACTAAAAAACAATCTCGTTTTCTTTTGTCAAAACTATGACAAACAACGTATTGAAAACAAATAGTCGTTATCGGGATTCGGGAATCCCGATACTGTTTTCGGGAATTTTAGATTAAAAAATAGTTTAAATAATTGGTAATGAGCATGTTGTGTCATATGCGTTAAATTTAGTTTTTATTGGCTAAATCGTACAAGTTTATTGTTTCTTTGTAAGAAAACTAAATAGTAATGATATGCTTTATTAAAAACAGAACGGTTTTATTGCTTTTATTGCCAATAATTTGCTTGGGACAAACTCAAAAAAAGGACTATACAAAACTTTCTTATGATGAGTTGCATGATCTTTATTTTGATAATGAGAAAGATCAGACGAAGCAACTAGAATACGCTCAAGCTTATTTGGCGAAGGCTAATAGGGAAAATATTGCTATAAGAAAGGCTAAAGCCAATTATCAATTTGCACTTTTATATTATAAAACCGACATCAATAAAGCGATCACATATCTGGATAGTGTAATTAAATATTCTCAAAATACGGGTCATAAATTTTTTCCTGCTGCGGCTTATTGCGAAAAAGCGGATTTTCTTAAAAAGCAATTTAAGTTTAAAGAAGCTATGGCTAATTACAATATGGCAGAGAAGATTGCGCTTAAAACAAATATTGATTACTATTATGTGGTGCGGGAATATATTGGAATAACTAAATCCGAAGACTTAGGTGATTATAATGGAGCATTAGATATTTATAAAGAATGCTATCGGTATTATAAAAGTAAAGATTTAAGAAATCCGAAGCTTTCTAGGGATTATCAAAGTGTTATTTTCGGGTTAGCAGATTGCTATAAATCGTTGCAAAATAGGGATTCAACTACTTTTTATAATAAATTGGGGTTTAGAGAGTCTCAAATAACCAAAAATGAAGAATATCAATTTTTATTTGTTTTAAATGAGGGAGCAAACCAAATAGAAGGAAAGAATTATAAAATAGGATTAGATAGTATTAATAAAGCGTTACCCAAGATGATTGAATATAATAATGTTGGCAATGTATTAGCGGCTTATTATTTTTTAGGGAAAGCCTTTGATGGTTTGGGTAAAAAAGAAATTGCTGCTGAAAATTTTATCAAAGTAGACTCTATTTATAAAGTAACAAAAGAAATAAGTACCGAATTTATAGATGGGTACCCGTATTTGATTACCTATTATAAAAACTTAGGAGATAAAGAAAATCAATTAAAGTACATAACTGCCTATATGACCATAGACAGTACTTTACAGAAAAATTATAAAGAATTAAATAAGTTGGTACATAAAGAATACGATATCCCACGTTTAATTTCTGATAAAGAAAAACTTATTGCTTCTTTAAATACTGATAAAAGAGTAACCTATTGGGTGTTGGGGGTTTTATTTTTAACAACAATAGGGGTAGGAGGTTTTGGAGTCTATCAGTATCAACTTAAAAAGAAATATCGTTCGCGATTTGAAAAAATAATAGAGGAAACATCCATAATAGGAGATAAGGAAATTGAGGTAAATAAGGAAAAAGAAAATAAAATTGCTACGACTAAAATTGAACCTATTGGTATAGCTGAAGAATTGGTAAATCAGATTTTAGAAAAGCTTGATGAATTCGAAAACAAGAAGGGATACTTAGAATCGAATATTACAGTACAAATGTTATCTACGACATTTGAGACGAATAGCAAGTATGTTTCTAAAATAGTGAATGTATATAAAGGAAAAACAGTTACTCAATATATAAACGATTTAAGAATTGAATATACAGTTGTACAATTGCAAGAAAATAAAATGTTAAGAAAATACACCATTCAGGCACTTGCTCTGGAATTTGGTTTTAATAATGCAGAATCATTTTCAGCTGCTTTTTATAAAAAAACAGGAATCAAACCAACTTATTTTATTAAAGAATTAGACACAGTGATATAACACTAAGTATCTTATGTTTAGATTCTTAAACGAATAGAATAACTCGACATTCAGGAATTCCGATAAGCATTATATGTTATTTAGGGAGTCTGAGAAGGAGGTATACTATATTTGTAAGTATAATAATAAATTAAAATTTATAGATATGAAAACGAAAAAAGAAAAAAAAGAAGCTAATAAATTTGAAATTGCAAAATTTGAAAACATACATTTAATTAAAGGTGGGGGAATACCTGTTCCAAAAGATGAGCCAGCTGAAGTTACTAATACAAATAAAGGCGGGTCGGGTAACAATTGCGCCTAAATATAGGTTTAGTGTAAAATTCAAATATATGTATATTGAAAATATTATAAAAAACATGAAATCATTTAATGTAATTCTTTTTTTTTCTTTTTAATAAGTTGTAAAACGATAAAAGAAACGAATACTCCAGTAACAAAATTAATTTTCAAAAAAGAACTTAGCCCATTGGAGTTACAGACTTGGTACCAAAAAGATTATCAAGAAGATTCGATACCAGGAATTTCATTGGACAAATGGTATCGTTTAAATAAAAAAAAGCCCAAAAGTAAAAACATTATTGTTGCAGTAATAGATACTCAAATTGATATAAATCATGAAGATTTGCAAGGGCAATTCTGGACAAACGAGAAAGAAATTCCAAACAATGGGATTGATGATGATGATAACGGTTATATAGACGATATTAATGGATGGAGCTATACGGGAACCAAAAATGGAGGTTATGTAGTATGGAGTAACTATGAATATGTTCGTATTGTAAGAGATTGGGGGCCATTGTTTGCAGGTAAAACCGACTCACAAATTGATGCTCAGGATTTGTACAAGTACAAAGAATACCATAGAGCGTTAAAGGAGTTGGAAGATAAGAACAAGTATTATAAAAACTGGTTTAAATCATTGAATCATAATGTTGCTATTTATCCATTGGTAAAAGATACTTTAAAATTTTTTTTCCCTAAAGAGGATTATTCATACAAACAACTAGATAGTTTGTACAAAAAATATAAAATAAACGACAAAAGATACAAACAAAGACGTGATGATAATGATAAAGATTTAGGGGCTTTAATATCTTATATGATGGTTAATTTGGAGGTTAATGAAAAAACCTTTGAAGAAGTGCGAGATATGCAGACACAGTTGGATTCGATTGTGAATAAAAAATTAAATATTGAATACAATGAGCGTCTTTTGATAGGGGATAACCCAAATGTTTTAGAAAAAGGGTATGGTAATAACAATGTGAGTAATAATAAAGAAGGACATAGACCTATTAAGAATCATTGTACTAAGGTGGCTGGAGTTATTGCAGCCAATAGACAAAATGATATTGGGATAAAAGGAATCGTACAAGATGTAAAAATTATGCCCTTGAATATTTTACCAAAAGGAGATGAACATGATAAAGATATTACGATGGCTATACGTTATGCAGTCGATAACGGTGCAAAAGTTATTAATATGTCTTTTGCTAAAGAATTTTCATTACATAAAGAATGGGTTACAGAAGCGTTTAAATATGCTGAAGAGCATAATGTGCTTTTAGTTCATTGTGCAGCGAATGAAGGGCTTGACGTGGATAAAAACCCGTTTTATCCGAGTGATAATGATTTTGAAGATTATAAAGAGATCAGTGTAAATTTCATTAACGTAGGATCTGTTACTCATAATTTGGATAGTACATTTGTGTCTGATTTTTCTAATTTTGGAAAACAAAATGTCGATTTGTTTGCACCGGGAGACGAAATTTATTCTACATCACCTGGAAATAAATATGTTTTCGATTCAGGAACTTCACTAGCGGCGCCAATGGTTTCTGGAACTGCAGCACTTATTTGGTTGTATTATCCAAAACTCACAGTTCAGGAAGTGAAGCAAATTATTTTAGATTCAGGAACGGCTTATAATCTTGAGGTTATTGTTCCAGGAACGAAAGATAAAAAAGCTCTTTTTTCGGAATTATCTAAATCAGGTAAAGTATTAAATGTTTTTGATGCCATGCAACTAGCAGAAAAAGTGAGTAAAAAGAAATTATAGTGTTTATGAAATACCAGAATGTTTATTTTAAAAAATCAACATCAAAAACAAAAAATCAATTTCGGAGTAATTATGACTTTATAATAGAGAAAAAAATACAAGAGTGTATTTTTTCTCCTTTTGATTCCAATTCGGACAATATTCTAGTTAAATTTTTGATAGTGATTGAGCTTTTAAAAATGAAGCAATTAATATAGTTTCTTTTGTGAATAGTAGTGTTATCGATTTCTTTATCCAGTTTTTTAATGAGTCACATACATATGATGGTAAACAGGCAATATTCATCAAAACAAAGGATGTATGAACTACTAATTTACGATCATTTATATCGGTATTATAAAACAATAGCTTATCGACAATCAGCTCCAATTGAATTTTGATTACAGTACTCCTAAGTATTAATCGGTTTTTTTGATTAATTTTGGCTTCTATTTTTATAGTACTATGCAATTTATAATCAAAGAACTTACTACAATTGCCGAAATGGTTGCTCAAATTGAGACCATGCAGTATTTATATCCTAATTTAGGTTTGGATAAATACGAACAATATCTTTCGGAGATGGTTCCTCATAATTACACTCAAATTGCTGTTTTTGAAAATGATACTTGTTTAGGAATCACAGGTTGCTGGTCATCTACAAAATTGTGGTCGGGAAAATATCTTGAGATTGATAATTTTGTTGTGCATCCGGAACATCGTTCAAAAGGGATCGGGAAATTATTGACAGATTATGTTGAGAAAAAAGCACTCGATTTAGGGTGTTCTAATATTGTTTTAGATGCTTTTACTTCTAATTTTGCAGCACATCGTTTTTATTATAATCAAGGATATGGACCAAAGGGGTTTCATTTTGTGAAAATCCTAGATGAAAATAAGTTGACTTAATATAAAAGAGCATAACATTTTCTTAATGAATCAACAAAAACGATATTAAACAAAAGAATTGGTTATTTTTGTTTTATAAATTTTATCACTACAATTATTTTGGGATTATATAAAAATCTTTTTAAACAGACAGCTATTTACGGGCTTGCAACTGTACTGCCACGAATGCTTAGTTTTTTATTAGTACGACTATACACGGGCATTTTGCCAACTGCCGAATACGGAGAAGTTTCTATTGTGTTGTCGTGGATGGTTTTCTTTAATGTAGTTCTTTCTTACGGAATGGAAACAGCCTTTTTTAGATTTTATAATTCTGAACCAGATAAGAAAAACGTAATTGCTACTTCTACGATTTCTATTTTTTGGTCATCTATTATTTTTCTTTTTGCAGCATTAATTTTTAGAAATACACTTGCAACTCTTGCAGAAGTCGATGTACAGTTTGTTACCTATTCTGTTTGGATATTAGTTTTGGATGCATTGGTTTTAGTACCATTTTCTAAACTTCGAGCCAATCAGCGCCCAATGGTTTATGCAGCAATAAAAATTGGAAATGTAGTAGTAAATCTTGTTCTTAATATCTTCTTTTTGATGTACTTACCTACGCTTGCAGCAGAACACCCTAACTCAGTTTGGGATAATTTATATGTTGAAAATTTCCAAATCGCTTATATTTTCATTGCAAACTTGCTTGCGAGTTTAGCTACTTTTATAGTATTATCTCCAAATTATCTTTCGCTTGGACGAAAATTCGACCCAGTACTATGGAAAAAAATGATGAAGTATGGTTTGCCAATTTTGGTGGCAGGGCTTGCTTTCGCGGTTAATGAGCATTTCGACAAAATCTTATTGGGGTATTTATTGCCAGAAAATATTGCAAAGTCAGAGGTTGGAGCTTATTCAGCCTGTTACAAATTGGGATTGTTCATGGTGTTATTTGCAACAGCATTTAGACTAGGAATTGAGCCATTCTTCTTTAGTCATGCCAAAAATGAAAATGCGCCTCAAACGTATGCCGTAATCACAAAGTATTTTGTGATTCTAGGATCTTTGATTTTGCTAGGGGTGATTGTTTTTGCAGATATTTTAAAATTACTTCTATTAGATAATAAAACCTATTGGGAGGCTATGAAAGTGGTTCCCTTGATTATTCTGGCCAACTTTTTCTTAGGTATTTACAATAACTTGTCAGTTTGGTACAAGTTAACTGACAAAACAAAAATCGGTGCTTACATATCGATAGTTGGAGCAATATTGACTTTAGTGTTAAACTATCTATTGATTCCAAAATACAGTTACTACGGATCGGCAATTGCAACAATTTCAGCTTACGGAAGCATGATGCTTATTTCATATGTTTTAGGAAATAAGTATTATCCAATACCTTACGACATGAAAAAAATTGGATCCTATTTAGGGATTTCGATTGTATTCTCTGTTATTTCATTTTATGGATTCAGAGAAAATTACTTTATAGGGATTCCTTTACTCCTTCTGTTTATTTATTTCGTTTATCATAACGAAAAAGATACGATAAAGGGAATACTTAGTAAAAAATAATAATTTCAAGATTTACAATTAGATTTAAAAATATAAAAATGACGATTAATATTATCAACAAATCACAACACGCTTTACCTAACTACGAAACAATAGCTTCGGCAGGGATGGATTTACGTGCTAATTTATCTGAATCAATAACATTAAACCCATTAGAAAGAACAATAGTTAAAACAGGACTTTTTATTGAATTACCTATTGGTTATGAAGCACAAGTACGACCTAGAAGCGGATTGGCAGCAAAAAAAGGGGTAACGGTATTAAATTCTCCAGGAACTGTAGATGCTGATTATAGAGGTGAAATCGGAGTAATTTTAGTAAATTTATCCAATGAAGCTTTTGTGATTGAAAATGGAGAAAGAATTGCACAGTTAATTATTGCTAAGCATGAAAGAGCCGAATGGGTTGAAGTTAACGAACTTTCTGAAACCTCAAGAGGAGAAGGTGGTTTTGGTAGTACCGGAGTGAAGTAGTTATCAGTTGCAGTTTTTAGAGTTCAAAATTCAAAATTCCAAGTTGAAAATTCAAAATTTTTTAATTTCAACTTTAAAATTTACAAGTTGTGAAAAAATTTGATTTACATGAAAGGTTAATTGATTTTGCAGTTCAAATTATAAAAATAACAGATAATCTAAAAGCAACAAAGGCAGGAAATCATCTGTCAGGTCAAATTGTACGTTCAGGAACTTCACCATCATTAAATTATAGTGAAGCTCAGAGTGCTGAATCTAGAAATGATTTTATTCATAAGATGTCTATTGTGTTAAAAGAACTTCGGGAGACACATTCTTGTTTAAAAATCATTTTAAGAGCGGAGTTATATTCAAAAGAAGAATTAGATTTAAACGTTGCAATAAAAGAAAATGATGAGCTAATTTCAATATTTGTAAAAAGTTTGGAAACATCAAGAAATAAAAATAAGTAAAATAATAATTTTGAATATTCAACTAGGAATATTCAATTTTGAAATTATAGAATATGAAAATAATCGTTCCAATGGCGGGTCGCGGGTCTAGATTAAGACCACATACTTTAACTATTCCTAAACCATTAATTCCAGTTGCAGGGAAATCAATCGTGCATCGTTTGGTGGAGGATATTGCAAAAATACTTAAAGAACCTATTGAAGAGGTGGCATTTATATTAGGAGATGAAGCTTTTTTTGGTGAAGATGTTGTATTAAGCTTGCAAGAGTTAGCACAAAGTTTGGGCGCTAAAGCATCTATATATCGTCAGGATTTGCCATTGGGTACCGGACATGCAATTATGTGTGCCAAAGAATCTTTATCAGGACCAGCAGTAATTGCTTATGCAGATACTTTAATTAGAGCTGATTTTGAGTTAGATCCGGATGCTGATGCAGTAATTTGGGTAAAACAAGTGGAGCAGCCAGAAGCATTTGGAGTAGTTAAGTTAAATGCTAATAATGAAATTACAGAATTGGTCGAAAAACCAAAAGAGTTTGTAAGTGATTTGGCGGTTATTGGAATATACTATTTTAAGGAAATAGAGATTCTTAAAAATGAGCTACAAACAGTTTTAGACAATAACATTCAGAATGGTGGAGAATATCAAATTAATGATGGTATTAAAGCTATGATGGCCAACGGGAAAGTTTTTAAAACCGGTAGCGTAGATGAATGGATGGATTGTGGTAATAAAGATGTTACTGTTGAAACCAACTCTAGAATGTTAGGATTTTTGCACAATGACGGTGAACATTTAGTTGATTATGATGTGAAATTGGAAAATGCTACAATTATTCCACCATGTTATATTGGTGAAAATGTAGTCTTGAAAAATGCAACCGTAGGCCCAAATGTATCTTTAGGAAAAGGATGTCATGTTACTGATAGCACGATTAAAAATAGTTTGGTGCAAACCTATACTCAAATAAAAAATGCTGATTTAGATAACGCGATGATAGGAAACCACGTTAGTTATGACGGTAAGTTTACAAGTATTAGCATTGGTGATTATTCGGTTTTAGAATAAGCAAGAAGTTTAAGAGGATTCGTTTTTACTTAAAACAGCAATAATAAAAATGAAAAAAAGAGTTTTAATAATTGTATTCATGGCATTGGTTGGAAATCAGGCTTCGATAATGGCTCAAACAGAACCAGAAGATATTGCTATGGCTACCAATGAATTTCAGGACTCTTTTTATGAATCGTTATTACAAAAAGGCATCGAAAATTATGATAAAGCAATTATTGCTTTACAAAAATGTGAGAAGCTTCAACCTAATGATGCAACAGTTTATTTTGAATTAGGAAAAAACTATCTGTCTTTAAAAGATTATAGAAATGCTCAAAGTTCGTTTGAAAAAGCAACGCAGTTAAATCCAAATAATAAATGGTTTTGGTTGGGTATTTACGATGTTTGTTATCAAACCAAGAATTATCCTTTGGCAATAGAAACCATTCAGAAAATTATTCCGTTTGATGAGGAGTATAAAGATGATTTGATTTCATTGTATATGATTACAAATCAATTTGACAAAGCACTTTCGTTAATTAATGAAATGAACGATAAGTTTGGAAAATCGAATGAAAGAGAATTATATAAGGCACAGATTTTGTCACAAGGAAAATATCAAAATGTTGAAATAGAAAATCTTGTTGATCAGATTAATAAAAATCCAAAAGAAGAGTCTAATTATATTGCTTTGATTACATTGTATGCAAAGAATAATGATGCTGACAAAGTGCTACAGATTACGCAACAATTAGAAAAAGCGGTTCCAACATCAGAGTGGGCGCAAGTAAGTTCTTTTAAAAGCTATTTAGATCAAAATCAACCGGAAAAAGCAATTCAGGCAATGAATGTCGTTTTAGCAAATTCTAAAATAGATTCTAAAATAAAACACCGAATCTTAAATGAGTTTTTGATTTTCGTAGGCAAGAATCCGCAATTTGCACCAGATTTGGATAAGGCAATTGTTTATTTTAAGGATGATGCAAATGTAGATGTCGCAAAGGAAATAGGAAAGTTTTATCACAGTAAAAATCAATTTGATCAGGCAGTTAAATATTACGAGTTGTCAGTAAATTCAGCTTCGCAAGTAGATATCGAAACTAATTTACTTTTGCTTCAGGCTTATACCGAAACGAAACAATACGAACCAATGGCTAAACGTTCGGTGGTAATGATAGAGACATTCCCAACGCAGCCACAATTTTATTTTTATTCAGGTCTGGCTAATAATCAATTGCAACAATTTAAAAAGGCAAAAGACGTTTTAGAAATGGGACTTGATTATGTTGTAGATGATCTAACTTTAGAAGCAAATTTTAACATTCAGTTAGGAGAAGCTTATAATGGTTTAGGGGATATGAAGAAAAAAGAAGCGTATTTTGCGAAGGCAAATCAATTATTAAGACAAAAAAAGTAAATTCTGATGAAGAAATATTTAATGATCTTGTTACTCGTTTTTATCGTTTCGTGTAAATCGAAATCAGGTGCAGTGCAAGGGAATAACAATAAAGAAGAGGTAAATCTTATTTCTGCGAATAAAATTATCGACGGACATTACAATAATAAATTACAGTTTTCGACTTTATATATTAAAGCCAGTGCCAAATATTCAGATGATAAACAAAGTCAGAATGTTACAGCCGAGATAAAAATTAAGAAAGACGAACAGATTTTGGTAAGTATTCGTTTTCTGGGTATTACAATGGCTAAAGCTTTAATTACGCCAAATTCAGTGAGCTATTATGAAAAAATAGGAAGCTCTTATTATGAAGGAGACTTTAGTAGTTTAAGTAAATGGTTAGGAACAGATTTAGATTTTAATAAAGTTCAAAACCTTTTATTAGGTGCTGCAATCGATGACTTGAAGAAAGGTAAATATATTGAAACGTTGATTGATAGAGTATATCGATTAGATGAAGCGAAGGAGACAGATATCAAAAAATCATTTTTCTTTGAAGCCGATACGTTTTTGTTAGAGAAAGAACAAATTTCGCAAACGTCAAAGAATATCATGATGCAAATTGCATATGGAGATAATAAAACTTTTGATCAAGGGACGCTTCCTAGATCTATTGCTATAGAAGCAATCCAGCCAAAAGGGAAGACAGAAATCAATTTAAATTACAATACGATTACTTTTAATGAGGAACTTTCTTTTCCTTATAGTGTTCCAAATGGATATAAAAAAATTATAATTAAGTAAGTTTGCAAAAATATATTTTAAAGATGCCAAAATTTCTCCTAAGCCTAATTTTTATTTGCACCACTTCATTGATGTGGGCACAAGATTCGCAACAAGAAAAACTGGAACAACGTAAAGCTCAGATTCAACAAGAAATTAGAGACAACGAGAAAATGTTACAATCAGTAAAGAAGAAAGAAAAATCTGCAGTGAATGTTTTTATCGTTCAGTCTAATAAAATTAAACTTAAAGAAAAGCTAATCAATACTACCGAAAAGCAAACCAAGCTTTTGAGTAATGATATGTATATTAATCAAACAAAAATTAATAAACTTAAGAAAGAGTTAGAGGTATTAAAAGAAGATTATGCCAAGATGATTCTTAAGTCATATAAAAGCCGTTCAGAGCAAAGTAGAGCAATGTTTTTATTGTCTTCAGAAAACTTTCTGCAAGCTTATAAGCGTGCACAGTATATGAAACAATATACAAATTTCAGAAAAAATCAAGGAGAAGAAATTAAATCAAAATCACTTCAATTAGCAGATTATAATGCAAAACTTGATGGGCAAAGACAGGTCAAGAAAAAGATTATTGCTGAAAACGAAAAAGAAAAAATAACTTTAGAGCAAGAAAAGAAAGAACAGCAAAAGCTGGTGAATTCGCTTAAAAAAGATAAGAACAAAATTATTGCTGACACGAAAAGTAAACAGCAAGAATCGAAAAGAATCGACAGACAAATTGATCGTTTAATTCGTGAAGCTATTGCTGCGGCTAACCGTAAAGCTGCCGCCGAAAAAGAAAAAGCAACAGGAACAAAATCGGTTGCTGTAGTATCAGACACAAAAATCGCATTAACAGCTGAAGCAAAAATACTTGCGGCTGATTTTAAAGCCAATCGAGGGAAATTACCTTGGCCTGTAGAAAAAGGATTTGTATCATTGGGTTATGGAGATCAACCACATCCTATTTATAATACATTGGTAATTCATAATAGTGGTGTCGAAATCACAACTGAGTCGGGTTCTAATGCAAGAGCTGTTTTTGAAGGAGTTGTATCTAGTGTAATGGTATTATCGCCAATAAACAAAGCAGTAATGATTCAGCATGGAGATTATTTTACAGTATACCAAAACTTAAGTTCGGTATCTGTGAGTAAAGGAGATAAAGTAAGCATTAAACAAAATATTGGTAAAATTAGAACTAGTGGGGAAACAGGAAAAACTACTATTAAGTTCCTAATACTTCAAAACACAACGTATAACAATCCGCAGAGCTGGTTGTATAATATGTAATAGAAAACGGGACTTATGTCCCGTTTTTTGTAAAATTGTGTCAGTAACTACTTTTTGCCACGACATGAGCAAAGATACCTGACGAAGTAATTATACGAATTGATACAAATCGTAAAGACTAATTTAGTGTGTGAAGTTAATTCCGCAAACTAATTCGTGTCAATTTGTGAAATTCGTGTTTCCTTTTTGTATTATGCTTGTATTTGATTTAATCGTATTGTTCTAAAAAATATCTCACAACATCGGTTGTTGTAACGATACCTTTGAGTTCACCATTGTCAACTACAGGTAAGGCGTGAAATTCTTCTTTTACAAAAATTTCAGCTAAGTCTCTTATAATTGTATCCGATGATACTGTCATGGGTTTTGCTGTCATTACTTGAGAAATCGAAAGCATATCCAGGATGGCTTCATCAGCTCCTTCCTGCCCTTCAAATAAAGCACCAAAAGTTAATCGGTTTACATCCGTTCGGCTTATAATACCAATGACCTCCTTACCTCGAACGATAGGAATGTGTCTAATAGTGTTTTTTCTAAGTTTTTCGACTACTTCTCTTAATCCGTCATTTTCATTTGCAGTTACTACTGTTTTAGTCATTATATGACTGATTGGTTCTCTCTTTTTCATAATAAATTGTGTTGTTATTTCTTTATTAAAGATGTAGAATATTTCTGATAAAAAACATGATTTTTGTCACCTTTATAAAAAGAAGAAATGAGGGAATAATTATCTCAATTTTGGATTTTTATTAAAAAAGAGTACCGAAATTTGTGCTAAAGGAAATAAGAATATAAAAATGACCGTATTGTTCATTTGAAAATGTATCGATTGAAATTTAAAATAGTATTTTTGCATTATGGAAACAAATAGACAGAAAAAAATAGGCGGTGTCATCCAAAAGGATTTGGTTGATATTTTGCAAGGTGAAGTGAGAAAAAATGGAATTAATAATTTGATAATTTCAGTATCCAAAGTTAGCGTAACTACAGATTTATCTGTGGCAACAGTATATTTAAGTATTTTTCCTCAGGAGAAAGCCAAAGAAACATTGGAAGCAATTAAGTCAAATTCGACTTTGATTAAACATGATCTATCACAACGAGTACGTTTGCAATTACGTAAAGTACCCAATTTAGTGTTTTTTATAGATGACTCATTAGACTATATTGAGAAAATAGATAATGCTTTAGCCAATAGAGATAACCCAATAGAAAATCGTGATCTTTTAGAAAAAAGAAGAAAATCATAGCTTGAACTTTCCCCTTTACATAGCCAAAAGGTATATTTTTAGCAAGAGTAAAAACAATGCTATCAATATCATAAATCGTATTGCCAGCCTTGGAATAATTGTTGGTACAATGGCTTTGTTTGTGGTTTTATCCGTTTTTAGCGGATTAAAAGTATTCAGTCTTTCTTTCACAAATGAAATAGATCCTGATTTAAAAATTGAAAGCACTTATGGAAAATCATTTATGGTTACTCCAGATCAGGATAGTCAAATTAAAAAAATCGATGGGATTGCTTCGTATACTAAAATAATCGAAGAACGGGTTTTGTTTATTTTTAATGGAAAACAACAGGTAACTTATTTAAAAGGAGTTGATCGTAATTATCCTGTTGTAAATGATATTAGAAAAAAACTCTTTAATGGACAATGGTTAAAACCGGATACGTATCAGGTTGTTGTTGGTTATGGGATTTCGAAGAACTTTTCAATGGGAATATTAGATTTCGAGAATCCATTGCAGGTATTTGCACCAAAACCAGGAAAAGGAACTATAGAAAACCCAGAAGAAGCATTTAGTAAAACGGATGTATTGCCAGTAGGCATATATTCGATAAGCGAAGATTTGGATTCTAAATATGTTTTTGCTGATATAGGTTTGGTTCAGGAGCTATTGGAGTATAACCCCAATCAGATTTCAGGAATCGAATTTAAGTTAAAACCAAATGCAGACGAATCAAAAATTGATTCACAATTACAAATAATTTTCAATAATAAAGTTACCACAAAAAACAGAGCACAACTTAATGCGTCTTTGTATAAAATGCTTAATACCGAAAACATTGCAGTTTATTTAATATTTACACTGGTAATTATTGTAGCCCTTTTTAATTTGATTGGAGCATTAATTATGATGATTTTGGATAAAAAAAGCAACTTGAAAACGCTATTTAATCTTGGAACAGAAATTAAAGATTTACGAAAAATATTCTTGTTACAAGGAACTTTACTTAGTGTCTTTGGAGGTTTAATAGGTCTTGTGCTGGGTGTTATTTTAGTTTTGTTACAACAGCAGTATGAGCTTATAATGATTACTTCAACACTAGCTTTTCCAGTTGTTTTTACCCTTGAAAACGTATTTATTGTTTTAGGAACTATTTTTTCACTTGGATTTATAGCTTCATTAATAGCAAGTACACGCGTTAGTGCAAAATTACTGGATTAGATTTTATTCTAAATTAAATAATAATTCTTCTTATATTTATCATCTCAAAAAAACACTACGCTATGATAGTTTCTGCCTAGTCCTATTTTTATTTTCGAATAATTAGGATGTCTTCAATTTTTTTAAGTCCAGCCAGCATATGGTTTTGGACAATTTTATCATTTATCCTTAATTATCATGACAGAAACAACAATACAGAAAAGTGTATTCTCACGAATTTTTTCAACAATAAAACAAGCAATCAAAGGAGATGAATCTTTTGATTATACATCCGGCAGTATAAAAAAAGCAGTTATCCTTCTAGCTATTCCAATGGTATTGGAAATGCTTATGGAATCGGTTTTTGCATTAGTCGATTTATATTTTGTTGGCCACTTGGAGCATAGCAGTTTTGCTATTCAGGCAGTTGGACTAACAGAGTCGGTTATTACTATTGTTTACTCTATAGCAATCGGTATAAGTATGGCCGCAACAGCAGTTGTTGCTCGCCGTATAGGGGAGAAAGACCCAGTTGCCGCTGCAAAAGCAGGAATGCAAGCCATTATTATTGCTTTTGCAATCAATAGTGTAATTAGTGTTTTTGGTTTTATTTATGCCAAAGAGATCTTGTTACTTATGGGGGCTTCTGTAGAAGCTGCCGAATACGGTTATAGATTTACTCAAATTATGATAGGCGGAAGTTTATGTGTGATGCTTTTGTTTCTTATCAACGGTATTTTCCGTGGGGCAGGAAATGCTGCTATAGCTATGAAAAGCCTTTGGATTGCTAATATTTGTAATATCATTTTGTGTCCTATTTTGATTAATGGATTTGGCCCAATCCCAGCTTTTGGGTTGGTAGGTGCAGCAATAGCAACAACTTCAGGAAGAAGTATTGGTGTGTTGTATCAATTGTACCACTTATTTAACGGAAAAGGCGTTTTAAAGATTATTTCATCTTATTTTATTCCTGACTTTAAGCAAATTAAAGCTTTGGTTAAAATTGCTGCACCAGGAGTACTGCAATTTGTTATTGCATCATGTAGTTGGATTTTTCTTGCACAATTAGTTGCTACAACAGGAGGAGACCACGGTTCTGCAGGGTATCAAACTGCATTGCGTATCATGATGTTTTTCATTCTCCCAGCATGGGGATTAAGTAATGCCGCAGCAACTTTGGTTGGTCAAAATTTAGGTGCCAAACAAATTGAACGTGCCGAAAAATCTGTTTTAACGACTGCAAAATACAATGTTATTTTTATGGCAACAATAATGCTTATAACGTTCTTTTTTGCAAAATATATAGTTTCATTTTTCACCTATGATATTCTAATACAAAATATAGCTGTTGAAGCTTTACAGATTATGAGTTCTGGATATATTTTCTACGGAATCGGAATGGTATTAATAAATACTTTTAATGGGGCTGGAGATACCTGGACGCCTACATTGGTTAATTTTGTTGGATTCTGGTTGTTACAGATTCCATTAGCATATGTATTAGCGAAGCATTTTAAAATGGGACCAACAGGTGTATTTATTGCTATTCCAGTTGCAGAAACGGCTATCACTTTGGCAAGCATAGTATTGTACAAAAAAGGAAAATGGAAACGTATTCAGGTGTAAAATATAATTTGTACAATATTTCTTAAATATTCTCGTTGGAATAGACTAATCAAATCAAAACTAAATTAGTATGAAAACCAACATCAAAATTTCTGGAATTCTTAGTGCAATAGTATTATTTTGTCTTTTTGCATTTAAGCCATTTGAAGAGAAAAAAGTAATTGTAATTGACGCTGGTCACGGTGGTCATGATTTTGGAGTAAACATGCACGGTTTTCAGGAAAAAAACATTTCTGAAGCGATTGCTAAGAAAATCAAAGAATTTAATAAAGATAGTAATCTAGAAATTGTATTGCTTCGTGATGGAGATCATTTTATGGAATTGAGCGAAAGAGTTTCAATAATAAATAATCATAATCCTGATTTGGTAATTTCATTACATGTTAATGCTTCAAAAAATGCCGATACAAATGGAGTTGAAGCCTATATTGCATCAAAGAAAGATTTTTATAAAAAATCGAAAGAAACTGCTGAGAAGATAGTTAATGAGATTTCAGGAGAAAACCTTTTAAAAAGAAGCATAGGAGAAGCACCTTTTTATATTTTGAAAAATACCAATTGCCCAGCATTAGTATTAGAAATGGGATTTTTATCGAATAACAATGATAGAGAGTACCTTATTAGTGAGAATGGACAAAATGAAATTGCAACTAAAATTTTAGAGTCAGTAAAATAAACAATAATCATACAGCATAAAAAAGACCGTCTATTAGACTGCCCCCAAAAAGTTAGACACTATTTGGGGGCATTTTTATGGAAAGAAAAGTCAAGTATGATTACGCATTCAAACTTGAATGTGTAAGGTTAGTTATCGAGAAAGGATACTCCAGTGAAGCGGTATCTAATGAAAAGAGTATTAGTGAGTCAAATATTCGTAGATGGGTTAGCTTTTACAGAGCATATGGAACAATCGGATTGTTACCACGGAAGAATCGTGTCTATTCCATTGATTTTAAACAAAAAGTATTACTATCAATAGATAAGGATTTATTATCACTAAGGGAAGCTCGTTTAAAATTTAACATTCCCTCAGACTCAATTATTATCAGATGGAAAAGAGATTTTGCTAACTTTGGTTTAGAGGGATTATCATCTAAACCTAAAGGAAGACCCAGATCTATGAATTTTAAGAGAAAACAGAGAAAAACAGACAAACCCTTAACTAGGGAAGAAGAACTTTTAAAGGAACTGGAGTATTTACGAGCTGAGAACGAAATTTTAAAAAAGTTCAACGCCTTAGTTCAAGCCGAACAAGCCAATCAAAACAAAAGGCTCAAACCATAATGGAACTAAGGCATAAATATGATTTAGACCTCTTGCTAAATTGTACGAACATGGTTAGAAGTACTTATTATTACTATGAAAAAAGAAGTCAAGTAATTGATAAATACAAAGATGTTAAAGATTTGATTAAACAGATTTACAATCATCATAAGGGTAGATTAGGTTACAGGCGTATTACTTTATTAATCAAGCAAAAAGGAATTTTAATTAATCACAAGACAGTGTTGCGATTGATGAAAATTTTAGGATTAAAAAGTTTAATCAGAATCAAGAAGTACAGATCATATAAAGGAGAACAAGGAAAGATAGCTCCTAATATATTGCAGCGCAATTTTAAGGCTGATAAACCCAATCAAAAATGGGCTACCGATGTAACTGAGTTTAATATCTCAGGTAATAAATTGTACTTATCACCTATAATTGATCTTTTCAATGGGGAAATAATAAGTTATGATTTATCTGAAAGACCAAATTTTAATCAAATCACCAATATGCTTAAAAAGTCTTTTCGAAGAATATCAAATGATACTAATTTAATATTACACTCCGATCAAGGCTGGCAGTATCAAATGAAGCGATATCATCAGCTTTTGAAGGAGAAAGGATTAGTGCAGAGTATGTCAAGAAAAGGAAACTGCTTAGACAATGCAGTTATAGAAAATTTCTTTGGCATATTAAAATCAGAACTATTTTATATTATGAAATTTAAAGACATAAATCATCTAAAAAAGGAAATTATAGAATATATAAAATATTACAATAATGAAAGAATCAAACTGAATTTAAAAGGAATGAGCCCGATACAATATCGAGCTCATCATTATCAAAATTAATTATAAATTTGTCTAAACTTTTGGGTGCAGTCTATATTGACGGTCTTTTTTTATAATATATTGAAAAGAAAAACATCTTTGTCAAAGATTAATCTATAGTTTAAACAAATTCATATCCAGAATATACATCCTGGATTTCGTTCATTACATTAAACAGTTCTTGAGGATCATCAATTGTAACTAGTTTTTGTTTGTATTCTTTAAAAGAGTGTATTCCTTTAAAGTAATTGGTATAATGACGACGCATTTCTACAATTCCTAAGCGTTCTCCTTTCCATTCCATCGACCACGTAAGATGGTTTCTTGCGGCTTCTACGCGATCACCAACAGTTGGTGCGGGTAAATGCTCACCCGTTTCGAAAAAGTGCTTTATTTCGTTAAAAATCCAAGGATATCCAATTGCAGCACGACCAATCATAATACCGTCGATACCGTATTCATTTTTAAATTTCAATGCTTTTTCTGGACTATCGATATCGCCATTTCCGAAGATAGGCATCGTAATTCTTGGGTTGTTTTTTACACGGGCAATATGTGACCAGTCTGAATGGCCTTTGTACATTTGAGCACGGGTTCTTGCATGAATCGTTAACGCTTGTACGCCAATATCCTGTAGACGTTCTGCTACTTCATCGATGTTTATTGAGTTATCATCCCAACCTAAGCGGGTTTTTACAGTAACAGGTAAATTAGTACTATCAATGACTGCTTTGGTTAAACGTACCATTAAATCAACGTCTTTTAGAACTCCTGCACCTGCACCTTTACAAACTACTTTTTTTACAGGACAACCAAAGTTGATATCGATTAAATCAGGATTTACGGTAGTAACAATTTTTGATGACATTGCCATCGCTTCTTCGTCTCCACCAAAAATCTGAATTCCAACAGGACGTTCGTAATCAAAAATATCCAACTTCATTCTGCTTTTAATTGCGTCACGAATTAATCCTTCCGAAGAAATAAATTCCGAATACATTAAATCTGCTCCATGTGCTTTACACAATCTACGGAACGGTGGATCACTCACATCTTCCATAGGAGCGAGTAGTAAAGGAAATTCAGGTAATTCTATGTTGCCAATCTTGACCATCTTCAATATTTTTTGCAAAATTACAACATTTAGTTCAATTTGTACCAAATTGAGGTTCAAAGGTTCACAGATACAAAGGTTCACAGTTTTTTGACTTCCATATGTAAACCTTTGTCCCTCTGAACCTTTGCACCTTCTTTAAACCTTTCTTAAGAATCTCTGTTGTCAAAAAAACGAATTGGTTTACGACTCAATGGATTAAAAACCAATGAATTTAATATTTCTCTAGAAGTATATTCTATTTTTGGAGTTACTCTTAATTTGGCTCTAAAGTGATCTTTGATTGCATGTAATAATTCATCCGATTGATTTTTTACAGCAATCTTAATTAGGATTTCGTCAGTACCTAAATCATTGGTGGATATCTCAATGATGTGATTTTCGATAGCATCAAAATCACTTAAAACATCATTCATTGCAGGTGGATAAAGGGTTGTTCCTTTGTATTTTATCATTTGCTTTTTGCGCCCGATAACTGGACCTACACGCAACGTGTTTCTTCCACAAGCGCAAGGAGTGTCGTGTAATTGAACGATATCCCCAGTTTTAAAACGTAATAAAGGCATGGCTTCGATTCCTAAAGTGGTAAAGGTAAGTTCACCAACTTCGCCATTCTTTACTCGATTGTTGTTTTCATCTAGAACTTCTACAATAATTAATTCGGGATGATGATGTCCTCCATTTCCATGCTCACATTCGGTAAAAGCAGTGCTCATTTCGGTTGAAGCATAAGTCGAGAACAATTTGATGTTCCATTTGTCAGTGATTTTTTTAGATAAAATATTCATCGAAAAATCCTGATTTCTTAATGATTCACCAATACAGATTGCACCTTTTATGCTCGAATTATTATAATCGATATTATGATTTTCGGCATATTCGATTAGTTTTAACAAAAATGAAGGAACGGTTATTAAATAAGACGGATTGTATTTTAAGATGGAGTCCCATTGTAATTCGGGGATTCCTGCCCCAACACGAATTACACCCACTTTTAATTTTCGCAATCCCAAAAAGTAAGCTAATCCGGCCATGAATTTACGGTCAATTGTGGTCATGAGCTGTACAATATCGCCTTCTTTAATTCCTGCACAATCAAAAGAAATAGCCTCATTATAAGCCAATCTGTCTAAATCGGCATCGGTTAAACCAAACGTTACAGGATCACCTAAAGTCCCTGAAGTAGTTGCGAAATCGATGATTTTAGAAACTGGAACACACAGAAAATCATCATTATTGTTTTGAAGGTCTTCTTTAGTGGTAACTGGTAAAAGCTGAAGATCTTCTAGAGTTTTAATAGCAGAAATATCAATTTTTTTCTTTTCGAAAAGGTCTTTATAAAAAGGAGATTTCTGACTGATGTAAGTCAAAAGTTCAGTTAATTTTTTCTCTTGAAAAATTTTAATTTCTTCTAAAGAACCTTTTTCTATTTCTGGGATCATCTTAACTTGCTTTTGATTTTTTTAATATATTTTTCGACTTTCTGTTTCTCAGGAAGTGTTGTAATTTCTTTTGTTAGTGCTTTTTGAAAGTGCTTTTGTGCCAAAGCATATTCTTTTTTCTGATAAAAATACAATCCCACTTTATAATAAACTATCCAGTAATCAGGGTTTAAGGATTGATATTCCTGAATAAATTCAGTAGAAATTGTGGACTTATTTTTTAGATAAACATCTATTTCATGGTCCTCAATTCTGAATTTTTGATAATTTTTAAATTCGGTTGTTGACAAAAAAGGATCTTTAGAAATATTTAATTTACTTTCAGACAAAGATACAATTGTATCGGTTTGTTCACGATTTTTAAATATTTTATTCAAGTCATAACAAACGAATTCGCCCAGTTGATAAGGATTGGCAGATATCCAAACTAATTTTTCTTCGGGTTTAAAAATTATACCGTGATGAGCCATTAATTGATTTAGAGATTTTTCGTTACCATAGCCCAATTTTATATTCTCTAAACCTTCTTTATTTCTAAGTATTTCAGATGCTTTTTCAGGGTTTATTTTTGGAGTTTCTTCAAAAAGTTCAAGCATTCTATCATATCTATATTTTGAATGACTGTTGAGAATTTGTTTTTTATTTCGGTTGTCATCTTTTAAAGCTTCACTTTGGAAATGATTTGAACAAATAAGCTGATTGTTATTTGGGACCTCATACACTCCAAATTTGTTTGGAGATACTTCTATTAAAACGGCTTTATTGTCATTGGCGCTTCCCACCATTATTGATTCTGAAACAAAAACGGTTGTTTTTTTTGCAATAGCAATAGCTTGATCGATATTGGTTGCATATTGCAGAATTTGGCGAGTGAGAATAGAAATTGGAGTTTTTGCAATCAGCGGAATTTTAGATTTTCCAGCGTTTATGGTTACTGTTAATCCTTCCTGATTCATTCCTGAAACAGCTCCAATCATTCCTGGCCAGGTTACCATCATAAATGGATGGCCCGTTTTTGGTTTTATAAAAGCTACTATTTTGTCTTTCGCGAAAGCATCATTTACATAAAAATCAAAATTGCGCCCAAGGATTAAATTGCCATCTTCTGATTTTTCTCCCCATGCTGCAAATGAAGAACAGCCTACCAATGCCAAATCTTGTAGTGCATGTCCGATATCATGTGCTGCATGTAAATACAAATTGCGTAAATATTGTGATGCGATTGCATCGTAATCATGAGATGTATATTGAGAAACACCATAAATTTCGGTTTGATATTCTTCGGGAACATTGAGATATAACTTCCTGTTGTACCATTTTAAAAAGTTTCGAAGTATATTTTGTTTAAACTTTGATGGGACTATATCTTTAATTTTAGAGAAAAATATACGTTCCTGTTTTTTTAAGAGAGAGTCGGTTAATGCTCCTGAATTAAGGCCAATTTGATAAGCATCTCCTTCTACATAGAGCTCCCAAAGACCTTGTTTGTTTTTTAAGAAGAAATTGTTTCCTGATGAAAATACTGAATCGGATTGTTTTTTTACAATAGGTAAAATAGTATCATAATCTGAAATTTTGGGCTGATGATGCATTGATTTTGAAGTACCACATGATAGGCACACCAACAAAAAACCGATTAGTAAGACAACCAGAATTCGTTTTTTCATAATCAAATTTATTCAGAGGCCTGATTGATTTTAGTTACTAGATATTCTTTTCCAACTATTTCTGAGCATGTAATAACAGCGCCTATAGTAACTCCTAACACACCATGCATATTAATACTTTGTCCCGTTAAATATAGGTTATTAAGTTTAGTTTTGGAAGGAATAAATGACTTCATCGGATTATTGGAGTCTTTTATATAACCATACATATTGCCATTATGACCACCAATATAATCACGATAAGAGAGTGGACTCGATGTATGCATTGATTGAATACAATCTTTTATTCCAGGGAATTTTATCTCTATCTCGTTTAAAAATTTAGTCGCTTTACGAGTTTTAAATTCATCATAACTTTCACCACGATTATTTTTTTCTGCAGTGGTATTAAATGTATTCGCCCATGGTAATAAATCATCGAATTTCATGTAGGTAATAAAAGTCATTCCATCAGCCCATTCTTCTTTTTCCTTGGATGCATTCATTGAGGCCATATATGTTTTTGGCCATGTATTTTCATCATATTCATGTGCAGTCCAAACTTCATTACTGTTTTTAAAATGGTAGTAGTTATGATTGATGTATTTGAATGTTTTGGGTTTAAAAACCAAGTAGAGGCTAAACGCTGATAGTACTCCTTCGAGACTTTGAATGCGATTGTAAAATGATTTTCTAAAATTTTCCTCACCAACCATTTTTAAAGTGGTTTTGGGTTCAATGTTAGAAATGAAATAAGTTGCTGAAACTTCGCTTCCATCTTTCATTTTAACTGAGGTTACATCATTATTTTTGGTGTTAAAATGAATTACTTCTTTGTATTTATGAACTTCTCCACCGTGTTTTTTTAATTGTTTGATGAGTTGTTTTGTAATTTGGCTTCCTCCATTTATACATCGCCAAGAGCTTTCTATATAGGAGTTTACAACTAAGGCATGTACATAAAAAGGAGATTTGTCTTCTATACCAGCATATAAAAAATTAGAACCTGCAAGTACAGCTCTTAATTGTTTATTCTCAGTTATGGAATCAATAGTTTGTTTGGCATTTAAAGTTAAGATATCGGTATCATATTTTCCTTCCCAGCACAAATTGTATAAGGGAAACAAATCGCAGGTTTCTTTTACTTTTTTGCAATAATTTTCTATTGCTTCTTTTTCTTCTGGAAAATGTTTTAATAATTGATTAACGAAGTTTTTATATCCCTGTGCATGTGGATATTCTTTGTTTTCATTTTCAAAAGATATGATATCAAAACCATCTTCATCCATTTTTTTTAATTTCAAATGATCTATAATTCCTAGATATTTGAAATATTTATGCAAGTTTTGTCCTTCACTCAATCCTCCTATATAATGGATTCCTGTGTCAAAAATAGTTTTATCTCTTACAAAAGTCTGAAGGTTTCCGCCAAACTGATTATTTTTTTCAAGTACACAAACGCTATATCCTTCTTTAGCAAGAATGATAGCCGAAACGAGACCACCTAAACCGCTCCCAACGATGACAACATCATAACGTTCTTTCATGCTATTCTTTATTTAAGACTAAAATTTTGTCTTCTTTATTTGTACAAGTATAACCAAAATTAAGCAATGAGTCTTTTAAACTCGAGCTGTTTATTAAAATTATGCAAGAAGATACAGTAACTATTTCTTCGATTATAGAACTATAATTTTCATTAGAAATTAGAACTACATCATATTGCTTTAGTAACGCAGGATTCAGATTTTCCAGATGGTGGATGGCCCTTTTCTTAACGATATAATTTGTTTTTGCAACTGCATGTTTTTCTTCATCGGTTGTATAGGAATCAACTTTTCGTTGAGGTTCTTGCAATGTTAATAGTAAATCAAGTTGACCATAATCATTGTTTAAATGTAAAATCTTGGCTTTTGAATTGATGTATTTGTTTAACGAATAATAGGCTTCTAAATTGGTATTTAGATTCTTTTTTACATTATTTATTATTTCTAATTCTTTGTAATCAAAACTAGTAAGAATCATTTTTTTGAAATAATCTGAACCCTCAAGTTGTTCGCGTATTTTTTTGAATTCGGATCTAAAGTAGGTGCTTATCTGTTTCGTTCTTTCGGTATAATTCTTTCCAAAAGAAAGATTTTCAGAGGTAATTCGGTCAAGAATAGAAACGGTTATTGAGCCGTCGTATATAATGAAATCCCCTTTTGGTAAGACTTCGGAAGTACCATGAATTACAATCGGAACAATGTCCAGATTAAAATGCTCGGCAAGATAAAATGCTCCTTTATGAAATCTTTTTATTTGATTGCTTTCAGATCTTGTTCCTTCTGGAAATACCATTAATGAATATCCTTCATCTATTTTTTTGCGCAAATGTTCGAGACCTCCTTCTAGTCCTTCTGATACTGGATAAAATCCAGCTTTTTTTACAGTTGCTCCAAAAACAGGAGAGTTATAAACCCAGTCGCTTACCAGATAGATGATTTTTGGACTTAACATTCCAACTGCCAGAATATCCAAAAAAGAAGAGTGGTTGGCAATGATTACAGCAGGTTTTTTGAAGTCCTCGTTATGAATATTAATTACTTTTTTACGTACAAAAGGATTGGTATATAAGACTGATTTCATGAATTTTGAAATCAGATATCTAAAACCGTTCATTTTTGTTTCTTCTTTTAAAGGAAGAATTTTCATGATTGTCAAGCAAAAACCAGACATTAAAGCGCCGCCAAGACCGTAATATAAAAATGATAATATTCCATTTATGAAAGAACGAAGCTCAAATGGTGCTTTTCCATTTTTAGGGCGATTAGACAAAAATAGTTTAAACAAAATGGGGTAAAAGATGAACGTAATGATTAGTGCCGCAAATACTCCAATTAATGAGATTGACGAAATAGATTGTAAGGCTGGATGTTTGGCAAATATCAATGCGCCAATTCCTAGAATAGTTGTTATTACAGCTAGGATAATTGATGTTCTATAAATTGCAATTTCATTTTTTCCAGTTGTATATTCTTTCTGTAATGCACTAGTCATGAAAATACTAAAATCGACACCATGCCCAAAAATTAAGGTGCATACAATCATACTGAAAATGTTCAGTTCGATATTAAAAAGCCCCATAATACCAGCAGTTACAATTCCAGTTAATGCAATTGGGATGCAACTTATGATAACCAATTCGACTCTTCTGAAAAAGAAAAACAGAATAAGAATTACAGCAACAAAAGAATAATTTACAAGAGAATTGAAGTCGCTGTTAAGCGTACTAAAAAAAGTTTCATTCATCTGTTGGCGGTCAATAGCCAATAAACCATCTTTGACAGAAGTTGATTTTACAAAAGGATCACGTTGTTCGGGTGCGACTTTTACTAATGTCGAAATAGTGAAAAATCCATTTTTCTCACTAATAAACTCCTGTAATTGCAATGCACTTATCTTTAAATAATCCTGATAGGAGATAGGTTTAAAGTTAGCATCAAGATGGTCAAAAAATGCGGTGTATGTAGTGGGTTTAAATCCAAGTTTGGCACCTTCGCTTATTAATTTAGATTTTAAAAGCTGTTTTTTATTGGCATCCCAAAACGAATTCCATTTGTCTATTTTTTGTTTTTGCTCCTTTTGCGAAAGCATAATTCCTCCTACAGAACTATAATTTAATATTTTATTTTGTTGTTTGTCTTTTGCGAGAGCATCAAAAAGCTGACTGTTTTTTTGCAAAACGTCTTCCATACTATTTCCGTATGAAGCCAGATAAATTGTTTTAGAAGTTAAACTTGTTGTGCTTTCTTCAAGATCTTTTTCAGCCGCTTTGATTTCTTTTGGAACAAAGTTTAATTGCGATAAATCATTATTAAAACCAACATCGTTATATGTAAAGCAACAAATAATTGTAATTAAAACGCAAAACCCAATTAGAAATTTATTGTTATGAAATGAAAAATGAGCAAGTCTGTCAATTACATTTTTTTATGAACAGAATTATTTTCTTTTGGTTTGTATAAATGTGGAACAATGAGCAGGGAGAAAAATGCAGAAGCCATTACGATTACTGCAGCAAAAATCCCTAAGTCGTTTAATGCATCTGATTTTACAAAAAGCAAACATAAAAATGCAACGGCAGTTGTTGAACTGCTCATGATTACAGGCATTGTAATGTCTTTGTACAAGGTTTTTACATCGCTGTTATGTTTGTAATGTGTAAGGATATGAATGGAATAATCTATTGTAATTCCCAAAAGTATTGAGCCTATCCCTAATGATATAGCCGAAATTCGTTCTTTTACAAAATATAAAAATGCAACCGCAAATAGCGCCCCAAATACCGTTGGAAGGAAAATAATTAAAGGGATAAATACTTTTCGATAAAATAGAATCAAAATCAGCATTAGCGTAATCATTGCAATAGTTGTAGTAAGTACAATGTCACTTTTAATTTGGTTGGCATTTGCAACTGCGATAAGGGCCGAACCAAAATAACTAATTGAAGCTTTTGCTTTGAATTGTTTATTTAAATTGTCTTTTATAGTATTGAGTTTTGCAGCAAAAATGGAATTTTTTTCTGTTTCGCTTGAAGGCAGATTAGAAGTAATAAACAGGAGTAATTTCTTTTTGTCTTTGGTCATTACAAAACCATTATCTAAGGTAAAATCATCACCTACATTTAATTGTTGTAATTTTTTTAGGGCTATAAATGAAATTCCTAAAGGATCTTGTAATATAAAATCTTTGGTGATAAACCCTGAAGGAGAAAGTATTGATTTGTAGTTTCCTTGTACAGTTGCTTCAATACTATCTTTTTGTAGTTTAGATTGAATAGTTATATAATCGTTATCATCTAAAAAAAGGGGGACGTTATTATGAACAAAATCAATAGTTTGTTGGATGTTTTCTTCATCTATTTTTCCTTGTACAGCTGTTATATAAGGTTTGCAAGTTTTGGCAATACTGTCTGTAAAAACAGCAGCCATTTCTTTTAAGTCTTCATCAGTTCCCTCTTTTTCAAGTTGAAAAATTACAGTAATCTTATCCGCAAAATTAAGTTGTTTTAGTACTTTGGCAGTAACATCAGTCTTATCATTTGTTGGAATAAGCTTGGTAATATCTTCTTCAAATTTAATTTTAGAAGCAAAAAATCCAAATATAAAAAGCACTGCGATTGCCAAAAAAACCGAGAGTGATTTTCTTCGATTTACAAATAAATGTATGGCGTAGAAATAATGATGCATGCTTATTGTTTTTTTAACCACTGATTACAGGGATTCACACAGATTACTCTCGTTGCGAATATAATTTTTTTTAATCCTTTAGTCTGTGGCAAAATATTTAATTTAATTGTTGATTTTATTTTTTGGTGTACTAAACAATGTTAAGACCAAGTAGGTTATTGATCCGAATAATAATGCCATTAGAGATGCTAAAATAAGACTTCCAACAACATATTGTGTTATGTTTTTTGAAACGTCAGAAAGAACCATTGAATCATTTTGTGTTAAGGAAGTATTGTTTGCTATAAAAAGACTTCCCATTTTTAGAGATCCATATATTACTAATGGAATTAAAGGAGGTAAACTAATATTTGAGGCTACAAAAGCAATGACTTTATTGAGCTTAAATAATGTGGCTAAAAAAAGAAGTAATACTGTTTGAAATCCCCAAAATGGTGAAATCCCAATAAATACTCCTAAAGCAATGGCCGCTGATTTTTTAAAATTAGATTCGTCGCTTTCCAGAATATCTTCGAGAAGAAATTTTTTAAGTCCTTTTTTTTAATTTTTCGAACTAAATCTCTTGGTTTGATATAGACAAGTGCAATAATAACCAATACTGTATTTAAAATACTAATTCGGGTAAAATCTGTGAATGGGCGAAAATGTGAAACTCGCTCCAGCGGATCGTATAAAACTTTAACAGGGATGTTTTTAACTGGAATTCCTTTCCAAGCAGCACGCACAATTACCTCGATTTCAAATTCAAATTTTGTTGTATAGTACCTTTCAGGAATTAGTTGCAAAGGATACAATCGAAATCCGGATTGTGTGTCTTCTAGACGTGTTCCTGTTTCAAACCAAAACCAGAAGTTTGAAAATTTATTTCCAAAGCTACTTTTTTTAGGCACATTTTCTTGTGTCATATTACGACTACCAATGAGTAAAGTATTTGGCTCGTTTTGAATAAAATCAATGAACGAAGGAATGTCTGAAGCAAAATGTTGTCCATCTGAGTCTATTGTTATTGCATACTCATAATTTAAAGCAATCGCTTTGTTAAATCCGTTTTGTAATGCAACTCCCTTTCCTTGGTTTTTAGGATGATGAATCTGGATGAGGTTTGGAAAATTTTCCAAAATTTGACTTGTTCTATCTGTAGATCCATCATTGACTACAATAATATCCTTAGTGTAGATCAATATTGAATTAAGAACTTTCTCCAACGTTTTGTTATTGTTGTATGTGGGTACAATAACACAAAAATTAGTTTGAGCAAGCTGTTCTTCTTGAGATAGAATAGGTTTCATTTTGTGATTTTTCTTTAACTACTTTATCGTTTGTTTTTCTGTTGTAGAAAACGTTTAGATTCTGAATTATATTTTTCTATAAACATTACTTAGTTTTACAGCAATTGTTTCGTTAAAATAAGTCGTGTTTTTTACTTTTACTAAACCATCCTCGGTTGTGGTAATGTCTAATTCTAAACGCAATTCGGGAGTAACTTCTGGATTAATTATCGCCATAAACTTTGCATTACTAAGCGTTTGTATCGTTAAATTAGTTTGCGTGATTGTTTCTGAAAGTTCTTTTATAATTTGGATCATACATACTCCTGGCATTATAGGATTGTCTGGAAAATGCCCTTTGAAGACATCATGTTTGTCATTTATTAAAATGACAGCATCATATATAGAGCCACTTGCGTTTTCTAATGACAGTATTTTATAAAAGTCTTTTAAAACCATAGATGTGTTTTTATTTTACTTTAAATGTATAGGTGATTCCAATTTGAAATACTTGATTTAAAATAATAGTATCGTAGTAGTAATCGTATCCATTATCAATTCCATCATATCCGTAAATATCGATTAATCCTTGTTTAAATCTCGCTTCAAAGGTTAAACCATTAGGTAATGTATATCCGACACCACTAACAAAAGCAAGGTCAACTCCAACAGGATTGTAATCATATGAAGGGAAATTGTCATTAATTTTAAAATCTACTGAAGGGCCACCTAATATATGAAATCCGCCTCCAGTAAAATGATATTTAGCAACTGCACCTAATGAAATATAATTTAATTCGTAGGTTCTTTTATTTGACCTGCTTGACCCTAATAAATATTCACGAGCTTCTGCGCCTTGTCTTGTATAAGTTAGTTCTGGCTGAAGTGTAAAATATTTATTGAATTTTATAGCTATTAATCCACCAGCATAAAAATCTGTTTTTGGGTTGCTGGATCCAAAATTGGTAAAATTTGAAATATTTAAACCACCACGAATTCCTGGGCTAACGGTTACTTGTGCATGAGATTTTATAAAGCCGATAAAAAATATAAATGCGATTAAGGTTAATTTTCTCATTTTTGATTTAATTTGGATGATTAGTTTAAGTTTTTATTCAGGTTTAAAATAATTCAATTCAATTTTCAACTTTATATTTTGATGTAAAATCTCAATTTTCTCTGCAAAATTATTATTTTCTGAACTAAAATGAATAGTTATCTTTTCTTTTGTTTGAGAGGCATGAATTACTTTCTCTAATTTTTGATTGTCTTTAGATAAAAAAATAAAATTATATTGTTTGCCATCTTTAGATTGGTAGATAGTATTGGTTTGGTTTTCAAATTGTTTTTCAATCAAGTAATTTTTTCTAAGAAGCAAACGAAAATCTTTTTTTAAGGTCGAAATAAGAATCTTTCGGTCTAATTCGGATACGATTGAGTTGACTTTAAAGTTAGTTTCAGAAATTTCAAAATCTAGCAATTTATTGCCAAATTCGGTTGTAAATACAACTCTATGAGTAGTGTCATTTATTTTCTTGGCAATAAATATCCCTGATAATTCATGACCATAAACCGTTATGTTTGCTTTATACACATAATCAATTTCGGGACTAGAAAAATAAGGTGCTTCATAAGATGTTTTTTCTAATGGTTTTGGAGTGTAATTTCTCGTAACTTTTTGACCACAAGAAAACAGAAAACAGACTAAAAAACAACTAATTAGTAAAAACGGAGTCGTCGATTTTTGCATTTATCACTTTGTTTTTAAGTACAATTCGAGTATAATCTTCAGATGATTCAAGCAGTTTTACCTGAACAACCGTAGCGTCTTCTTTATCAAAAGTTAATTCTATTTGTTTAATGTATTTCTTTAAAGTTACATCTTTTGGAATGAACTTGGCAATATTCTGATTTTTTGATTTAAAATAGCTGATACTAAATTCTTTATCGTCAAACATATCGCCACTCACGCTGCCTACAATGAGCTTATTTATTCGGCCAAAGATTTTGCTGTTTCCAATGTCTACAGCACTTTTTTTACCTTCGTCATTAATCAAGATTTTGTTGTTCTTAAAAACAATACTATAATTATATGGTTTTTTGTATTGCCATTGCAATAAGTTAGGCTCTTTAAAAATCATCTTTCCTGATGTTTCGATATCCTTGGATAAAAAATCTAAATGTTTATACTGTACAAAATCAGTACTTAATGTTTTTATTTTTTTAGAAACGATATTAACTGATTGTTTGAAAGTTGCGATTTCACTGTCGGACATTTTCTGTTCTTGTGCGAAAGAATTCAAAACGAACAGGTTCAGAATAATAACGAATAAATATATTTTAGACTTCATATGCTTTAAGATTCAAAAGGTTTTCAACCGAAATCACGGTATAATTGTTTTGTTGCAAGAACTGCAAGAACTGTTCCAAGACCAAAACGGAATGTTTTTCGGTATCGTGCAAAAGTACGATTCCGCCAGGAGAAATTCGCTTTATAATACGATTGTAAATGATTTTTTGATCTTTAAGACCACCATCAAGTGATCGAATACTCCAACCAATTACTTTATGACCACTTAGTTGTAAAGCTCTGCGAATTGATGGAGTTGTTACACCATATGGAGGTCTGAAGAATTGTATTTTTTTTGAAGTAAATTTTTCCAGAAGTACATCGGTTCTATTAATTTCTTCTAATATTTTTTTAGCATTGTAAAAATCAAAAAAAGGAGAATGACTATAAGAATGATTCCCAACCTGATGGCCTTCAGATAAAACACGTTTTATGATTTCTGGGTGTTTCTCGATGTTTTTCCCAATGCAAAAAAAAGTAGCTTTTACATCGTATTTTTTTAAAACATCTAAAATTTCTAGAGTGATTGTGCTTGGACCGTCATCAAATGTTAAGGCAATTTTATTTTCGGTTAGCGATGGGTTACTACAATAAGCCTTTACATGATAGTTGGATTTTATTTGTGCTGAGTTTATCGCTACTATACTCAACCAGATTATTCCAATTAAAATAAACCACAAAAAATGGATTGCTATATATTGTTTGGTAAGAAGCAATAAAAGCAATAAGAGGATAAAAAATACAGCAGTTTTTTTGTGTGTTATCATTTTGAAATTAATGTAAAACTATGTTCTTTTCCGTTTAACTGATTGTATAATAAAATAGTATTATATGCAGGTTTCTCTATTGAATTAACTTTAATTAGATCTGGAATTGTCTGTGTTTTAATAATTTTAGAGCCCGTCCATAACCCAAATGCCGAGGCGGTGTTATACTCTCCACATAAATGTTTGTAGTAAATCTGTGGCGTATTCGCGAAAGCATTTTCCGTTAAAATTTTATAATAAGAATCAAATGTAACATCTCCATTAAAGCCTAAGATGATAGCATCGATGTCTGAAATTTCTAATTTATTTAATTTAAGAAATTCAATAATTTCAGATTCAACTTCATCTTCTCGTAGTTCGTTTTTAATTTCTACATCTACAAGTTGAGCATAAGTAGTTTCTTTTTTTTCATTTTCTAAAACAAAAAAACAAGCTCCTTCTCCATGAATATACCCTTTTGTAGTTTCGTTTAAAAGTTGGTATGGTTCTTCTCTGTCTTCTTTTATATAACCAGCCAACTTAAAAAGAGATATTGTATGATCACCATTTTCATCAACTCCACCAACTAATATTGAGTTGGCTTCGTTTTCTTCTATTTGCATTTTGGCATCTAAAAGAGCCGACTCAAAAGAGATTGCACCATTTACATAAGTAAAATTATATCCTTTGCATTCTAATGTAAGGGCAATTTGTGCTCCAACGGTATTGTGAGTTGATTGTATAAAAGCAGTAGGTGTTAAGAATTCTTCGTTATTATCGATGATTGCTTTTAAGAATTTCTCTGAATCCTCGATGCAGCCCATTCCTGTTCCTGTAATAATAGCATCGATATTCGTGACATCGGCTTCTTTCATGGCATAAGCAGAAGCTACGATTCCATTTTTGATTCCATTAGCCATTCTTCGGCTTGCAATTGGAGAAATAAAGTCTTTGTAAACAGGTTTTTTTAAAAATAAAACAGTGTCGTTTTTATTCCATTCTGCTTCTTCCAGAAAAACAGTATCGAATGTTTTTTGGGCTGAAAGACAACCTGTACCATTTATATATACTTTTTTCATACGAAGATTGTATTTGTTTTTTTTAGCAATATGGAATCGCCATTCTTTATTTTAAATGTTATTTGGAATCTTGGCGATTTCATCTGTTTTTAGAAAATATAAGAGTGGAACAATTACCGCCAAATCCAAATGAATTTGATAATACATGTTCGATATTTTTATGCTTTAAAGTTGTTTGTGGCGTTAGATTAAATTCCTGCATTGGAGTTTCAAAATTTAAACTTGGGAAAACCAGATTGTTCTGAATCGCAAGTACACTATAAACAGCTTCGATTGCTGCTGCTGCTGCCAGCGTATGTCCTGTAAAAGGTTTGGTCGAACTAAAATCGGGAACAGGTATTTCGTTGTAAATTCTAAGAATAGCTCTTCCTTCAGATAAATCATTATTGGGAGTTGCTGTTCCATGAACATTTATATAATCTATTTCGCTTGGATTTAAAGCTGCAACATCGAATGCTTTTTTCATAGCAAGATAAGCACCATCACCATTTTCGGAAGAGGCTGTTTGATGAAAGGCATCATTGGCATTACCATAACCCGAAACACGAGCGAGTACTTTTTTATTTTCTTTTTTTATAATTTCATCAGATTCTAAAACTAAGAAAGCAGCAGCTTCCCCTAGATTCAATCCTTTACGTTCATTATCAAAAGGTTTATTATATCCATCAGATAATATCATTAACGTTTTGAAACCATTGATTGTAAATTTTGCCAAAGCATCTGTCCCTCCAACAATTACACGGTCTAGTTTTCCTGTTTTTATTAATCGTGCTCCAAGCATAATTGCATTTGCAGCCGAAGAACAAGCGGTACTTATTGTAGTAATCATACCTTTTAATCCAATTTCATCAGCAATTTTATGAGTTGAATCTCCACAATTATGACTAATAATATGTTTCCTTAGTTCGGGATTTTCAAAATAGTCATAATAATATTTTTCGGTCATATCCATTCCACCAACAGTAGTTGCCGAAATTAATCCCGTTTTATATTCATTAATTGATGTGATTCCTGCATTTGCAACCGCTTCTTTGGCTGCAATAGTACCAAGTAGAGCTGTTCTTGAAAAGTTATTTTCTTTACTGAGTTGTAATTGTGCGATTAACTCAGCATTGGTTTTTTTTATTTCACCAACCTTAATACTATTAGCATGAACTGTCGAAATGTTCTCGATAGTTGTAATAGCAGCTTTGTTATTTATTAATGAAATATAATTTTCTTCAACCGAATTTCCGATTGAAGAGATTATTCCCATTCCAGTTATAGCAACTCCTTTGTTCATTGGATTTTTAGGCTACTTAGATTTTCAGACTTGCTTAGACTACTTAGATTTTCTAGATAAAAGTCATGAAAAACAAGAGAATAGTCTAAAAATCAAACAATTTATTATTTTAAACTTTGACAAAGCTTCTTGAAACTATTTTAATTTTTTAGACTTTAGACAATACTTTTATCTAAGTCGTCTAAGAAAGTCTACTTAGTTCTGTTTGCTTCAATATATGTCGCCATTGATTCGATTGATTGAAAAATTACTTTTCCTTCTTTCGGGTCAATTAATTTAATTCCGTAATCTTTATCTAGAATAACGATTAATTCTAAAGCATCAATAGAATCTAAACCCAAACCATCTCCAAACAAAGGGTCATTGTCATTAATGTCACCAAGTGTAATATCTTCAAGGTTTAATACAGTAATGATTTTATTTTTTAATTCTAATTTTAATGCGTCCATTGTTATTTATTATATAATGTTTCTATCGTTTCGTTTTGATATTTTTGGTTCTCTTCTTTACCAATTACGCAAAGAAAGGCTTTATATTCTTCATTAAAAAATTCAACCCATCCACAAAGAACCCTTTCTGCTTTATTAGTCTGCAAAAGCGTATTGGCATAATTGGTCATAAATTCTGAATTGAAGGCGTCAAATATAAAGAAAGAATTCTCGCTTTTTAGTTGATGACGAATACTAATTTCGCCCAGACAAATGTTTGGTAACGTATAAACAAAAACTGCAGGACTTGGATAATAGTTTTCCTTATCGGATATGGATTCCTGATATTTTACATCGGTATCTAAACTAGATGATTTATTAGCTAAGACTAAAGCAGTATTGTTTTCTGTTTGCTTTGTGAGTTCAGTATCGCTCAGGTTCAATTCTGTTTCTGATTTCAAAAGTAATTCGGCACCTAAAAAGGCAAGTTTACTTAAAGAATCCATCTTGAAAAACTTAGGATAATTAATGTCAAAATTGCGATACGCTTGTTTTGAAAAGTCAGCAAAAATCGTAGGTTCTATTTTGAATATAGAAGTTCCATTCAAAACAATTTCGTTGTTTTCAATCGTAGAATAATCGTATATGTATGTTTTGTTTTGAGTCATTTGTTTTTGTTTAACAACACTAATTTCACGGATTAACACAGATTAAAGGTTTATTTTTAATTCTACAAATCTTAAAGAATTAATCTGTGAAAATTTGTGGAATCCGTGTTTATCTGTTACTTCACTTTTTCAAAAACCACAGCCGTATTACAACCTCCAAAACCTGAAGCTGTTTTTAGGAACGTTTCGATATTTTTATCCTCGTTTTTCTGAATAACATTTATCGATTGACTTACGCCCAATTCATCAAAGCCTAATGAAACGAAAAGCTTATTTTGAAGTACAGATTCAATCGCAATGACGGTTTCTAATAAGCCTGATGCGCCTAAGGTATGACCATAAAAACCTTTCAGACTATTTACAGGAACTGTTCCCATTTCTAATCGGTTGAAAGCAATAGCTTCCATTTCGTCATTAAAAGAAGTTGCGGTTCCGTGTGCCGAAATATAATCAATATTCTTAGGTATTATTTGTGCTTCATTCAAGGCATTTTGTATGCTTCGGTACAAACCTTCGCCTGTTCTAGAAGGACCCGAAATATGATTGGCATCGTTTATAGAACTATCTCCTGCGACTTTTATTTTTGCGGTTGCCGGATTTGCAGAGATTAAAACTGCAGCAGCAGCTTCGCCAAGACTTACACCAGTTCTGTTTAAAGAATATGGTTTGCATGGTAAACTACTCATTGCTTGAAAAGCATTAAAGCCAGACAAAACAAATTCTGAGACTTCATCGCCAGCAACGATAAAAATATTGTCGTAAAGCTCGCTTTGTAGTATTCTTTTGGCAACTGAAATGGCCAAAATCCCAGATACGCAAGCATTCGAAACTACGATTGGTTGGGTTTTAAATCCAAAATAATCGGCTATTGTTTGAGCCAAAGTATGTAAATACGCATTCTGAAAACTTTCAGGTGAATCTTTTTTTAATGCAGTAACATTTCCTTTTGTAGTCGAAAGTATAAAGGCTGTCTTTGAATCTAAATCTATTTTAGAATTCTTGATTATTGGTTCTAATGCCAATAGCATCATTTTCTCTAATCTCGAATAGTTGGTTTTTGGACTAACTTTTGCGAAAGCGGTATTCAGTTCGTCATCATTTATAATAGAAGCATAAAAAGGAATCAGCATTAATGAGAGATTTTCATGCAATTGAATACCCGATTGACCATGAACTATAGCATCAATGTTCGAGGGAACATCAAATCCTAATGGTGTGATACAATTGGTTTGCGTGATGTATGCTGCTCTTGTCATTTTATGTTTTTTATTCTTGCCAGTTTTTAAGTTCTTACTTCAACAATCCTACTTTTCGTTTCCATTCTTCATAAAATGGAGGATTGGTAAGCATTAAGTTCCCTTCTTTATTTAAAAATACCTGAACGGTTTCGCCTGTGCAAACAATTTCATTATTAGAATTAAAAATTTTAAATCTAAAAATTATTTTAGCTGCGGGTGTATCTACGATGCTTGTTTCTACTCGAATAACATCGCCATAGCGTAAAGATAATTTATGTTCACAAATTGATTTTACAATAGGTGTTGTATATCCACTCTTAGCAATATCAGTGTATGTAATCCCGTGTTTACGTCCGAAAGCCTCACGACCATCTTCAAAATAGGTTATGTAATAACCATGCCAAACAATCCCTAAGGCATCAGTTTCATTAAAGCGAATTCTGACTTCTTCGGTAACTGTTAATGCAATAGCTTCGTTATATTGTTCTTTTTTTCTTATCATACGCTAAGGGAATAGACTTCGTAAAATCCAATCGTTTATTTTTGCAAATATAGCAGGTTTAAAAGGCTTTTTTACATTCCTAAGTATAACTAGAAAGAATAAGAGGTCTATTTAGTTAGATTCTTTACGTAATTGTAAAACTTTTTTCTTATGACTTTTTCAGTTAATAGCTTAAATTAAAAGCATAAAACATTAAGAAAGAGAAAGCAGCTGTTACTAAAAAAAGAGCTAGGTTTACTTTTTTTATAATGGAAAAATATATCATTTCAAGAATAAATGCTATAACAAATGACATAGCTATTAAAACAAATCTAATTAATAAGCTAAAATCTCCTAGATCTCCATTGTGACGGGAATAACCAGGAGTGTTAGCATAAAAATAATTCCAAATTAAAAGCATCCCTACAATTGCTAGGAAAAAAAATCCAATTCGAATTAATAGATAAAAAAATATATTTTTTAAAGACATTATTATTTAAATTGACCGTTTTTACTAAAGTAATAATAATTCTATTAAAGCATCGATATGAATAACTTATTTGGCCAAAACGGTTTTCATCTGACCATTGGCAATTTCTTCGTTATTTAATGTAGTAACAATATCTACTAGAGTTATCCCTGCAAATTCTTGTATAATAGTTATCGACGATTGAATTTCATCGTTACTATTTGGTAATTTTTTTATATTAATTTGTTTGATGGAGCCAATGTAGCCTATAGGTGCTTTTTCTTGTTTTAAGAAAAAAACATATCCAGTATGCAATGCCACAGATTGAGCCATATGTTCTATTAATCCAGCTTCTAAAAAAACTCCATTTTCTAAAAAAATATTTTCATCTCTAATTTTTAAACCTGCGACTAAAGAAGTTTCATTGAATGAAAACATCTTATCTACCATTACAAAAGGAAATTTTTGCGGTAATAAACTTTCTACTGCTTCTTTATCTAGAATAGGTTTTGTCATGATTTAGGAAACTAATTTTTCGATTTTATTTGTTCGTTTGTATAAGTCCAATTTAAAGAAGTTGATTCATCTTTTATTTTTTAATTGATTCCAAAAATCAAAATAATTAAACCATTGAAGCGGGTATTTTTGAAGGATGGATTCAACGTTTTCTATATAGGCATTTAATAATCCTTTTTCATCACGATATTTTACAGTCGCTTCACGTGCATATAAATGATAGTGCAGATTTGGTTCTTTCATTGCATAAACAAAAACAACAGGTACTTTTAATCGAGAAGCTATTAAAAATGGTCCTGCAGGAAAATCGGCTTCTTTGCCTAATAATATACCAGATAAAGATTTAGATCCTTCAAGGTAGCGATCACCTGTAAAACAGATGAGTTCGTTTCGATCAAGGGCAGCGTTGATCTCAAAAATATGAGATAAGTCGTCTTTTATAATTATATGGTTGACAGTGGGTTTTTCGGTAACGCTTTCTAAATATTTTTTTATATCTGAACGCTCCAAGTCGGTAGTAATCAAATTGATTCGGAAATTAATGTCTATTTCTTCGAAGAAATGTTCCGCAATTTCAAAATTCCCAATATGAGCACTAATTAAGATACCGCCTTTTTTTTCGGCAATCAGTTTTTTTAACGATTCGATACCATCAAATTCATAGGTAAACTTTTCTCTCATTCCTGCAGAAATGGAGACTTTATCAATTATGGTTTGACCAAAAACATAGTAGCTTTTGAAAACCATTCTTTTAGATTTAAAATAAGAATAGCCTAGTCTTTGGTTAAAATAGTAAAAGATGGCACGATTGCTTTTTTTGAGGAAAAGAAAATAATAAGAAGCAACAAAGTATAAAAGGAAATAGGCAGATTTAACACCCGCTTTTTGTATTAAAAAAACGAATATTCTATAGCCTAAAACTGTTCCTTTTGATTTGCCATCCCATTCACTCATTAAGCAGTTTTAGCTTTTAGTTTGGTTTCGATAAGGTCATAAAAGTTTTGAAAAGTAGCAATACCAACAAAATCAACTTCAACTAATTTTACGCCAAAATTTGACTCTACAGATACTACTAAATCTACATAGTCTAAACTATCTAGTCCTAAAGTATCTTTTAAATTAGCATTTGGTTCAATATCATCATTATCAACTTCAAATTCATCAACCAAAAAAACATTAATTTTTTCTATTATCTCTTGCTTATTCATTATTTAATTTAAACTTTTTAACTACCAGTGCAGAATTGGTTCCTCCAAATCCGAAGGAATTGGACAAAAATATATCAATTTTTTTATTTAAGGTAGTTTTGACTAAATTTAATTTAGTGGCTGCTTCGTCAGGAGTTTCTAAATTGATGTTTGGAGCTATAAAGTCATTTTGCATCATTAGGATAGAGTAGATAACTTCACTAGCGCCTGCCATCCAGCATTCATGCCCTGTCATTGATTTTGTAGAACTTACATAGGGGTTGCTTTTTCCAAAGATTTCGAAGATAGCTTTAGCTTCATTTTCATCTCCAACAGGAGTAGAAGTGGCATGTGCATTTATGTAGTCAATATCTGAGGCATTTAATTTTGCGTCATCGAGTGCTCTTTGCATTGCTATAGATGGTCCTTCGACATTTGGAGTCGAAATATGACCTCCATTTGATGAAAATCCATAACCGCCAACTTCAGCAATTATAGTCGCTCCACGTTTTATGGCCGATTCATAACTTTCTAGAATTAGAGTTGCGCCTCCACCACTAGGAACTAAACCATCTCGACCAGAATCAAAAGGTCTTGAAGCTTTGGTAGGGTCAACATCTCCAGTAGAAAATACACCTAAGCCATCAAAACTGCTCATGGCATATTTGTTGATTTCTTGTGCACCACCACAAATTATGATATCCTGAAATCCGCTTTTTATTAAAAAATAAGCAAGACCTATAGCGTGTGAACCACTTGCGCAAGCGGCACTTATAGTTAAATTAATTCCTCTTAACTTAAATATTGTCGAAAGGTTCATTGTAACAGTTGAATTCATGGACTTAAAAATTGCTCCTGAACCAATTAGGGCAGTGTCCTTTTTTTCTCTAACAATGTCGGTTGCATCAATAACGGCTTTTGAAACGCTATCATTACCATACATAATACCAACTTCGTTATCGTCGAAAAAAGAATCGTCAATTCCAGCATTTTTTAATGCTTCAATAGTAGCCATATAAGCATATTCGGTTTCTTCACCAATACTCATACGTTGTCTTCGGGTCAATAAATTTTTTAAATCTGGTCTCGGAACCATACCAGTTAATGCCGATTGAAAACCAAATTCTTTTCTTTCTGCATCAAATTGTATCCCTGATTTTCCATTATACAGGGATTCTTTTACTTCATTTAATGAAGTTCCGATACATGAGTAAATTCCCATTCCTGTAATTACAACTCTCCTATTCATCTTCTTTTTATAGTGATTTTTTAAGAATATATACCACCGTTTATGTTTATAACTTCACCAGTTATATAACTTGATTTATTCGAAATCAAAAAGCTTACCAAATTTGCAACTTCTTCAGCTTCTCCAAAACGATTAACAGGAATCAATTTCAATAATTCTTTTTCGTCCAGCTGGCTTGTCATGTCAGTTCTTATAAATCCTGGTGCTACTGCATTTACGGTAATGTTTCTTTTGGCAACTTCTTGTGCCAATGCTTTAGTAGCAGCTACAATTGCGCCTTTTGCAGCAGAATAATTGGTTTGTCCCGGAGTGCCTTTTACTCCTGAAACTGAAACCATATTTACAATACGTCCGTATTTATTACGGAGCATTTTTTGAATAAAAAATTGTGTGACATTAAAAAAACCACCTACACTTGTGTTCATAACACCATTCCAGTCTTCATGTGACATCCACATAAACAAGCCGTCTTTTGTAATTCCGGCATTGTTTACAATTGCCTCAACAATTGCTTCAGGATTTGCATCCTGCCATTTGGTTAAAACACGTTGTACTTCTTCAAAATTTGAAACATCAAATTGTATAATCTCGGCAGTTGCGCCTAATTTTAAGACTTCTTCAAGTGTTTGTTCAGCGGCAATTTTATTTGAATGATAATTAATCAGAATGTGGTACTCTGTATCTACAGCTAATTTTTTACAAATAGCACTCCCAATTCCTCGTGAACCACCAGTTACTAATGCGCATTTCATAAATATGTAAATTTTATTTTTTTATAGGTCAATATATTATCGCTTTTTTTTATTTACTGACTTTGTTGTCGGTTTTGTTATTGGTTTTGCAGTTGGTTTAGTTTCTGTTTTCTGCTTATCAGTAGCGATTTCGCTTGTCGTATTTTTTTCTTTTGTCTGCGAAAACAATTCGGCGTTCTCGAACCATTGATTGCCTAATACAGTTCCGTCAGGTTTTAGAAATCCCCATTTGCCTTCATTTTTCACTCTAGCTAAGCCATTTATGAATCCTTTGTCTTGTTGAGTAAATAAAGCAACGATGAATGCGTTTGCAGTTATACCGTATTGAGTTGGGATTACTAATTTCCCTGTTTCATTAATAAACCCCCAGTTCTTTTCTTTCACAGGGGCTAATCCGTTTGTACTAAAAACTTCTGCATCGCTATACGTTGGCGGAATAATAAATTCTGCTTTAGGGTTAATGTAGCCCCATTTAAATCCGATACAAACTGGAGCTAAATTTTTAGAAAAAGCTTTAGCCTTATCGTATATAGGAAGAATTGCCCAGTTCCCTTTTAAGTCAATGAATCCAACTTTTCCATCTTTTCTGGCATATGTTAAATCTTGAGTTTCAAAATCCCAAATTCTATCAGCGCCTTCTACAGGAATAAATTTTCCAGCAGTTACTAATCCTAAAACTTTGTCTTTTTTGGCCCAGGCTGTGTTTCTGTAATAATTACCTATTTCTGAATATGCAGGTTCTATGATTTCTTTTCCATCAGTATTTATGATTCCCCAATTTTTATTGTTTTGAACTCTTGCAAAACCGTTTTCAAATGGTTTGATAACATCATATTTTGGTTCTAAAACAATTGCCATTTTCGAATTGATTAATCCGATCTTGTTTCCTTGCTTTATAAAAGCGACACCATCTCCAAAATCATATAACTTGTCTGTAGGAGGTGCGATTTGAACTTCTCCTTTGGTATTGATGTAAACCCATTTTTTATCTTTATATACAATAGATATACCACTATTGAAATCTTTTACATTATCAAAAGTTGCAGGGATTGCCCAAGCCCCTTTAGTATCAATAAATCCCCACTTTCCATTTTCTTCTACAGCAGCTAAACCATCAAAAAAGCTTTTAGCATTTTTATATTGAGGTTCAATACGGAAGGTTCCTTCTTTGGTAAGATATCCATATTTTCCGTTTTTTTTAATTAATGCCAGTTCTTGACTATTAACAAATTGAATACTGCATAGTAATAAAAAAATAAGTGTTTTTTTCATGATGTTAAGATTCAAGATTAATAATATGAAATAAAATATTAATTATTTATGAGGTAGTCTTTTACTTTTTGAACAAAAGGATACATAACCTGATCTTCTTTAAATTTAGGAATAATTGCTCTAATATCGTCATATATTTTTTTAGAAGCAGACGAAATTTGATCTTTTTGTTCTAAGTAATCAATTGCTTGAACAATGGTAATCAGTTCAATTGCTAAAACTTCAAAAGAGTTTTCGATCACTTTGGCAGTAATTACGGCAGCATTTGTTCCCATGCTTACAATATCTTGATTGTCGTTATTGTTTGGGATACTGTGTACATACATTGGGTTAGACAACATTTGGCTTTCAGCTGTCGTTGAGGTTGCTGTAAACTGAACTCCCTGCATTCCAAAATTAAATCCTAAAGTTCCAAGATTAACAAATGGAGGAAGGATTTCATTAATTTTTGAATTTAATAAATAATTCAATTGGCGTTCAGCAAGCATAGTAAGCTTAGTTACTACAATTTTTAGTTTGTCCATTTCTAGTGAAATATAATCACCATGAAAATTACCGCCATGATATACATGCTTATTTTTTACATCTATAATGGGATTGTCATTTGCCGAGTTAAATTCGTCTTCTAGAATTGAACTTACATTGTTGATGGTCTCCAAGATTGGACCTAGAATTTGCGGTACACATCTTAAAGAGTAATATTCCTGTACTTTTTCTTTAAATATTTCTTGGGTGTTTTCACCTGTATATAAATGATCTTCTCTTTTGCGAATTAAAGTGCTGTCTGAGAGATTTTGTCTCATTCTTGCAGCTACTTCTCGTTGTCCTTTGTGACGTTTTGTTTGATTTAATTCTTCTGAAAAATGATCATCATAAGCTTGTACAAGTTCATTTATTGTGCAGGAGAATTTCAAAGACCAATCTAGTAATTTGTTGGCATGATGTACATTTACAACCCCTATTCCAGTCATTACTGAGGTTCCGTTTATAAGAGCAAGACCTTCTCTTATTTCTACTTGAATTGGCGATAGATTTTCAATTTCGAAAACCTCTTTTGTAGTTTTTCTTTCGCCTTTGTAAAAAACTTCTCCTTCACCAATTAGGGTTAGCGCCAAATGAGATAGTTGAACTAAATCGCCACTTGCTCCAACTCCTCCATGTTCAAAAATTAACGGAGTAATATCTCTATTTATAAATTCTTTCATTAAATGAATTACCGACGGATGTACGCCAGAATTCCCTAAAGAAAGTGTATTTAATCGTGCTAGAATTGCTGCTTTTACAAAAAGAGGATTTAAAGGTTTGCCAGTTCCTGAAGAGTGGCTTCTTATTAGATTATATTGTAGTTGAATTTGGTCCTCGTCTTTGATACGATATTGTGCCATTGGTCCAAAACCAGTATTTACGCCATAAATAATTTTATTTTTCGAGAACTCTTTCAAGAAGTCAAAGCTTTCATTTACGCGGTCTAAGACAATTTTACTGATGTCAATTTTAGCATTACTAAAGATTATAGATTCAAATTCTTTTAAACTTAAATATTCGCCAATTGTATTCATTTAACCCTTTTTGATTATGCTAAATTAATTTTATTTATTAAAATAAATGTAGTTATTTTGATGATGGCAAATGTAAGTTAATAATTAATAGCAATTCGAATATGTTAAAGGAGTTTGTTGATGTTTTAGTAATAGGTGCGGGGCCATCTGGATGTGTATCGGCTGCTTATTTGCATAAAAATAATTGCAAAATAAAGGTCGTTGAAAAGACAAAATTTCCTAGAATTGTTGTTGGTGAGAGTTTGATACCAAGAGTTATGGACCACTTTGCTGAGGCTGAATTATTCGATAGTCTAAATGCTATGAATTTTGAGAAGAAGCTAGGTGCACGATTTATTAGAGGAAATGAAATTTGTGTTTTTGATTTTTCTGATAAATTTTCTGAAGGCTGGGATTGGACCTGGCAAGTGCCCAGAGCTGATTTTGACAATACAATGGCTCAGGAATTAATACGAAAAGGAATTGATCTAGAATTTGAGTCAGAAGTGATTGAAGTTTCTTTTGAAGGAAGTAATTCAAAAACAATTGTAAAGGATAAGGATGGAAATTTAAAAGAGATTCATGCCAAATTTATTATAGATTCGAGTGGTTATGGTAGAGTTTTACCTAGACTTTTAGATTTAGACAAGCCATCAGCATTAGATCCGCATTCTTCTATTTTTACACATGTAAAAGATAGTAACAGACCAGAAGGAGAAGAAGGGACATTAATTTCATTTGATGTTCTTGAAACCGAAGTTTGGTTATGGGTAATTCCTTTTTCTAACGGAAACACAAGTTTAGGAGTTGTTGGGCCTACAGATTTTATTAATTCACTTTCTGAAAATAAAAATAATAGTGAAGCTTTAAAAAATGCGATTCAACTTTCGGATTATTATATTAAAAGATTTGGAGGAACCGAGTTTTTGTTTGAACCTATAAAGTTAGAAAATTATTCACGTTCAGTAAAGAAAATGTATGGAGACGGATTTGCATTAACTGGGAATAGTACTGAATTTTTGGATCCAGTATTTTCATCGGGAGTTGCTTTTGCAACAGAATCGGGTATGCTTGCTGCAAAACTGTATTTGAAACAATCGCAAGGTATTGTTGTAGATTGGGAAACAGAATTTACCGATTATATGAAGCGTGGAATTAATGTTTTTACAACTTATGTAAAAGAATGGTATACGGGAAATTTACAAACTTTATTTTTTCATCAACCAGAGAATCCAGATGTGAAACGAAAAATTTGTGCCGTTCTTGCTGGATATGTTTGGGATGAAGAAAATCCATTTGTTAAAAAACATGATAATGTAATTAAAAACATGGCTTACCTTTTAAATATGGGAATGCAAGAAATAAGAAAACCCTAGTTTATACTAGGGTTTTCTATTTGAATTTTATTTGATGCTTTTATCTATTGAGTACTACTTTAATTCTTACCAGAACTTAACATATAAAGAGGCAATTATCAATAAAGTTATTACAATCAATACGGTGGTTTGTGGTTTTAATTTAAACATTGTGGTGTCTAATTCAAAAGCCTTCGGATTTACTTTTGGACCTGCAAAACTTACAAGAATCATAGCCAGTGTAGTAAAGAAGAAAGACAATCCCATGCAAATATGGAACGGAATTTCATATGCTCCTTTCCCGTTTGGATAAGCAGTGTATAATAAAGTATCATTCCCAAAAATCATTGGGGCATATTCATTAAATAAAACAGACAATACGAATCCTAAAATCACACCTACAATAGCTGCAGTTCCAGTAGTTCTTTTCCAGAACATACCAAGAATAAACATAGCAAAAACTCCGGGGCTTATAAAGCCAGTATATTTTTGGATGTATGTAAATCCACCAACACCACCAATTCCTAGAATATCATTCCAAGTAAATAAAACAGCCAGAAGCATTGCGGCAAAAACAGCAATTCGACCAATATTTACTTGTTGTTTTTCACCAGCTTCTTTTTGGATGTATTTTTTATGAATGTCTAGTGTGTAAATAGTAGAGATACTATTTACTTTACCCGCTAATGAGGCTACGATTGCTGCAGTTAAGGCAGCGACCGAAAGTCCTTTTAATCCAGTTGGTAAAAAAGTTAATACAGCAGAGTAAGCGCCATCTTTTCCTCCAACAAGTTGAGGTAAATGACCATTTTGATATAAAACATAAGCTGCAATACCTGGTAGCATAACAATCACAGGCATTAATAACTTTAAGAAACCAGCAAATAAAATACCAGTGCGTGCAGTTTGTAAGTCGGCACCAAGTGCTCTTTGAGTAATGTATTGGTTGCATCCCCAATAATTAAGATTGATAATCCAGATACCAGCAACGTAAGATAATAAACCAGGAAAAGTTAAGTATTTATCTATTTCTAGTTGAGATGAAGTTGCGGTTGGTTTTGGGATAATCATTTTAAAATGCTCCGGAGCTTCTTGCATCAAAACTTTAAAACCTGCAATTGCATTTTGTCCCACACCAAAATAATGCCCTACAGTCGTTAAAGCGATATAAGAAGTTACTAATCCACCTATGATTAATACGGCTACTTGAATAACATCGGTATAAGCAACAACTTTCATTCCTCCCAACGAAATGATTAAAGCAAAAAGAGCCAATCCCACCATAATAACATGAAGATATTCACCTCCAGCCAATCCATTAATTGCAACAGCTCCTAAGTATAAAATAGAAGTTAGGTTTACAAAAACATACAAGAACAGCCAAAAAACGGCCATAATCAAAGCTGTTGATTCATTATAACGTGTCTTTAAAAATTGAGGCATAGTGTATATCTTGTTTTTAAGATAAACAGGAATAAACCATACGGCAACAATTATTAAAGTTATAGCGGCAACCCATTCATAAGCGGCAACAGCAATTCCTAAAAAGAAACCTTCACCACTCATCCCGATAAATTGTTCTGCCGAAATATTAGAAGCGATTAATGAAGCGCCAATTGCCCACCAAGTTAAATTACCTTCAGCAAGAAAATAAGCTTTGGCATCTCTTTCATCCTTTTTGCGTTTTCGATATATAGTGTAACCATATGTTGATACTACAACAAAGTAGATGATAAAAACGATATAATCGGCAATGGCAAGGTTTTGGTTCATGGGTAATAGTATTTTGGAAGGTAATTGATATAGTTATATTTCGTGGTTATTGTAATTTGGTTTTAGATAGATTGAAATTTGTAAATCGTTTTATGGTAGTATTTGTCTTCTTTTCTAAGTACTGAATTGGGGAATTTATTCTGATTTGGGGCATCAGGAAAATTTTGAGCTTCAAAACAAATGCCACTTAAAGAGTGGTAAATAGCGTCTTCTTTTCCTCTGATTTTATTCGAACAGTTACCACCTACAAATACATGAACACTTGGTTGATTGGTATATACCGTCATGCGCAATCCGTTTGTCGGACTATAAAGAGCAGCAGCGATATCATTTTTGGTTTCTATAACAAACGAATCATCAATGGTAGAGGGACAGTTTGAAGGAGTTCTAAAATCAAACGGATGGCCTAAAAGATCTAATACATTTCCTGTTGGGATGTTTTCCGATGTTGTTTCTAATATCTTGTCTGAATTTACAATTATTTCTTGATCAGTTACACTCGAATCATGCCCATTAAGATTAAAATAACTATGATTTGTTAAATTTATAATTGTATCTGCTGTTGTGGTAGCATTATATTCTAGCTGTAACTCGTTGTCTTCAGATAACGTATATGTTAAACTTACAGACAAATCTCCAGGGTAATTTTCTTCATTGGCTGGGCTTAAAAGAGACATTGTTATTGATGGATTTTCGCCATCAGTAACATTTTTGATCTCCCATTTTTTCTCAGAAAAACCAACAATTCCACCATGAATAGAATGATTATTATTGTTCTTGTTTAAAAGATATGTTTTGTCGTTTAAGGTAAAAATTCCGTTATTTATTCTGCCAGCATAACGGCCTATTGTAGCGCCAAAATAAGGGGAGTCCGTGAGCGAATATGATTTTAAATATTTTTCTAAATTATCAAAACCCAAGACTACATCTATAAGGTCTCCATTTTCAAGAGGGATCATCAAAGATGTAACAGTCGCGCCATAGTCGATAATAGTGGCTTGCATACCGTTTCTATTGGTCAATTTATAAGAATGAATAGCATTGTTGTCCGGCAAAATACCAAAGAATTCTTTTGTGTTTAGGTCTGTATAATGTGATTTGTGTTTTATTTTCATTATTTTTTTGTGAAAAATGAAATTCAAAAATATGTATATATTGACATGATTCATACCAGCACCTACCAGTTTTTTGTATATTGCATAAAAACCGAACTCTTATGAATATAATTTCTATCCAAAATAATCTAGGTATTCCAAAATACAAACAAATTATAGCTTCGATTGAGAATAGTATAAACAAGAAAAATCTAAAAAAAGGAGATAGGTTGCCATCGGTAAATAAAGTATGTTTGGCCTATACTTTATCAAGAGATACTGTCTTGCAGGCTTATGATGAACTAAAAAAGAGAGGTATTATTTATGCCATACCAGGAAAGGGATATTATATTAAAAGTGTTGAAATCACGATTAAAGAGAGAATTTTTCTTCTTTTTGATGAACTCAATAATTTTAAAGAAGACATTTACATTTCCTTCTTGAGGAGCATAGGCGAAGAGGTACAAGTCGATATCTTTTTTTATTATTTTAATACAAAGGTTTTTAAGAAATTGATAAATGACAATAATGGAGCGTACACAAAATATATAATCATGCCAACCGATTTAGCTGATGCCGCTTCATGCATAAATACCCTACCAGTAAATGAAGTTTATATTTTGGATCAGACTAATGAAGCTTTAAAAGCATATCCATCTGTTTGTCAAAATTTTCCAAAAGATATTTACGATGCGTTAGTAAAAGGAAAACCTAAATTAGATAAATACAAAAAGCTTATTATGATTTTCCCTGGTTTTAGAGAGCCACTTGGAATGAAAGTAGGTTTCTTGAATTTTTGTAATGATTTTTCATTTGAAAATGAAGTGATCACTGAGTTTAGAGAAAGGGAGGTTAAGGTAGGAGAGGTATATATAATTCCAAACGATAGAGATCTAGTTCGGGTTATAGAAAAATCTAAACGTCAAGATTTAAAGCTGGGTGTTGATTTTGGAATTATCTCCTATAACGAAACTCCATTAAAAAAAGTAGTAGAAAATGGAATAACGACTATTTCAACAAATTTTGAGGAAATGGGGAAAATAATGGCAAAGATGGTTTTATCAGGAAAAAACAAAACATCGAGAACAAATCCTCTTTGATCATGCGTAATTCATTGTAATTAGTAGTTTTGTTATTGTAGTTTTTAATTTAAAGATAGTATGGGATTTAAGCATTTATTCAAAGCAGAGGTTAAATGGGGGCCTAATGAAAATGAGGAGAAACGAAATCCTAAGGATCATGAGATTATAATTGAAGGCAAACCTGTTTTAAGCGTTTCTGCCGCAAAAGCTTTTAAAGGTAATCCAAAGTTATATAATCCAGAAGATATGCTATTGAGCAGCTTGGTTTCGTGTCATATGATGTCTTACTTCTATGTTTGTAGTCAAAATGAGGTTGAGGTACTTGCTTATTCAGATAAAGCAGAGGCGACACTAGAAGTCGATTTTGATGGAAGCGGACGTTTTACCGAAGTTCGATTGAATCCAAAAGTTACGATTGCAAATCCTGATAAAATTGAACTTGCATTAGAGTTACATAAAAAAGCAAACCAATTATGTTTTATAGCCAATTCATGCAATTTTCCAATTTTGCATAATGCAACTTGCGAAGTGGTTTAAATTTATAAAATAAAAATCCGTCGAGTATTAAGAATACAAGACGGATTTAATATTTTGAATAGGAAGTAGTTTAGTCTATTTCAGAAACTCTCACGGTGTTAACCATTCCTTTGTCTTTAATAGGCATTGCTGCTAAGTTGATTAAGTAATCTCCTTTTACAACATATCCTTTATCTTTTACGATTTGATTAACATCAGTCACAGTATCATCTGTACTTACATCTTTGTCATAGTAATAAGATTTAACTCCCCATAAAAGACTTAATTGAGTTAAGATTCTTTTGTTAGAAGTAAATACTAGAATATGAGCAGATGGTCTCCAAGCCGAAATTTGGAAAGCAGTATATCCACTGTTTGTAAGTGTACAAATTGCTTTTGCTTTTATGACGTTAGCCATAATAGCTGCTTGCTGACAAATTGTTTTAGTAATAAAACGATTTGTTTTAATTTGTGGAGTATTTTGTGGAACATGAATTAGCGGAGAGTCTTCAACAGCTTCGATAATTTGTGTCATTTTTTGGATAACCTGAACAGGGTAATTTCCTGCAGCAGTTTCGCCAGAAAGCATTACAGCATCAGCACCATCCATAACAGAGTTAGCAACGTCATTTACTTCAGCACGAGTAGGTGTTAAGCTAGTGATCATTGTTTCCATCATTTGTGTTGCCACAATTACAGGAATACGAGCTGTTTTTGCTCTACGGATTAATTCTTTTTGAACTAAAGGTACTTCGTGAGCAGGAAGTTCAACTCCTAAATCTCCACGAGCAACCATTAAAGCGTCGCAATAAGCAACAATTTTATCCATGTTCTCTAATGCTTCAGGCATTTCGATTTTAGCAACGATTGGAATTTTAACATCCGAGTGTTTTGCAATCAACTCTTGTAAGTCTTGTAAATCACGTGGTGTTTTTACAAATGAAAGAGCGATCCAATCTACTTTTTGTTCAATAGCAAAAATTGCATCAGCGATATCTTTCTCAGTCAATGCAGGTAAAGATATTTTTGTATTAGGAAGATTAACTCCTTTTTTAGATTTTAGTTCACCACCTTGAATAACTACAGCAGTAACCTCAGATTTTTTATCTGTTGTAAGGATTTCAAAGATAAGTTTTCCGTCGTCAAGTAAAATACGCTCTCCAGGATTTACATCATTTGGAAAGTTTTGGTACTTCATGAAAACTTTTTTGGCAGTACCAATAATGTCTTCAGCAGTAGTAAAAGTGATTACATCACCATCGTTTACTACAACACCTTCTTCCATTACTCCTACTCGAAGTTTAGGACCTTGTAAATCTCCAAGGATAGCTGTGGTATAGCCAAACTCTTCGTTAAGTCCTCTAATGATATTGATTTTCTCTTTTACACCTTCGTAATCTGCATGCGAAAAATTAACTCTAAATACGTTCACACCTGCTTCGATCATGTCTTTTATGATCTCTCTAGTACCACATGCAGGGCCAAGTGTGGCTACAATTTTGGTTTTTTTGTTTGTAAGCATTTCTATTAAAAAATTAAATTGTTTTTTGACTTTATTTTATTTGTATCAACTATATAAACCGTTGAGATAGTATCAATGGCATTTAATATTTGTTGTATTTTTAATATATCGAAAGCTTCCTCACTCTTTTCAATTTTTAAAAAATAATCAACTTTTTAAACTCAGGTAGTAAATATACTTTTGTGGCTACTTCCATCGAAGTGTCTGAAAATAAATCCTGATTGTCATTTGGTGAATTTTGAATGACTTCGTTTTTATTCTGAATCAAATCCCAGTAAAGTTCTTTTTCTTCGTCATAGTAATCAAATCGTGAAAAATGAGTCTCACCTTCTTTCACATTAATTTGAATTTCATTTTTACTTTTACTCAAAAGAACTGGGAAATTTTGATTGATAAAATAAGCCAATCTATAATCTTCCATAGAAGTATGTATGGCAATCAAATTATAATCAATTTCATCAAATTCGCCTAATTCTAATTTATGAATAGCCATTTCCTGAAAAAATAAGTTGTAAATATACTATTTCTATTGCTGGTTCAATAGTTAAGTTTGGTATGTTTTTGTTAATTTATAAACGAAAACGATATAGTTTTAAGAAAATCAGGTTTATTTTTTGTCCATTTTTTCTTGAAAAGCAAAATAAGCACGTTGCGATGCCTTTTCTTCTGCCTTCTTTTTGGAAGTGGCTCGCGCTCTTGCGACTACTTTATCATCAATGCTTAATTTAACACCAAATAGGCGTTCGCCACCAATGCCATTATCTTCAAAAATATCGTAATGAAATATCTTTTTTTCTTTCTGGCACCATTCGATAACCAAGCTTTTGTAACTTATTACCTTACCTTCAAGTCGAGTAATGTCAACATAAGGACTAATTACGCTATTTTGAATGAACTTTTCACAATACGCATAGCCTCTGTCTAAGTAAATAGCTCCGATAAGTGATTCGAAGATATTACCATGAATGTTTTCTCCAAAATGTTGCAGTGGTACTTTACTTTCGATAAACTGAACAAGGTTTAAATCTTTCCCAAGGTCATTTAAATGCTCTCTACTTACGATTTTAGAACGCATTTTGGTTAAGTAACCTTCGTCTCCAGCAGGAGCTTTATTGAATAAATGTGCAGCAATAACAGCACTTAACATTGCGTCTCCTAGAAATTCTAGACGTTCATAGTTAATGGGATGTCCATTTTCATCCAGTCTATTAGAAGAACGATGTGTAAAGGCTTTCTTATAAAACTGAATCGAAATAGGCGGAAACCCAAGTATTTTTTGAATAGAATCAAAAAAAATCCCGTCTTCTTGAGAACGGGATTTTGAAAATATTTTTTTGAAAATACTCATACGAAAACTAGTCAACTAATTTTTTGAATAAAACACAAGCATTGTGACCTCCAAAACCGAAAGTATTGCTCATTGCAACATTTACTTCTCTTTGTTGAGGTTTGTTTAGTGTTAAATTTAATGAAGGATCTATTCTCTCGTCAACAACTGTATGGTTGATTGTTGGAGGTATAATACTGTGTTTCATCGCTAGGATAGAAGCAATTGCTTCGATAGCTCCAGCAGCACCCAGTAAGTGTCCAGTCATAGATTTAGTAGAGTTGATATTGATGTTTTTAGCGTGATCACCAAAAACAGCACTAATCGCTTTTAACTCGGCAACATCTCCAAGTGGAGTAGATGTACCGTGTGTATTAATATGATCAACATCTTCAGGTTTCATACCAGCATCACGTAATGTATTGTTCATTACGGCAATAACTCCAAGTCCTTCCGGATGTGGTGCAGTTAAGTGGTATGCATCAGATGACATTCCGCCTCCGCCAATTTCGCAATAAATTTTTGCTCCACGTGCTTTTGCATGTTCGTAATCTTCAAGTACCAATGCTCCAGCTCCTTCACCTAAAACAAAACCATCACGAGTAGCGTCAAAAGGTCTTGATGCAGACTCAGGGCTTTCGTTTCTAGTTGATAAAGCGTGCATAGAGTTAAAACCTCCCATTCCTGCAATTGTAATAGCAGCTTCAGATCCACCAGAGATGATAACATCGCACATTCCTAAACGGATGTAGTTGAAAGCATCAATAAGTGCATTGGCAGAAGATGCGCAAGCAGAAACAGTTGTATAATTTGGTCCCATATAGCCATTTCTCATAGAAATGTGTGCGGGAGCAATATCAGCAATCATTTTAGGAATAAAAAACGGATTGAATTTTGGTGTTCCGTCTCCTTTAGAGTAGTACATTACCTCTTCTTGAAAAGTTTCTAAACCACCAATTCCAGCTCCCCAGATAACACCAACTCTTTGTTTGTCGATATTGTCATCTGTAAGTCCAGCATCTTTTATAGCTTCGTCACTTGCAGCAACTGCATATTGTGCAAATTTATCAAGTCTGCGTGATTCTTTACGATCCATAAAATCTTCGATGTTGAAGTTCTTTACTTCACATGCAAATTTCGTTTTATGTTTCTCTGTATCGTAATACGTTATTGGGGCAGCACCGCTAACTCCATTAATAAGCGCGTTCCAATACTCCTGAATGTTATTTCCAATAGGGGTAAGTGCACCTAATCCTGTTACAACAACTCGCCTTAATACCATAAATAATGTGTTTTATTAGCTTTAAACAAATAAAACCCATGCTTTCTTGATTGTATTATATTACAAAAGAACCATGGGTATTACAATATAAATATATTTTTTTGATTGAAAATCAACCCAAAATTTAAATTTTTAATAAAAAATAATAACACCCGACTTTTTATAGTTTATAAAAAAATCGGGTGGGAATTTATTATTTTTTAGCTTCCTCGATATAAGAAATAGCTTGACCAACAGTAGCAATGTTTTCTGCTTGATCGTCTGGAATTTGAATATCAAATTCTTTTTCGAATTCCATAATAAGCTCAACAGTGTCTAATGAGTCAGCTCCTAAATCATTAGTGAAGCTTGCTTCTGTTACAACTTCGTTTTCGTCAACACCTAATTTGTCTACGATAATCGCTTTTACTCTTGATGCAATGTCTGACATAATCTTTAATTTTAGAATTTAATTTGTTGGCAAAAATAAAAAACTTTATTTTAAAACCACGATTTAGTTAATAAATGTAACACTAATTTATAAAATTTATTTCAACAAAGGGGTTCGAATGTTATTTATTTTGGTTTTTTATTCCGTTTTTTGCAAAAAATAAATTAATTCGACTATGAAAAAAATAATCGTTTTTGCCTCAGGTTCAGGGAGTAATGCTGAAAATATAATAAAATATTTTGCCGAAACACAAATTGCAAATGTAGTTTCTGTGTTTACTAATAACGCCAATGCGAAAGTAATTGAAAGAGCAAAAAACTATCAAGTAAAGGTCGAAATTTTCACTAAAACGGAATTAATTGAAGGTAATGTATTACGAAAAATAAAATTAATCGACCCAGATTTGATTATTTTGGCTGGTTTCTTACTTCAATTTCCAAAACACATCATCGAAGTGTATCCTAATAAAATAATTAACATACATCCAGCATTATTACCTAATTATGGAGGGAAAGGAATGTATGGAATGCACATTCACAGGGCAATAGTCGAAAATAAAGAGAAAGAGACAGGAATAAGCATTCATTATGTAAATGAAAATTATGATGAAGGTGCAATTATTTTCCAGGAAAAAGTAGCGCTATTGCCTACAGATACAGCGGAAGACGTGGCAGCTAAAATTCATGAATTAGAGCAGAAGCATTTTCCAGAAGTTATTGATAGATTAATTAGACTCGCTTAGACTTCTTAGATTCTTAGACTTTAATTGGGGTCATAAATTTTATTCTGGATTTAAAAAAGAATTGATGTTTTTTATGAATTTTGAAGTTATCATAAAAGAGACTAATTGTTTAATAATCCAATTAATCGAACAATTTAAAAAAATCTAAGCGAGTCTAAGAATCTAAGAAGTCTAAGAGCGAAGCAAGTCTAAGCTCTAAGTAGTCTAATAAAGCGAGTCTAATATCTAAGAAGTCTAAAATGAATCAACACGAAGTACATATATATACAGATGGTGCGGCTAAGGGAAATCCTGGCAATGGCGGGTATGGAGTGGTTATGGAATTGGTTGGAACGCCACATAAAAAAGAATATTATGAGGGATTTCGACTAACAACAAATAATAGAATGGAACTTTTGGCTGTAATAGTAGGTCTTGAAAAACTTAAAAAGCCAAATATGAAAGTACTTGTTATTTCGGATTCGAAATATGTAGTAGATTCTGTTTTGAAAAAATGGGTTTTTGGATGGGAAAAGAAAAAATTTGTTGGGAGAAAAAATCCCGATTTATGGAAACGTTTTCTGATTGTTTATCGAAAACACCAAGTAGATTTTAAGTGGATAAAAGGACACAACAATCATCCTCAAAATGAGCGATGTGATCAATTGGCCGTAATGGCTTCGATGCAAAAACAACTGTCAATTGATGCCTATTATGAAGATATAGGTTCAAAAGAAGCATAAAAATAATAACGTGTCTGAGATATATTTCTTAGACACGTTATTTATAGAAATCAAGAGAGATTTAATTATTGTTTAAATCTTTAGATTTATTAAATCCGATAAGTAGCCCAATTCCTGCCATCGTAAAAATAGTAGCAGGATATACAGCGCCATCCTGAAGAGAGGTGTAAGTTGTAATAAGCAAGGCGATAAAAATTCCAATTCCACTTCCTATTAGTAAAAAAGCTAAATTTAAAACAAGTACTTTCCATATAGGAGTAGTATTGCTTTTGCTATTTGAAAAAATACTAGCATCTATACCTTTTTCTATAAGAGCTAAACGTTCTCTGTTTCTGGTAGAAAAAATAAGATAGGCAATTCCAAAGATCATTAGGAAAAGACTAATTGGTATTAACATTTGTGGACCCATAATTTTTTAAATTTAATTGATTGATATTCCATATGACGAAAGATGTTTAACTGAGGTTACAGATTTTACCAAAATATTTTTTTAATTTAGTTGTAACCTTAATGTGATTATAGTCGTCATATAGGACATGGATAAAGTAAATGATCAGTATTATATCAATCAGGTTCTTCTAGGAGAGGTCAATATGTTTGCTGTATTGGTTGATCGTTATAAAGATATGATTTTTACTTTGGCCGTAAAGATGGTGAAAAACAGAGAAGTTGCTGAAGAAGTTTCTCAGGATACTTTCATCAAAATTTTTAATTCTTTGGGTAAGTTTAAAGGAGATTCTAAGTTCTCTACCTGGATTTATAAAATTGCATACAATACATGTTTGGATTATTTAAAGAAGAATAAAAAAGAAGAACACAATGTAGTTATTGATGAGCTTAAAGGGTGTGTGGTTAAAACAACAACAAATGCTTTAAGTATTTTAGAAGATCAGGAAAGAAAGCAGGATATTCAGAATTGTTTAAATTTATTACCGAGTGAAGAAAGTTTCTTGTTGACACTTTTTTATTTTGAAGACCAAAATTTAAATGAAATAGGCAAGATTATGGATATTAGTGCTAATAATGTTAAGATAAAATTATTTCGAAGCAGAAAAAAATTAGCAGTTATCTTAAAAGAACAATTAGAACCTGAAATATTAGATTATTATGAAAGAGAGCGATAAATATTACGAAAATCTAGTTGACAAAGTAATGGCAGAAGGTACTATGCAAAAGCCTTCTGCAGATTTTACCTCTAGAGTCATGTCGCAAGTTTTGGTTTTACAGAAAACGAAAAGAATTGTATATAAACCATTAATATCAAAATCGGTTTGGGCAGTTATTTTTGGGAGTTTAGTTGTATTTATTGGATATGTAGTTTTTGCACCTGATAAAGCTGTGGGTAGTGATTTAAGTATAAGTACTTTGTGTTATTCTAAAATAGATAATTTAATTCCAGTGCTTCAGTTTTCAAAAAACACTTCTTATGCGGTTTTGATTGTTGTTGTAATGGTTTTAGTTCAGATTTCATTATTGAAGAATTATTATGATAAAAAATATAGATTCTAAGTTGTTTTTCTTGAAAATTATCGATTGATTTATTCTTGATATTGTAAGAAATTAACAGTTGTTTTTTATTTGTAAATGATTGATTTTTAAGTAATTTGATTTTTTTATTTGGTTTTTATTTTTATGAAAATTTTGGTACAACGAACCGTTGCAACTCTGAAACTTATAAAGTATCTTTGCACCTTAATTCGAAATTCATAAAATGAATAAATTACTGATTGTCGGAACGGTTGCTTTCGATGCGATTGAAACCCCTTTTGGGAAAACAGATAAAATATTAGGTGGTGCAGCGACATATATTGGTTTGTCGGCATCGTTTTTCAACCTACAATCGGCTATTGTTTCTGTAGTTGGAGATGATTTTCCTCAAGAACATTTAGATTTGTTAAAGTCAAGAAATATTGATATTTCTGGATTAGAAATTGTAGAAGGTGGAAAAACTTTCTTTTGGAGTGGACTTTATCATAACGACCTTAATTCAAGAGATACGCTAGCAACAGAACTTAATGTATTGGCAGATTTTCAACCTAAAGTTCCACAAAACTTCAAGGATTCTGATGTTGTAATGCTAGGAAACTTGCATCCTTTGGTACAAAGTAGTGTTTTGGATCAAATGGAGTCAAAACCAAAATTAGTAGTTTTGGATACAATGAACTTTTGGATGGATTGTGCTTTGCCAGAATTACTAGATGTTATAAAACGTGTTGATGTAATTACAATCAATGATGAAGAAGCGAGACAACTTTCGGGAGAATATTCATTAGTTAAAGCAGCAGCAAAGATTCATACACTTGGGCCAAAATATGTGGTAATCAAGAAAGGAGAACATGGAGCATTGTTATTTCATGATAAAGAGGTGTTTTTTGCACCAGCATTGCCTTTAGAAGATGTCTTTGATCCAACAGGAGCAGGAGATACTTTTGCAGGAGGATTTGCAGGATTTATTACACAGAGTGAAAATATTTCATACACTAATATGAAGAACGCTGTGATTTATGGATCGAATTTAGCTTCTTTTTGTGTAGAGAAATTCGGAACAGAAAGAATGGTAGCATTAGATAAAAACGAAGTAGTGGCTAGATTGAAACAATTTAAATCACTAACTCAGTTTGATATAGAACTATAAAGAATTAAGCCTCGTTCACGGGGCTTTTTTAATTTTGTTATTACAAAATAGTACAAACTACAACAACAACACAAACACAAATACAATGAGCGACGCTTTAAAACACGAATGTGGTATAGCTTTGGTTAGACTTCTTAAACCGCTTGAATTTTACAAAGAAAAATACGGAACAGCTTTTTATGGGATAGAGAAAATGTATCTTATGATGGAAAAGCAACATAACCGTGGACAAGATGGTGCTGGTTTTGCAAGCATCAAATTAGATGTTGAGCCAGGACAACGATATATAAGTAGAGTTCGTTCAAATCACTCACAACCTATACGTGACGTTTTTGCTCAAATAAACGACCGTATCAATGAAGAAATGGCTGCACATCCTGAATATGCTGGAAACGTTGCACTTCAAAAAGAAAATATTCCATATATAGGAGAGCTGTTTTTAGGACATGTTCGTTATGGAACTTTTGGAAAAAATAGCATAGAAAGTGTACATCCTTTTTTACGTCAGAGTAACTGGATGCATCGTAATCTTATATTGGCAGGTAATTTTAACATGACTAATGTTAAAGAGCTTTTCGAAAATTTGGTTGAACTTGGGCAGCATCCTAAAGAAATGGCGGATACAGTTACCGTTATGGAAAAAATTGGTCACTTTCTTGATAAAGAAGTAATGGCATTATATCAGGATTGTAAAGAAGAAGGATACTCAAAAAGAGATGCTTCGCCTGTTATTGCAGATCGATTAGATATTGGAAAAATATTAATGCGTTCAGCTAAAAACTTAGATGGAGGATACGCAATGGCTGGATTATTAGGTCATGGTGATGCATTTGTTTTTAGAGATCCAGCTGGGATTCGTCCAGCTTATTTTTATCAAGATGATGAGGTTGTAGTTGTAGCATCAGAGAGACCAGTTATTCAAACTGTTTTTAATGTACCATTTGATAGCGTTCAGGAAATTGAGCCAGGAAATGCGTTAATCATTAAAAAAAGTGGAAAAGTTTCGATGGAAGAAATTTTAACACCTACAGTTAAAAAAGCATGTTCATTTGAAAGAATTTATTTTTCAAGAGGAAGTGATGCCGAAATATATCAAGAACGTAAAAATTTAGGTAGATTAATTTTGCCTGCAGTTTTAAATTCAATTGATAGCGATACAGACAACACCGTTTTTTCTTACATCCCTAATACGGCCGAAACTTCTTTTTATGGTTTAGTTGAAGCTGCTCAGGATTTCTTGAATCAGAGAAAAAATAATTATATAATAGCAAATAGAAATACGCTTACTGCAGATACATTGCAAGAACTGCTTGCTGTAAAAATACGTACAGAGAAAGTAGCTATTAAAGATGCTAAATTAAGAACCTTTATTACAGAGGATAGTAGTCGTGATGGCTTAGTTGCTCACGTATACGATGTAACATATGGGGTTATAAAACCAACAGATAACTTAGTTATTATTGATGATAGTATTGTTCGTGGAACTACGCTTAAGATGAGCATCATAAAAATGATGGATCGTTTAAATCCAAAACGAATTGTAATTGTATCATCAGCTCCGCAAATTCGTTTTCCAGATTGTTATGGAATCGATATGGCAAAGTTGGAAGGATTGGTTGCTTTTAGAGCTGCTTTAGAATTGTTAAAAGAACGTAATTTATATCATATAGTAGACGAGGTTTATGCTAAGTGTAAAGCGCAGGAGAATTATTTAGACACAGATGTTGTAAATTATGTTACTGCAATTTATGCGCCATTTGAACCACAAGAAGTTTCGGATAAGATCGCAGAAATGTTAAGTTCGCCAGAGATTAAAGCTGAAGTAAAAATCATATTCCAAACAGTAGAAGATTTGCATATTGCATGTCCTAAGAACCTTGGGGATTGGTACTTTACAGGTGATTATCCGACTCCAGGAGGGAATAGAGTAGTGAATCGAGCTTTTATGAATTTCTACGAAGGAAAAGACGCTAGAGCGTATTAAAGCATAATGAAAGGTTAAAACGTGCATTTCATCGGTTTTTTTTACCGTTTATCTTAATTGTTTGGAGAAAATGCACTGCTAACATACTTTTGAAGTACCATAACATTAGTAGGTTAAGTTTATGGTAGATTTGGGGCAAAAAGGGTGGAAGTAATTCCACCTTTTTTATTGGAATAAAGTCAAGTACAAGCGCCAGATAACGGCTTCCTGGATATGAAATAATACTTATAAACGTTTTTTTTGTAGTTCAACAGAATTATTTGCTAGAGCTATAATGTCAACATACATTTGAAGAACCATAACATTAGTAGGTTAAGTTTATGGTAGATTTGGGGCAAAAAAGGTGAAAGAGATTTCACCTTTTTTATTTTCTTTTTTTCTAGAGAATAGAGCAAAGATTATAGAAGAAAGATTGTTGAGAAAAGAGGGTAGAACAGAGAATATAGAATAAAGATTATAGAATAAAAGACTCTGGATAAAGACATAAAAATATAAAAACAAAAAAAAAAGACGAATAACCGTTATAGGCTATTCGTCTTTTCTCTTTATTCTTTACTCTATTCTCTTCTTACTTGTCTAAAGCGAATCTTCTTGCAACTTCAGTCCAGTTAATTACACTGAAAAAAGCTTCAATATAATCAGGTCTTCTGTTTTGGTAGTTTAAGTAGTAAGCATGTTCCCAAACATCCATTCCTAAGATTGGAGTTCCTTCGCAACCTACTTCAGGCATTAATGGATTGTCTTGGTTTGGTGTTCCGCAAACATCTAACTTTCCTCCTTTAACTACGCATAACCAAGCCCATCCTGAACCAAATTGAGTAGCGCCAGCTTTTGCAAATTTAGCTTTGAATTCTTCAAAAGTTCCAAAAGAAGCCTCGATAGCTGCTAATAGATCTCCTGTAGGTAATCCACCACCGTTTGGTGACATTACTGTCCAGAATAAGTTGTGGTTGTAATATCCACCGCCATTGTTACGAACTGCAGCGTTTTTTTTATCTAAATTGATTAGGATGTTTTCTATTGTTTTACCTTCTAAATCTGTACTAGCAATTGCTGCATTAAGATTAGTAGTGTATGCATTATGATGTTTTGTGTGGTGGATTTCCATTGTACGAGCATCAATATGTGGTTCTAATGCGTCATACGCATAAGGTAATTGTGGTAATTCGAAAGCCATAATATTATTGTTTTATGATTTATAATTAAAATTAAATTCAAATTTATACATTTAACTTTGGAATAGAAAATACTATTTGACTATAATCAAATTAAATTAATTGATGATTTGATTTTGTAGTACTTATATTTTCAGGAATTTTTACTTCCCATTGTAAGTAGTCATTGTATTTTCGAGTCCAGCAGTTCCGAAAGATTTTATGATTTCAGAAGCTACTTCTAAACGTTCAGGAAGTTTTGCTTTTTCGGTTTCATCCCATTCGCCTAACACGTAATCTACCTGTTGTCCTTTTTTAAACTCATCGCTGATTCCAAATCTAAAACGAGTATATTGTTGTGTGTTTAGAACTAAATTGATGTTTTTAAGTCCATTATGACCTCCATCGCTTCCTTTGGGTTTGATGCGGATTGTTCCGAATGAAAGGTTAAGGTCGTCGGTAATTACCATGATGTTTTCTAACGGAATATTTTCTTTGTCCATCCAATATTTTACCGCTTTACCGCTTAGGTTCATATAGGTATTTGGCTTCAAAAGAAAAAATGTTCTTCCTTTAAATTTGTATTCGGCAAGTGCGCCGAGTTTTACAGTTTCAAAAGATAAGTTTTCTTTTCGTGCTAAAAAGTCGAGTATTTTAAAGCCTATATTATGTCGAGTGTTAACGTATTCTGCTCCAATATTACCTAATCCTACGATTAAAAATTTCTTCATATAATCTGTTTGCTCTTCTGATTCCTCTTCTGTTTTTGTTGATGAAAACAGGTTTGTTATCCATTTTATCATAAATACAAAAGTACACTTAATTAGACAATCGGGCAATTGGAAATTAGAAAATATACCAATTAGAGAATGAGATAATTTGACAATTATGTGGATTGGGCTTTTTGGGTTATTGGATTTTCTGGAAAATAGGTATAAGTATAATTTTGTTTTCCTGATAAAGTAAGAATCTCTATAAGTAACCAGATAGTAAGAGAAAAAGGAGGATTTTTTGATTGAGTTTTGAAAAATGAAAACATAGAGTATATGCTCTATATGAAAAACCCCGTATAGTTTTTACTCAGGACCTCAGAACCGTAAAAAAAATAAGCAAAAAAAAACACCAGTTTTGCAACTGATGTTTTTTGTAATTGTTTGAAAAAAATTATTTTTTCTTTCCTTTTGCAGGAGTAGCTTTTGCAGCTTTTGCAGCTTCTTGAGCAGCTTTCATAGCAGCACGAGAGATTCTTACTTGAGCAACAACTGTGTTGTCTGGGTGCATAATTTTGTATTCTGGTGCACCAACTTTAGTAACGTATAATTTGTTACCCATTTCAAGTGGAGTGATATCAGCTTCAACAAAATCTGGAAGATTTTTAGGTAAAGCTTTAACTTTTAATTTACGAGTGTTTAAACGTAAAACACCACCAGCAAGAACACCTTTAGATGTACCAGTTACTTTTACTGGAACTTCCATAGTGATTTCTTTATCATCAAATAATTGAAAGAAATCAATGTGTAAAATTTTGTCTGATACTGGGTGTACTTGAATGTCTTGCAAAATTGCATTGAAAGACTTTCCTTTTCCAAGCTCAATCACAACTGTGTGTGCGTTTGGAGTGTAAACCAAGTTTTTGAACGCTGCAGCGTCTGCTGAGAAGTGTACTGCTTGATTTCCTCCGTATAACACGCAAGGAACCGCTCCAGCATTACGTAAGGCTTTAGTTGACACTTTTCCTACGCTTTCTCTTTCTGATCCTTTAATTGTAATCGACTTCATTGTAAAAATTATATAGTTATTAAAAATATACTTGTTTTTAGCTTAAGCACTTGGCTTTAGGCTTTTTTTAATATGAACAAGACTTGTGGTTTAAAACCTTAAGCTTAATGTTTACATAATAAATTTTCCACTAATGGAATTGTTGTGGTGCACCATGTGCATTACTTCAGCAAAAAGAGGTGCACAACTCAACACTCTAATTTTCTTTGATTCTTTTTTTAACGGAATTGAATCGGTTACGATCAATTCACTTAATTTAGAATTCTCTATTTTCTCATAGGCATCGCCAGATAGAATAGCATGTGTACAAATAGCTCTAACACTTAATGCTCCTTTTTCGATCATTAAATCAGCTGCTTTTGCTAATGTACCACCGGTATCGATCATATCGTCTACCAATATTACGTTTCTGCCTTTTACTTCACCAATTAATTCCATGGTGTCGATAACATTGGCAACTTTTCTTTGTTTGTAACAAATCACTACATCCGATTCTAAAAATTTAGAGTACGCATAAGCTCTTTTTGAACCTCCCATATCTGGAGAAGCGATTGTTAAATTTTCTAAACCTAAACTTTCTACATATGGCAGAAAGATTGTAGAGGCAAAAAGATGATCTACTGGTTTTTCAAAGAATCCTTGAATTTGATCTGCATGCAAATCCATTGTCATAATTCTTGTTGCTCCTGCAGCATCTAATAGATTGGCAACTAATTTAGCTCCAATCGGGACTCTTGGTTTATCTTTTCGATCTTGTCTAGCCCAACCAAAATAAGGTACTACAGCTGTAATATGTCTGGCCGATGCACGCTTAGCAGCATCGATCATAAGTAACAATTCCATCAAGTTATCTGCTGTTGGAAATGTTGAACAAACAATAAATACACGTAGCCCTCTGATAGACTCTTCATACGATGGCTGAAATTCGCCATCACTATAAGTTGACATTGTAACCTTACCTAACGGTATTCCGTATTGCGCTGCAATTTTTTCAGCAAGGTAAACACTTTTTGAACACGCAAAAATTTTAGCTTCTGGTTCTTGGTGCGACATTATAATTTGTTGTTTTGTAGTTAGTTGTGTGTGCGTCGTTTTAACGAGCTGCAAATTTATGAAATTTATTGAACACTGAAAGGAAAATTTTAAGTATTTTTATTAGAAAATGTAAAATTATTTTATAAATTTGCACCGTGTTAAAGGAACAAGGGTTTGTTATAACGATAAAAACTTTTTCTATTGCGTTAAAATAATCAATTTTATTTTATAAAAAAGATTGTTTTTTCGTCTGCTAAGCCCGGATGGCGGAATTGGTAGACGCGCTGGTCTCAAACACCTGTGGGAAACCGTGCCGGTTCGACTCCGGCTCCGGGTACTTAAAACCTCTTCGAAAGAAGAGGTTTTTTTAGTTTTAAACTGTTTCTATCAAAAACAAGATCCTCTTTTTTTTTGTAATTACCTTTTTTTAATGAATTCAATAAATTGATGTATTCATTGAAATATAGGATGTAATTATTTTATGCCTGTTGTTATTTAACGAGTTTTAATTGAATATGTTTTTTCAAAATGCTGTTTGTTAGACCGATTAAAAACTTTCTAACTTTGTATTTGAAAAATATAATCAGTCAAGAAAATGGAAAAAATCGAACACATTAATTATATTAAAGCACCTATTACAGCAGTTTATAAAGCATTAACAACACAAGGAGGTCTTAGTGCTATTTGGACAGAAGAATTGATTGTTAAGCCAGAATTGGGTTTTATCAATGAGTTTAACTTTGGGGATAATGACAACACGAAAATGAAAGTTATAGAATTGGTTCAAAATCAAAGAGTATTATGGGAATGCTTAGATTCAGGCCCAGAATGGGTAGGAACTAAGATTTCATTTGACTTAACAGAAAAAAATGGAATAACATCAATTGTTCTTAAACATTTTGATTGGCGCGAACTGACTGAATTTTACCAGTGGTGTAATTATAATTGGGCTATGTTTTTATTAAGTCTAAAAAGCTATTGCGAAGATGGTGAAGGGACTCCTTATCAAAAACGGAAGTTTTAGGATTCATAATAAAAAGACTTTTTTATTTCAGTTTTGTTAATGCTTTGGAATTCCTCAATAGAAAAACATACTGAAAATAATCTGTTGTAAAAGTGCCTTTTTGAGGAACAATATTCTTTCCAAAAACTCTCGATTTTATACTAACTAAGTGTTGAGATTTTAGAAAAGGTGAGTTCTTTAAGTTTAACTTAAAAAGAGTAATTGAATTAGGTTTACTTAATTCTTTTAAGTCATTGATTCCTTTAACAAGTTGCAATGGACCATCTGCATTAATCCAATCTACTTTTTCATTTTCTGGTGTAGGGAATTGGGAAATTTTTGGAAGATAGATTTCGCTGTCTATAGTATAACTAACAAAACTCGTGGTTTTTATATTTGATTTTTTTAGTTCAGATGCGAATGTTTCTTTACCATTCTCCGTAATATTTTGCAATACGTGGAAATAACCAAAAAGGCCATAGAATTTTTCATTTTCAAGTTTCATTTCTTTGATAGAATTCTTAAAATTAATTACCATCGCCGAATCTCTTTCTACTTTTGAATTATCATCAAAATTTTTGTCTATTCCAATTACTGTGATTTTTAATGAATCTGTTAGTTTTTGATTATAATCATAAATGTCGTTCCATTTGTCAAATAGTTCCTGACTTGATTGTTGCGGAATTCTTTTTTTGATTGCTAAAATAATTTCTTTTAAAGTTTGTTGATTTTTTGAACTATCTATCAAGAAGTGATTCAGTTTTTTAGCTGTTATGCTATCCATTTCTGCGATGTAATATTTAACACCTAATTTTTTATTTAGGAAAAAAAGCAACTCCTTGTCCAATTTTTGATTGTCAGCGTAGCCGTGAATTTCTCCCAAAAGGAAAACCTTTGATTTGTAAAAATCATCATCAAATAATTTGTCATTAATTGTGTTTGTAATTTCGGTATTGTTTTTTGTCAAATAGGTTACATTATTTTCATTTTTAGATTCTAAAAACAATTTATTGCTGATAAATAAGTACAAGATAAATAGCAAGCAAATACTTAAAATAGTTATAAATGTGAACTTAATGATTTTTAAAAATTTCTTCATTGTATATATATTTTGTTAATTATTTTGATTCAAAAGTATTTTCAATGAAACGAATACTCAAAAATTAATTACTGAATTGTTGTTTTTTTGTGATGAACTGTCTTTTTAATTGTGATGTTTGCCAAAATTGCAGTTAACGTGATTCTTTGATGAATTAGTTGTTGTTTGTGATAAGAAATGGGGATTGATTTGGTAATGTGTTAATACTTATCTTCTCTTTAAATTAGACAAAAAAAATACCTCCATGATTTTGAAGGTATTAATGATATAATTTATTTGTTTAAAGAGCTTATTTAGTTAAAGGAGAGATCTTGTTATAGGTGTTCAAAATTTCCTCGTAACTCCAATAGATAGAAGTATTGATGTTGTATTTTGTATCGTCTTCATCTACAAATTCTAGATAGTAAAGGGAACCTCTTCTGTATCTTTGTTGCTCCTTTATGCAAATAGCAATTTTCTTGGTGTTTAGTACCACTTCCCATTTTGTGTTATACTTATATCCTCTGAGAGTTATCGTTTTACTATTGAATTCAACGGCATTTATGAAAATAATTGCTGATTGAAATATTTTTATTATGACACATAATGAAAGTATAAGGCAGCAACATCCTATGAGGAATATGACATATATTGAGGGTATCACCTTGCCATGATTTATTACTATTTCGTAGCTACTAAAAGTTAGAAACATTCCAGCAAGACATAACAAGCCCAAATAAATTAAGATTATAAAAATATCTAATCGATCTATAAACGGTATGTATGTAGGTTTAGACTTTATATTATTCATGTTTTATTAGTTAATGATATTTGTGTGCAAGATTAATGACGCTAGTTTTGTCATAAAAAAAATGCCCTCGATTAGGAGAGCATTTTATATATATAAATGTTGTTAAGCAACTTTTTTGATTAAATCAAACATAGGGCAACGGCTACAACGCTTGCTTTCACTCTTTTTGTATTTTTCACAACAAGAGGATTTACAATTTTCTGCACGTTTAAGCTTTTCAAGGATTTCTTTCTTTTTTTTCTTCTTCTTTTTATCCTTTTTCTTGTCCTTGTCTTTTACTTTATCTTTTCCCAATTTGTATTGAATTATAAAACTGGGACAAATATAAGTTATTTTTATATATTCTAAATAAACTTTAACTATTTAGGATTAATTGCAATAGAACTAGTTACCGTTAATTGTTGAATATCTCTGTCAAATAAGTATAAACCACCTTTGTCATCACCAATTAAATTAATTTTGTCCAGGATAGATTTAGCAGTCGCTTCTTCTTCAATTTGTTCAGCAACATACCATTGTAAGAAGTTATGAGTCGCATAATCTCTTTCAGAGAAAGTGATATGAACTAATTCGTTAATAGATTCTGAAACGAAAATTTCATGTTTGTATAGTTCTTCAAACATTTCTTTAAATGTATCGTAGCTTGTTTTTGGAGCTTTAAGATCAGTAATTGTTGTTGAACCGCCGCGTTCGTTAACATAACGAACTAGTTTTAGCATATGTGCACGTTCTTCATCAGATTGCGTGTACATAAATTCTGCAATACCTTCTAGGCCATGTGCCTCTGCCCAACAAGCCATTGATAAATAAGTTTGAGAAGATTCTGCTTCTATTCGGATTTGCTTGTTTAGCGCTGTTTCTATATTTTTTGATAACATAATCGTGAGTTTTTTGTAAAGTTAAAAAAATAATCTAAACCCATTTTTGAAACCCAAAAAGAGCCAACATTTGGATTAATTCTCAATAAAATTAAGGTTTATCTGCTGGAAAAGATTTCGAAAATACCGCTTTGTTTATGATTGGATTCAGTGATTCTTCAGGAGGAAATCCATCAGTGAATTTTCGCATTACATACTGTTTTGTAGTACTGTCATAATAGCCTAAAATGTAAAAATCTTTAAATTTTAAGGTAGTAGCTAATATAGCTTTTTTATTCTGTTCTAAAAAGAGATTGATATTGTCAAAGGCATAAGGTTGTTGTTCGAATTTAACAAACTCATTATCTTTATTCAATGTACTTTCAAAAAAGACACTTTCGGCAGATGAGCCAAAGTCCCAAGTGTACAATTGATCGTTAACAGTATAATATCTTTTTTCAATTTTAGGAACACCACCTAAAGTAACTAATGTATTTTGACTGTTTTTAAAAACAGATATGCCTATATCTAAATTGGAGAGACGCTGTAAAAACTTGCTTGTATTTTTTAATTCTCTTGTTCTTTGGTTTTCTCCTTGAACAAGTAGTGGAGAACTCTTAAAACGAATTGTGTCACTTTTTATGACTTTAAAACTTTTAAGCGTTTCACCAGAGTTATAATTTTTTATATCAAATACAAGTTCATCTTGACTTGCATTAACCTGATAAATTTTGTCATTATATAAAAAGGAGTTGCCTAACTTTTTGGGGTTATTTATAACAGATTTTGTAAAGGTTTTTTCGGTAATAGCATTGTTCTCAAGATTAATATCAAATACCTGCGTCTTGATGGGATTATGATCTAAAGTTAAAATGATATGTTCATCAAACATATAAAGCTTGCTCTTTTTTGAGCTTTTGAATAAAGGATTATATTCATCCAATTCTATTTTTTCAATAGGATTATCAGTGATGACCTGATTAAAAGATATGCGCTGTGTTTTTCTGTCTTGAAAAGCATAGGTTGAAAAATCAAAAAGTTTTTCCTCAACGACTCCATTTTTAAAAACATAAACAATTAATTCAGGTGTTGCTAAATCTTTAGTAATGATATAGAATAAATTATTTTTCTGAAAAGTTGCTATTATAAATTGACTAGAAATGGGAGAATTATAACTAAGCATCTTATAGGTTTTGCCCTCTAAATAATATTTAACAACCAAAATGCTCTTGTAATCATCTGTAGCCCAATATAAAGTAGGGTTTCCGTCTTCGCTAAAACTGTATCCAATTATAGAGTGATTTTCTAAATTGGTACGCGGAACAGTAAACTCATTTACTAGAAATAAGGCATTATTGTATTTTAAGATGGTAACATTAGTAGCGTTTGTTGCAAAAACAAAAACATCATGTGTTGTTGTGTTCTCAACATTCAGGATCATGTTAGACTCATCGTATTTTTTTAAATCTATAGGATATGAATTCAATACAGTTTGACCTATTACTATAGATTTATAGAAGATAAGAAAGAAGAAGAATGTTTTTTTCATGTGTTGCTAGCGATAAAATTATTCCAAAATTATCTCTTTATTTTAGGAATAAAAAATTAAAGAGTTACCGATATACTGGGTTTATGAGCAGGATTAAAGATATAAAAAAAGTCCTTAAGAATGATTTTTTTAAGGACTTGATTTTTAGTACAATCAAAGCTATAGATTATAGTATGCTAAGGCTAAATAATATCTGTGTTATTCATTAATTCTTGAAAATAATCAACAAATTGTCCTACATGCATAGCATCCATTAAGCCATGATGTACATGCACAGACATTGACATGGTTCTTTTTCCAGTTTCAGAAATCATCATTTTCCCAAAAGAAACTTTCGGGCAACTATCAGGAAAACTATAACTTCTGGCATGAGAAAGGGAAGTAAAATTAATCCAAGGGATTGCCGAAAAATGAATCACATTATCTTCATCAAAAGTTCGGGTAAAAAGACCTGTTGTATTTTGAATACGTTTGATTTCTGTTAATGCAATTTGTTCGAATATTTTAAAATCTGAATCGTATTCGATTAAAGAAAAACCAAAAGTACCATCTTCACGACCAATTGTAGCCGAACCACCAATAGTATCATGTATCTGTATTTGATCGTCGGCGATTCGATATCTAAAAGGCTCAATAGTATTTATTGCAACTAATGTTTTATGTAGGTAATAAATAAAAAATGAAGAATTTAATTTCTTGGCATTTTCATAAGCATTCGTACAATCAACGTCAACAGTTACACCAAAAAAAGGTTCATCCATTTGTTTGAAAAACAGAAAGTGCTCCTTTCTGTTCCAATTTTCCAAATCCAAAAAGGTTTTCATTTATATTAATTTGTTTACGACTTCGGTTATTTTTTCAAAAGCAAAGAAGTTTTCATGTTCTACTTTGTGATTGATTTTTTCATGCTCCCAAGTGGTGTGAAACGGAATATGTACAGCATATCCTCCGATTCCTAAAACAGGTAAGACATCAGATTTTAATGAATTTCCAATCATTAGGAATTCATCGGCATTGATATCCAAACGCTTTAATAGTTTTTCATAATCAATTTCTTGTTTGTCCGACATTACCTCGATATGGTGAAAATAGTGTCCCAAACCAGAACGGTGTAATTTGCTGTGTTGGTCTTTCAAGTCTCCTTTTGTGGCAACAACAAGTTTATATTTGCCATGAAGCGCTTGTAAGGTTTCTTCAACACCATCAAGTAAATCGATTGGTTTTTCGAGTAATTCTTTTCCGTATTCAATGATTTTACCAATAGCTTCAACCGAAATTGTATTATTCGAAATCAGCATGGCAGCCTCAATCATAGAAAGTATATATCCTTTGATTCCGTAACCATATAAAGATAGATTCTGAATTTCGGTCTTAAATAGCTCTTGTGACAATCCTTGATGTGAAAGATAATCTTCCATCAAGACACAAAATTTTTGTTCCGTTTCTTGAAAATAAGGTTCATTTACAAATAAAGTATCATCGGCATCAAATGCGATTACTTTTAGTTTTGATATTTTGTCTTTATGTAACATTTAAATTTTGTTTAAAGTTTGAAGTTTTCTCTGTTTAATTTTTTTGCCACGAAATGATTAAAAAAAATCTGCTCAATCAATCTGCGAGAAAACTTTTCGTTAAAAATTAAAAAAGCTGTTTTTATTTGTGTTTTTGCTTTAGCGAATACACATCATCCGCATTCTATTTTTTATCATAGATTAATAAATTTAATGATTTAAAAAAGAACTACAAAATCTCTTGAATCTGCGTGAGATTTTTTTACGCTTTATTGAATTTGTTTAATCCTTGTGCGATTTCTCAATCTTAATTTTTTCAACGAAATAGTTTTATCATAAAACGTAATCCTGATTCCGAATAATAAAATAGCACCTCCAATAAGCATTTGTATTGTAATCTTTTCATCCAGAAATAACCATGCCAGAATAGACGTAAGCACTGCCTGACTTAATAAACTTAGCGAAACTCTCGTAGCTCGCATATGTTGTGTGGCATAACTTAAGCAAAGCCAAGCACACAATTGGCATATTACAGCCTGAAGCACCAATACAAACCAACCAGTATTAGAGAATCCCGTAAAAGGCTCATCTAAAGCGTAACAAAGAATGCCTAAATAAATGCTTGAAGCCAATAGGGCAATTGTCATAAAGGACAAAACATCAACTTCTGAAAGAACATTTTTACTTACCAATAAATAAATAGAGTATAAGATTCCAGATAATACCGCAAGAAGAAAAGCTTTGTCAAAACTTAGATTAATAAAAAACGAGAATCCAACTAATGTAATCATTCCGAACAAGGCTACAGCTGTTCCTATCCAAAAATTGGTCGCAGGTTTTGTTTTTAAAAAGAAATAAGAACCAATACCAACCCAAAGTGGAGAAAGATTTGTTAATAAAGAAGCCTGAGTAGCACTCGATTCCTGAATGGCAATATTCCAGACAGCAACATCTGATGCAAATAAAACACCGCAAAGCGCAGCCAGAATCACGAATTTAGTATTCGGAATTTTAAAGCTTTTTGTAATAAGTACATAAGGTAGCAACAAGCTTATGGCAAAAGCCATTCTATAGAAAGCCGAAATTAATCCAGGAGTCAAACGGAGCTTGACCAATATTGGGAAAATCGATATGCAGAGTATTCCACAGATTAAAGCTAATCTAGGTTTTGTAATTTTCATTTTTGTCAAAATTGTATATTTTAAAATTAGTACTGATTCTTAATCATTCACTAAAACTAAAAATTTGATATTTCTTGTTCTCTTTGTTATAGTTTCCTAAATACAAGGTGGCATTGAATTTAAAAATAATTAAATCTTTATATAAATCTCTACCAAAAATAGATATACTCTCTATAAGTTCTTCATTCTCTTCTAAAAATAATCTGGCTTTTTCAAATGCTGAGATTCCGATTTTATTTTCTAAATGATTAAAATTTGAATCAAACAAACAGTTCGTATAAACAACATTTTTATCTTTATAAGAAATTAAATTTCCAATAGTATAACTTGATAAAAAATCAAATGACATAGGAGCGACGTTAAAACTACCTCCAAATCCAGCACCTATTCCCATTCCTGTCGGTCCTCCTCTATGTACTATTTCTTGTGAACTTCCAATTACCGTATAATATAAACCATTTAGCTTATAACATGATATTCCAGGATTAGAGTCGTTGATTTTTCGTATAAATTGTTTTGGTTTTTCAAGAACCTTTTTGTTATGAATACTTTTTATTTCCTGAAAAACATCTGAGTTTTTAAAAGTAATTTCTTCCTCTCGGGAGGCTATAAACTGATTAATTTTATTCCCATTTTGATCACTTATGGTCAGAAATAGAACTTCGGGATTGGTTTTGATTTGAATAATTTTATCATCTATTAAGAATGAATTCGACTTAAATATAATAGATCCGTATGCACCTCTGGCTATTGCTGGCTGTTGAATTGATTTTAAATTTCCAGTAAAATCATTCAGATTAATTTTTAAGATATCTGTTGAGAAAGCATTATTATCTATTGTAAAAATAATTTCATCATTTTTGTACGTGTAAATTTTATATTGCTTTGTGCTCAATGCTAAAGAAGGTGGGCTGTCGGTGCTTATATTCTGAATGAAAATATCCGATGACTTTTCTGTTAATGCCGTATATAGGTTTACTTCATTTGCCAGTTTATTTTTAAATTGCAAATTTGACAAATCGATTGTTTTTGTATTTAGATTTCCATCATTATTAGAAATATAAAATTTTAAAATGCTCGTGTTTTTTATAATAGTAATGAGATAAAAGACATTGTTTATGGTAAGTTCTTTAACTATTTTTTCCTTTTTTAATTCGAGATTAATTGAAGTTGTTTTTGTTTCTTTTTTTGCAAAATTAAAATATTGAGAACTGATTTCTTTTCTGTCTTCCGATGCCCAAAAAATAAAATAATTATCATCCGTTTTACTATAACCAATGATATTGCCGTATTTTTTTTCTGGCCTCGAAGTAGTCAAAGAATCTATAATGCTAAATTTTTGATCAAATCTTATAGACGTAACCTTTTCTTTGTCATTCAAAAATATAATAACTTCTTTTTCATCCTCATTAACTACTTGAAAAAAGTCTCTTTTCTTTTCTAATTTCAGATCAAATTCCTTTACAATATCTTGCGAAAAGGAGAATAAACTATTTAAAAATAAAGAGGTGAGGAGTAATTTTTTAATCATTTTTAATTTATTGAAGGGTGTTTTTTGTAGGCTAATATCTTGTTTTTTTCTTAAACATAATTAGTCAAGAACAGTTATTTTTTTTAAATTAAAACGCATGAATCAATTAAGAGATTCATGCGTTTTGTTTTTTAAATTAAATGAGAAAATTGATATAGATTTTTAGTCAACAAATTTTCGTATAATATATTCTTTAGTCTTATTATCATAATAGCCTAAATAATAATAGTCAGTTTTAAATAATGTTTGCGATGAGACATTATTATTATCATCAAAGAAAGTTCGAATTTTATCAAAAGCTAATGGTTGTAAATCTCCTTTTATATGATTTCCTTGGCTGTCGAATAGACTTTCTATTTTAACTACTTTTTTGTTAGAATAGGAATTAAAGCTTTCCATCGTTGGGCTAAAAAATGCAACTCCAGCTAATGCACCAATAAGTCCAAATTGAGACATTGCGGCTTGCCCACCAGATTGTTGCGATGCAGAGACACCTCCAAAAGTTACTAAAGTACTTTGCCCTATATGATAACAAGAAATTGCAGTATTCAAATTGTTTATTTTTCGGATAAATTGAGAGCTGTTATCCAGCGTTCTTTTTCCTCCAAAAGCGCCACCTTCCTGATAAAATTCAGAATTTTTAAAGTCGATAGGATTAATTGCATTGGCTTGGTATTCCTTTATTAGATTGTCGTTTAAGTCCTTTATTGTAAAGTAAAATAACTCAGAAGAGGTTTTTACTTGATATAGTTTATTGTCAAAAAAGAATGAGTTTGAATTTAGAAAATGGCGTTCACTAGTTGCTATTGAACGTTTTTTAATCATTTTTTCAGTAGCAACAAAATTGATTAAATCAAGAGTAATGACTTGAGTATAATCGATATTGGCATCTAGAGTTATTATGATTTGGTTATTGTCAAAATAACATTTTCTCTTTTTCGCGGCATCGGTTAATGAAGTTGGATTTTTAACATTGATATTTTGTAATGTAAAAGGAACTTCAAAAGGAAGTAGGTTTTCTTCAAAAACACCATACAAATCTGTTTTGGTGTAGCCATATCTAAAAAAGCGAAATCCATCTAAATTGATTATTTGTTCTTTATGAGCACCATCTTTATCAAAAATATGGAGCTTAAAATTATTACTTTTCTTTATAACGCTTAAAATATAAAAGTTTTCATTTCCACTGAATTTCTGTAAAACCTTTTCATTTTTAAAAATAAGAGAATATTGCTGTGTTACAACCTTACGACTAGTGAAGTCATACAATTGAGAAAACACATCTTCATAATCATTTGATGACCAAAATAATCTTGTATTATCATTGCTACTATTATAGCCAATCATGTTAGAGTACGCTCTAGTATTTGGTCTTTCGGTAGAAATACTGTCAGCAATTTGCATTTTTTCGTTAAGTCGAATGGCTTTTACCTTTTCTTTATCACTAATAAACAATGTAACTTCATTTTTGTCATTATTTATAGTCTGAAAAACATCACGATTCTTTTTCAAGTCAACTAGTGTAGCGCTAACAATTTCCTGTGAAAAAGAGATCAAACTATTTAAGAACAAAAGGGGGAGGAGTAATTTTTTAATCATTTTTAATTTATTGAGGGGGGGTGTTTTTTGTTGGCTAATATCTTGCTTTTTTCTTAAACATAATTAGTCAAGAACAGTTATTTTTTTAAAATTAAAACGCATGATTCAATAAAGAATTTCATGCGTTTTGCGTTATTGAACTTAAGCATTAATAATTGTATCGCAGGCGTCTTGAATTTGTCTATCGGAAAAAGGCTCAAGCGCTTTTGCTAACATTCGACTGGTTTTTATACAACCAATCATTTTAGTTCTTAAGTCGATGTTGTCACCAATTTCAGTTTCAAGAATAGTCTCAAAGATCTCGGTTAAATACTCAGGTTGGTCTCTAAAATATCCTTCAAGCCAGAGCTCAGAAAGGAAGTTTGCCACAGATGGCATTACATCATGATGTGATGTGTTTTGATTTTCTTTAGTCATATCGAAAATATTAAACGCACGAAACCCTCGCTTTAGGTGTGACTAAATATCCAAAGGATAGATTTAGGGCAGTTTCCTGCTCCAGCACCTTGGCGAGGGCCCGCTTATTGTTAACTTTAAATAAATTTTTATCGAAAGTCCTTTACATATTTAGTCGAGACAAAAATACGATTATAAATTTTGAAATCATATAAAAAAAGAAGAATTATCTTATATTTTTATGTTTCGCATCTAACATTTCACCTTTCACAAAAAAAGCTTAGTTTACAGTTTCTCCGTTTGGAGCATCAGCATCAGGATTAATAAAAACCAGCTTTCCTTCAGCATTTGTAGTCATCAAAATCATACCTTGACTTTCAACACCACGTAAGGCTCTAGGCGCTAGGTTTGCTAAAACCGAAACACGTTTACCAATAATTTCTTCAGGAGTAAAGCTTTCGGCAATTCCCGAAACAATCGTACGAACGTCAATTCCAGTATCAACCTTAAGAACTAAAAGTTTATTAGCCTTTGGCATTTTCTCAGCTTCAAGGATAGTTCCAACACGAATGTCCATTTTAGCAAAATCTTCAAACTGAATTAACTCCTTTTGAGGTTCAGGTTGTTTGCTTTCGGCAAGATTAGCTGTTTTTGTAGCTTCCAATTTATCTATTTGTTTTTGTATTTCTTCGTCTTCAATTTTAGCAAAAAGTAATTCGGCTTCACCAATTTGGTGACCAGCAGGAATTAATTCTGAATTCTCAGAAACGTCATTCCATTTCAGTTTGCCATCATTCTTTAATATTCGTGATAATTTAGTAGCAGTAAACGGCAAGAAAGGTTCAGATAAAACGCTCAATGCTGCAGCAATTTGTAAAGCAACATACATTTGAGTTTTTACACGCTCAGGATTATCTTTCATTACTTTCCAAGGCTCTTCATCAGCAAGATATTTATTACCCAAACGAGCAACATTCATCAACTCACCCAAAGCTTCACGAAATCTGTAACGCTCCACAGAACTAGAAATAACAGCAGGATATGCTTTTAATTCCGTCAAAGTAGCTTCATCAATCTCAGTTAATTCATTTGGTGAAGGAATAAAACCGTCGTAATATTTATTAGTCAAAACCACAACACGATTAATAAAGTTACCAAAAACGGCAACCAATTCGTTGTTGTTTCTAGCCTGAAAATCTTTCCAGGTAAAATCATTGTCTTTCGTTTCCGGAGCATTAGCTGTTAGAGCATAACGCAAAACATCTTGTTTCTCAGGGAAATCTTCTAAATATTCATGCAACCAAACTGCCCAGTTTTTAGAAGTCGAAAGTTTATTTCCTTCCAAATTCAAGAATTCATTAGCAGGAACATTGTCAGGTAAAATATAACTACCTTCGGCTTTAAGCATTGCAGGGAAAATGATACAGTGAAAAACAATATTGTCTTTCCCTATAAAATGAACCAGTTTCGTGTCTTCATTCTTCCAGTATGGCTCCCAATCTTTACCTTCGCGAGCAGCCCATTCCTTAGTCGATGAGATGTAACCAATAGGAGCATCAAACCAAACATATAATTTTTTTCCTTCAGCACCTTCCACAGGAACATCAATTCCCCAATCAAGGTCACGAGTTACAGCACGAGGTTCAAGACCACCATCAACCCAAGATTTAACCTGACCGTAAACATTCGGTTTCCAGTCATTTTTATGTCCAACCAAAATCCATTCAGTCAAGAACTCAGTATATCTATCTAGAGGTAAGAACCAGTGTTTAGTCGATTTTAATATCGGAGTTTCACCAGTAATAGTCGATTTCGGATTAATCAAATCAGTTGCATTAAGCGTCGATCCACATTTTTCGCATTGGTCTCCGTAAGCTTCTTCATTGCCACATTTTGGACAAGTACCAACTACAAAACGATCCGCAAGAAACTGATTCGCTTTTGCATCATATAATTGTTCCGTTACTTCCTCGATAAAATCACCTTTATCGTACAGCTTTCTAAAAAAATCCGAAGCCGTATCGTGATGAATCTTAGCCGAAGTTCTAGAGTAATTATTAAAAGAAATTCCAAAATCGATAAAAGACTTACGGATAATCCCATCATATTTATCAATAATTTCTTGAGGGGAAACCCCTTCTTTCTTAGCCTTCATCGAGATTGCCACACCGTGTTCGTCACTTCCACATATAAAAGCCACATCTTTACCCTGCATACGTAAAAAGCGAGAGTAAATATCAGCAGGTACGTAAACGCCCGCCAAATGGCCAATATGAATAGGTCCGTTAGTATAAGGTAAAGCAGCAGTAATGGTATATCTCTTAGGATTTTGTAACATAAAATTGATTTTTATTTTTCAGATAAAGCAGCCCAAAAGCCGACTTTATACATTTTAATATGATAAATTCTGTGCAAAAATAAGCAATAGAATTGAGAGTTTTACTGTTTTTATTAGGAGCAATTTCCAGCTATCCACTTTATCTTTACTTGCCTAAAGTAGGCAAGCAAAGGATGCCGTTTCTATCTGGGCTAAAACGAGCTATATTTAACAGTGATAGAAGTGACAATTTCGCTTAGTTAGCAGTATTTAATTTCTATAAACAGACGCTATAAAGATATTATTTAAGAAGGGTGAAATCTACAAGAATATTTTTTGTGTATAGGAAATAAAATGATGCGTGAAATAAAAAAAAGAAACGGAAGTGCTTAGTAAATAGGATATTATGTTTTTTATTAGAGTGTCCTAAATAGTCTAGAAATTTATAAATAGGATTTATTTAGACTCAAAAAAATAGTATTACATTTACCTTTTAGTAATAAAAAACAGACAATGAAAAAAACAGCATTAGTACTACTATTTTTAAGTCATCTATTGACTTACGCTCAAACACAAAAGGTTATTTCTAGAGATTGGGCCTCTTTTAGTCAAACTCTGGATATACAAACGGCCACTAAGAAAAAATTTAAAGTTATTGCTTCAGTAAAAGTAGAAACAGATGAGCCATCGGCTTGGGCAGGAGTATGGGCTAGAATAGATACCAAAAACGAAGAAGATGGTTTTTTTGATAATATGAGAGACAGACCCGTTAAGGATAAAGAATGGAAATCGTATACTGTTGAAGGTACAATAGACTCAAATACAAAATCATTAAGTTTTGGAGGGTTGTGTTTGTATAATGGAAAGTTCTATTTTGATAAGTTTGAATTGTTTTTAGAAAATGATAAAGGAGTACTAGAGCCAGTTAAGCTGCTTAATTCAAGTTTTGAAACTGTTGTAAAAAACGATGAAATTCCAAAATGGAATTTAGGTATACGCAAGGGTGAGATGATTAAAGTCAAAGAGTATAAAATCACATCAACCAAAGAAAGTACAGATGGTAATTATGGGGTATTGCTAGAGGGGAGTGGTATAAAACCAAGACTAGAAGCAAAAATTGGTAATGTTGAAGGGGCTTCTCCGCAAATTGGTGCTATGATTTCGATGTTAGAAGATCTTAAAAGACGTGTTGAAAATACAGTAAAAAATATGAGTCAATATGAAATAGATTACTTGCACGATGCAGAAGCAAATAGAATAGGTTCATTAATTATGCACTTAGCGGCGGCAGAAGCGTACTATCAAGTTTTTACTTTTGAAAATAGAGGATTTAATGAAGAAGAAAAGAAAAAATGGAATGCAGCATTAAATTTAGATCAAGGAGGGCGAGATGAATTTAAAGGGCATGAAGTACAATATTATTTAGATATATATAATGAAGTAAGAGCAAAAACTATAGCAGAGCTAAAGAAACGTGATGACGCTTGGTTTGCCGAAGTACAAAAAGAATACGATTGGACAAATCAATATTGTTGGTTTCATGTTATGGAGCATCAATCAAGCCATTTAGGACAGATCTTGTTTTTAAAGAAACGAATCCCGCCTCAAAAGCAATTAAACTTAGAGCAGAAGATGAAAAATTAAAACGTTAAGATCGATCAAAAGCTTTCGCGAATCCCTGTGTGGCCTTTGTGCAACGCTGTGTAATGGCTTAGCACAATAATCTCATAAAGTAGAATTAGTTTAAACAGAGTGTTTGATTCATAAAAACTCTAAATCAATGATAACTGTTCGAAATTTATTTTGCAATCTTTGAGCAAAAAAGAAAAGAACATTATGAGCAAGACAAAACTAATTATTAATAAAAACGGATCTATAAAGATAGAGGGTGATTTCGAAATAATGGATTCAGAAGGTACAGTATACGGATTACAAGGAAGAGCAGCATTAGGACTTTGTCGTTGCGGATTGTCATCAAACAAACCTTTTTGTGATGGAGCACACCGTAACAATTTCGAACACGAATCAAAAGCGTTCGATTTACCACCAATGAAAACAAACTAAGAATTCTATTCTCAAGCAAATTACAAGAAGCCTTCTCATATTATGAGAAGGCTTCTTCTTTTATGAACCTATATATAAGGAGTGTTTTTCTCCTTATATATAGGAGTAAGATATGGCTGTAGTATATATAAGAGTATTTTTTCTAGAAGCTATCCCGATAGTAGCCGTGACAAGACTAGGGGAAACGAAAAAGACTTCATATTTAAATACAATGTAGTAAGCTTTGCGCCTTCTGGTCTTCGCGAGAACCCGAAATCCCAGTAAAACCGAGCGAAAACAGGAGAAGAAGAAGTTAATAAGTAGAAAAATCTTAGAAAACCGAAAAACAGCCAAACAGTAAGGTGTGAGTTATCAATGCGTTAAGAAATAAACGTAAAATAAACGCAAAAATGCGATCGAAAAGTATTGTTTATCTATAAAAAGGTGGTAGTTTTGCACCCGCAACAAACAAGACGTTCACTGATACACTGGCAAGCAAAACAATCGGATTTAGAAACGAAAGTTTCTAAAAAAAAAAAGATTTAAAAAAGCTTGTGAGTTTGGAAAACGAAAGTTACATTTGCACCCCGCAAACGAAGTTCATCGAACACTTTTTTAGATAAGAGTTAAGTGAGATAAAACAACGGAAGTTCCTTGAAATACTGCTAAGAAAAACGAAGAAAACGGAAACGAAAGTTTCTAAAAAAAAACTTCAAAAAAATCTTGCCAGTTAAAAAGAAGTTCATTACTTTTGCACCCGCTTTGAGAAACAAGCGAACAAAAATAAGTAGACAAGTTCTTAGACATATTGAATTGACAGCCGTTTCGAAAGAGATTTCGAAACAAAGAATAAAGAGTAATAGAATCGCAAGATTTGAATAAGACCGATAGAATCTGAAGTCGCAATATAATATAAAAATATACGATGAAGAGTTTGATCCTGGCTCAGGATGAACGCTAGCGGCAGGCTTAACACATGCAAGTCGAGGGGTATGCTTCTTCGGAAGTAGAGACCGGCGCACGGGTGCGTAACGCGTATGCAATCTACCTTTTACAGAGGGATAGCCCAGAGAAATTTGGATTAATACCTCATAGTATTATAGAATGGCATCATTTTATAATTAAAGTCACAACGGTAAAAGATGAGCATGCGTCCCATTAGCTAGTTGGTAAGGTAACGGCTTACCAAGGCTACGATGGGTAGGGGTCCTGAGAGGGAGATCCCCCACACTGGTACTGAGACACGGACCAGACTCCTACGGGAGGCAGCAGTGAGGAATATTGGACAATGGGCGCAAGCCTGATCCAGCCATGCCGCGTGCAGGATGACGGTCCTATGGATTGTAAACTGCTTTTATACAGGAAGAAACCCTGGTTCGTGAACCAGCTTGACGGTACTGTAAGAATAAGGATCGGCTAACTCCGTGCCAGCAGCCGCGGTAATACGGAGGATCCAAGCGTTATCCGGAATCATTGGGTTTAAAGGGTCCGTAGGCGGTTTAATAAGTCAGTGGTGAAAGCCCATCGCTCAACGGTGGAACGGCCATTGATACTGTTAAACTTGAATTATTAGGAAGTAACTAGAATATGTAGTGTAGCGGTGAAATGCTTAGAGATTACATGGAATACCAATTGCGAAGGCAGGTTACTACTAATATATTGACGCTGATGGACGAAAGCGTGGGTAGCGAACAGGATTAGATACCCTGGTAGTCCACGCCGTAAACGATGGATACTAGCTGTTGGGAGCAATCTCAGTGGCTAAGCGAAAGTGATAAGTATCCCACCTGGGGAGTACGTTCGCAAGAATGAAACTCAAAGGAATTGACGGGGGCCCGCACAAGCGGTGGAGCATGTGGTTTAATTCGATGATACGCGAGGAACCTTACCAAGGCTTAAATGTAGTTTGACCGATTTGGAAACAGATTTTTCGCAAGACAAATTACAAGGTGCTGCATGGTTGTCGTCAGCTCGTGCCGTGAGGTGTCAGGTTAAGTCCTATAACGAGCGCAACCCCTGTTGTTAGTTGCCAGCGAGTCATGTCGGGAACTCTAACAAGACTGCCAGTGCAAACTGTGAGGAAGGTGGGGATGACGTCAAATCATCACGGCCCTTACGCCTTGGGCTACACACGTGCTACAATGGCCGGTACAGAGAGCAGCCACTGGGCGACCAGGAGCGAATCTATAAAACCGGTCACAGTTCGGATCGGAGTCTGCAACTCGACTCCGTGAAGCTGGAATCGCTAGTAATCGGATATCAGCCATGATCCGGTGAATACGTTCCCGGGCCTTGTACACACCGCCCGTCAAGCCATGGAAGCTGGGGGTGCCTGAAGTCGGTGACCGCAAGGAGCTGCCTAGGGTAAAACTGGTAACTAGGGCTAAGTCGTAACAAGGTAGCCGTACCGGAAGGTGCGGCTGGAACACCTCCTTTCTAGAGCCCTATATGTTAGCAGTAATGCACGTTAGGGAAAGAAGACGAAAGATTTTAAAGGTTCATCTCTAAAGATTATATTACTCTGCTGTTAGTTCAAATAATAAATTTAAGTAAAAACAGAGTCTCGTAGCTCAGCTGGTTAGAGTACTACACTGATAATGTAGGGGTCGGCAGTTCGAGTCTGCCCGGGACTACTATTTAAACTTAAATAAAAGGAAATTTTAGAAGTTGAGCATTTATGAGCGAATTCATAACTCATAATTCATCATCATTTTAAAAATGGGGGATTAGCTCAGCTGGCTAGAGCGCCTGCCTTGCACGCAGGAGGTCAACGGTTCGACTCCGTTATTCTCCACAGGTCAATCCCTTAATTGGGTGCGATAAAAGTTCATTGACATATTGAGATAAGAAAATAATAAAAAGTAGAAAGCGTTTTTATTAGCGATAATAAAAACAAAAAAAAACGGTCATATTAATTTATGATTGGTACAATAAGCAAAATAAGGGCGTATGGGGGATGCCTTGGCTCTCAGAGGCGATGAAAGGCGTGATAAGCTGCGAAAAGCTACGGGGATCGGCACACACGAATTGATCCGTAGATACCTGAATGGGGCAACCCACTATGTTGAAGACATAGTACACCGATAGGTGGGCAAACCCGCTGAACTGAAACATCTAAGTAGGCGGAGGAGAAGAAAACAAAAGTGATTCCGTAAGTAGTGGCGAGCGAACGCGGATTAGCCCAAACCAATGTTGTTACGGCAATGTTGGGGTTGTAGGACCACGATATTTGTTGCACAAAGAATTAGAATCTACTGGAAAGTAGAACCACAGAGGGTGATAGTCCCGTATAGGTAATGAGTGTAAATGATAGTGGTATCCTGAGTAGGGCGGGGCACGTGAAACCCTGTCTGAATTTGGCGGGACCATCCGCTAAGGCTAAATACTCCTGAGAGACCGATAGTGAACCAGTACCGTGAGGGAAAGGTGAAAAGAACCGTGAATAACGGAGTGAAATAGATCCTGAAACCATACGCTTACAAGCGGTCGGAGCCCTTTCGTGGGGTGACGGCGTGCCTTTTGCATAATGAGCCTACGAGTTAACGTTGCTGGCAAGGATAAGTGGTTAAGCCACGGATCCGTAGCGAAAGCGAGTCTGAATAGGGCGCTTTAGTCAGTAGTGTTAGACGCGAAACCGTGTGATCTACCCATGGGCAGGTTGAAGCTGTGGTAACACACAGTGGAGGACCGAACCGGTTGACGTTGAAAAGTCTTCGGATGACCTGTGGGTAGGGGTGAAAGGCCAATCAAACTCGGAAATAGCTCGTACTCCCCGAAATGCATTTAGGTGCAGCGTTGTGCATAAAGTTATATAGAGGTAGAGCTACTGATTGGATGCGGGGGCTTCACCGCCTACCAATTCCTGACAAACTCCGAATGCTATATAATGTTTCACAACAGTGAGGGCTTGGGTGCTAAGGTCCAAGTCCGAGAGGGAAAGAACCCAGACCATCAGCTAAGGTCCCCAAATATATGTTAAGTTGAAAGAACGAGGTTTGTCTGCCCAGACAGCTAGGATGTTGGCTTGGAAGCAGCCATTCATTTAAAGAGTGCGTAACAGCTCACTAGTCGAGCGGACGAGCATGGATAATAATCGGGCATAAACATATTACCGAAGCTATGGATTTAGAGTTTACTCTAAGTGGTAGGGGAGCATTCTAACAGGGTTGAAGGTGTATCGTAAGGTATGCTGGACTGGTTAGAAAAGAAAATGTAGGCATAAGTAACGATAATGCGGGCGAGAAACCCGCACACCGAAAAACTAAGGTTTCCACAGCTATGCTAATCAGCTGTGGGTTAGTCTGGTCCTAAGGCGAACCCGAAAGGGACAGTCGATGGCTAACGGGTTAATATTCCCGTACTACTAATTACTGTGATGGGGTGACGGAGTGATGAAAGCGCCGCGAACTGACGGAATAGTTCGTTGAAGTACCTACCTATAAGATCTGCAGGCAAATCCACAGATTTTGGGGAAATACGATAGTACTCGGAGACTTCGGTTGAAGAGATAGTGCGCCTAAGGGCTTCCAAGAAAAACCTCTAAACTTCAGGTAATTAGTACCAGTACCGTAAACCGACACAGGTAGTTGAGGAGAGAATCCTAAGGTGCTCGAGAGATTCATGGCTAAGGAATTAGGCAAAATAGACCTGTAACTTCGGGAGAAAGGTCGCCAGCAGCAATGCTGGCCGCAGTGAAGAGGTCCAGGCGACTGTTTATCAAAAACACAGGGCTCTGCAAAATCGTAAGATGAAGTATAGGGCCTGACACCTGCCCGGTGCTGGAAGGTTAAGAGGAGATGTTATCTTCGGAGAAGCATTGAATTGAAGCCCCAGTAAACGGCGGCCGTAACTATAACGGTCCTAAGGTAGCGAAATTCCTTGTCGGGTAAGTTCCGACCTGCACGAATGGTGTAACGATCTGGACACTGTCTCAGCCATGAGCTCGGTGAAATTGTAGTAGCGGTGAAGATGCCGCTTACCCGCAGTGGGACGAAAAGACCCTGTGCACCTTTACTATAGCTTAGTATTGACCTTGGATAAATGATGTGTAGGATAGGTTGGAGACTGTGAAGTGGCGTCGCTAGGCGTTGTGGAGTCATTGTTGAAATACAACCCTTTGTTTATCTGAGGCCTAACCCCGTTATTGCGGGGGACATTGCTTGGTGGGTAGTTTGACTGGGGTGGTCGCCTCCAAAAGAGTAACGGAGGCTTCTAAAGGTTCCCTCAGTACGCTTGGTAACCGTGCGTAGAGTGCAATGGCATAAGGGAGCTTGACTGAGAGACATACAGGTCGATCAGGTACGAAAGTAGAGCATAGTGATCCGGTGGTTCCGCATGGAAGGGCCATCGCTCAAAGGATAAAAGGTACGCCGGGGATAACAGGCTGATCTCCCCCAAGAGCTCATATCGACGGGGGGGTTTGGCACCTCGATGTCGGCTCGTCACATCCTGGGGCTGGAGAAGGTCCCAAGGGTTGGGCTGTTCGCCCATTAAAGTGGCACGCGAGCTGGGTTCAGAACGTCGTGAGACAGTTCGGTCTCTATCTACTGTGGGCGCAAGAAATTTGAGTGGATCTGATTCTAGTACGAGAGGACCGAATTGGACAAACCTCTAGTGTATCTGTTGTTCCGCCAGGAGCACCGCAGAGTAGCTACGTTTGGAAGGGATAAGCGCTGAAAGCATATAAGCGCGAAACCCACCACAAGATGAGATTTCTTTTAAGGATCGTGGGAGATGACCACGTTGATAGGCTATAGATGTAAAGGCAGTAATGTCATAGTCGAGTAGTACTAATAATCCGTAAGCTTATGTACGCTTTTCCCCACACTACGGTGTGGGGGAGAAACTTTCTAAAAAATTATTTTTTCTTTATCTCAGTGTGTTAAGATATTATTGTAATTATCAATTGTTAATTTTTAATTTTTATTACAAAAGTTGCCTAAAGCAACTAACGACCTTAAGGTGGTTATTGCGGCGGGGCTCACCTCTTCCCATCCCGAACAGAGTAGTTAAGCCCGCCTGCGCAGATGGTACTGCAGTTATGTGGGAGAGTATGTCGTCGCCTTTCTTTAGAATCCTCATCATGAATTTGATGAGGATTTTTTTTTGTTTGAAACTTTTTGGTTGACAAAAAAATACCGCAAAGAGCACAGTCCCGATAGCTATCGGGAGCAAAGGTTCGCAAAGCTATTTATAAACTTTACGAACTTTTGTGTAATCCTTTTGCGCTAAAAATAGAGCTTATGTTATATTTTTTTTAATTGTGGTTTTACTTTTTTAAAAAAAGCTTTATAATCATTATTGTATTCTGGATTTGTTATTCTTGAGAAACCGCAATTATCGAAACAAATTCTCAAATAATTTATAAATGTGGTATGGTGCTCTTCATATAAAAAATTAGAATCTATGCTTGGTTGTTGCGTAATTTGAAGCGAATAAGGTATTCCACCACTAATATTATCTTTATGTAAGTAATCAGAAGAAAGTTCGAGATGAATAAATCCATCTTCTTCGTATGATTCGTGAAAAATTTCCTGATTGTCTTCTTCAGCAATATACGAGATGAGATCTTATAATTTGAATTGGATCTGCACATTCCCAAATAAAGTCTTCATTAGTGTTATAATCCCATTCAAAATTGCAGGCACCTACAATTTTATAAAACAATTTTAAGGATGTAGGGACAAAGCCAAATGGTTTAACAATTTCATTTAGTTCAGATAATAATTGATCTGTTTGTGGAAGAGGCTTGATTAATGGGCGTTCAAAGTTAAATTGAACATCTGTTTTAAAAAGATAATTCATTTCAACTAGTTCTTTGTAAATGATATCAAGGTTAAAGGCAACTCTTTCAAAAGTTTCGGTTAATACTTTTTCAATATCAAAAATAGTATCTGGTAGAAATGCATTTTTGCCTAATTTATGAATGTCTTCATAGACTTTTTCTGTTTCTCCATTTAAGTATCTTTCATAAAGGGTCATAAAAATTTGTAGTTTTAATAATGTGAAAAATAAGATGAGTTTTATATATAAAGCTCTCCACGCATTGTTATAGCAGAAGAGCCACCAACTAAAATATCATTTTCTCTACTCATTACTTCAATGAGCGAGGGTTGGTTTAATTTTACGCCCTGTAAGATTTGATATTCCTTGTTAGGTTGTGTATACTTCATCTTTGTTAAAAAACCTATTAAAGGACCGGCTGCGGTTCCTGTGGCAGCATCTTCATGTATTCCGATTATGGGATTAAAAAATCGTGCCTCGACGATGTTATCTTTATTATTATCGGTGATTGTAAAACAATAAAATCCTTCAAATTGGTATTCTTTTGATATTTCAATTAATAGTTTGCTGTCAGGCGTGCAGTCATTAAGTAATTGGGCAGTTCTGATTGGAACCATTACATGAGCAACTTCTGTTTGAACAACTGTTGGAACAAGCATATTAACTTCTAAATCTTCTATTTTCAGACCAAGTGCTATTGCAATTCTGTAAGTGGGAATTTGATGTTTTATTACAGCTTGTTTTTGATGCATTTGTACAATAGGATATTGTGTGACAGAATCAAAACTTGCGGTTAATCGTATTGGTGAATGTTTCATGATTACAAAACGATTGTCCTCATTTTGTTCATCGAATATTGGTAATTCTTTTAACAATGCACCACTAACTGCTCCTAATAAATTGTGTCCTGCTCCATCTATTTCAAAACCCATAGGTGTAAATGAACGAACATTAAGTGCTTTTTGTTTTGTAGAGTAATAAACAAAGGAGGTTTCTGAGTATCCAAATTCCTTAGAAATATTTTGGTACACTTCTAACTCTAAATCGCCATCAGTAAAAACAACAGACAATGGGTTTCCTTTATAACTCGTATTAGAAAACACATCCAAAACATAGTATTCTAATGCTATTCTCTCTTTCATATTTACCTTTTTAATGAGATTGTATCAAATAATCTATTGAATTTCATATTCGTCTAATTCTTTCCGACATTCTTCTATTTCTCGTTGAATCTGTTTTTCTAATTTAGGAAATTCATTTGTAATCCAAAATTGACTTTCTTTAGTCAAATAATTTTTATTTTCATTAAGTTTAAAATTCATTGCACTTATAATTAAAAAAATCATTTCACTAACCTTTGATGTTCCATTTGCAAAATTAGGTTCTATTAAATATTTTAAAATGTCTTTTTCGTATTCAGGTTTGTAATATAAAATATGACTGACTATTGGAAAATAGAAATAAAAAAAACTATTTGTATTAGAAGCATATTGAATTTTATTGAGTTCAGAAATTAAAATATCTGATTGTACATTGCTAGTTTCTAGAGTCAATTCTTTTAGTAATTCATATGTTTTCTTTGCACTTGGGATTGTGTTTCCCAATTTCCTGAGATATGAGAAGGTCTTTTCAAATCGTGTGATGCTATTAATTTTTTCTTTATCCAACTATTTTTTCTGTTTACTATTTATCTTGTTGACTTAATGGTTGTTTCTCGTAAAGTCTAAATTCTTCAATATCATGATATCCAAAAACTTCAATTTCTGGGTGTTCATTTATTAAAGTCCTGATTTTATCTAAGGAGTTTAATCTTAAATCATTGTCTTCGGCTCTCATTCTGGCTAATTGGTTTACGGGATGGCTACTATCATTGAGTTCTATCCTCATATAGTAGGCATCTGCAATATAAAATATCCATTTATTGTCTTTTTTTAAAGCTACTCCACAATGCCCTAAGGTATGTCCAAAAAGTGGAATAAGGAAAATTTCTGTCTCGGTATTTGTAGCCACTTTTCTCGCTTCAAATCCGAACCAATTCAAATCTGATTTTTTATATGTCTTGATCGTTGGATTATGGGATAAAGGTGCTTTTAAATATCTTGGACTTCCTGAATTATAGTTTTCATATTCTTCAATTCCCACATGAACTGTTGCATTAGGAAAGTCAGCAAGTCCACCAATGTGATCATTATCCAGATGCGATATAATGCAATCGGTGACTTTTTTAGGATCGAGCCCTAATTCTTCAATTTGTCTAATAGCGGTTTGATTTTCGTTAAAACGGTATCCAACCATATCAATAAGTTCTTGTCCTATTCTTTCTAATGGTTGTTGGATATCTAAAAGCCCAATTCCTGTATCTATTAAAATAAGATTATCGTTCTCCTTGATTAAAATACAATGTCCGCAAACATTATCGTTTACTGGTGAAACAATTTTTACGCAGTTTAAATGATATATTTCTTTCATGATTTTTCATTGTAGTATTAGTGGTGATGGATAGACACTTAATGTTATTATTTATTATATGAAACTACTCTAGTTATGCTAAAATAGTGTTTTTTTAATTGTTTTAATATTCTCACAAATTTATGTTTCTTATGGATGTTGGGTTGCGTGAGGGGTAGTAGCGGATAGCCCGCAGGCTGACGAAGGAAGTGCGAGGACTTGCAGTGAATAGCCCGACCTGAAGTTTACGGAAGGACACGCCCGCAAAAATATTCGCATTCAGTTTCTTATATTTGTAAACGCAAATTAAAGAAAAGTGAATCATGGGAAAAGGACCTGAAAAGAACACTAAAAACAAGGCTTTACATACCAAATTGCTAAATCGGAAAAAGTCTAAAATTCAAGAAGAGAAAAAAGAAAAAGCACTACGTTTAAAAGCATTAGTTGCAAAGATGAACCAGAAAGGGAATAGTAACGAATCGGATGCTAAATAAATCCGATGGTATTTTTTTGCTAGAATAAACACTCTAGAATCTTTAAGTATTAAAGAGGAGTAATCGCTGGAACTAATGTGTATAATTGTCAAAATAGATAATTAAATTTCTGTTTAATAGTTAAAAAAATATATTTTAGCGGTTAAATTAACTTAACCCAATCAAATGAAAATTTTTAAAAAAATTACCTTTTTAGCTTTTGCTATTTTAGCTTTAACAATGTCTTTCTCCTGTAGTAATAATGATTCTTCAGACGAGGATGAGATTGTAACCACAGAAAATTTTATTAAATTTAAATATAATGGAGCTTCTTATTCTCTTCAACCTGAATTATCAGAATCAGAAGCGATGGCTTTAATGGGCTTTCAAGGTATAGATAACACATTTAGAAGAGTTTCTTTGTGGATGCCTTTAAATGCTACTGCAGGAACCTATCCAATTGTTCATGATTTAAAAAAACTTACTACAACTTATCAAGCAGATTTTAGTTTTTTGCCAGAAATCGATAATGCCGTAGCGACATCAGGAACTATTACTATTACTGTCATTGATAGTAAAAAATCAAAGGAACATTTAGTTTTTCTGGAACAAATAAAGGAACAGCATTTGCTGTAACTGAAGGTAGTTTTAGTTTTTATAGATTTTAAATAAAAAATAAAATAAATAAATCTTAACCGTAGTGAGTGTATGCTTACTACGGTTTTTTTATCTCTATGTCTTGACGTGGTTTTTTGTAAAGGAACCTTAATAAATTGATGCAATTTGTGATTAAAATAAAAAGCATTTCTTTTTTCCAATTTTTACCCGAAATTTGTACCAAACTTATTAAACATAAAGGACATGGAATTTGGGAGAATAATAATTTCTGAAACGGCAATGAATAGTGAAAATCTTCAAGATGTGATTCACTCAAATATTTCGGTAATTAATTTAATGCGCGAAGAAAAAGTTGATGATGACCTGATTCATGAAGATGCTTTAATGAGTTATTATTTAGATTATTATACTTCACAATACACAGAAGGGAATTTTGCTCAATTTGTATATAATTCAAGCTGGAATGCAGAATTAAATGAATTAATAGAAGAAGGTTTGGCACTACTTGGCGCTGAGAAACATTTGGAATTATTCCAACAACAAAGCAAGAAAGTAAAATTAATGAGTAGTGTAAAACTCAGTAAATTCTTGAAAGGTAAACTAGATGGTGTAAACCCAATAAGGGATTTGCTTAACAATGATACTTTTTATGAAATAGAGGAAAATCTCGTTACGTTGAATGCCAATTTTTTAAAATCTCACCCAGATTTAGAAGTCCTTTCGGTAGATGATATGTTTGCTACTTTGGAGGAATTTGTGGGACATGAGATTAAGAGAGCATAAGGAAGGTTCAGAGAGGCAAAGGCTCAAAGGTTAGGGTTTGTGTGAAATGAAGTTTGTGAGAAGTGAGAAAGAAGAAAGAGAGATTTGAAGACAATGATGCTGTTAAGTGATCAGAATTATATTGGGCTGAACTATGTGATCCTTCGACTCGGCTCAGGACGACAAAGTATTGTTTCTCTATTTAATTAAACTTTTGTGAGTCTTTGTGCAACTTAGTGTGATAACTTTATATAATAATTCCCTTTTAGAGGTAAGAAATTATGTTTAGTGACAAACTTTGTCCGATTCTTAGCAAACATTTCCTTAAATTTGCTTCCTTAATATATAAAAATACAATAGTTACAAAATTTAAGCTATGTTACAAATCGCATTTATTAGAGAGAATCAGGAAAAAGTAATTACAGCTTTGGCAAAACGAAATATCGATGCCAAAAGTGCTGTTGAAGAAGTGGTGCAACTAGACGAAAAACGTCGTGCAACTCAAGTTGAGTTGGATAACATTTTGTCTGAATCTAATAAATTATCCAAAGATATTGGCGAATTGATGAAAGCAGGTGAAAAATCTAAAGCCGCTATCTTAAAAGAGAAAACTGTTGTATTAAAAGAGAAAAGTAAAGAGTTAGCTGATAAAGCAGATGTTTTGACGCAAGATTTGACGAATAAGCTATATGCTTTACCAAATCTTCCAGCTGATATTGTTCCTGCAGGAAAAACTCCAGAAGAGAATTTAAATGTTTTCGAAGAAGGTGAAATTCCAGTGTTGCATGAAGGTGCACAACCACATTGGGATTTGGTAAAGAAATATGATATTATCGATTTTGAGTTAGGTGTAAAAATTGCTGGAGCAGGATTTCCTGTTTATAAAGGAAAAGGCGCCAGATTACAACGTGCTTTGATCAATTATTTTTTAGATAAAAACACTGCTGCAGGATATAATGAAGTGCAAGTACCACATTTGGTAAATGAAGCTTCAGGTTATGGAACAGGTCAATTGCCAGACAAAGAAGGGCAAATGTATCATTCGACTATTGATGATTTATATTTAATCCCAACTGCAGAAGTTCCTGTAACGAATTTGTTTCGTGATGTTATTTTAAGCGAAAGTGAATTACCAGTTTTGCATACTGCCTATACACCTTGTTTCCGTCGTGAAGCAGGTTCTTATGGAGCACATGTACGTGGATTAAACCGCTTGCACCAATTTGACAAAGTCGAAATTGTACGCGTTGAGCATCCAGATAATTCATATGCAGCGCTTGACGGAATGGTTGAGCATGTGAAAAACATTCTACAGGAATTAAAATTACCATATCGAATTTTACGTTTGTGTGGAGGTGATATGGGTTTTACCGCTGCATTAACATATGATTTTGAGGTTTTTTCTACAGCGCAAGATCGTTGGTTAGAAATTAGTTCAGTATCTAATTTTGAAACTTTTCAGGCAAATCGTTTAAAATTACGTTTTAAAGATAAAGACGGTAAGAATCAATTGGCTCATACATTAAACGGAAGTTCATTGGCATTACCAAGAGTTCTTGCTGGAATTCTTGAAAACTACCAAACACCAGAAGGAATCGTAATTCCAGAAGTATTACGTCCATACTGTGGGTTTGATATTATAGATTAATTAGTATTTGGTTTTCAGTCGCAGTTTTCAGAGCTGCGACTGCTTACCAAGACTACAACTTAAAAACTGAATATGAAAAATATTTTTATCTATATCGTTTTGTTGTGGTCTACTTTTGCGTTAGCTCAAAATGAGCAATTAGCGCAGTATTATTATGATAAAGGTGATTTTGAAAAAGCAAAAATCAGTTATCAGGAGTTGTTGGATAATAATCCTTCGAATACACAATATTTTTATAGAGCAATTGACTGTTATCAGCAATTACAGCAGTTTGATGTAGCTGATAAAATTATCCAAAACCGTTTTAATAAGTACAAACAAGGTACTATTTTAATAGAATTGGGATATAATTTTCAGTTGCAAAAAAATGATACTAAAGCCAAAACATACTACGATCAGGCTTTAGATAAAATTTTGACCAATCCTAACGAAGTGTTTGGAATAGCCAATTCTTTTGAGAAAAAAGTATTGCTGGAATATGCTCTAAAAGCATATCAGCAGGCAACTAAAATTCAACCTAGTTTTAATTTTAATTTTCAGATCGGTTTGTTGTACGGACAAATGGGTAAGACGGATATGATGATTGAAACATTGTTGACAGAGTCTTATACCAATCAGCAGAACACACCACTTATTCAGAGTCAGTTATCAAGATTTATGGCTGACGAAGCCGATACAACATTTAATGATGCATTGCGAAAATCCCTTATTTTAAGGACTCAAAAAGAACAAGATGTTTTTTGGAATCACTATTTGAGTTGGTTTTATGTGCAACAAAAAGAATTTGGAAAAGCTTTTATTCAGGAAAAAGCCATTTATAAGCGTGATCCTGAATCGCTTTCGAGTATTGTAAATTTGGCACAATTTGCTATTGATGATGATGATCCAGAAGCCGCTCAAGAGATTTTAGCTTTCGTTTTAGAGAACACAAAAGACTTAGATTTGCTAGTGCAGGCAAATACCTATTTGTATAAAATAAAAATCGATAAGGCTACTGAAAAAGAATATCCAGTAATTCAAACAGGGCTTCAAGGACTGTTAACAACTTATGGTATAAGTCCTTTTACTTTATCTTTACAATTAATTCAAGCTCATTTTTTAGCTTTTGATTTAAAAAAATCTGAAGAGGCTAAGTCGATTGTGAAAAAAGCACTCGAATTGCAGCTTAATGACTATCAACGGGCACAAGCTAAAATGGAATTAGCTGATATTTTGCTTTATGAAGAAAAATTTAATCAGGCGTTATTGTATTACTCACAAATAGAATTGGACTTGAAAAATGATGTTATGGCACACGAAGCAAGTCTAAAAGCTGCCAAAACAAGCTATTTTAAAACCGATTTTGTTTGGGCTTTAAAACAGTTTAAAGAACTTAAATCGGCTAGTACACAGTTGATTGCAAATGATGCTTTGGAGTATTTTTTATTGATAAACGATAATACTGTTGCCGATTCTACACAAACTGCTTTGAAACAATTTGCTAAGGCAGACTACCTTATATTTCAAAATAGAAACCAAGATGCAATAGTACAATTTCAAAATATATTAAAAACTTTTAAAGGACAAGAAATAGAAGCCGTAACTTTGCTGCGATTAGGACAAATTTACGAGGATTTAGGCGATTATAATTCGGCTATAAGTCAATATCAATTGATTATCGATCAGCACAGTGACGGAATCTATATTGATGAAGCTTTGTTCTTTTCGGCAGAGATTTACAATAAGAAATTACAGGATTCCGAAAAGGCAAAAGCCTTATACGAGAAAATAATTTTTAATCATCAGGACAGTATTTATTTTGTAGATGCCAGAAAGAGATATAGGGAATTAAGAGGCGATACTAATTTATAAAGCAGATTATTGGATTGTGAGATTGTTGGATTTTAAAAGTCTGATAATCTAAGGGATCTAATAATCTAAAAATCAAAAAGAATGATTATTTACAACATTACCACAAACATACATGAAAGTGTGCATGACCAATGGTTAAATTGGATGCAACAAAAACATATTCCTGAAATTTTAGCAACAGGAAAATTTTCATCAGCACGAATTGTAAAAGTTTTAGTAGATGAAGAGATGGGAGGAATTACTTACTCTGTTCAATATGTAACCGATAGCAAGGAAACGTTAGAGAAGTATTACCTAGAAGACGAGCCAGCTTTTAGTCAGGAAGCATTGCGATTATTTGCTGATAAGATGCTTTCTTTTAGAACAGAATTAGAGTTTATCTCAGATCATTAATAGATTTATTTGATTTTGAAAAGTCTAACAATCTAAAAAAAATGGAAATTAGATTTCAAACAAAAGAACAGAGCAACAAACAGCAACAAGAAGATTTCTTTAAGTTGTCTAAAACTGGAAGACTATATAGTTTTTTTGTTTGATGGAACGTGTGAGCAAGTTTCCCGTTAAGAACAAACAGGATAAAAATAAAGATAATTTTTTGATTGTTATAAAACCAAAGGGAGACGTCAAAAATTGAGGAATTAAAATGCCTTTGGGGTGTTTCTTTAGTTAATAAAGATTATGTACCAATACTTATGGTTGGTGAAGCGGCAGTTAACTTTCTTGGTTATCAAAGACATTCAGCAACTTCGATAAATTAATAAATAAGAAATTGATTATTTGATATCAGATGGTTCGATATTTCGAAAAGTCTAATAATCTAACAATCTGATGATTTAAATAAAATGGAAAAAGTAAAAGCCAAAAAACATCTCGGACAACATTTCCTAAAGGATGAAAGCATTGCTAAGGCAATCGCAGATACGTTGAGTTTAAAAGGATATGACGAGGTTCTGGAAATTGGACCAGGAATGGGTGTGCTAACAAAATATTTGTTAGAAAAACCAATCAATACCTATGTTATCGAAATCGATACTGAATCGGTAACTTATCTGGATGAGAATTATCCAAAATTAAAAGATAAAATTATTTCAAAAGATTTTTTGAAATATGATATAAATGAAGTTTTCGAAAAGAAACAATTTGCTATAATTGGTAATTTTCCATACAATATTTCTACTCAGATTGTCTTTAAAACATTAGAATATCGTGATCAGATTCCTGAGTTTTCGGGTATGTTCCAAAAAGAGGTAGCACAACGTATTTGTGAAAAGAAAGGATCAAAAGCTTATGGTATACTTTCGGTTTTAGCACAGGCTTTTTATGACACTGAGTACTTGTTTACAGTAGATGAAAATGTATTTATTCCGCCTCCCAAAGTAAAATCGGGTGTTATGAAAATGACCCGAAAAGAAGATTACAGTTTGCCTTGTGGCGAAAAGTTATTCTTTACAGTTGTGAAAACAGCTTTTCAACAACGTAGAAAAACGTTACGTAACAGTTTGAAAACATTAAATTTATCAGACAAGTTAAGAGAAGACACTATCTTTGATTTGCGTCCGGAACAACTAGACGTGGCAGAATTTATAGCATTAACTCAGAAAATAGAAGCCGATGGAGTTTAAAATCAGCAAAGGTCTAATACAAGAATTAGAAAATCTCATTCAAAGTAAAAACGACAAGCAATTGGAAGTTTTATTGAATGATATTCACCATGCTGATATTGCCGAAATCCTGGATGAATTGGATTTTGATAAAGCAACGTATATATTTAAAGTATTAGATAGCGAAAAAACCGCCGAGATTCTTCTAGAGTTAGAGGATGATTTGCGTGAGAATATATTAAGCAGACTATCGCCAAAAGAGATTGCCGAGGAGCTAGACGAATTAGAAACAAATGATGCTGCCGATATTATTGGTGAATTATCGAAAGATAGAAAAGCCGAAGTAATATCTGAGCTTCAGGACGTAGAGCATGCCAAGGGTATTGTCGATTTATTACGTTATGCTGAGAATACTGCAGGAGGAATCATGCATAAAGAGTTGGTAAAGGTCAATGAAAATTGGAATGTACTTACTTGTGTAAAAGAAATGCGAATTCAGGCAGAGAATATTTCAAGAGTACATTCTATTTATGTGGTTGATGATGAAGATAGATTAAAAGGACGTTTGTCGCTTAAAGATCTATTAACTACTTCTACAAGAACTCCGGTTAGTGAAGTCTATATTAAAAAATTACATTATGTAGATGTAGAAACTCCTGATGTTGAAGTAGGGCGTATCATGGAAAAATACGACTTAGAGGCAATTCCTGTGGTAGATGAATTGGGACGCTTGGTAGGTCGCATTACGATTGATGATGTTATTGATGTCATAAGAGATGAAATAGAAAAAAGAGATACTGAAGACATTCAGAAATTTGGGGGTTTAGAGGCGCTTGAATTACCGTATGTTGAAACTACTCTTTTTGAAATGGTCAAGAAAAGAGCTACCTGGCTAGTGGTTTTGTTTATTGGAGAAATGTTTACTGCATCTGCAATGGGCTTTTTTGAAGGAGAAATAGAGAAAGCTGTAGTTTTGGCATTATTTGTTCCGTTGATTATTTCTAGTGGAGGTAATTCGGGTTCACAAGCTGCAACACTTATTATTCGTGCCATGGCGTTAAAAGAATTAACACTAAAAGATTGGTGGTATGTAATGAAAAAAGAAATTGCGTCAGGATTTTTATTGGGTTCTATATTAGGAATAGTAGGCTTTGTAAGAATTATGATATGGCAAAAAACAGGATTGTATGAATACGGAATCCATTGGTTTTTTGTTGCACTTACTGTTTCTTTTTCTTTATTATTTATTGTATTATGGGGAACGCTTTCGGGCTCTATGATACCATTTATGTTAAAAAAACTTAAGCTGGATCCAGCAACTTCATCGGCGCCATTTGTGGCAACATTAGTTGATGTAACAGGACTAGTTATTTATTTTTCGATTGCGTCCATATTATTGAAAGGTAGATTATTATAGAAAAAAGGCATAAAAATAAATATAATTAACCACTATATTTTGTGCTTTTAAGACTCAGACTATTAAACCAAAAAACAACCAAAAAACTATAAATTACAACCAGAATGAAAGTACACATAATAGGAGGAGGGAACCTAGGGGTTTCTATAGCCTTAGGAATTGCAAAATTTTCAAAGAACAATCAAGTTACGATTACCAGAAGAAATACAGCTAGTATTTTGTATTTACAAGAATTAGACATTACGGTTTCATCTGATAATAAGCACAAAATACAAGAAGCAGATCTTATTATTTTGACTATAAAGCCATATCAAGTTGATACGGTTTTGGCCGAAATTCTACCTGTAATTTCTAATAAAACAATAGCTTCAGCAGTAAGTGGGTTGGCAATTGACGTGCTTCAAAATAAAACAGGTCAAGAGCATCATGTGATTAGGATTATGCCCAATATTGCAGCACAATTTGGAGAATCAGCTACATGTATTTCATTTAGTGAAAAAGATAAAGCACAAGCATTAGCAGTGGTATCCTTATTTGAAGATTTAGGTACAGCACCAATTATTGACGAAAAATTAATGGATGCGGCAACTGTTTTAGGCGCTTGCGGTACAGCATATGCATTACGATATATTCGTGCTTCGATGCAAGCAGGTATCGAAATAGGATTTGATTCTCAAACAGCATTAGCAATAGCGGCGCAAACGGTAAAAGGAGCTGCCAAAATGTTGTTAGAAGAAAAAGTACATCCAGAACAGTTAATCGATAGAGTTACTACGCCACAAGGCTGTACAATCGTTGGCTTGAACGAAATGGAACACAATGGCTTTAGTTCATCACTAATAAAAGGAATTAAAACTTCTTTAAAACAAATTAAAGGATAGTTTTATAATAATACTTATAAAAAAAGGACTTTCGGTTTAAACTGAAAGTCCTTTTTTTGTTTTAAGTATGTTTGATTTGCTTTTTTGAGAGAGAAAATTTCAAGTATATAAAACCTAATAATCCAGCCATAAAAGAAGCCAGCAAAATGGCTATTTTAGAAAAAGTAATTACTTCAGGTTCATTAAAAGCAAGTAAGGTTATAAATATAGACATTGTGAATCCAATTCCTCCAAGCATTCCTGCACCTATAACATACGACCATTTAAGCTCTTTTGGAAGTGTACAAATTCCTAATGTAACTCCTAAGAAGGCAAATAGAGCTATTCCTAGTGGTTTTCCTATTACCAAACCTAGAATGATTCCTAAGGCATTGGGGTGGCTTAATCCTTCATGCCAGTCTGAGCTAATAGCAATACAAGTATTTGCCAATGCAAATAATGGCAAGATAAAAAAGGCAACTGGTTTGTGTAAAAAGTGCTGTAGTTTATAAGAAGAAGTTTTCTTGCCTCCATCTCCAAACGGAATTACAAAAGCCAATAAAACACCAGTTATAGTAGCGTGAACTCCAGAGTTAAGCATAAAGTACCACATGATAACTCCACCAATCAAATAAATAAAGAGATTGTGAATTTTCATTCGGTTAAAAATAAATAACACTCCTAAAACAGCAAATGCAAGAGCCAGGTATAGAAAGGATATACTTGTAGTGTAAAATAATGCAATAACTATAATAGCGCCTAAATCGTCGATTACAGCAAGAGCAGTAAGAAAGACTTTAAGAGAAGAGGGAACTCTATTCCCTAAAAGAGATAAAATTCCAATTGCAAAAGCAATATCGGTAGCCATTGGGATTCCTGCTCCGTTTTGGGTAGCAGTTCCGAAATTTAGCAATAAAAATATTCCAGCAGGAATTAACATTCCGCCCAAAGCACCAAAAATGGGTAATGATGCATTTTTTATACTGGTTAATTCACCTTGATAGATTTCGCGTTCTAATTCTAATCCTATTAACAAAAAGAAAATAGTCATCAAGCCATCATTGATCCAATGTGTTATTGAGTGATGTCCGATATTGGTTTCCCAAAAAGCAATATATTCGGTTTGAAATATTGAGTTGGCTAGAAAAAGAGAAAGAATCGTTACGAAGAGTAAGATGAGTCCTCCTGATTTTTCACTTTGAAAAAAGGACTTAAATGTTTTTGTTAATTTCATTTTTAGGAATAAGGTTGAAAATGCATTATTTTCAAAGTTAAAAAAAATATAACCAATAAAATAGGAAATATTGGTTTTTAGAGGAGTTTTAGTGTTGGCAATTTGATCGAGAGCCGATATAACCCACATTTTTTTTGTTACTTTGTTTATCTAATTTAAGTCTTAATTTCATGCCAATTAAAGTTTTACATATCGATAGCAATCATCCAATTCTTTGGGAACAATTAGAAGAAGCGGGATTTGAAAATTATGCAGATTTTACTTCTACCAAAGAAGAAATTGAAGCAAAAATCAAGGATTATCAAGGAATTGTAATTAGAAGTCGTTTTAAAATCGATAAACAATTTATCGATAAAGCAATAAATTTAAAATTTATAGCACGAGTTGGAGCAGGACTAGAGAGTATAGATTGCGATTATGCCATATCTAAAGGAATTGAACTTATTGCCGCTCCTGAAGGAAACCGTAATGCAGTTGCTGAACATACATTGGGGATGATTCTTTCTCTTTTTAATAAACTAAATCTTGCTGATAGTGAAATTCGTTCAGGACAATGGAACAGAGAAAGTAATCGTGGTCACGAGCTTGATGGAAAAACGGTAGGAATTATAGGTTACGGAAATATGGGTAAAGCATTTGCAAAAAAATTGAGAGGTTTTGATGTAGAAGTTTTATGCTATGATATTCAAGATAATGTAGGTGATGAAAATGCTAAACAAGTTTCGTTACAAGAACTTCAAGAAAAAACAGATGTGCTGAGTTTGCACATTCCGTGGACACCAGAAACGGATAAAATGGTAGATGCAACATTTATCAATGGGTTCAAAAAACCACTATGGATCATTAATACCTCAAGAGGAAAAAATATTGTTACTGCCGATTTAGTAGCTGCAATGGAATCTGGGAAGGTGCTTGGGGCAGGTTTGGATGTTTTGGAATATGAAAAATTATCTTTCGAAACACTTTTTCAGGACAAGAATACACCAGAAGCTTTTCAATATTTATTAGACGGAAGAAAAGTAATCTTAACGCCACATATTGCAGGGTGGACATTTGAGAGCCACGAGCGTTTAGCGCAAGTAATTGTCGATAAAATTAAAGCTGTTTGTTTGTAAATAACAGACTAGGTGAGTTTTTGAGTAGATTTTTTTTTGAATTTAATAACGAGTTTTTTCTTGTAAATATTCAAATAATAATTAGTTTTGTTTGCTAATTTTTAATAATATTGCTGCTGATTTTTTTGAAAGAATTAATCTAAATAATATTTCTTTTAAAAATCTAGGAGTAACCGAAAATCCAAAGAGTAGGAATTAACAAATTCAAAAATAAAAATGGAATTAGAAAAAACATCAAATAATTTTAATGATCCAATCCCAGTATTTAAAGTTGATCCAATTATGGTATTACTTTTTGGAATTTTAACTTGTGGATTGTATTTAATTTACTGGAATATAAAAGTAGCAGAAGTTTTTAATGCTGTTTCAGGGAAAGAGGTTATATCACAACCTGTTGCGATTTTTGCAGGATGTTGTATGCCAGTTAATATTTATTTTTATTATCTAGCAGGAAAAGATGCATTACCTAAGGTTTATGAAAAAACAGGAGAACTTCAAAAAGACCAATCGACTTTATTAATTCTTTTAGGGTTGTTTTTCCCTATTGCAGCAGCAATGATTGTACAAGGTGATATCAACAGACTATACAAATAATATCAGAACAAAACGTAAAATTTACGGAATTATCGGTGCAGCAATTACACTGATAGTTCCGTTTTTTTTAATGTTAAATAATCATAATGATCATTTAGAAACGGATCAGTCATTTTGTCCTTTCAAGATGCTCACAGGTTTTCCTTGTCCCGGATGCGGAATTACTAAATCATTAGTTTATTTTTATCAGGGAGATTTATATAAGTCAATTACTTACCATATTTTGGGTCCTTTTGTGATTGCCTTTTGTTGGGTGACTATTATCGTATTGATAACCGAATTAATTACAAAAAAAGAATATTTCACTACGCTTTTATATAATAAAAAGCTAGCTTATAGATTGGGTATTTTTCTAGCACTTTATCATTTTATAAGAATTATTTTTTTCATAAAAAACAATTCTTTCGATGATATTTTGCATCAATCAATTTGGTTTTAAAACATAAAAAATCCCGTTTCAAATTTTATGAAACGGGATTCTTGTTTTTATATATATCTAAGATTTAATCGTCTTTCTCAGCTAGCTTTCTTTCTAGTTCTATTTGGAATTCTTCGATTACTGGTTTCATAGTGCTTTCAGGAATGTCGGCAATACGAATGTACATTAAACCGTCGATAGCATTGTTGAATAATGGATCAACATTAAAAGCTACAACTCGTGCATTTTGCTTGATGTATTTTTTAATTAGAACAGGCAAACGTAAGTTTCCTGGTTCTAATTCGTCGATGATTTTATCAAACTTATTAAGATCTGATTCTGCTTCATCAAAAATAAAGTCTTTATCAGCATCTTTTAGTTTTACTTTATATGCTTTTTTAGGATGAATGTATTGAGCAATATAAGGATCGTAATAATTTGATTTCATAAATTCAATCATCAACGATTTTGAGAAATCAGAGAATTGATTGCTTATACTTACACCACCCAGTAAATATTTGTGCTCTGGATAACGTAATGTTGTATGAATGATTCCTTTCCATAATAAGAAAAGAGGCATTGGTTTTTGTTGGTATTCTTTAATGATAAATGCACGCCCCATTTCGATAGACTTATGCATCATATCATGAAGTTCAGGTTCAAATCTAAAAAGGTCATTTAGATAAAAACCATCCATTCCGTATTTAGGGTAAATCTCAGAACCTAGTCCCATGCGGTAAGCTCCAGATATTTTTTTGGCATCATCATCCCATAAAAACATATGGTGGTAATATTGATCATATTTATCAATATCGATAGGCTCATTTGTTCCTTCACCAACTTCACGGAAAGTAATTTCGCGTAAGCGACCAATTTCATGTAATATATTCGGAATGTTTTTGGCGGAAGCAAAAAACACTTCATAATTTTTACTTTGTAATAATCTGCAATCAGTACTTCTTAAAGCTTCAACTTCGGCATTTATCTTGTTCTCATTTGCTGGAGTAACAATTTCCTTAGGGCTTCTAGGAATTTTTAAGTTAGCAGTATCTAGTAATTTATGTTCCTTTTCAAAAGGATTTGCCAACATATAAGTTTTCTTTCTTAAAAACTCAGAGTATTCTTCAAAAGATTGAATTTCGTTTTGTTCGTTAACCGAAATAGGCTTCCCAACACGTACTTTAATTACACGATCTTTTTGAGTAAGCAATTCCGAAGGTAATTTTGCTGTACGTAAAGTGTCATCTATTTTAGATAGCCAATAGAATAATTTACTGTTTTTGGCATGAAAATAAATAGGAACAACAGGAACTTTGGCTTTTCGGATTAATTTAATCGCACCTTCTTCCCAAGGTTTATCCACGACTAGTTTTCCATCTTTATAAGTAGAAACTTCACCTGCAGGAAAAATACCCAAAGGTTTTCCATCACTTAAATGACGAAATGTTTCTTTAATTCCTACCACACTTGATTTAGCATCCTTATGATTTTCAAAAGGATTTACAGGCATGATATACTTTTTAAGAGGAACGATACGGTGTAATAGGAAATTGGCAATGATTTTAAAATTAGGCTCTCTTTCAAGCATTAATTTTAGCAATAAAATGCCATCGATACCACCTAACGGATGGTTCGAAATAGTAATATAAGCACCATCTTTTGGTAATCGTTTTAAATCTTCTTCAGGAATCTCGAATTTGATTTGTAAATCATCCAAAACCCCATTCAAGAAAGCAACATCTTCTAGATGTTTGTTTCTATCGTAAACCTTATTCAAGGTAGATATCTTTAGTACCTTCATAAGGACCCAGCCAGAGAAAGTACCTAGAACCCCATACTTGTCAACATTTATTGCCTTGGCAACTTCTTTCGCGGTAACTAAACCCATGTACAATTTGTTTTTTAGAGCAGGAAACAAAGATAACAAAAAACTCTACTTTTCCTTATTTCTTATCCAAACTTTCCGCTTTTTTATTACATTTGAAATACATAAAACAAAATTGTAATGAAAATTATTTCTTATAACGTAAACGGAATTCGTGCTGCAATTTCAAAAGGATTTATCGATTGGTTGCAACAAGCAAACCCGGATGTTATTTGTCTTCAGGAGATTAAAGCCACAGAAGATCAAATTCCTGTAGAGGATATTACCAAAGCAGGTTACCCATATCAGTATTATTATCCAGCTACAAAAAAGGGATATAGCGGTGTAGCGATTCTTTCAAAAATAAAACCGAATAACGTAGTATACGGAACTGGAATTCAACACATGGATTTTGAGGGAAGAAACCTTCGAGTAGATTTTGATAGCTGTTCGGTAATGAGTTTATATCTTCCATCGGGAACAAATATTCAGCGATTGGATCATAAATTTATGTTCATGGATGACTTCCAGACTTATATCAATGAGCTTCGAAAAACAATACCTAATCTTATCATTTGCGGAGACTATAATATTTGTCACGAAGCAATAGATATTCATGATCCAGTACGTAATAAAACCGTTTCAGGATTTTTACCAGCCGAACGCGCTTGGTTAGACGGATTCATGAAAACTGGATTTATAGATAGTTTCCGCCATTTTAATAAAGAACCACACAATTATTCTTGGTGGAGTTACCGAGCTGGAGCAAGAGGAAATAACAAAGGATGGAGAATTGATTATAATTTAGTTAGCGACACTTTGCAGGACAAACTAAAACGCGCTGTTATATTACCAGATGCAGTACATTCAGATCATTGCCCAGTTTTAGTCGAAATTGAAGATTAATGGTATCATTATTGTTAGTTATACACAGGTTTTAGGCTTATATTGCGGTCTTGAGTAAAATTTACTTAGGAGCTATTTCCTGCTTTGCACTATAATCTTTATGTTTTTAAAAGACAAAAACATAAAGGATTTCCGCTTCAATCAGGGCTAATGCCAGTAATAACAAGAATAATAATATCTCAAATAATAAACACCACAATAAAAATGATTAAAAAAGTCTCCATCGGATTATTGATATTAGCGCTTACAACATCGTGTGTATCCAAAAAAATATACAATGATTTAGAAACTAAATTTGCCGATTTAAAAAAAGAAAACCGTTCAATCTCTGATGAAAACGCGGAATTGCTTAAAGCAAAAAATCAATTAGAGTTAGATCGTGACGGATTAAATAAAAGCCTTAGTGCTACCAAAGCAGAATTAGAAAAACAAAAAGCGGATTATGCTGCTGCACAAAACAAATTAAAAGTTTTACAAGACTCCTATAATGCACTAGAGAAAAATAGTGACGAAGCCTTAAAAAACAATATGAACAAGAATCGTGAGTTGCTAGAGCAACTTGAAGCCAAAGGAAAAGCATTGGCAGCAGAACAAGCACGTTTAGATAAAACAGCAAAACGATTAGACGAACTTGAAGCTATGATAGCTGCTAAAGAAGCTGCTATGAAAAAGTTAAAAGAAACGCTTTCGAAGGCATTAAATGGTTTTGAAGGTAAAGGATTAACTGTAGAGCAAAAGAACGGGAAGGTATATGTTTCTATGGAAAATAAATTACTTTTCAATTCAGGAAGTTGGTCAGTAGGTAGCGAAGGTAAAAAAGCGGTTGTGGAACTTGGAAAAGTATTAGGAGATAATCCAGATCTTTCGGTACTTATAGAAGGACATACTGATGATGATCCATATATAGGTTCAGGAGTAATTACAAATAACTGGGATCTATCAACAAAAAGAGCGACTGCAATTGTAGCTATTTTGAGTGAAAACAGTAAAATCAACAAACAAAAATTAACGGCAGCAGGTCGTGGAGAATTCTCTCCATTGGTAAGCAATGCAACTCCTGAAGGAAAAGCTAAAAACCGTAGAATCGAAATCATCTTAACGCCAAGATTAGATGAAATTGCAGATATGTTGAATAGCATTAATTAAACTAAGGGACGGAGGTTCTAAGGTGCAAAGAGACAAAGGTTCAGAGTTTATACTCTGGACCTTTTTGTTTATGGCCTTTCCTATAAGATGTTTTTAATTAATTGCGATAAAATTAACCGCAAAGAGCGCAAAGAGTTACGCAAGGTTCACAAAGTTTTGCCCAATATTGTCATTTCGACGCAGGAGAAATCTCCGCAAGAAATTCCATAATCTTTGTCGAGCTACTAGCTAAGATTTCTCCTGCGTCGAAATGACAAGTTTACAGTAATTAGAATAAAGTTTAAACAGCTTTGAAAAACCATTTAATCTTTTATCCCGATAGCTATCGGGAGTGGCAAGAAGTAAAATAAGCTTTCTTCCGAGCAAATCTATAACATAAAAAGGTTTAGAGTTTTTTAACTTTGAACTTTTTTCTTTTGAAATTTTGCTTTGTACCTTTGAGCCTTATTCGTAAAAGCTACAATCTTAGCAATGCAACACCATAGAAACTAAAGAAAAATGAAATACACTACAATTCCCAATACAGATATTAAAGTAAGTAAAATAAACCTTGGTACGATGACTTTTGGTCAACAAAACACCGAAGCCGAAGGACATGCTCAAATGGATTATGCACTTGAACGAGGCGTTAATTTTTTTGATACTGCCGAGATGTATTCTATTCCTGCAAGCAAGGAAACTTACGGAAGTACAGAGAAAATTATAGGAACCTGGTTTAAAAAATCAGGAAAAAGAGAAGATGTTGTTTTAGCAACTAAAATTGCTGGACCAAATGATAACTTTGGTTATATGCGTGAGAAAATAGATTTTTCACCAGCAAGTTTAAAATATGCTTTAGATAATAGTTTGCAAAGATTACAAACAGATTATGTAGATATATATCAGCTGCATTGGCCAGAGCGTAAAACAAATTGTTTTGGACAACGCGGGCTTAAAATCCAAGATGATGCTTGGGAAGATAATATTCACGAAGTTTTACAAACAATGGAGGGTTTCATCAAAGAAGGGAAAATTAAACATGTAGGACTTTCTAATGAAAACCCTTGGGGAATTATGCGCTTTTTAGAAGAAAACAAATACAATAATTTGCCTCGTATTAAAACAATTCAGAATCCGTATTCTCTACTAAACCGCCTTTTTGAAAATGCTTCAGTTGAGGTTTGTATGCGTGAAAATGTTGGTTTATTGGCATATTCACCAATGGCTTTTGGGGTACTATCAGGTAAATTTTTATCTGGAGAAAAACATCCAAACTCTAGACTTAATTTGTTCCCACAATATACAAGATATAGCAGCGAGCAAAGCACTAAAGCTGCGCGTATGTATCAGGAAATTGCTAATAAACATGGTTTAAATTTTGCACAAATGTCGTTGGCTTTTGTTAATCAGCAACCATTTGTGACTAGTACTATTATCGGAGCAACTACAATGGAACAATTAAAAGAAAATATAGATTCTATTAATATTACGTTATCAGACGAAGTTATTGCCGATATCAATGCGGTTCACGCTGTAATTCCAGATCCGGCACCGTAATTTAGTTTCAGTTTTGCAATCTCAGTTTACAGTTTTAGTAGTTGTAAGTATTATGAACTTTACGGTTAATTTTCTATCACAGATTATAAAAAACAAATCCCGATACATTTAAACACGTATCGGGATTTGTTTTTAAAAGGTTTTTATAAATTTAATATCTGATCTTTTGGATATCTTACTTTATAACTAATTCTAAATTTCTTGATTTCATTAGGCTTCATTTGTAACTGCCAAGTCAAGATTCCAGTTTCTGCGTTTACTTTAGCGCTATCACTTTGTAATAATTCAACTTCAATTTCTTTATTGGTACTCAAAGGATATTGGTCTTTTAGCAAAAGTTCAACAGCTTCTTTTTTGTTGTTTCTTACAGTGATATCATAAGTAAAAGTTTGTTCTTTTTTAGTCGATAAAAACTTAGTTCCCGATTTGTCGGCTACTTTTTCACGTTTTATAGATACTTTTTTGTCACGCCCCATGCTCAAGTTTAATGTATCACTAGTTTGGTTTGGCTCGATAAAAGTTTTCCCTACATACATACCTTCAAAGATAATATTGGCTTCACCTCTCAATAAATTGTATTTGCTATAATCTGCAATTTCAGCAAGAAGGAAAGCCTCGTTCTCTACTCTTGGAGCCGCATAATATTTATACGATGCAGGAAGCTTTATTTCTTTTAGAGATACGCTATGAATTTTTCCGTTAGATAAAATGTCATAAGGGATATCAATATCAAAAGATACGTTAAGCTGGTTTTCTTCTACTGTCGTGTAATTAGAAACAGATGATTTTACCATTCTTTTTGTTACTGGAGCTGTGACAACTACTTCTTGTAATGTATTATCTTCAGCAATTCTTCCCTGTAACTGATTCATTTTATTTCTTTGAGAAGCATAACCCGCTTGAACAACATCATTATTATTTCTCAAAAACCAAGAACTCAATATTGGCGCTTGATTGTTTTGGTTAGGATAGCCACTAGATAAAGTAAGTTTTACTTTTTTCCAATCGATACCCGTATTTTGAATCACTTGTGCTTTATACATCATATTAATAGGCGAAGTAACACTTTCGGCACGTAAGTCATAAAACGGAGTCCAGGTAGCATTATTTGTTAAGTACGATATATCCAAAGGCACAGCTCCAGCAACTTCATTCATAACCTGAACAATTAGTTTTCCAGATGATGTTTTTTCTTCTTTGCTAGTATCAACTTCAAGTTTGTTGTTTAGTTTTTGAAGTGTTTCATTAAGCTTTTGTTGTTTCTCAGAAAAGGCATTAATAGTATTGGCAATTTCTAGTTGCTTTGTTTTATAATACTCCACCATCTTCATTAATTCAGTTACATTCAAACCTGAATTCACACCCGAAATTTGTTGGTTTTTGTCTAAAAGCTGAATCGTTTTTGTTTCAGAATTTATAGTGTTATTAACTTTCTGAAGTTCTTTCTGAACCAAAACAATGCTGTCTCTTACTCTTTTTAGCGCAGGAGATTTAGTGTCAACTTCATATTCTGAAATATAATTATTAGTAAACTGAACCGAAAGAACTGTTACTGTCGATGGAGTTCCTATTTGAATCGAACTTTCGTTCAAGTCTACAGCTACATTTTTTATTACAATTTCGCTTGTTCCTAACGGAAGAGTAGCGCTTGCTGTTTGGGAAATTTCGGCAGCATTAAAATATACCGTTGCGGCTTTTACTTTTGCTGTTGTAAAGATTGGCTTTTGTGCAAATGCAATTGTGCCAATCAATAATAAAGCGGATGTTACTATGTTTTTTATCATGAGATTATAATTTTAAAATATTTATTTAGTCTAATATGTATTACAAATAACGAAAATTTGAATGGGTTTTTAGTGATAGATAACAAGAATGATTTTCTTTTTAGAGCTGTCAATTATTTTTTCAATTACCCCATAAAATTTTTCATTAACCATTGGGCATCCTTGACTGTTGCAAATAGGTTTTTTTTGTTCTTCAAATGGGACTTCCCAATATTTATGTAAGACAATATTTCGATCAAAGGCATTACTATTAGATTTGTCCAAGCCATATAATTTGTAGGCTTTGCCAAAAGTGCCTTCATACGAATACCCAATTGAGTATTTTCCTAACGAGGTAGAAAGCGAATTCTTTACGTTGCTAAATTTTAGCTTTCCTGGAATTCCAGTTTCTGAGCCAGAACCATGACCAACCAAGCCTTTGTTAAGTAGTTTGTTATTTTTTAAATCATATATAAAAAACCGTTTCTTGCCAGATGCAATTCCCATATCGATAAAAAAGCCAACTTCGGTATTGTATTTTGAAGATGTATTTACAAACTTTTTAATCTCGTTTATCTGGCCTGCCAGTTTCTCTTCTGAAGAAGATCTTGAACTAGACAATTGAGGGCTTTCTTCTTTATGTATGCATTTAAAGCTAACACAAAAGACTCCTATAAAAATCAAAAAGAAGATGCTCTTTTTCATGTTTTTAAATAATTGATTTTTCACTATGGGATTTATTTTTCAACCGTATATCCTTTAACTTTTGCAAAAGCAATTATCGATGTGTTTATCGTATTCCCCAAGTCGTCTTGTTTTTTTGTCTTTTTTGCTTCAGTATCGATATATTGCTGGCGTTTTTTGGCAAGTTCGCCAATTTCCTTTTGAATATTTTCTCTTTCTTTCGTTTTTTGTGCAACAATTACCTTTAATTCGGCAGTAGATTTATTACGGAGTTCTGTTGGTAATTCTTCTTTTTTATTTTCGAAATAGCCGTAGCATCATCTTTTACTTTATCGACTAAGTCCCAACTGTCGTTTTTATAAACGGCTTTTGATTTACTCACAGCACGTTCGGCATAATTTGATGCAGAAACTTTCTGAGCGTTTTTATCTTGCATTTCCTGATTCATTTTTTTCTCAGAACCCTTTGAACCATAGCTTATGTACGTTTTGTTGATTTTTTCGTTACATTTTGTAATTTCAACATCATATGGGGTTACTATATAACGTACTGTTTGATTAGAATCGATATTAAAATATTTACCTTTTCCATAATCGGCACCATCTTTCCATAGTTCATTTATGCCTTGAGTTTTATCTCCACAATAAATAGTATTTACATAAATGTCATTCTTTAAGGCATTGCTAATAGCTTCTTTATAATTAATTTCGCCCTGATTAAATTCTTCGTTTCCTGCAATATAAATAAGCTTCATATTGTGGTTGTCCTTTGCCCATTTTAATTGTTTGGTTGCGTCCTGAATCACAGCTCCACAATATTCGTTACCACCATTGGTACTTAGAGAGAATAGTTTTTCCGAAATCAAATCCAAATCTGTAGAAAGTGGTGCTATTTGTCGGATATAATTAGATTGTTTAGATAAGCCATCATTGCCATATTCGTACAAAGCAATTTCGATATCGGGTGTTTTTCCATCATATTTTAAAGTCGTTAAAGTATTTACAATATTCCATAGCCTAGATTTTGCCTGATCAATTAATCCATCCATACTACTAGAGGTGTCTAGTAATAATGCAACTTGTATTTTGGTCTTTTCCGCAGTTATCGGTTTTTCAATATTAGTATTCTTTTTAAGATTTGCATTACTATGATTGCTATTTGCAAAAGAAAATACAGTTGCTAAAAGCGCTGAGATAAGGATTGATGTTTTCATGATTTCCTATGTTTTAGATTGTGATTATAGACCAAACTTATAAACTTAAAGAGTTCGTTTTTTGCAGAAATGGTGAAACGGTATTTTGACTTGGTGAAACGAGTTGTAAACAGAATATAAAATACTTTACTTTACAGTATTGAATTTAAAGGTTCTGAGCTGTCTATAAATTAAGGTACTGAGAATTAAAAAGGATAAAATATATGAGACGTTTATTAGCTATTTTTTCTTTATTCCTAATGTTGTTACTTCCTGTTGGAGTAATAGCACAGGATTCTCTTGCTAAGAAAAAAGCTGTGCCGATTTCTAAAATGAGCAAAGTATCCAAAGAATTACAAAAATCGTTGGATGTAAATGATGAGACACAAATAGGTCAGAATTACGAACGATTGGCCAATGAATTCCTTAATAAAGGAGATAATGCAAAAGCTGAAGAGTATTATAAAAAAGCATTAACTAGTTATACCAAACAAAATCTTGCCGAAGATAAAATACGAGTAACAAGAAGTATTGCAAAGGTACAAGAGAATCAAAAAAAGTTTGATTCGGCGATAAAAAACTATGAGAGCGCTGGAGCTATTGCTGAGAGTAAAAATGAAGAAAAGATAAATTTAAATGATGCCAATCGATTACGCACGCAAGCAAGTCCGATGGCACAAGCAGGATATGTAGAATCGAATATTGAGTTACTTAAAAGAGATAATAAAATTAATGAGGTTGCAGCCGCATACGTTCAAAAAGCAGAAAACTCTTTGCAGCAAAAAAACAAAATAGTTGCAATCGAGAGTTATACTAAGGCACTCGCTTACGCAAAAGATAAACCAGAAGAGGTTATTAAAATCAAAAATGAAATTGCCAAAGTATATGCTTCTGATAATCAATTTGAGAAAGCAATTGGTATAAACGAAAGACTTTTGGCAGAAGCCAAAAAGAAGCAAGATTATACTACCCAAATAAAGCAATTACAATCCTTAGCAAAACTTTATTTTAAAAAAGAAGACCCCAAGAAAGCAGTTGTATCACTTAAGGAAGCGTATGGCCTAGCATCTAAAAATGGAAATTCTACGGAAGCTAAAAAGAGCTTGTCTGCTTTAATTCAGTATTACAAAACCAAAGGAGATGACAAAGAAAGTATTGCTTTATATGAGCAGTTCTTTGCCAATTTTGATAAGTTAATTGAATCCGACACAACGCTTATCGATGCCAAAACATTTCAGGTAACCGAAGATAAAATCCGTCAGTTAGAAAAAGAAAAGACATTGAAGGACGAATTGATTACAAAGAAAAATACATTTAATTACTTTCTTCTAGGGTCAATAGTACTACTGTTATTATTGTTCTTGTTTATTGTGAAAGCATTATATTCGATAAAAACCAAAAACAAAGAAATTGCTTTACAGTCTTTGCGAAGAGAAATGAATCCACATTTTATTTTTAACAGCTTGAATAGCGTGAATCAATTTATTTCGGAAAACAAAGAATTAGAGGCCAATAAATACCTGACTTCTTATTCTAACCTGATGCGCAATATGATGGAGAATTCGAATAAGGATTTTGTCACATTAGATAAAGAAATTGAACAACTCAAAAAATATTTAGATTTAGAACATCTGAGGTTTCAGGATAAATTCGATTTTAAAATTAGTGTTGATGATGCTTTTGATACTGAAACAGTTCTAATTCCTAATATGATTATTCAGCCACATCTTGAAAATGCCATTTGGCATGGATTGCGTTATTTGGATAAGAAAGGATTTCTATCTCTTAATTTTGAGTTTGAAGCAGGGAAAGTTGTAGTGATTATAGAAGACGATGGGATTGGTTTAACCAAAAGCCGTGAACTTAAAACTAATAACCAAAAAGCACATGAATCCCGAGGATTAAGTAATACTAAGGAACGAATAAGTTTACTGAACGAATTGTATAAAAAGAATATTTCTTTTGAAATTATCGAAAAAGGAATGCCCAAGACAGGTACTATTGTTCGAATTGTTTTTCCATTAATAGATAAAATATGATGACTTTTCAAAAGATAAGAAGTGTAATTGTCGAAGATGAGCTTGCGGCTAGAGAAGTACTCAAAAATTATTTGAGTAAATATTGTCCACAGGTAGAAGTTATTGGGGAAGCACAGAACATAAAAGAAGCTGTTCCGTTATTGCATGAGGTACAGCCACAATTAGTTTTTTTAGATGTTGAAATGCCTTTCGGAAATGCTTTTGATGTCTTGGAGGCCTGCAAGGATTTACATTTTGAGACTATTTTTGTTACCGCTTTTTCTGAATATTCATTAAAAGCATTAAACCAAAGTGCCGCTTATTATTTGCTAAAACCTATAAGTATCGAAGAGTTGATTGTTGCAGTAAATAAAGTACAGCATCAGATTATGAACCATGAGATTTTTAATAGAAATAAAATTATTGTTGAAAATTTTCGTGAAACAAAACCAGAGAAACAACAAGTTATCTTACCAACATTAGAAGGATTTGAAGTGGTGAAGATGGAAAAAATTGTTCGCTTAAAAGGGAATGGAAATTTTACTGATTTATATTTGAATGACGGAAGTAAAAAAATGGTTTGTAGGTTCTTAAAACACTTTTCAGAAATTTTGCCTTTGCCATTTATACGAGTTCATAAATCGCATATCATTAATATGAATTGTGTAACATCCTATAACAAAGGAGGAATTATAATGCTAAACGATGGGGCTGAGATCGAGGTTTCTCCAACGTATAAAGAGGATTTCCTGAAGAATTTTAAGTAAGAATTCTATAATAGTTTTTGATTTTTGCTAACGCGAGCGTCTTGCTAGTGAACACAATCAAAATTAAGTGCAAATGTTTGGAGGTTTTTTTGACTTTGTAGGTATGATAATTTAAGTGAACTAATACCTAACAGGTTTTTAAAACCTGTTAGGATAGCAATATTATGAATACTAAAAAGATTTAAAGGTCAAACTCATCATCTATAGACATAGAATCTATAGGAACCGCTGTAGAATCTGGTGCTTTTATTCGTAATAATGAACGAGCATGACCCGAAACATAAACAGGTAGTCTGTTAATAGTATCTTCGGGTGTTATAACACCGCGACGCAACATAAGATTACTAAGAAATTTTTGATTTCGAATAGCGTAGTCTTTTAAATTACCCTGATCGTTAAATTGGTATGTGAATTTTCTTGGGCTCGGAATAATTGTAGCTAAAAATAAACATTCGTCTAAGCTTAAGTCGGCAGGACTTTTTTGGAAATAAAAACGGCTTGCTTCACCAATTCCATATACATTTGGTCCCCATTCGATAATATTAAAATATACCTCGAGCATACGTTGCTTACTTACAACACGATTATTTTCGAGGATGTAAACTAATAGAATTTCTTCGAGTTTACGAGATAATGTTTTTTCTCTGGTAAGGAAAACATTTTTTACCAGTTGCATACTAATCGTACTCGCACCACGAGAAAATTTCTTGGTTCGAATATTTTTTAAAATCGATTGTTTGAAAGCTTCATTAATAAAACCGCGATGTGAGAAGAACGATGGGTCTTCTGTAGTTAATACACTTTTTTGAAGATACGGGGAAATTTGCTCAATAGGAGTGTAATTTGGGTTTCCAGCACCTACTAAAATGGGTCTCTGTAATACATTTTTTATAATGGCACGATACACAAATTCACTATTTAATTTGTTGAGGTTTGCTTGACCGTATTTAGTGATTGTAAGGTTTTCTTTGTTTAGTTTACTATCAAAAACTAAACTGTTTGGTTTGTTTTTATTGAATTTGAAATCGAGTTTGTAATCAAAATTACCTGTAGCTTCCATTCCTTGAAAATTGGTGAATAAACCATCTGGTAGCGAGACAATAAAATCTTGCGCTTTCATTTTAGGAATAGCAACTTTTAAGGTATAAATAGTATCCGATTTGGTATTATAAGATACGTAAGGATGAAGTTTTATTTTGTTTAATTGAACTGTTGAGGTGCTATCTATTGAGATAAAATCAGAACCCAATAAGAAACGATAATCAAAACGAGCATTTTTTATGATTACATCTTTGCTGGCAATCTTTGCATGGTTGATTTTTAAATTGGTTATAGAAGAATATCCATCGATGTGGAGTTCGCTTCCACTTTTTTTAATATTCTCAATATTCAATCGGATAGAGTCGAAGCTTGCCAGCATATTAAAACGATCATCAATGTAAGGCACTCGAATTGCTCCTGTATCAAGATTAAAAAATCGAATATCAGCTTTTTTGTTTCTTGGATCAGCAAAGCCTTTTATGTTCCAGCGTTGGTCGAATGTTTTGGTTTGAACATGTAAATTGGTTTCAAGTTCTTTATCGGCCAAGACTAGTTTGTTTATTGCAATTTGTGCTTTTTTACCATTGTCATCAATCTTGAAAATCAAATTTTCCAACTTCATATCGGTTGGAACAAGATTTAATAGTTTTGATATAATTCGGTAAGCATACGTTGCATATTCTCTTTTTTCATTTTTAGATGTATTGGCACTGTCCTTCTTTAAGAAAGCATCAAAATTCTTGATGTTTCCTTTTTTTACCAATTGGATATAACCTTTGTCGATTTTTAATGTTCCAATTTGGATATCACCTACTAATAAATGTGATAAGCTAATGCTTGTCTCTATATTGTGGATGTTACAAAGGGTATCGGCATTTTTAGGAACTAATATTACATTGGATAGTTTTATACCTGAAATTCCATCAAATGAAGCTGTTTTTACTGAAAACGTACTATTGTATTCATTGTTCATTTTATCTGATACTTTTGCAATTGCTTTATGCAAAAGAGCATCTCGAAAGAAATAAGCACCAATTAGTACGACAATAAATAGTATGACTGCAATTTTGAGAGCCAATACTATTTTTTGTTTTTTTGTTTTCATATAAATTCTTTGATGTATTTAAGTTTATCCAAAAAGAATACTGGCTACGTCTTCTATTTTGGCAACAAGTTCAATTTTGATTCCTGTATTCTTTAACGCAATTTTATTGTATTTAGATACAAAAATAGTCGAAAATCCTAATTTTTCTGCTTCTTGTATGCGTTGATCTACTCGATTAACAGGACGAATTTCACCAGATAAGCCTACTTCTCCAGCAAAACAGAACCCTTTTGTTACAGGAATATCTTCATTTGAAGATAAAATAGCAGCTACAACGGCAAGGTCTATTGCAGGATCATCTACAGAAATTCCTCCCGTAACGTTTAGGAAAACATCTTTTGCTCCCAAACGAAATCCAGCTCTTTTTTCTAAAACAGCCAAGATCATATTTAGTCTTTTGGCGTTATATCCTGTTGTACTTCGTTGAGGTGTTCCATAAACGGCTGTACTCACTAAGGATTGTATTTCGATCATTAACGGACGCATTCCTTCAAGTGTTGAAGCAATTGCTGTTCCCGATAATTCTTCGTCTTTATGTGAAATCAATATTTCGGAAGGGTTTGATACTTCTCTTAAACCACTTCCTAGCATTTCGTATATTCCTAGTTCAGCAGTGGATCCAAAACGGTTTTTTAGAGATCGTAAAATACGATAGACGTGATTTCTGTCTCCTTCAAATTGTAAAACAGTATCGACCATGTGCTCCAGTATCTTTGGACCTGCAATGTTTCCATCTTTAGTAATGTGACCAATTAGGATTACAGGGATATTGGTTTCTTTGGCAAATTTGATTAATTCGGCTGTAGTTTCTCGAATTTGAGAAATACTCCCAGCAGTTGATTCTATATAATCGGTATGAAGCGTTTGTATAGAATCAATGATAACAATCTCTGGCTGAATGGCCTCAATTTGTTTAAAGATATTTTGGGTTTTGGTTTCAGTAAGGATATAGCAATTATCCCCATTTGGCGTAATTCTTTCAGCACGCATTTTTATTTGTTTCTGGCTTTCTTCACCCGAAACATATAGGGTTTTATAGGGTAATTGTAATGAAACCTGAAGCAAAAGTGTACTCTTCCCAATTCCGGGTTCGCCACCTAAAAGGGTTAGTGATCCAGGAACAATACCGCCCCCAAGAACTCTATTTAATTCGCCATCAGTGGTATCCATACGCACTTCTTGCGTAGAATCGATTTCGTTTATTCTTAAAGGACGAGGTGCTTTACCAGTTGGAGTAGGTTCACTTTTCCAAGCAACTTTTTCTTGTTTTTGGATAATTTCCTCAGCTATGGTGTTCCATTCTTTGCAAGAATTACATTGTCCTTGCCATTTAGAATATTGAGCGCCACAATTTTGGCAAAAAAGGTTGTTTTAACTTTTGACATTATTTCTTTTTGATAAGATCATTCATTTCATCTATTTTGTCGTACATCAAATCTTTGTTCAATCTGCCAATAGGCTCCATTTGTGAAGCGTTTTGGTATTTTTTAGAAGCTCTTTTTGCATCTCCCATTTTTTCGTACATCAATCCTAGTTCGTATTCACCTAACATTGCTTTAGGATAACTAGTATTGGCAATTTCCGCTAATATGCCTAATTCGTCGTATGCATTATTTTTTAAAATAGCAGTTTCTACAGCTATATAATCATTCATTCGAACAGGCATTTCAACACCTAATGTTTTTGTGATTATGTCATATTTTTCTCTTAGATAGTCAACATAACCAGATTTAAGAATAACAATCTTGTCATTATAATCGGTTAAATTTATAGGCTTATAGGCTTCAAAAATTTGATTTAAAGCATTAGGTATTGCATATAAAACGGCTGAATAATAAGTAGTGTTTTTAAATAAATCGTATTTGTAATTTATTAAAGGATTATTAGCTATTTTAATGTTTTGATCTAATTTTTGGATTGGCTCTTTGGTTTTTTTAATATCTCCGTCAGCAGCAGATAGATAATAAAATAGAGGTGTTTTTAATTTAGCAAATTTTTCAGGAACGCGAACTTCCATTTGAGTTGCCAGCTCTGGACTCATAGAAATGTATGCATTAAATAATGGTACTTCTTTATATAAGAAGAAATTTAAATAGCCAGCAGTTACTCCATGACCAGCAATAATTCGGAATGGTGCAGTACGATAATTTTTTTCAACTTTTGAAATTACTTCACCTGCAACAAATTCAAAAAACTTGGCTCCTTTTTCAAATGGTAAACCATTAATTCCGTCAAAAGTTGAATCATCTTCACGCTCATCATTTTTGTTTTGGTGAATGGCTACAATAATAGTTTCTGGTAAGTCATCCCAATAAGCACCATATTTTAAAGCACCGCTAAAAGGATCTAGAAGATATTCTCCGTCAAATAAATAAAGTACAGGGTATTTTCGAGTTTTATTGGTTTCGTAAGAAGCAGGCAATTCAACTGTTATTGTTCTTGCTTCTCCTAATGGTATTGAGTTAATTGTTTCTGTTTTTCTTTGAGAAAAAGCGGTAATAGAAATGAATAATAGCAGTAGGTAAACTTTTTTCATAATTTGGGATTTCTGAAATTTTAAGATTATCAAAATAGAGTAGCAATATAGTACTTTATTTTTTTTATTTAATTACAAATTGATAATGGCATGGCAATTTGGTTAACTTATAGATGCAAAATTGCCCTTTTTACAAAATTTAACTTTGAAAAAGGGCAGTTTTTATAGGTTTAGAAATGGATTTATGTTAACGAATTGTCATTTTCATTAGGGAAAACAATCCATGGCTTGAAGGTTTTGGCTTCTTCAAACTCTAATGTTGCATAAGAAATGATAATGATGATATCATCTTTTTGTACTTTTCTTGCTGCAGGCCCATTAAGGGTTATTTCGCCCGAATTTCGTTCTCCTTTAATGGCGTACGTTTCAAAACGTTCTCCATTATTAATATTAACAATTGCCACTTTTTCGCCTTCAATCATGTTTGAGGCGTCTAGTAAGGCTTCGTCAATAGTAATGCTGCCAATATAATTAAGATCGGCTCCAGTTACTTTAACGCGGTGTATTTTTGATTTTACTACTTGAATTTGCATGTTACAAAAGTAAATTAATTTAATGAAATAGTATCGATCAACCTAATAGAATTAACAAATACTGCTATAAATGCGCGGTAATTTTTGTCTTTACTTTTATGATCGATAGGTAATAATGTAGATTCATCAGCAATTACGAAATATTCTAGTTCAAATTTATCGTTATTTTTGAAAGAATTTTCCACGAATTCAATTGTCTCTTCAGGACTTTTTGTTTGAAATATTTCTTTTGCTTCAGTTAGAATTTTATAAATTATAGCAGCCTCCTGACGTTCATCATTATTCAAACGTTCGTTTCTAGAGCTCATTGCCAGTTGGTTTGGTTCTCTAAAAATTGGACAACCAACAACATTTACTGGAAGATGGTTTTTTTCGACCATTTTCTTTACAATCTGCAATTGTTGAAAATCTTTTTCTCCAAAATAAGCGTTTGTTGGAGTAATGATTTCAAATAGACGTTTTACGATAGTACCAACGCCATTAAAATGACCTGGTCTGAATTTTCCTTCCATCTGATTTTCTAGTCCATCAAAATCAAATGATTGAGAAACGGTATGTCCTTCGTAAATATCTTCGACAGTTGGAGCGTATAAAATTATTTCATCGCTTAAATCACACATTTTTCTTACATCTTCGTCTAGAGTTCGGGGTATTTTGCTAAATCTTCTTGGTTGTTAAACTGTGTTGGATTTACAAAAATACTTACAACTGTGTTGTCATTTTCGTTTAATGATCGTTGCATTAATGCCAGGTGACCTTGGTGTAAAGCGCCCATGGTTGGTACGAAACCAACACTTGAATTTTCTGTTTTAATAGTTTTTAGATAAGCTATTAAAGCAACTTTACCGTAGAAAATATGCATGGTGGTATTATTAAAATTTAATGCAAACATAATATATTAGTTAATAACTGCATAAAATTTTGTAATTTTGCATCGTTTTTATTACCAAAAATTAAGCAAATTACTATTATGAAAGATAAGAGGATATTGTATGTATCATCTGAAGTTGTGCCTTATTTAGCTGAAAATGAGGTTTCTTTAATGTCTTATGATGTGCCAAAGATGATTAACGATCAAGGCGGGCAAATAAGAATTTTTATGCCAAGGTATGGGAATATCAATGAAAGAAGACACCAGTTACACGAAGTTATTAGACTTTCTGGAATGAATTTGGTAGTGAACGACTTAGATATGCCATTGATTATTAAGGTAGCATCTATTCCTAAGGAAAGAATTCAGGTTTATTTTATAGATAACGATGAGTACTTTAAGAGAAAAGCTACTTTTACAGATGAAGAAGGCGTAATGTATCCAGATAATGACGAAAGAGCGATCTTCTTTGCTAAAGGGGTTGTTGAAACCGTGAAAAAATTAAATTGGGTTCCAGATATAATACATGTTCATGGATGGATGGCAGCAATGTTGCCTATATATATGAAACATTACTATAAACATGAAGCTTTATTTTCTGAAACAAAAATTGTTACTTCTGTTTATACGCAATCGTTTGATGAGACACTAGATCCTGAAATGATTAAGAAGGTTAAGTTTGACGGGGTTTCACATGAAGCCGTTTCAGATTTAGAGATTCCAAATTACGAAAATATCTTAAAAGCGAGTATTCTTCATTCAGATGCGGTAATAATTGCCTCAAACAATCTGTCTTCAAGTTTAACAAAATTTATAGAATCTTCGGGAAAACCTTTTTTACCTTTCGTCCCAAAAGATGCATTCGCAGAGGCGTATACAAATTTTTATAAAAACGAGGTTCTTTAAAATTTAATTTTTTTATTACACATGCAGAATACTTCTTTTTTTAGGAAAATATTTTTAGTAGCAAGCGTTGCATTTTTTTATTCTTGCGACAAGGATTTTAATGCTATAGGCGATGATTTAATTGGTGGTAATCATTTTGATTTGGCCACAATGGATCTAGAAGTGATAGGTTATAATCAACAGATAAAAGCAATACAATCTAATAATTTGACATCAAATCAATTAGGGATTTATGTTAATTCTGCATTTAGTACAACGGTTGCTAATTTTGCTACACAGGTAACATTGGCGGAACCTAACCCAACAATTGGAGAAAGTCCTGTTGTTCAAAGTATTGAGCTTGAAATTCCATATTATAGTCACATAGATAAGGTTGAAAATGGAAAAAATATATACATACTAGATTCAATATATGGTCCTTTAGATGGTAGAATGAATCTTAGTGTTTATGAGTCAGGGTATTATATGCCTAATTTGGATCCAGATGATAACTTTGTAAGTTCAAAGCTTTTTTTTACTGATGATAATCATCTTTTTGATAATGTAAAAGTAGGTGCGCGCTTAAACAACGGCCCTGATGAAGAAAATATTAATTTTAGATTCAGTCCAGAAGAAATTACCGAAACGACTAAAGATAATGCAGGTAAAGAAACGGTGACCAAAAGAGCGCCAGCAATGAAACTTAATTTGAATACTACAGTTTTTCAAGAAAAATTCTTAAGGCTCCAGCGGGAAAATTGGTTTCAAATGATGTTTTTAAAGAATATTTTAGAGGCTTGTACTTTAAGGTAGAAAGTAATGGTGGTGCAAGCAGAATGGCTACTATGGACTTTAAAAAAGGAAAGATTACTATTAAGTATAAAGCTAAAACGGAAATAACGACAGATGATGATGAAACAATGGAGGATAAAACTTTAGTCCTTAATTTAAGTGATAATACTGTTAATTTACTACAAGAGACTAATCTTAATTCAAGTTATAATACAGCAATAAGTACTCCAAAAGTAAATGGTGATGAAAAGTTGTACTTAAAAGGAGGTCAGGGCTCAATGGCTATATTAGAACTTTTTGGTAGAACGGATGTTATTGGGTATGATAAAAATGGAAAATTAACGCAAGGGCCAAATAATGTTCCAGATGAGTTGGATAGATTAAGAAATCCAGCAGATGGGAAGAAATTGTTAATTAATGAGGCTAATTTGGTTTTTCATATTGATTCAGATGCTATGAAAAATAGTTCAGAGCCAAATAGAATTTATTTGTATGATTTTAATAATAATAGACCTATTGTAGATTATTATAATGATGGAACTCCAAGTGCTACGAATGATGCAAAAAAAATTAAGCAAGTTTTTAGTGGTATTTTAAATGTTGATCCAGTTAGTAAAAAAGGTACAACTTATAAAATTCGACTTACAAATCATATTAAGAATTTGATTAACAACAAAGATTCAACTAATGTGAAAATGGGAATTGTCGTAACAGAGGATATTAATGTTGTTGCTTCTAGTAAGTTAAAAGCTACAAATATAAAGACAGTAAAAGGAGATGCATTTACTAAGGCTCCAAGAGCATCGGTAATGAGTCCTTTAGGAACAATTCTTCATGGAGGGAATTCACCTGATGGAAGTAAGAGATTAAAACTTCAGATTTACTACACGAAACCAAATTAATTAAATATATATGTGTGGAATTGTTGGATATATTGGATATAGAGAGGCGTATCCTATTGTAATTAAAGGGCTAAAACGACTTGAATATAGAGGTTATGATAGTGCTGGAGTTATGTTATATGATGGAGAAGCAATTAAACTTTGTAAAACAAAAGGTAAAGTTTCGGATCTTGAAGCTAAAGCCAATGAAGGTTTTACAACAAACGGAACTATAGGAATAGGACATACACGTTGGGCAACACATGGTGTTCCTAATGATGTGAATTCACATCCTCATTTGTCTAATTCTGGAGATTTGGCAATAATACATAATGGTATTATCGAAAATTATGCTCCACTTAAAGAAGAATTAAAAAAAAGAGGGTATGTTTTTCATTCAGATACAGATACTGAGGTATTGGTAAATTTGATTGAAGAAGTTCAGAAACAAGAAAATCTTAAATTAGGGAAGGCAGTACAAGTTGCATTAAATCAAGTTGTAGGTGCTTATGCTATTGCGGTATTTGATAAAAAGAATCCTAACGAAATTGTTGCAGCTAGATTGGGTAGCCCATTGGCAATTGGAGTTGGTGAGGGTGAATATTTTGTTGCATCAGATGCTTCGCCATTTATTGAATATACCTCAAATGCAGTTTATTTAGAAGATGGAGAAATGGCTAACATTAGATTGCATAAGCCTATTAAGATCAGAAAGATTAAAGATGATTCATTAGTAGATCCTTATATTCAGGAGCTTCAAATGAATTTAGAGCAAATTGAAAAAGGTGGTTATGACCATTTCATGCTTAAAGAAATATATGAGCAACCTAGTGTTATAAAAGATACTTACAGAGGAAGACTTCATGCAAATGAAGGAATTGTTCAGTTAGCTGGTGTTGAAGATAATTTAGAGAAATTTCTTAATGCCGACAGAATAATTATTGTTGCTTGCGGTACTTCTTGGCATGCAGGTTTAGTTGCAGAATATATCTTTGAGGAATTTGCCCGAATTCCTGTAGAGGTTGAATATGCTTCAGAATTTAGATACCGTAATCCTATTATCAACAAAACAGATGTGGTTATAGCAATTTCTCAATCTGGAGAAACTGCAGATACTATGGCAGCTATTAAATTAGCAAAAGAGCATGGAGCATTTGTATTTGGTGTTTGTAATGTTGTAGGTTCTTCTATTTCTAGAGAGACTCATGCAGGCGCTTATACGCATGCAGGTCCTGAGATTGGTGTGGCTTCTACAAAAGCGTTTACGACTCAGATTACTGTGTTAACGATGATTGCTTTGCGTTTGGCAAAAGCAAAAGGAACATTGTCTAGTTCAGATTTTCATAGATACTTGCAAGAGCTTGAACTTATCCCGGATAAAGTAAAAGAGGTTTTGGAAACAAATGATGTTGCCAAAGAAATTGCAGGAGTCTTTAAGGATTCTCCAAATTGTTTGTATTTAGGAAGAGGTTATAATTTTCCTGTAGCACTTGAAGGAGCTTTAAAGCTTAAAGAAATCTCATACATTCATGCAGAAGGATATCCTGCTGCAGAAATGAAGCACGGACCAATTGCTTTAATTGATGAGCATATGCCGGTAATAGTAATTGCACCTAAGCAAGGACATTACGATAAAATTGTAAGTAATATTCAGGAAATAAAATCCAGAAGTGGAAAAATTATTGCAGTAGTAACTAAGGGTGATACGCAAGTACGTGAATTAGCAGACTATGTGATTGAAATTCCTGAAACATCTGATGCTTTATCGCCATTAATAACTACTATTCCATTGCAATTGTTATCTTATTATATAGCAGTTATGAGAGGTTGTAATGTTGATCAACCAAGAAACTTGGCTAAGTCGGTTACTGTAGAATAAAACATATAATATTATAAGTATTTGAAAAAGCGAGATTTACATCTCGCTTTTTTTTATAACAAAAAATTAAGAATTCATTTTTATAGAATATTCAATTTTACCTCCAAAATAATATGTATGCATAGTATATTTCAGTGAGTTATGGGTTAAATGTTGTCAAAAGTTCAAAAAACATAAATACGAATTATGTATTTTTGTTACTAAAAAGTTAAGGAATATTAATATTTCTTAACAATTTTTTAGTAATATCAAAAATATTTGTACTTTGGTAACATAAACCATCTAAAACTAACCAAATGAGAATGTATTTACTTATTTTATCATTGTTATTCTGCGGGGTATCCTTTGCGCAGAGTACAATTTCAGGTTCCGTTATTGATAATAAAAAGAAGCAATTCCTGGAGCTAATATTAATGTTGTTGGAGAGGCTAGTAGTACGTCTACTGATTTCGACGGTTCATTTGTTTTAAAATCATCCAAAAATTTACCATTAACTATCAGAATTACGGCAGTTGGGCATGAAACTAAGACTGTCAATATTACTTCTGCTACACAAAAATTACTGTGTTATTAGTTGAGGAGCAAACAATGTTGAATGAAATTGTGGTATCGGCTTCGAGAACTCCAGAAAGAGTAATTGAGTCACCTGTTACAATTGAGAGAATGGGTATTCAAGATGTAAAAAGTACTACCGCTCCGTCTTTTTATGAGGGTTTAGAGAATCTAAAAGAGGTTGTCTTTAATACTAGTAGTATTTCTTTTAAATCAGTAAATACAAGAGGCTTTGCTACAGTTGCGAATACTCGTTTTATGCAATTGGTAGATGGTATGGATAATTCATCTCCGGCATTAAATTTTGTATTAGGGAATTTAATTGGTCTGAATGATTTAGATGTTGCTAGTGTTGAACTTTTGCCTGGAGCGTCATCTGCGCTTTATGGAGCCAATGCTTTTAATGGTATTCTTTTTATGAATAGTAAAAGCCCATTTACGTATCAAGGGGTTAGTACTTATTTTAAATATGGTCAAACTTCACAAGATGTAGCGGGAACAAATGATTATGTAGATCTTGGTTTTAGAGCGGCTACTGCATTTACTAAGCATTTTGCAATTAAAGCAAATTTTAACTTTGTAAGAGCAACCGAGTGGATTGCCGACGATTTAAGAAGTTTAACTGGAGGTTCTATCGGGCATGCTAATAATCAGAATTATGATGGATTAAATATTTATGGTGACGAGGTTACAACTTTTCTTCCAAACGTAGGGCAGGTAAGTAGAACAGGGTATCATGAAAAAGATTTGAATAATAATAAATCAGAAAGCGTAAAGGCGGATTTTGCAATGCATCTTAAGCCTTGGGATAACGAAACTGAGTTTATCTTTCAATACAAATTAGGTATAGGTAGTACTATTTATCAAGGAGCAAACAGATATTCTTTGAAGAACTTTTTTATGGGACAAACTAAATTTGAAGTAAAAGGAAAGAATTTTTTTGCTAGAGTTTATATGACTAATGAGAATGCTGGAGATTCATATGATATGCGTTTTGCTGGTTGGAATGTAAATAGAGCAGCTAAATCAGATACCAACTGGTTTACAGATTATGCTAAGTCATTTCAATTGTCTTCGGCAGTATTGGGGCTAAATGCAAATGATGCGGCAAACTATGCCAGAACTTTTGCTGACTACAATGTTTCACCAGGTTTGGGATTAGCACCAAATATCGATCCAGCCAATCCTACTGCCCCTAGATCTGCCAGATTTGAACCTGGTTCGCCACAATTTGTAAGTGCTTTTACAGATGTTATTAATAATCCAAATCTAAAAGAAGGAGCTAAGTTTATAGATCATTCTAAATTATATCATTCTGATGTGAATTACAATTTTAAAGACCTTGTTAAGTTTGCTGAAATTCAAGTAGGAGGCTCTTGGAGACAATATGTAATGAATTCTGAAGGAACAATCTTTACAGATTATGACGGCCCGTTAAATTATAAAGAATACGGAGCTTATGCACAGGTTGCTAAAAAATGGATGGATGATAGATTAAAATTTACAGGGTCTATTCGTTATGATAAAAGTCAAAACTTTAAAGGAAATGTATCGCCAAGAGTTGCTTTTGTTTACTCTGCTGGGGCAAGCAAAGTGCATAATTTTAGACTTTCATATCAAACAGGATTTAGAAATCCTACAACTCAAGATCAATACATTGGTTTGGATTTAGGTCCATTTGCATTAATTGGTTCTGCAGCAGAAAATTTAGATCGTTTTACAGAGGTTAGAGAAGTGAGTTTAGCAGGTCAAGCGGCAAATAATCCGGCTACAGTAATAATGAATGGCCACAAAGCTTACGAAAATGCATATACAGTGGCTTCTGTGCAAGCATTTGGGGCATCTGGAAATCCTGCAGATCTTCAAGTAGCTAATATCGGATTGGTAAAACCAGAAGAAGTACAGGCTTTTGAGATAGGATATCGTTCTGTGGTAAGAGACTTCTCGATTGATGTTAATGCATATTACAATATTTATGATAATTTCATGAATACGGCTCGAGTAATTAGTCCGTATTACGGAACTGTAGGTACAAATTTTGCAGATGTAGAAGTAGCAAAAAGTGTTCAAGCGTTAGCGTTTGGAGACAGAAGAGTTTATCAGGTTTATACTAATACAACTGCTCAAGTTACTTCTTTTGGAGTAGGAGTTGGTTTGTCTAAAAAAGTATACAAAGATTTTGAAGTAGGAGTAAACTATAATTACTCGCAATTAGATTTTGATCAGTCAAAAGACCCAGGTTTTGTGGCAGGCTTTAATACTCCAAAACATAGAATTAAAGGTTCATTGGGAAATGCTAAATTGTTTAAAAATTTTGGATTTAATATGAATGTAAGGTGGAATACTGAGTATTTATGGGAGGCCTCTTTTGCTGATGGAATGATTCCTGAGAACACGGTTTTCGATGCACAAATAAATTACGCATTTCCTAAGTTGAAATCGGTTATAAAGGTTGGTGCTACAAATCTTTTTGGAAAAGATTATCTTCAGGTTATAGGAGCAGGTTTAATAGGGCAACAATGGTTTGCTTCGTGGACAATTAACCCATAAATAAATTATTGAATATGTAATTTATGTGCTTCTTGATGAATTTAAGAAGTTGGGAAAATGAATATTAATGTAAAAATAACAAATCATGATAAAAAATTTTAAATGGCTATTATTGGTTTCATTGGCCTTTGTAGCATGTAATAATGATGATGAAGATACAACACCTGCTGAAGTTCCAATCACACCTGGTTCGGCAGTGTTTACAAAATATATTGCTTTGGGAGATTCATTTGCGGCAGGATATAGTGATGGCGCTTTGTTTGCAAAAGGACAGCAAGGCTCGTATGCTAATGTATTATCGCAACAGTTTGCGCCCGCTGGGGGTGGGGCTTTTACTACGCCATTAATGCAGGATAATATTGGAGGTTTATTGTTTGGAGGTAATGTGATTTTAGGACCTCGACTATATTTTAATGGGGTTGGGCCAGTTCCCGTAAGTGGTAAGCCAACAACTGAGGTAACTACTCATTTAACAGGGGCGTTTAATAATATGGGAGTACCAGGGGCAAAAAGTTTTCATTTGCTAGCTGCTGGGTATGGCAATGTAGCAGGTGTGCCTTCGGGAGCGGCAAATCCGTATTTTGCTCGCTTTGCAAGCTCGTCTACAGCTACTATTTTAGGAGACGCTGTAGCGCAAAAACCAACTTTTTTCTCTTTGTTTATTGGAGGAAACGATGTTTTAAGCTATGCAATATCTGGAGGAGTGGGGAAAAATCAAAAAGGAAATATGAATCCAGCAACATATGGTAGTAATGATATTACAGATCCGACTGTGTTTGCAAGTGTTTATGCTTCTTTGATAGATGGTTTAATGTTAAGTGGAGCTAAAGGGGTTGTGGCAAACTTACCAAATGTAAGTGCGTTGCCGTATTTTACAACGGTGCCTTACAATCCGGTACCATTAACGAAAGATTTAGCAGCGCAATTAAATGCAGGATATGCAACTTATAATGGAGGATTGAAAGCTATGGTTGCTAATAAATTATTAACGGAAGAAGAGGCTGTTCGCAGAACAATAAAATTTGTGGAAGGAAATAATGCTGTGGTTATTGATGATAGTTATCTTACTAATCTTACAGGTTATGGAATTCCGTCATATAGACAAGCGACAAAAGGAGATTTTATGGTGCTTATTGCTCGAAATTTTATAGGTACCGCTGTTGGTGGGGATCCGACAAAAGTAAATGGTCTTTCGGTTCCTTTGGCAGATAGTTGGGTTTTATCAAAAGATGAAGTTGCAGAGGTTGTTTTAGCAACTAATGCTTATAATGATGCTATCAAGGCGGTTGCAGATTCAAAAGGATTAGCATTAGTAGATACAAGGGCAGTTATGGCGCAATTGTCTAATGGAGGTATTAATTTTGGAAATTTTAATATGACTTCTGCTTTTGTAACAGGAGGAGCTTTCTCTCTTGATGGTATTCATCCAAGTGCTAGAGGATATGGTTTAATAGCAAATATTTTTGTAGATGCTATTAATGCAAAATATAATTCTACATTGCGACATGTTGATTTGGGAAATTATCCAATTCAATATCCAGCAATAATAAAATAAAGCCAATTTTTTTAGTAAGAAAGCCACCCGTTTTTTTAATGTGGTGGTTTTTTTTATTAGGCTGAAAGGATGGTCTTTTATACAATCAATGGGCTTATTTTTATTAACTGTAAAAAATATAGTATTTTTATAAAAAAAAGTTATTGATTTTATATTTTAAAAATTATCTTTGCGCACTGAAAAAAGAGGTATTTTCGTTAAACCTAAATAGCTATTTAATAAACACATACAGTAATGTCAAAAGTAATAGGAAAAGTTGCCCAAATCATTGGACCAGTAGTTGATGTCGTTTTCAACGGTAAAGATGTTGAACTTCCAAAAATTTATGATTCATTAGAAATCACTAAAAAAGACGGAACGTTATTAGTTCTTGAAGTACAATCTCACATCGGAGAAAATACAGTTCGTACAATATCAATGGACTCGACAGATGGTTTGAGCCGTGGATATGAAGTAGTTGGAACTGGAAACCCAATCCAAATGCCAATCGGTCCAGATGTATATGGTCGATTATTTAATGTAATTGGAGATGCAATTGATGGTTTAGGGGACTTGCCAAAAACAGGAGAAAATGGATTGTCTATTCACAGACAAGCTCCAAGATTCGAAGATTTGTCAACTTCATCTGAAGTATTGTTCACAGGTATTAAAGTAATCGATTTGATCGAGCCTTACTCAAAAGGGGGTAAAATTGGATTGTTCGGTGGTGCTGGTGTTGGAAAAACAGTATTGATTCAGGAGTTGATTAACAATATCGCAAAAGGTCACGGTGGACTTTCTGTATTCGCAGGAGTAGGAGAAAGAACACGTGAAGGAAATGACTTACTTCGTGAGATGTTAGAGTCAGGAATTATAAAATACGGTGATGATTTCATGCACTCTATGGAAAATGGAGGATGGGATTTATCTAAAGTAGATATGCCAGGAATGAGAGAGTCTAAAGCTACTTTCGTTTTCGGACAAATGAATGAGCCTCCTGGAGCTCGTGCACGTGTGGCACTTTCAGGATTATCTATCGCTGAGTATTTCCGTGATGGAGCAGGAACTGATCAAGGTAAAGACGTATTGTTTTTCGTAGATAACATCTTCCGTTTTACACAAGCAGGTTCTGAGGTTTCGGCTCTTTTAGGTCGTATGCCATCTGCGGTAGGATACCAACCAACATTAGCAACAGAAATGGGTGCGATGCAGGAACGTATTACATCTACAAACAAAGGTTCGATTACATCTGTACAAGCGGTTTACGTACCTGCGGATGATTTAACTGACCCGGCGCCAGCAACAACTTTTGCTCACTTAGATGCAACAACAGTATTGTCTCGTAAAATTGCTGAGTTAGGTATTTATCCTGCAGTTGATCCATTGGATTCAACTTCAAGAATCTTGACTCCTCAAATCTTAGGTGATGAGCACTATGATTGTGCACAAAGAGTAAAAGAAATTCTTCAAAAATACAAACAATTACAAGATATCATCGCGATTCTAGGTATGGAAGAATTATCTGAAGAAGATAAATTATCTGTATCAAGAGCACGTCGTGTACAACGTTTCTTATCTCAACCATTCCACGTAGCGGAGCAATTTACAGGTATTCCTGGAGTATTGGTTGATATTAAAGATACTATCAAAGGATTTAACATGATTATTGATGGTGAGTTAGATCACCTTCCAGAAGCAGCTTTCAACTTGAAAGGATCTATCCAAGATGCAATCGAGGCTGGAGAGAAAATGTTAGCAGAAGCTTAATCTAGTTTTCAGTATTGGGTCGCGGTATTTTATATTGAGACTATTAACTGAAACTGTAAACTAAAAGAAAATGACTTTAGAAATAGTATCACCAGAAGCAAAATTATTCTCAGGAAATGTAACTTCGGTTACTTTACCAGGGGTTGATGGAAGCTTTCAAATATTGAATCATCACGCTCCTATTGTTTCTATTTTAGAAAAAGGAACTATTAAAATTGTAGCGACAAGCTTTAATTTTTCTAAAGAAGTAGCGGATAAATTCACGAAAGTAAATGACCAAACTTATACTTTGGATATTGTGTCAGGTACTATCGAGATGAAAGACAATAAGATAATTGTTTTAGCTGACTAAGACAATTTAAAATAAAGTTGAAAAGCCATTCACAATCGTGAATGGCTTTTTTTATTGCACTAGTTTTTATAAGATGAAATTTTAGGAGCAATCTCCTGCTGTTCACTATATCTTTTTTTGTTTGCAGTGGCCAACAAAAAAAGGATGCCGTTTCCATCAGGGCTAAAAAAGATGATAGATTATAAAATCAGGCTTAATTTAATAACTTTGTATTTATGAAATTACCAGAAAACCTTCTTCAAAAGTTAGTCGTAAGAAAGCAAAATAATGCACTTAGACAATTGCCAGATGTTAATGCATCAATTGATTTTACTTCCAATGATTATATTGGGTTTTCAAAATCTGAAGTAATTTTTAATAAAACACATCACTATTTACTCGATACTAATAATGTACAAAATGGAGCAACAGGATCAAGATTAATCTCAGGGAACCATTCTCTGTATAAAATTGCAGAAACCTTTGTAGCGCAGTTTCATGAGTCAGAATCGGCTTTAATTTTTAATTCGGGTTACGATGCCAATGTTGGCTTTTTTAGCGCTATTCCACAGCGTAATGATGTTATTTTGTATGATGAGTTAAGTCATGCTTCTATTCGCGACGGAATTTTAATGTCGAATGCTAAAACGTATAAATTTAATCATAATGATTTTGAAGATTTAGAACGGCTTATAGTAAAATACCAAAACTCAATAATTTATATTGTTACAGAAAGTGTTTTTTCAATGGATGGAGATTGTCCAAATCTAGAGGAATTAGTGCTCTTATCCGAAAAATACAATTGCTATCTTGTAGTTGACGAAGCTCATGCATTAGGGGTTTTTGGAGCGAAAGGCGAAGGTTTATTGCAGTTTTTAGGACTACACAATAGAGTTTTTGCTAGAATTATGACTTTTGGTAAAGGTTTAGGGTGTCATGGGGCCGCGGTTCTTGGGACTAAAGAATTAAAAGAATACCTCGTTAATTTTGCTAGAAGTTTTATTTATACAACAGGATTGTCTCCACATTCAGTTGCTACTATTTTTATAGCTTATCAGCAGTTGGATATTGAGAAAGAAACTATCGAAATACTACGCCAGAATATTGTTTACTTCAATCAACAAAAAAACTTCTTGGATTACAACCTATGTTTGTTAGAAGTAAATCAACAATTCAATCGGCAATTATTCCAGGTAATGAAAACGTAAAGACAGTTGCTCAAAAATTACAAGAGAAAGGATTCGATGTAAAAGCAATTCTGTCTCCAACAGTTCCAGAAGGGCAGGAACGATTGCGTTTTTGCATTCATAGCTATAATTCCGAAGAGGAAATAAATCAGGCTTTAGAATTGTTAAGGGACTATGTGTTTTAATAGTCTTCTACAAAGAACAGCAAAGTTGATTTTGTGAATCTCTACTTTTTTTTCATGTTTTTTTTAAATTAATAATTTTTTAAAAAAAACATGGCTTCCTAAACTATTGTGTTTCCTCGCTTTCTTAAAAAAGATTTAAAAATTTGTAACGTTTTGATAATTAAATTACTTACGAGTCGTAATCAAAAAAATGCAATTAAGAAAACCGCATCAATTTCAAAAAGCGAAATCTTGAAGTTGGTGGATTAGAAACTATTAAAGCTCAGTTTGAAATTCTTGACTATGCTTATACAAATGATGAAATGATTTCGATGTTGACAGAATCTGTAAAGGATGGATCTATTCCTTTAATAGATGATTATAAAGCAGAGAACATTGAGGCTATTTACAACAGAACTACGGGCGAAAAGTTTATGAACGAAAGAACAAGGGAGGAAATGTTGGATAAAAGAAATAGTAATTGGGTAAATCAAATACCTGAATTAATGAAAAATAAATCTACGTTTATAGCAGTTGGAGCCGCGCATTTGGCTGGAGAACAAGTAGTGATTAATTTATTGAAAAAGGCAGGGTATAAGGTTAAATCGGTAATGAAATAGAAATATTTTGAAAGAGAAAGAGCAACAGTTTTTAAGCCGGATAGAAAATCATAAAGGAATCCTATACAAAGTTTCTAAAATGTACATGGATAATTATGATGATCAGCAAGATTTGTTTCAGAAGATTATTTGTCAGCTTTGGAAAGCGTATGATAGTTTTAGAAATGAAAGCCAATTTTCTACCTGGATGTATCGTGTGGCAGTAAATACGGCAATTGTTTTTTTAAAGAAAGATAAAAAGAAGGTTGATAAATATGCAATTGTTTCAGAAAATATAAAAGAAGAAGAAACGGATTCACATATAAAAGAAAGTCAGATAGAGCATTTTTATAAGGCAGTTCAAAAATTAGAAAAAATTGATAAAGCTATTATCTTTTACCAACTTGAAGGATTTTCGCATAAAGAAATAGGAGAAAACTTAGGTATTTCGGAGGGTAATGCTAGAGTGAAATTAAATAGAGCAAAAGAAAAATTAAAAGAAATAATTAAGAATCAAGGATATGGATTTTAACGACATACAAAACGCGTGGAATGAAGACAAACCTAAAGATGTTGTCCTTCCAAATACGATAGAAAAATTAAAATCGGTTCACATGCCATTAGACAAAATTAGAAAGAACTTACGATTGGATTTTCTCGCTCAGATTTTGGCTTTATTATTTATGGGGTTTGTACCTTCAATTAGCGGTTTTCCGATAAAAATGGAATTGCCTTATTATTTATTGTTTGGAATAATGCTTGCAATAAGTATTTATTATTTAGCGAAATTGTTTTTATTCTACAAAAGATTAAATGGTGTAGCGTTGAGTACTAAAGATAGTTTGTATGAAACCTATTATGATATTAGACTTAATATGCAGCTTTATAAAACATTTACTTTTTCTCTAGTTCCATTTATGATATTATTTTTGATAGGTTATATCGTGTATAAAACACCAAGTGCAGTTCAGAATTTTAATGGAGAAATCGAGCAGAGTAAATTGATCCTTATCGTGGGAATTCTGATGTTCACGATTTTAATCATGGGGATACTTACAGAAATCTGGGTATATTTCTTTTATGGAAAATATGCTAGACAGATAAAAAAGATTTTAGAAGAATTGAAAGAAGAATAAACACAAAGCCCATCTTATGATGGGCTTTGTGTTTTTATTGGTATTTTTGTACGCAATAAAAATAAGGGAATGAAACTATTTATTACAGGTATTTCTACTGATGTTGGAAAAACAATTGCTTCGGCTATAATCGTAGAAGCATTAGAGGCTGATTATTGGAAGCCTATTCAGGCGGGTGATTTAGATAACTCAGATACAGGAAAAGTTCAGTCAAAAATTTCGAATAAAAAATCTCAATTTCATAAAAATTCATACGCATTAAATACACCAGCAAGCCCTCATTTGGCCGCAGAGATTGATGGAGTTACTATTGATTTGAATGAGATAAGGGAGCCACAAACTGATAACCATTTGGTTATTGAAGGGGCAGGAGGAGTTTTTGTACCATTAAATAATGAAGAATTTGTAATAGATTTAATTCAGTCAAATTATAAAGTTATAGTGGTTTCTAGACATTATTTAGGAAGCATTAATCATACAGTGTTAACAATTGAAGCTTTGAAGAGCCGAAAATTAAATATTGCAGGAATTATTTTTAGCGGAAGCGAAAACAAATCTTCCGAAGCTATTATTTTAAATAGTACAGGAGTAAAATGTATTGGGCGAATTGATGAAGAACCTTATTTTGATCAAAATGTAATTCGAGAATATGCCGATTTATTTCGAGAGAATCTTTTAGAATTGTAAAATGTTTTTGTGGAAAGTAAAATGCATTCCACATCTTACAGTATACATTTTACAAAAAACACATTTTACTTTTTATAAATAAACATTTCACAAAATGACATTATCAGAAAAAGACAGCCAATATCTTTGGCATCCTTATACACAACATAAAACAGCTGCAGTTCCAATTGCTATTTCTCGTGGAGAAGGAGCATTACTTTGGGATGAAAATAATAAAGAATATATAGATGCGATTGCCTCTTGGTGGGTTAATCCTTTTGGGCATAGTAATCGTTTTATTGCAGATGCAATCTACAAACAGTTAACTACGCTGGAACACGTTTTGTTTGGTGGATTTACGCATGAACCAGCAATTGTTCTTGCGGAAAGATTAATTGAAATCTTACCCAAAAACCAACAGAAAATCTTCTTTTCAGATAATGGTTCTACAGCGGTAGAAGTAGCAATAAAAGTTGCTTTGCAATACTTCTTTAATAAAGGAGAAAAACGTACTACGATTATTGCTTTTGAAAATGCTTTTCATGGAGATACATTTGCAGCAATGGCTGCAAGTGGAATTTCATTTTATACACAGGCATTTCAAGGAATGTTCATAGATGTAGTTCGAATTCCAGTTCCAGTAAAAGGACAGGAGCAGGAGAGTTTTGATGCATTAAAAAGAGTAATAGAAGAGAAGAATTGTGCCGGGTTTATTTTTGAACCATTAGTTCAGGGAGCGGCGGGAATGGTTATGTATGAACCAGAAGCACTAGAGACTTTAATTAAGATTTGTGTAGCAAATAATGTTCTTACAATTGCCGATGAAGTTATGACAGGTTTTGGTAAAACTGGTAAAACATTCGCAATGGATTATCTGAATGTAAAACCAGATATGATGTGTCTTTCTAAAGCACTAACAGGAGGAACAATTCCGATGGCAATTACTACTTTTACTCAAGAAGTTTTTGATGCTTTTTATGATGACGATATTAATAAAGCATTATTTCATGGCCATACTTTTACAGCTAATCCTACAGGATGCGCCGCAGCTTTGGCAAGTATTGATCTGTTGCAAACTCAAGAAATGCAAGACAATATCGAGCGTGTAAATAAAAGCCATCTTAATTTTCAGAATAAAATAAAAAATCATTCAAAAGTTATTACAACCAGAGTGTTAGGAGTTATTTTTGCATTAGAAATAAAATCTGATTCAGAAGAAAGTTATTATGGATCGATGAGAACCAAACTTTATAATTTCTTTATTGATAAAGGAGTTATTCTAAGACCTGTTGGGAATATAGTTTACATTTTGCCACCATATATTATTAGTGATGAGCAACTTGAAAAAGTATATTCAATTATAGAAGAAGCTATAGAGATGGTATAAGTGTAGATTTTTAAATCTATTTCTTCGCTCATTTTATTTATTACAGTTAAATTAATTATTTTGAACATAAACAAAATCGCGATTACTGCCTTTTCTTCTATCTCGCCTTTAGGAAACAATCCAAAAGACGTTTGGGAGAATTATTTGAGTAATAAACATTGTTTTACTTTGCAAGAATTGGACAAACAAGAAACGCCAGTTGCTACACTTGATGCTGATTCTAAACAAATTGTAGATCAGGTTCGTAATTCTGATATTAAATATAAATTTTTAGACAACAGTGTTTTGTTTGCTTTAGCAGCATCACGACAGGCAATAAAAAATTCTGGATGGAATTCGGAGGCTGTTTTTGGAATTAATATTGGTTCTTCACGTGGAGCAACCGATTTATTCGAAAAGCATTTTCAAGAATATTTAGAAACTGGAAAGGCGCAGACTTTGGCTTCACCAACCACTACATTAGGGAATATCTCTTCTTGGATAGCACATGATTTACAGAGTTCAGGGCCAGAAATATCACATTCTATTACTTGCTCTACAGCATTGCATGCTTTGTTAAATGGTGTTGCATGGTTAAGAGCAGGAATGGTCGATAAGTTTTTGGTAGGTGGTAGCGAAGCTCCGTTGACTGATTTTACGATTGCACAAATGCGCGCTTTAAAAATTTACTCTCGAGTAGATTTGAATACTGATAAGTGGCCAAATCTTGCATTTGATTTGGATAAAATTCAAAACACAATGGTTTTGGGTGAGGGAGCAGCAGTTTGTTGTCTTGAATCTGGAGAAAAAGAAAATGCCATTGCTTATATTACTGGAGTGGGATATGCTACAGAAGTTTTGGAGCATAATATATCTATTTCGGCAGAAGCAACTTGTTTCCAAAAATCAATGAAAATGGCTTTAAAAGGAATCAATCCTGAAGATGTAGATGTAATTGTAATGCACGCGCCAGGAACTATAAAAGGAGACTTAACAGAATATAAAGCAATCCAAAAAGTCTTTGATTCTAAGCTTCCTTTGCTGACTACCAATAAATGGAAGATCGGGCATACTTTTGGAGCTTCAGGAATCTTGAGTGTAGAAATGGCAATTTTAATGATGCAACATAATATATTTATTGGAGTCCCTTTTGCCGAAGAGCAGCAACAAACAAAACCCATAAAGAAGGTTTTGATTAATGCGGTAGGTTTTGGAGGAAATGCCGTTAGTATTCTAATAGAAAAAGCATAATAAAAAGGGGGTATCGTTAGATAGCCCCTTTGTTTTTATAAAGTGTCCCGTCCTGAAATAGTGATACTCTTTAAGTAATTTTGTTCTTTTGTAGACTAGAGAATTATTTCGTTTCTGTTTCTAGTTCTTTTACTTTTTCATATACCATATTACTTTCGTAGCCACGACGTAGGATGTAATCACAAAATTTTTTACGTTTTTTAAGTTGATTATTCTCTTGCATGCTATTCCAATATTTTTGGGTTAGATTCTCAAATGTTTCTAGATATTCTTCATTACTAATTCCTGCAAGAGCAAGATTGATATTGGTAGAAGTTATATGACGGGCTTTGAGTTCATTTACAATTCGAATTTTCCCCCATTGCTTTATACGATGTTTTCCCTGAGCAAAAATACAAGCAAAGCGAGTTTCATTAAGGAAGTTGTCAGTTATAAGCTGTACAACAATAGCGTCTATTTCGTCGGAGGTCATTTTTAGACTATATAGTTTAGAAATTACTTCATCATGACAGCGTTCTTGGTAAGCGCAAAAATGTTCTAATTTTTGTAGCGCTTCTTTAGGTGTACAGTCCGATTTCATATAGCCTTTTGTAATTTTAGTGTTGAATAAAGAACAAATGTAGAACTTTAATTTTTTTCTGAAGCTAATTCTGGCTATTAAGCCTATTTTGGAATTAATCTTCTTAATAATGGTGTTGAAATACAATCTTGTAAGATATATACTGTAATGGCAAATGAATTTAATTGTAAGATATTAGTAATTAGTTTGTTAAATATTTATTAAGAATGTGGTTTTAGTCGTTGTAAAGCATGTCGATATGAATAAAATTAGAGCAGTTTTCGATTTTTTTTTATTAAATTTAGTAAGGCATTTTATAATTATCTTTAACTTAATGTTATTTTGATTCTTCTTAAGGGAAAAGGTTATAATACTAATTAATCCTCAATTAGTACTGTCGCTTTTTCAATACCACTCATAAATATTGCAAAGAATTAGTTGTCTTTTTATTATTAAAACCTACTATTATGAGACTAAAATTATCTTTTTTTTTCATTTTTATTTGTATTTATTCATGGTCCCAGACAACAAATACATTTTCGACAAGTGGTTCATTTACTGTTCCGGCAGGTTTGAACTTATTAACAGCAGAATGTTGGGGGGCCGGAGGATCTGGTTCTGGCACTAATACTAGTACTTCAGCAGGAGGTGGAGGTGGAGGTGGTTATAGTATAGCTTCTATTTCTGTGGCTCCTAATAGTTCAATTTCTTATGTGGTTGGTTTGGGGAGCTTAGGTTCTAACGAAATCGGAGTTAATGGTGCTGCATCTAGTTTTTCAACTGTATCTGCTAATGGTGGAGCTGGAGGAGGGAATTCAGGTGCTGGAGGTCTCGGAGGTGTTGGAACAACTTTTTCTGGTGGAAAAGGGGCTAATGGAAGTACTGTACTTGGATTGATATTTTCAGGTGGAGGTGGAGGTAGCGCAGGTACAGCTATAAAAGGGAATGATGCAGCTAGTGGTAATGGAGGGTTGGCTGTTGCTGGTGGTGGGGCTGGTGGAAATGGAGGAGCTGTAGTGGGTCCTGGAGCTAGTGGAAATATACCAGGTGGAGGAGGTGGAGGAGGTTTAGGTTTATTAGGTTTAATTACGAACAAAGGTGGAAATGGAGGGAATGGGCAGATAAGGATTACTTATACTTGTCCAACTTATAATGTTACAGGTACTGCAGCGGCAGATGTATGTGCTTCAACAGGTTCAACATCGACAGTAACATTGAGTTCAAGTATTATTACACAATTACCTGTAGGTAATTATGTAGTGACTTATAATAGAAGTAATCCTAGTGCTACAGGGTTAACTGCAAATATGACAGTTGGAACAGCAGGTACAGGAACTTTTACAGCAACAGGATTGACTGCTTTAGGCTCTAGTACTATAACAATTACTAATCTTTCTTCAGGAACTTGTTCATCTAATATAACGACTAATAATACGGCAACCGTAACAGTCTCACCTTTAGCAGTTGGAGGAATAGTTAATGGAGGTACTACCATTTGTTCTGGAAATTCAAGTGGTTTGCTAACATTGTCAGGGCAAACAGGATCAGTTCTAAAATGGCAATATGCTATCAGTCCATTTTCTTCATGGATAGATATAACGAATTCTACTTCAACAACTTATACTTCAGGAGCATTAGCAGCAACTACTGAGTTTAGAGCGATTGTTCAAAGTGGAACGTGTGCTACAGCTACTTCTGCAGTAACTACAGTAACGGTAAACGCTTTACCTACAATAACAGCATCACCGTCAGCTACAAATGTTTGTTTTAATACGAGTGCCCAAAATACGAGTTTAAGTTATAGTGCTACAACAGGCACACCCACTACATATAGTATAGTTTGGAATGCATCTCCTTCAAATAGTTTTGTAGCGATTAACAATGTAGCGTTACCAGCTTCTCCAATACCAATTGCAGTACCTGCTAATACTTCAGGTGGCACTTACACTGGTACATTGACAGTTAAAAATGCAAATGGATGTATTAGTTCTGGTACCCCTTTTACAGTAACTGTAAATCCTTTACCAACGATAACCTTATCAGCAGCTGCAGCAAATGTTTGTTTGAACGCAAGTGCTCAAAATACAACATTAACATATAGTGCTACAACAGGAACTCCAACTACGTATAGTATCGTTTGGAATGCTTCTCCGAGTAATAGTTTTACGGCAGTTACCAACGCTTCATTAACAGCTTCTCCAATAACAATTGCAGTGCCCGCCAACACCGCAGTTGGTACTTATACAGGAACATTAACAGTTACCAATGCAAATGGATGTATTAGTTCTGGTACCCCTTTTACAGTAACAGTAAATCCTTTACCAACAATAACGGCATCAGCATCGGCTACAAATGTTTGTTTTAATACGAGTGCTCAAAATACTAGTTTAAGCTATAGTGCTACTACAGGTGTACCAACTACATATAGCATTGTTTGGAATGCATCTCCTTCAAATAGTTTTGTAGCGATTAACAATGTAGCGTTACCAGCTTCTCCAATACCAATTGCAGTACCTGCTAATACTTCAGGTGGCACTTACACTGGTACATTGACAGTTAAAAATGCAAATGGTTGTATTAGTTCAGGTATACCTTTTACGGTAACGGTAAATCCTTTGCCAATAATAACAGCCTCAGCCTCAGCTACAAATGTTTGTTTTAATACGAGTGCTCAAAACACGAGTTTAAGTTATAGCGCTACTACAGGTGTACCAACTACATATAGTATTGTTTGGAATGCATCTCCTTCAAATAGTTTTGTAGCAGTTACAAACGCATCATTACCAGCTTCTCCCATAACAATTGCAGTGCCCGCCAACACTGCAGCAGGTACGTATACAGGTACATTGACAGTTGCCAATGCAAATGGTTGTATTAGTTCAGGTACACCTTTTACGGTAACGGTAAATCCTTTGCCAACAATAACAGTATCAGCCTCAGCTACAAATGTTTGTTTTAATACGAGTGCTCAAAACACGAGTTTAAGTTATAGCGCTACTACAGGTGTACCAACTACATATAGTATTGTTTGGAATACATCTCCTTCAAATAGTTTTGTAGGAGTTACAAACGCATCATTACCAGCTTCTCCCATAACAATTGCAGTGCCTGCCAACACAGCAGTTGGTACTTATATAGGAACATTAACAGTTAAAAATGCAAATGGTTGTATTAGTTCAGGTATACCTTTTACGGTAACGGTAAATCCTTTGCCAACAATAACAATAACAGTATCAGCCTCAGCTACAAATGTTTGTTTTAATACGAGTGCTCAAAACACGAGTTTAAGTTATAGCGCTACTACAGGTGTACCAACTACATATAGTATTGTTTGGAATGCATCTCCTTCAAATAGTTTTGTAGCAGTTACAAACGCATCATTACCAGCTTCTCCCATAACAATTGCAGTGCCTGCCAACACAGCAGTTGGTACTTATATAGGAACATTAACAGTTAAAAATGCAAATGGTTGTATTAGTTCAGGTATACCTTTTACGGTAACGGTAAATCCTTTGCCAACAATAACAGTATCAGCCTCAGCTACAAATGTTTGTTTTAATACGAGTGCTCAAAACACGAGTTTAAGTTATAGCGCTACTACAGGTGTACCAACTACATATAGTATTGTTTGGAATGCATCTCCTTCAAATAGTTTTGTAGCAGTTACAAACGCATCATTACCAGCTTCTCCCATAACAATTGCAGTGCCCGCCAACACAGCAGTTGGTACTTATACAGGAACATTAAAAGTTGCCAATGCAAATGGTTGTATTAGTTCAGGTACAACCTTTACAATTACAATTAATACTTCACCTACAATTACTACAACAGGAGTTTTGGAAGGAATTTGTTCAACTTCAAGTTCGCAAAATACAACATTAGCATACAGTGCAACCGCAGGAACTCCTACAGGATATAGCATTGATTGGGACGCTTCTGCGAATGCAAATTTATTAGCAGATCAACTTAATACATCTTTTACTTTTTCACCAACTGGAGGAAATATAAATACAATAGTAATCCCTGCAAATACTATTGGAGGGACTTATTCGGGGATAATGACAATTACGAATGGTAATTGTAATAGCGTGCAAGCAGTGTCTATAACTATTAATTCAACAATACCTCCTGTAATCGGGTTGGTCACATCTTTAACTTGTACAGTTCCTTTTGGAAGTGTTGCTTTAAGTAGTCTGCCTTCAGGTAATTGGTCAATAGTAACTAATCCAGTTACAGTTACCACAACTGGCTCTGGATCAAGCACTGTTATTACAAATCTTGCGCCCAATACATATACTTTTACAGTAAGTAATTTAGTTACAGGTTGTACATCTATGGCTTCAGCTACTGCTACAGTCGGAGATTTAGTGACCAATTATTGGGATGGTTCGAATTGGGCAAACAGTACCCCTAATATAAATCAGAATATTGTTTTTGAAGGAAATTATGATTCTCAAGCAGGAAGTGCAGGTGATTTAAATGGATGTTCATGCCAGGTAAATTCGGGTGTTAAGGTTACCTTCAATTCAGGAGCGACATTGTCTATCGTAAAAGCAGTTAATGTTAGTACAGCAGTAGGTACTAGTTTAACTTTTATGAATAACGCAAGTTTGCTTCAAACGGACAATGTTTCTAATTCGGGTAATATTATTTATAACCGTACATCGACTGCAATGAATGCACTTGATTATAGCTATTGGTCCTCTCCAGTATCTGGACAAAAATTTAATTCACTATCGCCAAATTCAGATCCTCAGAAGTTGTATTCATATAATAGTGGTTGGATATCTGAGGCACCTACCAATACGATGAAAATAGGTAAAGGGTACATTATTCGAGTACCAAGAGTTGGTACATGGCCAAATGGTGAGGTGGTTAGTTATCCCTATTCACAATCAGTTTCGTTTGTAGGTACTCCAAATAATGGAAATATTACAGGAGAAGCAATTACAGTATTAGACGACTCTTATTTAATTGGAAATCCATACCCTTCGGCAATTGATGCGAAAGCTTTTCTAACAGCAAACGAACTTGTTTTAGAAGGAACGCTATATTTTTGGACACATAATACTCCTATTGCTTATGATGGAGCTTTTGAAAAAATTTATACTGCAAATGATTATGCTGTTTACAATTTTACAGGAGGAACAGCAACATCAGCGGCATTGAATCCGGGAGTTAATAACGCTGTTCCGTTAGGTTTAATAGCTTCTGGGCAGTCTTTTTTTGCTTATAGTGTAGCTTCAAGTGGTGCTATTGTTTTTAATAATGATATGAGGGTCGTGGGAAATAATGCTCAGTTTTTTAGATCTTCTAAAGAAACCAAAGAAACAGCTGTTAAAGAAGTTCGCTTGTGGTTGAATTTAAAAAACACGAATGGTTTTTTTAAACAAGTTCTTATTGGATATATTGACGGAGCAACCAACGAATTTGAAAATAAATTTGACGGAACTAAATTTGATGTAGAACAAATGGCAGACTTGTATAGTATAATTTCAGATAGAAAATTAACAATTCAAGGACGTGCGTTGCCTTTTGATGTAACAGACAAAGTCGTGTTGGGATATAGTTCGGAAATAATAGGCAATTATACTATTGCAATTGATCATTCTGATGGATTGTTAGCAAATCAAGACGTTTACTTAGAGGACAAGACATTAGGTATAATACATAATTTGACAGAGACAGGTTATACTTTTGCAACGGAAATAGGGACTTTTGATGAGAGATTTACATTATTTTATTCAAATAAAACATTGGGTACAGATGGATTTGATAGTTCAAAAAAATCCATTTCGGTAGTTGTCGATAATCAAGAAATTAAAGTAAATGGATTTGATCAAATTATAGATAAGATTTTTGTTTATGATATATCAGGTAAATTAATTTATAAGAAAGAAAAAGTAGAAAACTCTAAATTGATTATAGAAAATTTAAAATCGAGTAATCAGATTTTGTTAGTAAAAGTTGTTCTTGATGACAATCGTACAGAAACCAAGAAAGTATTTTTTTAGTAGTATAAAATTTTATTTCAAGAGCATTTGGCGAAAAATAAATGGTTTTCTGTAATGAAAAATCCCCATCAAATTTTAATTTGATGGGGATTTTATATGTCGTCTAATTATGATTATTTAGATTTACCTGAAGCTTCTAAGTTTCTTTCGATAGCATGTCCAGGTCTAGACCATTTTGGTTTTTCACCAAGTGGTGCGTATTGAGAATCCTCTGCTTCTACAGTTTCAGGTTGAGAAATTTTAGTAAAAGGTTTTTGAGGAATCAATCCTAATAGGTCAAACATTTTCATGTCTTCGTGTACATCAGGATTTGGCGTGGTAAGTAATTTATCACCTGCAAAGATTGAATTAGCTCCAGCAAAAAAGCACATTGCCTGTCCTTCGCGACTCATATTAGTTCTTCCAGCCGATAAACGTACTTGAGTTTCTGGCATAATGATTCTAGTTGTAGCAACCATACGAATCATTTCCCAAATTTCAACTGGTTTCTCTTCTTCCATTGGAGTTCCTTCTACAGCAACTAGTGCATTAATTGGCACTGATTCTGGTTGAGGATTTAAAGTAGAAAGAGCAACTAGCATTCCAGCACGATCTTCGATACTTTCTCCCATACCAATAATTCCTCCACTACAAACTGTAACATTGGTTTTACGAACATTCTCGATAGTTTGTAAACGATCTTCGAAACCACGAGTCGAAATAACCTCTTTATAATATTCTTCAGATGTATCTAAGTTATGATTGTAAGCATATAAACCTGCTTCAGCCAAACGTTGTGCTTGGTTTTCAGTTATCATACCAAGAGTACAACATACTTCCATGTCTAATTTGTTAATGGTACGAACCATTTCTAGAACTTGGTCAAATTCAGGGCCGTCTTTTACGTTTCTCCAAGCAGCTCCCATACATACACGAGATGAACCACCAGATTTTGCACGCAAAGCTTGAGCTTTTACTTGGCTAACCGACATTAAGTCATTTCCTTCTACTCCAGTATGATAACGTGCAGCTTGAGGGCAATAACCACAATCTTCTGGACAACCACCAGTTTTAATAGATAGCAAAGTAGATACCTGAACTACATTTGGATCATGATTTACTCTGTGAATTGATGCTGCTTCATAAAGCAAATCCATCATTGGTTTATTATATATAGCGATAATCTCGTCTTTCGTCCAATTGTGTTTTGTACTGTTCATCTATGCGATTTTTTGATGCTCCAAAAGTAGTTAAATTGTTCTAATGAATCAATGTACTATTCCGTAAAATAAATTTCAGTATTTAAAATTCAGTGTGTTAAAAGTTTTTGTAATTATATTTTAAGACATGGATTTTAGATGCATGTTAGCAATTAAATCTCAAAAACAATAATTTATTCTTCTGAAATCTATCTATTTATTGAGAATTTTTTTTAGACAGTTACAAAAAAAAAAGATCAATCTGCTGCATATTTGTTATTCCAATATAGCATTAATAACATGGTTACAACCACCGAAGAAGCAATACCTTCAAATAATAAACAAATGCAATAAGTGGGTACAGAGGGATTGCCACCGAACATGAAAGTAGCAGATAAGGTTTTTACGTAAGCATCTCCACCTTTCGCATAACTGTAAATAAGTAATCCAAGGATACTGAGGCAAACACCAATTACTGATGTTGTCATAGCCGAAATGGCATTAGAAACAGCATTGTTTTCTCCTTCAGCAAGATTCATCTTAATAGTTCTGTTTACTCCATAAACTACAAAAGCTACGTTAAGTGCGCGTAAGTAAAGTATATGAGCAAGACCTAAAACATTCATTAATAAAAAATAAACACCAATGCCAAGGAATATGAGAATTCCGTTGTACAATTCTTTTGAAAGTTTCATAACGATAATTTTTAAGAAGTTAGTACTATTTAATTGATATACAGTGATATGATTATCAAATTTACTAAAAAAAATGCTACGTTGTCATTATGAATACAACAAAAAAATATTGGGTTATAATTTATTTATAAAATCTAAAGTTGTTTTTTTATCGTCTTCTAATTGTTCTTTTAAAAGAGTTACAGAACCGAATTTCTGTTCTTCACGAATATATTGTAATAATGAAACGGCAATTTCTAAATCGTAAATATCTTGATTAAAATCTAAGAAATGAATTTCAATAGATTGAGATTGACCGCCTACAGTTGGGTTAAGGCCAATATTCATCATCCCATAAACTTCTTTTTCATTAATTGTAGATTTTACAATATAAACTCCATTTTTAGGAATTAACTTGTATTCCTCTTCAATTTTAAGATTAGCTGTTGGAAAGCCAATGGTTCTGCCTAATTGTTTTCCTTTTACAACAGTACCAGTCAAGAAATACTCATAATCTAAATATTCATTAGCCAAATTCATGTCGCCTTCGGTTAATGCTTTTCTTATTTTTGTAGAACTTACAGATACATCTTTTATCTCTTGTGCTGAAATTTGCTCTACTTCAAAGCCATATTGCTCACCAAAGGCTATTAGATCATTAATGTCAGCAGTTCTGTTTCTTCCAAAACGATGGTCGTGACCGATGATTATTTTCTGGATATGAAATTGATCTACTAAAATTGAACTTACAAACTCTTCGGCAGTTAATCTTGAAAAGCTTTCGTTAAAAGGGTGAATTACAAGATTTTCTATTCCTGTTTTCTCTAGTAAGTTTGTTTTCTCAGCAATAGTATTCAGTAACTTTATTTCTGATTTCTCTTGTAAAACCATTCTTGGATGAGGAAAAAAAGTAAGAACTAAACTCTCATATTTTCCGTCTTGGGTATTTTGAGTAATCTTTTCAAGTATTTTTTTATGGCCGATATGAACACCATCAAAGGTGCCAAGAGTTAATATTGTTTTCTTGGTAGATCGAAAATCGTTTATAGAATGAAAGAGCTTCAAAGCAAATAGTTTAAGATGTTGCAAATTTATACTATCTATTTTAAATCTAATAGTAAGGGGAATTGAATTTTTGTACTGATTTAGTAAAAATGCCTCTTATTTGACGGTTTTATGTTATTACTTGACGATTAAATAATTTTATTATCTTTAATTGGATTAATTTTGAGCTATTAATATTTCTCAACATGAAAAAAACTATACTTCTTTTGTTAATTGCACTTTGTTCAGTTCAAATTCAGGCACAAAGTAATGAAATGTGGGAAAAAGTTAGTCAAAGTTCAACTACAGAGAGGGGGAATTTGAATTCTCAAGATAGAGAAAAGATTATTTATAAGTTGAATGAAGCTTTTTTAAAAGAAAAACTTTCAGGTACATTGCTTAAAGCAGATAAGAAAAATACAGTCGAAATTACTATTCCTAATATAGATGGAGTTTTTGAAAAATATACCGTTTGGGAATCTTCTAATTTTGATGCCCAATTGCAGGCTAAATACCCAGATATTAGAGCTTATGAAGGAATAAGTAGTAAAGATAAAAAAGAAAGAATACACTTTAGTGTTTCGCCAGCAGGAATTCAAACAATGGTTTTAAGAGCAGATAATGCATCTGAATTTATTGAGTCAGTCGATGCAAATACTGATGAATATATTTTGTTTACTGCCAAAAATAGAGGAAAAGGAAGTTTACCATTAACATGTAATACAAAAGAGGTAGCGCTAAATCAAGATTTAAAAGATAAAACAGCTAAAATAACAGCTAATAATAAAGTATTTAAAACATTGCGATTGGCATTGTCTTGTACAGGTGAATATGCTGCCTTTTATGGTGGTACACAACAAAGTGCATTAGAAGGAATGAATGCTACAATGACGAGAGTTAATGGAGTCTTTAATAAAGATCTGTCTCTAAAATTAATTCTAATTGCAAATAATGACATTCTTATATATACAAATGCTACTACAGATCCTTATTCAGACGCTTCAGTAGGAGTTAAAGGTGCATGGAAGCAAGAGCTTCAGACTAATTTAACGAATAGTATTGGCGAAAACACTTATGATATAGGTCATTTATTTGGTGCATCAGGAGGTGGAGGTGACGCTGGATGCATAGGTTGTGTTTGTGTAGATTCGATGAAAGGAAGGGGTTTTACTTCTCCAGCAGATAGAAAACCACAAGGAGATAATTTTGATATTGATTTTGTGGCACACGAAATGGGCCACCAATTGGGAGCAAACCATACCTATTCATACGATATTGAACGCACTGGTGTAAATGTAGAACCTGGGAGCGGTACTACAATTATGGGATATGCAGGGGTAATAGAAGCAGAAGAGTTTAATATTCAAGATCATTCAGATGACTATTTTGCTTATGCTAGTATTTTACAGATTCAGAATAACTTAGCTAGAAAATCATGCCCAGTAAGTACACCATTAATAAACAACCCACCTACGATTGATGCAGGGGCTGATTATACAATTCCATTTAGTACGGCTTTTGTACTAAAAGGAACTGGATCAAATAGCAATGGGGGTACAATTACCTATTGTTGGGAACAAAATGATTCTGCGACATCATCATCAGGAGGTTTTAGTGTTGCCAAGCCTGATAAATCAGATGGACCTTTGTTCAGGTCTTTTTCTCCTGTAAGTACGCCTATTCGATATATGCCAAGTTTAGACATCGTTCTTTCAGGAAATTTAAGAAGTACTTGGGAGTCAGTTCCGTCAATTGGCAGAACATTGCATTTTACATTAACAGGTCGCGATAATGGGGCTTCAGGGACAGCACAAACAAATACAGACGAAATGATTGTTAATGTAAATGGTAACGTAGGTCCATTTGTAGTAACATCTCAAAATACAGATAATACCGCTTGGCTACATGGAACGAGTCAGATAATTACTTGGGATGTGGCTAAAACCAATACTTTGGCAGGTTCTACAAATGTAAATGTAAAACTCTCTACAGATGGAGGTTTGACATTTCCGATTGTCTTAATAGCAAATACACCAAATGATGGCTCTCAAACGATTACTGTTCCAGTAGATATAACAGCTACAAATTGCAGAATTTTAATAGAGCCTACGGATAATATTTATTATGCAGTAAATAGTAAATCATTTGCAATTGGATATAGAGTTGAATCTTCATGTGTTTCATATCCTGTTAATGCTGGATTTGCAATTCCTAATGCAGCATCATATACAACAAGAACAATAACTGTTCCTGGAGATTTAGGAACTATTTCGGATGTAAATGTTTCTGTAGGATTAACACACGCAAGATTTTCAGATGTCGAAATGCAATTAGTAAATCCTCAAGGAACAATAGTACGATTATTTAATAAAAATTGTACAGATGGAGCAGGAAGTTTAGTGCTAAAATATGATGATATAGGAGAGGTTTTAAATTGCTCGAAAACAACTTTACAAGCAATAACACCAACAGATTTATTAAGTGGCTTTAATAGTCAAGATCCACAAGGAACTTGGACATTAAAAGTTAGAGATGCATATGTAGAGAGAGATGGTAAACTAGATTCTGCTTCGATTGAAATTTGTACAAAAAAATATACTTTACAAACAGAAGTTATTGTTGAAATAAAAGAGTTTACAGTTTCGCCTAATCCTAATAAAGGAGATTTTGATATTGCTTTTAGAAGTGAATCAAATGAAGGAGTTAGGGTTTTTATTTATAATAGTTTAGGAAAAGAAGTATATAAGAATACATTTGAAAGTATGGCAAACTTTAAGCAAAACATTCAGTTGAAAAATCAAGTAGCTCCAGGAGTTTATTTTCTAGCTGTTTATGAAGGGGATAGAAAAATGGTAAAAAAGGTTGTTTTCGAATAGAAACAACTAATAATCTGGATCTTCACTTTATTTCTACTAATTTACGTAAAAATATAATTTCATCTTTTAAAGTTTTAATATGCTCTTTGTCAGCTTGAGAGATATTATCAACATAAGCTTGTGGGGTTTCGCTATTTTGTTGGGTTATTGCATTTTCTACTTTTTCATTTATTAATTCTGAAACTGTAGTCTTTAATATATTTGCAATACTAATTATTCGAGTTATACTAATTCGATCATCTTTTTTTTCTAATCTAGCATATGAAGGTTGTGTTATACCTAATTCTGTAGCTATATTATCTTGAGAAAGCCCTCTTTGCTCTCGTATTTTTCTAATTCTAGTACCAACTTTATTCATTTTTTGTATAATTATACTCACGAATTTAATAAAAATAAAGGAAAAATACGTACAATTAAGTATTTATTGTATTACACTTGTTAAAAATTATATTACTTCTAATAATTTACATATAAAATCAAGTGCACTGGTTGGCAGTCTATTTTAAGAAGTTTTGTAGTTTTTATGAGTAAAACAGATTTATTAATCATTTAATAGTAAAAAGATGTCATTAAAAGAAAAATTAAAATTAGCTGATTTTGAAAGTAAGTATGAGAAACTTTCGGATAAAAAACTTTCTAAAATTTTTGGAGGAGGTTCTTGTAAAACGGGATCAAGCTCTAGTTGCCATAGTACAGCAGTTTGTAATTGTAAAACACCACCGAAGAAGAAATTAGAATAAATTATTTTTTTAAGCAGAGGTATTATAATCATTATACTTCTGCTTTTTAATTTTATTAATGTTTTTTAAAATTGTTTATCAAAAAGAGATTATGTTTAAATTTAATTTAGATGAGTGTGTCGACATAAGTTCTATTGAGGCCGATTATTTTTATGCCATATATCAAATAAATGAATTCATAGATATTGAACTGTCAAAAAGAATATTAAAATTAGAATTTTGTATAGAAAGTAAAATTGATTTTAAAACAAGTATTCTAAATCAAACAATTCTTTTCCTTAAAGATAATTTTTTATCTTTTGTTTTAGTTCATGAATATGAAATAGCTAAAAAAGGAAGTGTTCTGATTGGAATCACTGAAGAAGATATTTTTAAAGATTTTATTTTATTAACCGCAAGTCAAGAATGGTTAGAATATTTTTTTGAAAAGTATCCAATAATTCAATCAAGAATAGAAAAATTTGTAAATCAGGCAATTGATTATTTTGATTATTTTTTTACTAAAATTGTTAATGATTATTCTCGTTTCGATTTACATTTTGGAATAAAGGGTAAGATAAGGGATGTAAAATTATTCTTAGGTGATTTACATAACGGTAACAAGTATGTTTTTCGAATTGATTTTTTAACAAAAGCATCTTTATTTTTTAAACCAAGAAATTTTTTAAATGAATCTTTTTTTGGAAAAGTAGTTGATTTTTACAATCAATTAGATACAGTCGATTTTATACTTCCAAAATCATTATCAACAAATGATTATTGTTGGGTAAGCCAACTTGAGTACAAAAATAATTTTGTGACAAACCAAGAGATAGATGAGTTTTATATTAATCAGGGAAAGTTACTCTTTATCTTCCACTTATTAGGAACTGTTGATATTATTCCAGATAATTTAATTATATCTAATAATAAACCTGGATACTTTGATTTGGAATGTTTAATTGCAAGGCCCAAATACTTAGTAAAAGAAAGTGTTATCTATATGTTTGAGGAAAGTGTTATGAAAATTGGGATGTTGCCTGATTGGATGATGAATAATAATTTTGAAAGGGATGTTTTATCTTCTACGTTTTTTGAACTTAATAATCAAAGAATAAAGTCTAAAGCTTGGAAGAAAAAGGAGTCAAATTTTGAATATGTAGACTCTTTCGAATCTTTTTCAAGAGAAGAAGACAAACATTTGCCAAAAATAAATAACAAGTACATTGAATTAAATGAAGACTTACTTAAAAATGTATTAAATGGTTTTACAAGTTTTTATAATTTGACAATTAAAAATAAGGCATTACTAAAAGATTTTTTTTTAACAAATTCAAATTTTTCCAATCATAAGTTTCGAATTCTTTTTCATCCTACCTCAATATATTCATTATTGTATAGGGAGATAAATATTCCTGAAAATTTACAAAATTCAACAGTCATTGATTCTGTTATTGAGACTCTTGTTGGAATTACCAAAACAGATAATTACTTTGTTGAAGATAAGGAATTAATTCAATCTATTAAAAATCAAATATATAATCTTGATATCCCCTATTATTGGACTGATTCAAATGGAATTTTATATGATGGTAATAATGAAATTATTACTAATGATTGGGAGTTTAATCCTATGGAATTTATTATTGATCGATTAGAAATTTTAAATAATTCTAATTTAAAATTTCAATTACAAATAATTCAGAAATCCTGTGATTTTGCATTGGAAATGAAAGGATTATATACTGGTAAAGGTAGTTTTTTAAATGCAGAAGATGCTATCTTTTTTAATGAAAACAATAGTAATAAAATTGATGCTGTAAAATTAAAATTATTAAATTCAGCTATAAAAATTGGAGACACCCTAAATAATACTCTTTTTGAAATAGATAACAAAATTAATTGGATTTCTAAAGTTAGAGACCCAGCAGATGGTAGATATGGTGTTTTACCACTTAATTATGATTTATATGATGGACAATCTGGTGTTGGATTGTTTTATCTGTATTTATATAAGTATGCTAAAAAAACTATTTATAAGGAAAATGCTCTAAAGATATATAATCAAATAGACGGTGCTACAATTTCTATGATTAAAAGTGGATATTATGATAATGTCTCTGAAGATTATTTAAATAATTTTTCAATTTCTCCCTATTCACACCCTATGAGTTTCGTTTATTTAAGCATTCATGTGAAAGAGGTGTTAGGAGAGAAATATATTCATTGGTCTACTATAGATTTAATTTTTGATCAAATTAAATTAATCTTACCACAAGTAAAAAATTGTGACTATCTTCTAGGTTTGTCAGGATTAGTAGATTTTTTATTGAATATGAAGAAAGAAATTACAATAGAAAAATTAATAACCAAAATTGATGATATTGTTAGGATTTGTTTAATTATTATTTCAGAAGAGGCACATGTAAAATCAGATTATGCATCGTGGGTCTTTTATGATGCTGGAACAGAGGATAAAAACAAACTAGGAGGTTTCTCACATGGAACTGCAGGTATATCTTATGTTCTTTTTAAATCAATGTTTTTTATAGAAGATGAAAGTATAAAAAGTATTGCAAATCAGGCATTAAATTTCGACAGGAGTTTTTATGATGAAAAAATTAATGGTTGGCTAGATCGTAGAGATTTGGGTGAAACTTTTGATTCGACTGCTTGGTGTCATGGTTCTGGGGGTGTAGGATTAGGACGGTTATTGACAAAGCAATTCTATAATGATGACATCCTTAGTAAAGAAATTAATATTGCAAAGAACAATCTCGTTAAAAATGGGTTTTTAGGAAATCAATGTATTTGTCATGGTGATTTTGGTAATCTTGAAATTTTAAAAGGGTTGAGTAATAAACATGAAAATGACAGTTTTATTTGGGACTATTTAGATAAATTATGTGATGATTTTAGTCTAAATAAAAAATTTAATTGTGGCGATGGTGGGCAAATAGAATTGTTAGGATTGTTTATGGGTTATAGTGGCTTTGGATATCAAATGTTGCGATTTTATGATTGGAAAAATACCCCAAGTGTGTTATGTTTAGAAACTCCAAATACTTTAAATTATGAATTGCATGAAAAATAGCATTAGAATACTACTATTGTTTTTAAGTTTACAGTCTTTTTCTCAAAAAATTGAGACTACAATTGGTGCTGGAATTGACATGAAAAATGAAGATATTAATACTGTTTTCAATTTATGGAAAAATTATTTGTCATCAAATCCAGATTCGATTTATGATAATCCCAATTGGAATAATTTCGAAAAAATGAAATATAAAAGTTATGATTTGCTAAAATCAGAAGGTTTTTTAAGCCCCTCTCTTTATGCTTTACAACCCTTAAATACGGTATTGTACATTAATGAATACGGCAATGATTATTTGATTCACTCGATGTATTACTGGATTAATGAGGACAATACTTTTAATCCCTTAGCAATAACAAATGTGGTTGCTAAAAAAGAAAATGGGATTTTTAAATTATATAATTATTTACCTTTTTATACAAATGGATGGAAAAGCAAACAAGTTGGAATGATTAATTATTATTATCATAACGACTATATTTTTGATAATGAGGAGGCACAAAAAGCAGATAAACTTTTAAATAAATTAAATAATTTATTTGATTTAGATTTTAAAAAAAATCTGACCTATTACATAGCTAGAGATTGTGATGAAATACACAAAATGAAGGGCTATGAATATATTGTTTCGATGGGAAGGACTCCAAGTATATGTAGGTTTTATGATACCCATAATAGTATTGTATATTCAAACTCAAAGGTTGGGGAGTATGATACGCATGAATTAATTCATGTTATTAATGCGAAATACATAAATGCACATTATCTACTGTTATCAGGATTGGCAGTGTACACAAAAGACACGCATGCTCATTTAGGAAAAACTTTTTTACATTATATTGATAGAATCCAAAAATATATAAATGCAAATCCAAAAATTGATTTGGCTAATTTTGAAGAATTACCTCAAATTGAGGAAATTGATACCTATTATTTTGTAGGAGCACTAATTGTAGATAGTATTTTAGAAAAAGGAGGGATAGAATTGCTTAAAGAGGCTCTTAACAGTGGGGTTGAGGATAATGATTTGTTATTATTTTTAGAAAATAGAGTAGGTCTAAACAAACAAAAATTAGACTCTTTCTTGAAAAATAAATTTATAAAAGCAAGCCAGAATAAAAACTTTACTTTTCGTATTGGTTATTAACATTAACTCCATTAATTTCTATCATTGGAAAATTTATTTAACGTTTAATAAAGACAGTGATTTATTGATTAATATGTAGTTGCAAAAAGGTTGTTTTCGGATAGTAGTAAATGCAGTTTAAGAATGCGCCATTGCCATACAAACGATACTAATTTTTATACCAGGAATTTTCTGCAATGCGCGAGAACAAGCTTCTAGAGTAGCTCCTGTTGTAATTACATCATCAATAAGCAGAAAATGTTTGTTGTGTTCGTTGTCTGTAAAGCAAACGTCAAATATTTCTGAAAGTCCTTCGGATCTTCCCAAAAGATTTTTTTTAGATTGAGTTTTAGAATATCTGGTTCTAATTAAAATAGAGTCATTATAATCTATGTTTAAACCTTCTGAAAGAGCAAGCCCAAAAGTAGTTACTTGATTGTAGCCTCTTTCGTTGAATTTTTTTCGATGTAACGGAACAGGTATTATTACATCAAAAGGTGTAGCTAGTTTTAATTCTTTTAAATCTTCAACATGCCATTGTCCAAGTAGGGTACCTATATTTTGATGCCCTTTGTATTTTAAATTATGAATGAGTTCCTGTACAATCCCCTTTTTATTGAAATAAAGAAAAGCAGAAACATGTTCGACTTCAATTTTTCCATAAAATTTTTTAGAAGCTTCATTTTTTGGATTTAAATAATATTGAGTCAAAGGCATTTCATGTCTGCAAATCGTGCAAATAATAATTTCATTTGCCATTAAAAAAGAGTGGCATCCAGCACACGCTTTTGGAAAAAACAGGTTAATAATGTAATTAAACACAAATAGAAAGAATTTAGTTACAAAAATAAAGAAATTCAAGTCTCAATCTTTGTAATTTTTCTTTTTTTTACAAGTACTTTTTATATTTTTGCATTACTATGGCAAAACAAGACGATTTATTTAAGAATGTAGTTTCGCACGCAAAAGAGTACGGATTTATTTTTCCGTCAAGCGAAATATACGATGGTTTAAGTGCAGTATATGATTATGCGCAAAACGGAGTAGAATTAAAGAAAAATATCCGTGAATATTGGTGGAAATCAATGGTTCAGATGAACGAAAATATTGTAGGTTTAGATGCTGCAATATTAATGCATCCAACAACTTGGAAAGCTTCAGGCCACGTTGATGCCTTTAATGATCCATTAATCGATAATAAAGATTCTAAAAAAAGATATAGAGCTGATGTTCTAGTAGAAGATTATGCTGAAAAACTAAATCTAAAAGCTAAAAAAGAAATTGAAAAAGCGAGTGCTCGTTTTGGAGATGCATTCAATGAGCAGGAATTTGTAACTACAAATGCCAGAGTAATTGAATATTTAGCAAAAGAAAAAGAAATTAGAGAACGTCTGGGACGCTCTTTAGGTAATGGAGATTTAGAAGATGTTAAAGCTTTAATCGAAGAACTAGAAATTGCAGATCCAGAAACTGGATCTAGAAACTGGACAGATGTAAAGCAATTCAATTTAATGTTTGGTACTAAATTAGGAGCATCTGCAGAATCTGCAATGGATTTATATTTACGCCCAGAAACAGCTCAAGGTATTTTTGTGAATTTCTTGAATGTACAAAAATCAGGACGAATGAAAGTTCCTTTTGGTATTGCACAAACAGGGAAAGCGTTTAGAAATGAAATCGTTGCAAGACAATTTATTTTCCGTATGCGTGAGTTTGAACAAATGGAAATGCAATTTTTTGTACGTCCAGGAGAAGAAATGCAATGGTACGAACACTGGAAAACAACACGTTTAAACTGGCATTTGTCTTTAGGATTAGGAAAAGAAAATTACCGTTTTCACGATCACGAAAAATTAGCGCATTATGCTAATGCTGCTGCCGATATCGAGTTTAATTTTCCTTTTGGATTCAAAGAATTAGAAGGAATTCATTCTCGAACTGATTTTGATTTGAAAGCACATGAACAATTTTCTGGTAGAAAATTACAATATTTTGATGCTGAATTGAATCAAAATTATGTTCCTTATGTTGTAGAAACTTCAGTAGGACTAGATAGAATGTTCTTGGCAGTTTTTGCTACTTCGTTAAAAGAAGAAACATTAGAAGATGGTTCAACAAGAACAGTATTAAAATTACCAGCAGTTCTAGCGCCAACTAAAGCAGCCGTTTTACCATTGGTAAAAAAAGATGGATTGCCTGAAATCTCCAAAAAAATAATTGAAGATTTAAAATGGGATTTCAATGTTTCTTATGATGAAAAAGATGCAGTAGGAAGACGTTATAGAAGACAAGATGCTTTGGGAACTCCTTTCTGTATTACTGTAGATCATCAAACTATCGAAGATCAAACAGTAACCATTCGTCATAGAGATACGATGAAACAAGATCGTGTTGCTATAGCCGATTTGAGATCGATTATAGAAGACGAAGTATCAATGAAAAACTGGTTGATGAAAATGTAATAATAATGCACAATATTTTGTGTGTTAATTAGTTAAATAGAAAAAAGCTTCTCATATGAGAAGCTTTTTTTGTTTGTAAAAGGTTGTTTTTCTAATATATAAAATAGGAATAATAAATTTAGAGAGACTTTATTTTATGTATTTCATCGGATATATTTGCACTTTATCCTTATGTGTTAACATTTGTTTAAAATGTATCAACAATAAAATGTTTAAAAAAGGGAAAATATGTAATTTTAATCTCTTAATGAAAACTAAAAATAAGATTCTTTTTTTAGCCTTATATAAGAGAATAAATTTAAGAGTCATCATTTCGTTTATTATTAAATAATACCACTAACAAACAAACACATTGAAAAATTATTTATACATTATTATTGATGATAGTCAAGAAAGTGTTTTGAGAACCAAGGAAGTAGCCGATAGTTTTTCAGAACTAATTTTTGTTGCTAGTGCAAATACATATAAGCAAGGATTGAATTTAGTTTTAGAACATAATCCGAATCTAATATTTCTTGAAATTGATCCCGATGATAAGACAAGTAATCTATCATTAGTATTTATTAATGAATTATATCATTATTTAAAAATTATTCCTAAAATTATAATTACGACAACTAAAAAAGAATTTGCATTTGATGCAATTAAGTATGGAGTAATGGATTATTTGCTAAAGCCTATAAAACGTGCAGATTTGCTTAAAACTATGTTGAAATTAGACCTGCCTAATCATGAGGTAAATTTGATTAGTAATGAAACCGTTCCAAATTATAAAGGAGCTCTCCAGGCAGATGCAATAGGACTACAAAAAAATAATCAAGGGTTAGTACTATGTGTTAAATCATATGGAGATTATCGTTATATACAAGCAAAAGATATTACCTATATCCAAGCAGATAATAATTCGACGGATATTTATTTAAATACAGGTGAAATGATAACAGCTTTTAAAACTTTGAAATATTTTGAAGCAATTTTATTACACCCATTTATACGCATTCACAACAGTTATATTATTAACAGAAACCATATTGCGAGAATACATACTGGGAACTCAGTGTGTTACATAAAACACTCTACAAAAAAGCTTCCGTTTTCGAAGACTTATAAAAGAAATGTAGAGATAATAATTACCGAATTTGCTAATGGGAACTATATAGAAGTCTAAAAACTAAGTATTTACACGTATTTGACCTACGTACGCTATCATTTGGTGTCATTCCACCATATATGGCTTTTTATTGGATTGAAAAGGGAACAACAGTACTAATTTTACATCATGATTTAGCAATAAGCGGTCATTAAAAATGTAAAAAAACACTAACAATAAAAAATCCCAAATCATGAAAAAGTCATTCACAACAATCGCATTATTTTCTTTAGTATTAGTAGCAACTTCTTTTACTACACCAGAAAACATTATTTCATCAGAAACAGTAAGTAGTTTGAAAAATCCAATAGATGGCGGTGTTTCAGTTGGAGGAGGAAGAAAACAAGATATATTTGCAGCACAAGTAGCGTCAACAGCTAATTACAGACAACCTATAGACGGTGGTGTTTCAGTTGGAGGAGGAAGAAAACAAGACTAAAATAAAAACACATATTTTGTATTAAGGCTGTCAATTTTTTGGCAGCCTTTTTTTGTATGGATAGTTTTACTATTTTTGATGAAACTCAAAAAAATATTGAAAAATAACTACTCTATATTATTGTTATTATTTGTTGTCTTGTTTGGGTGTACCAATAAAAACAGGAAAAACAATAGCCTGCATTCTTCTATAGATAGTCTACCAGTATATTTATCATTGGCGAACGATGTTAATTTGCCATTTAAGGACAAACAAGACTATAATAAAAAAGCATTTACCATAATTATAAATCAAAAGGATGACTCGCTTAATAAAGTAAATTTATTTAAAGTAGCTAATCGGTATTATAATATGAGTGATTGGCCTTCATATGAAGAGGTGTCAAAATTAATTTTGGAACGATCAAAAAATAGCTATGATTCAATTCATATGGCTAAAGCGTATACTTACTTAGGAGATTACTATAGTCTAAGAGCGGTTCCGGATAGTGCTTTTATGAACTATTTTAAGGCGGAGAAAGTATATCTTCGTACTGATGATAAATATAATCTGGCGAAAACCTTTTTAAGTAAAGCAAATTTACAATTTAGCGTAGGAGATCTTTTCGAAAGCGAAATAACAGTTTTTAAAGCTTTACGGATTTTAAAACAGCAAAAAAATGTAAGTAACTTATTATATGATTCGTATAATCTTTTAGGAGTAATATATAATGAACAAGAAGAATTTAATAAAGCGTTAGAATTTCATAATAAGGCTTTAGGTACTCTTGGCGATAAATCTATTGCTTCAGATCTTCAGTTAAAAGCAACTTCACTAAACAACATTGGTTTTGTTTATTTAAGCACATACAATTATAAACAAGCAAAAGAATCTTTTAGAAAAGGGTTAGAACAAAAGAACTTATTTAAAGAAAAAACGACCTTGTATGCCATGTTGTTAGATAATTTTGCTTATTCTAGATTTAAATTAAAAGAATCTGAAGGGCTTCCAGAACAGTTTTATAAGGCTTTAAAGATAAGGGATAGTTTAAATTTAACTTCGGGAATAATACTTAACAAAATGCATCTGTCAGAGTATTATTCATATAAAAAAGACACTTTAAAAGCAATACATTATTCTGAAGAAGCGCTTGGCTTGTCTAGAAAATCTAATAGACTTAGGAATATTTTAGAGGCTCTAAAGCAAATCGCTGTTGTTGATCCTAAAAAAGCTTCGGCTTATTCAAAAGAATATATTCAGATTAATGAAAAATTGCAAAAGGAAGAAAGAAAGATGGGAGAGAAATTTTCCCGAATAGAATATGAAACAAATGAAATAAAAGATGAAAATACGAGTTTAAATATTCAAAATAGAACACTGATGTATGTTTTTAGTATCTGTGGTTTGCTAGGGGTCTTTTTTTATGCTTATTTGACACAAAAATCCAAAAATAGAGAACTGCTTTTTAAACAACAGCAGCAGGTCGCTAATGAAGATATTTATAATTTAATGATTTCACAACAAAATGCAATTGAGACAATTAGGATAAAAGAAAAGAAAAAGGTTGCTCAAGATTTACATGATGGAATTTTGGGTAGAATGTTCGGAGTCAGAATTAGTTTAGATAGTTTGGATAAAATAGATGATGCAACAGCACCTGTAAAGCGTAAAAAATATTTATCAGATTTGAGAGAGATCGAACAAGATATTCGTGAAATTTCACATGATTTGAACAAAGAGAAATCAGAATTGATTAATAATTTTGCTGTTATTGTTAACAAATTATTGGAGAATCAAAAAGGTACTTTTGACTCAAAATTGATTACAAATATCGATTCGAGTATTAGGTGGGATTTGGTTAGTAACTCTATTAAAATAAATTTATACAGAATTATTCAAGAAGCATTGCAAAATTGTAACAAGTATGCACATGCAAAAACAATAAAAATAGAGCTTAAAAATGAAGTTAATTACTTGTCTTTATTAATAGCTGACGATGGAGTAGGGTTTAATGTCAAGAGAACTAAAAAAGGAATTGGTTTGCAAAATATTTTTTATCGTACCAAAGAATGTAATGGAACTATTGATATTAAATCTAATAAAGTAGAAGGAACCAATATAGTAATTAAAATACCGATTGATCAAAAAATAAACCTACAGAATAATGACAATTGATAAAGCCCCAGAAGAAATAATTAAGAACAATATACTAATAGTAGATGATCACCCTTTTATAATTGAAGGGTATAAAAATGCAATTACAAGATACAAACCTAAAGAGTATGATTTTTTAATCACTCAGGCCAAAGATTGTAAGTCAGGATATGATAGTATTATAGATTCTAAAATAGCAGATTTTGATATTGCATTTTTAGACATAAGTATGCCAGCTTATGAAGAAAAGGAAATATATTCGGGAGAAGATTTGGCAAAGCTTATTATGGAACACATGCCCCATTGTAAAATAATATTGCTGACAATGTATACCGAATTGCTAAAAATAAAAACCATTATTAGAACGATAAAACCTAAAGGGTTAATTATAAAAAATGATTTAACATTTGATGAATTGCTTTTTGCTTTTGATAATGTTATGAAAGATAAAACCTATTATAGTCAGTCGGTTATCGAAATGTTAAAAGAATCCCCAAAAGATTCGATAGAAATAGATCAGCTAGATGAGCAGATTCTTTTTCATTTGTCAAAAGGAACCAAGATAGATGAAATTCCGCATTATATTCCGATCTCTTTAAAAGCAACAGTAAAGAGGATAGAAAATTTGAAAGGACTGCTAAACGTAAATGAAGGAACAAATGATGATTTGGTAAAAGAAGCAAGGAACAAAGAACTTTTATAAAAAGACTATTTTAATAAAAACAAAAAAGACATCAATAGATGTCTTTTTTGTTTTTGAATATGAGGGTTATTCGCTTAAAGCGTCCCATCCACGAGCTTTTAAAGCAATTTTTGTATTAGCACGAGTTACTAAGTGAATCCCTTCGCTTTCTTGCGTCATATGACCAATAATTGAGAAGTTTGGATTTGCTTTTATTTTTTCGAAATCTTCCATAGCAATAGTAAAAAGCAATTCATAATCTTCTCCGCCATTTATTGCTACTGTGGTGCTATCGATATTAAACTCTTCACAAACACTAATGAATTGAGGATCTAGAGGTAATTTGTCTTCGTATAAATTACAACCTACTTTAGATTGCTTGCATAAATGAATAATCTCAGAAGATAATCCATCAGAAATGTCAATCATAGAAGTTGGTTTAATCTCAAGAGCGTGTAATAAAGTACGAATGTCTTTACGAGCTTCAGGTTTTAATTGGCGCTCAATTAAATAAGTATAAGCATCTAAATCGGGTTGAGAATTAGGGTTTACCTGAAAAACTTGTTTCTCTCTTTCTAAAACTTGTAATCCCATATAGGCAGCTCCAATGTCGCCAGTAACAACCAATAAATCGGTTTGTTTGGCGCCATCTCTATACACAATTTCATTCTCATCGGCTTCACCAATAGCTGTAATGCTAATAATCAGCCCTTTTTGAGATGAGGTAGTATCACCACCAATTACATCTACATTATATTCTTTGGCAGCATGTGTAATACCTGCAAATAACTCTTCTAGGGCTTCTAAAGGAAAACGATTAGAAACTGCTACAGAAACAGTTATTTGTGTTGGCTTGGCATTCATAGCGCAAATGTCAGAGATGTTTACTACGACAGCTTTGTAGCCTAAATGCTTTAAAGGCATATAAGCCAAATCAAAATGCACGCCCTCGATTAATAAATCGGTAGAAACAACTACTTTTTTATCTTTAAAATCTAATACGGCTGCATCATCACCGATACTTTTTAAAGTAGATTCCTGAGTAACATCAAAGTTTCGTGTTAAGTGCTCAATTAGTCCAAATTCGCCTAATTGTGCTATGCTGGTACGTTGTGGGTTTTTATCTTCAATCATTTTTTCTAAGTTCCAAAGTTTATTGAGGGGCAAAGGTACAAAGGTTTTTTTTATAAATAAGTTTCTGACTCTAAAGACACCAGACAGCTTTTTTTGAGTAATAATTAAAATAATTAATAACTTTATTTTACTACTGACAAACTGTTGTCACCAGCTCAATTTACTTTTGAAGTAATAAAAAATCAAACTTTAAAATTATGAAAACACTAGTAGCACAAGTTATTACTCCAGAAGATTTATTAAAACATTGGCAAGGACATCGCGCATTAACACGTCATGTTATAGAAGCGTTCCCGGAAAAAGATTTTTTTGAATTTTCTATCGGAGGGATGCGTACTTTTTCAAAAATAGCAGATGAGCTTTTGGCTATTGCGGCACCAGCTCTAAAAAGTATCGTAGAAAGAGAGAGTCAGCCTTTTAAAGAAGGAGAAGAAAAATTGATTTTTAAGGCACAATATCTTGAAAAATGGGATGAATCTACAGAAGAGATTAATCAATATTGGGAAAAATTAACGATAGAAGACTTTAATGAAACTTTTAATTTGTTTGGACAATATGAATTTCCGATTATTCAGAATATCTTGTATTTTATAGATAATGAAGTACATCATCGTGGACAAGGTTATGTTTATTTGAGAGCCTTGGGTATTGAACCTCCATTTTTCTGGGAAAGATAAAATGATTAAAACTCCTAAAATAAGATGAAACTTGTTTTAGGAGTTTTTTTCTAGAAGTCTGTTTTTGTTTTTATCTAACAATTCTAAAACCCGAAGTTTTAATCGCTCAGGTTCAATTATCGTAGCATAATCACCAAACATTAAAAACCAACGAGGGAAACCTTCTTCAATGTCGCGTGACATAAAAGTCATTTCAATTTGGTGCTCTACTTCTCTTTCAGAAATAAAACCATGGTATTTTAGCTCATATGATAAATATCGAGCTATTTTTTTTTCGACAAGAATACGCACTTTGGTAGTCGAGATAGTTTCATTCTTGTTCAAATAAGTCTCTAGAGAATCATGTTCTAATGTAAAGAGTTTATCTGTTTTTTTTATCGCATGTATGCGATCGGCTCGAAATTGTCTGTAATCGCTACGTAAATGACAATATCCTATAACGTACCAATTGTTATTATCATGAAAAACGCCAACTGACTCTATGTTTCTCTCAATAATTTCATCTGAATTTAATGCTTTATAGGAAAGGATAATTTGTTTTTTCTCGGCAATACTTTCAAATAGAACTGCTAAAGTATTTGGAGATTTATCATTAAAAAGCTTTTCGGCAGATTGCATTAAAACGTTTGATTCAATTGTAGAAACCCAATCCTTATCGTCGCTATTGAGCACTGCTTTTAATTTATACATGGCCGAAGCATAATGGTTTCCCAATGCAGTGTCAGTGAATTTTTGCATCAATTTTTCGGCAGCGATAAAACTGCTTGCTTCTTCTTTAGTAAACATTACAGGAGGTAAGCGGTATCCTTCCATCAAAGCATAACCAACTCCGGCTTCACTGTAGATAGGAACTCCAGAAGCTTCAAGAGTGCGAATATCGCGATAAATAGTTCGCAAACTGCAGTCAAAACGATTGGCCAATTCCTGCGCTTTTACAATTTTTTTAGATTGCAATTGGATAAGAATAGCCACAATTCGGTCAAATCGTTTGGGAGTTTCGTCGAGCATTTTTTTCTTTTAAGGTACTAAGGTTTTGAGAAGCTAAGTTACTAAGGTTTTTGAAATTCGTAGCGACAGAAAACAAAAAACCCGACAACTTTAGTCATCGGGTTCAATCTATATTCTATTCTCTTTATTTTTTCTTCTAAAATAAAAAACTAATCATTCAATTTAAGCACAGCCATAAAAGCTTCTTGAGGAATTTCAACGTTTCCTACCTGACGCATACGTTTTTTACCTTTTTTCTGTTTTTCAAGAAGTTTACGCTTACGCGAAATATCTCCACCATAACATTTTGCAGTAACGTCTTTACGTAATGCTTTTATAGTTTCACGAGCAATAATTTTAGCTCCAATTGCAGCTTGAATCGGAATGTCAAATTGTTGTCTTGGGATTAATTCACGTAATTTTTCGGTCATTTTTTTACCGATGTTATAAGCATTGTCTTCGTGAATCAATGCAGAAAGTGCATCAACAGTTTGTGCATTTAAAAGAACATCCAATTTTACTAATTTAGAAGTTCTCATTCCTATCGGAGTGTAATCAAAAGAAGCATAACCTTTAGAAACCGTTTTTAAACGATCATAAAAATCAAATACAATTTCGGCTAATGGCATATCAAAATTTAATTCTACACGTTCTGTAGTTAAATAGGTTTGATTGGTAATTTGACCGCGTTTTTCGATACACAAACTCATTACGTTTCCAACAAAGTCAGCTTTTGTAATAATTGTTGCTTTAATATATGGTTCTTCAACTCTGTCTAGTTTTGAAGGCTCTGGTAAATCTGATGGATTGTTTACTACAAAAGCCGTTTCTGGTTCTTTTTTGGTATAAGCAAGATACGAAACGTTAGGTACTGTAGTAATTACAGTCATATCAAATTCGCGCTCTAAACGTTCCTGAATGATTTCCATGTGAAGCATTCCTAAGAATCCACAACGGAAACCAAATCCTAAAGCAGCAGAACTTTCAGGAGTAAAAACTAACGAAGCATCATTTAATTGTAATTTCTCCATAGAAGAACGCAAATCTTCATAATCTTCAGTATCTACAGGGTAAATTCCAGCAAATACCATTGGTTTTACATCCTCAAAACCGGTAATCATATTAGTTGTAGGGACTTTAGCATCAGTTAGAGTATCTCCAACTTTAACCTCTTTGGCTTCTTTAATTCCAGAAATTAAGTAACCAACATCACCTGCAGAAATTACATTTTTAGGAACTTGATTTAATTTTAATGTTCCAATTTCATCCGCAAAATATTCATTTCCAGTGGCCATGAATTTAATTTTTTGCCCTTTTCTGATTTCTCCATTTTTCACACGGAAAATAACTTCAATTCCACGAAACGGATTGTAATGTGAATCGAAAATCAAAGCTTGTAATGGCTCATCAATATTTCCTGTTGGAGGTGGGATTTTTTCAATAATGGCGGCCAAAATATTTTCGACACCAAAACCTGTTTTTCCAGAAGCATGAATAATATCTTCTAATTTACATCCTAATAAATCAATAATATCATCACTAACTTCTTCTGGATTTGCACTTGGTAAATCAACTTTATTCAAAACAGGAATGATTTCTAAGTCATTTTCTAGTGCTAAGTATAAATTTGATATGGTTTGAGCCTGAATACTTTGTGCAGCATCAACAATTAATAGTGCTCCTTCGCAAGCAGCAATTGATCGAGAAACTTCGTATGAAAAGTCAACGTGTCCTGGAGTGTCAATTAAATTCAGGATGTATTCTTCTCCTTTATAAGTGTACTCCATTTGTATTGCGTGACTTTTTATGGTAATTCCACGTTCGCGCTCCAAGTCCATATTGTCTAGCAATTGGGCCTTTTCTTCACGAGCAGTTACGGTTTGTGTAGCGCCAAGCAAACGGTCAGCAAGTGTACTTTTACCGTGATCAATGTGTGCAATAATGCAAAAGTTACGTATCTTTTTCATTGTTTATTATGTCAATTCTCTATGCGAGTTTAAGTGTTTTTTTGTTGTAAATCTATGGTGTAGCAAAGCCGTAACACCTCTTCAATAATCTGCAAAGATAATGCAAAGTTTTGGATTCTAGAATCTAGATGTATTATTGTTGAGGCTTTAAGAAATAAAAGATGAATTCGGCTGTTTTTTACACTCTTATATGTTTATTCTAAAATCTAAATTTGCATAAAAGGCAGTCTTTGTTATGTAAGAAAAGATCTTTTATTTGGTTGTTTCAGATTCTTTCTCAGCACTGCTTTTCTTTAAGGTATCATACCAGTTTTCTATTGAAGGATAAATAAAACTAGCTACTTTTTGTATTGGATTATAAAAGATTGATTTATCTAAGGTTTCTTTTTTTGCAAAAGTATGGTTGAAGTTTATTTTTTCAAAAAGGGTAAAAACGACACTTAATATTAAAACAGTTTTTAGAATTCTAAAAAGACCACCACCAAGTTTATTAAGCCATCCTAATTGAGCAAAATCTGCAATTCCGGTTAAAAATTTAGCTAATAAATATACAACAATGACCACTAAAATAAATGTCAATATAAATGCTGTAATCTGAATCGTATTTGGATTCCATGAAACATGTTTCATGATGATTTCTTTCATTAAAGACGAGAATTTAATGGCTAAATAAATTCCCAATAGTAGAGATATAAAAGAGGCAACCTCTACAAAAAGACCATTTTTGATGCCTTGGTACAAACCGAAAATCAATAAAGCACCTAAAATCATATCGAAAAAACTCATATTCTTAATTTTTGTTTAATGAATGCGCAAATATAAAAGAATTATCTACTACGTATTGTCAAATTTCAAGTTCTTATCTTTGTACACGGATTTATATTTTTTAAATCCTATAAAATGTTATCCTGAGCAGAGTCGAAGGGTACAAATCATAATCAACAATATAAATATGTCAAGAGACACACAACTTAAAGAACGCTGGGAACAGCTTGTAAATATACTTTCTGATCAATTTTCACAAGGAGAAAACTTAGATTTAGATTCCATAATTTATTTAATAGGGGTACAGGAGTTAGGAAAATTACATCGCGAATTTAAAAAAGATGAAAAATTAAACCTAATGCATATCGCTATATGTAGGTTATTAGAACCTTATGGGTTTTATGAATTTGAGTTTTTTGACGAAGAAGGTTGGCCGCATTACAAAGTAAAAGAAGAATTACCTCCATTAAAGGCAGGAGAACAATCTGTTTTGATGAAAGAAGCAATTGTGAATTATTTTTTAGAAAGAAAACTTATTGATTAGTTTTTTAGTATTCAGTCTCAGTCTACAGTCACAGTTTCGGTTTGTCTTTCAATAGGTACTGAAAACCCAGAATGAATATCGCGACTGTAAACTGCGACTAAAAATTAGTTTGATAAGATAGTTTCTTGAAATTGAAAGGAAACTTTGAATTTTAGACATTATACTTAGAACAAAATCCTTAAATTTGTAGTTTCAAAGTAAGATCGATGATAGATAAGATAAAAGAATATATTGGGGAAGCTCAAGCTTTTTCAACAGAAAACAAAGAAGAATTAGAAGCATTCCGAATTAAATTTCTTGGTAAGAAAGGTGTTTTAAACGATTTTTTTGCCGAATTTAAGACTGTACCAAATGATCAAAAAAGGAATTTGGACAAGTTATAAACGCTTTAAAAACAGCTGCTGAAGATAAAGTAAAGGCTATTGTTGAAGCTTTAGAAAGCAAGGAAGAAGTTAAAGGTGTTTATGGAGATTTAACTCGTGCTGCAGAACCAATAATTATTGGCTCTCGTCATCCGATATCAATCGTGAAGAATCAGATTATAGATATTTTTGCTAATATTGGTTTTAACGTTTCCGAAGGTCCAGAAATCGAAGATGACTGGCATAATTTTACCGCATTAAATCTTCCGGAATACCATCCGGCACGTGATATGCAGGATACATTTTTTATACAAACAAATCCTGATGTATTGTTGCGTACACATACTTCATCAGTTCAGGTGCGTTATATGGAAAATCATAAACCGCCTATTCGTACTATTTCTCCAGGACGTGTTTTTCGTAATGAAGCAATTTCGTCACGTTCACACTGTATTTTCCATCAGGTAGAAGGATTGTATATTGATAAAGATGTTTCGTTTGCCGATTTAAAACAAACTTTGCTTTACTTTACGAAAGAAATGTTCGGAAAGTCAAAAATTCGTTTGCGTCCATCATATTTTCCATTTACAGAGCCTAGTGCTGAGATCGATATTTATTGGGGACTAAAAACGGAAACTGATTATCGTATCACTAAAGGAACGGGTTGGTTAGAAATTGGTGGTTGTGGAATGGTAGATCCAAACGTTTTGAAAAATTGTGATATAAATCCAGAAGAATACAATGGGTTTGCATTTGGAATGGGAGTAGAGCGTATTGCAATGTTGTTGTACCAAATTGGAGATATTCGTATGTTTTACGAAAATGATGTTCGATTCTTAGAGCAATTTAAATCGAATATATAATATAAGTTGAAAGTTATAAAGTCGAAAGTTTCAAAGTATGGGATTTTCGACTTTATGATTTTATAAGTTTAGACTAATATGAAAAAGGATATAATTATTCCAGAAGTAGAAAATGTATTTTTGGCAGTTGTTCAAGAATGGAGCGACGATTTTATGGAGAAAGTGTGGTACGCTTATCTTATAAATGATAGTGATTTTAATATTGATAGTGTAATGGTGGTTTCAAAAGCTTTTGGAACAATCGATGGCGAAATGAAAAAAACGTCACTTTTGCGTCATGCTTTTGTTGAAGTTCCTGCAGTTTCAGTTGTAAAAATCGAAATGGTAGAAAAAAGCCTATTGACTTTAAACAACGAATTTATGGTTACTTATTTTATCGGTAATACATTATATGATAAGAAGTTTATTTTCAAAGCACATTCTATTCATGAAGATTTTTCTGAAGAAGTGCCAATTCTATTCGTTGAAGGAATTATGGTGAAATAGTTTGTTGTTGCAATTTTTAAAAAATGTAGCATATAATTTCTATAAAAAGAGTAAATAGATGAATAAAGAAGAGTCCCAAATAATTTAATTATTTGGGACTCTTCTTTATTTTTAACAGATAGAAAACGAAATATTAGTCTAATAAATCCGTTAATTTTTTAAATACCACTTTGGCGTCTTTGCCTTCATATAAGATACTATATACAGCATCTATAATTGGTGTTTTTGCACCGTAACCTTGGTTTAGTTTGTAAGCGCTTTTGGTTGCATAATACCCTTCAGAAACCATGCTCATCTCCATCATAGCACTTTTTACAGTGTATCCTTTTCCAATCATATTTCCAAACATTCTGTTTCTTGAAAAAACAGAATATCCTGTAACTAATAAATCGCCTAAGTAAGCTGAGTCATTAATGTTACGTTTCATTTTATGCACTTTCTTGATGAATTTCTTCATTTCACGAATGGCATTACTCATGATAACCGATTGAAAATTGTCGCCATAACCTAAGCCATGTGCAATTCCAGCAGCTATCGCATAAATGTTTTTAAGCATTGCAGCATATTCGGTACCAATAATATCATCAGAAATTTTGGCTTTAATGTAGTTTCCAGATAGGTTTTTAGCAACAACGCCAGCTTTACTTGGATCGCCACATGCAATTGTTAAATATGATAATCTTTCAAGCGCAACTTCTTCGGCATGACATGGACCAGTAATAACACCAATATTGTAAAAAGGAATGTCGTATTTTATATGAAAATGCTCTCCAACAATCAAACTCGTTTCAGGAACAATCCCTTTAATAGCAGAGAAAACAATTTTATTCTCTAACGATACAGTTAGTTTCTCTAACTCAGCATGTAAAAAAGCCGATGGAATAGCAAAAATAATATAATCAGCATATTCAACGGCTTCATTTATATTATTGGTAAGTTTTAGTTTTTGAGTATCAAATTCTACCGAACTTAAGTAATTCGGGTTGTGTTTGTATTTATTAATGTGTTCGATAGCAGCGTCATTACGCATGTACCACGAAATTTCAGAAAGATTTACACATAGCATTTTTGCAATGGCGGTCGCCCAGCTTCCACCACCGATTACTGCAAATTTTAAATTTTCGCTCATTTAATTATTAATTTTCATCAAAAGTACTTAATAATGCAGTAATAACACAAAAAAGAGCCGAATTAATGTGCTATTTTGGTTTCAATAATAAAAAACGATTTTTTTTACATTGCATACAATAAGTTATTGATTCTTACGTTATAGTAGTTTATGAATTAGAATTTTAGTTAAATGAATTTACAAATTGAGTTAGTTAGTTTTGTTTTAGTATTGTGAAAAGGCGTCCTTAAAATAAGTTTAAGAACGCCTTTTCTATTTTATTTCTATCTTGAGAAGTTTAATAACTCATTTCTACAATCGATTTTACTTTATCCAAAGTAACCAATTGATTTTCTCCTAAACCTTTCCATCCTCTTTCTTCAAAGCGATTTACTATAAAATCGGCTGTTTTGTCATAGTCATTTGTATATTGAGATAGTTTGGTATCCATTCCCATAGTATGAAAAAAGGCCACTGTTTGGTTGATAGCTTCTTTAGCAACTTCATCATCTGAACCTGTTAGGTTAAAAATACGTCTTCCGTATTGTGCTAGTTTTCCTTTTTTAGTTTCAAACATTACATGGTATAAACTAGGACCAACAATTGCTAATGTTCTAGCATGGTCGATGCCGTATAAAGCAGTTAATTCATGACCAATCATATGAGTTGCCCAATCACTAGGTACGCCTTTTTGAATTAATCCATTTAACGCCATAGTACAACTCCACATAAAGTTTGAAGCCAGAGTATAATCAGTAGGGTTTTCAACCACTTTTGGTCCGACCTCTATTAAAGTTTGTAAAATACCTTCGGCAATTCGGTCTTGTAAATAACCTTCATGAGGATACGTTAAGTATTGTTCCATAACGTGAGTATAAGCATCTACAACACCATTTTGTAATTGTCTTTTTGGTAAAGATGTAATTACAGTTGGATCACAAATAGAGAATTTTGGAAACAACGCACTTCCACCAAAAGCTAATTTTTCCTGAGTAGCTTCAATGGTAACTACAGCACCTGAATTCATTTCACTTCCTGTTGCAGGCAACGTTAGAACGGTTCCGAATGGTACAGCATTTTCTTTAATCAACAAACGTTTATGAAGGATATCAATTGGATTCCCATCAAAATTAACGGTAGCCGAAATAAATTTAACTCCGTCAATTACAGAACCACCACCAACAGCTAAAATAAAATCAATTTTTTCAGCTTTGATAACCGCTACAGCTTTCATTAAAGTTTCGAAGTGTGGATTTGGTTCAATTCCGCCGAATTCTACAATATCAAAACCTTTAAGGTTATTGATTACTTGTTCGTGAATTCCGTTTTTAAAGATGCTCCCACCTCCATAAGCCAATAATATTTTGCTCCTTGAGGAACAAGGTCTTTTAGTTTATCAATTTGTCCTTTTCCGAAAACTAGATTTGTCGGATTGTATAATTCAAAGTTTAACATAGTTTTTTATTTTATAGTTACTAAGATAGTAAGTTGTTGAGGTTCTAAGTTTTTCTCATAGTAGAATAGAATCTCAGGAGCTTAGCGTCTTTATTTAGAATTCAATTTTTGTAATAACTTTTTAGCAACCAATTTTGATGATGCAGGATTTTGTCCTGTAATTAATAATCCATCTTCAACAGCGTATGGTTCCCAGTTTGCTCCTTTTAAGAAATTTGCTCCATTATGTTTTAAAGCATCTTCTAATAAAAAGGGAACGACTTTAGTTAAGCCAACGGCCTCTTCTTCTTCATTTGTAAAACCAGTTACTTTTTTTCCTTTTACTAAAAATTCACCATTTACTTTTACATTTTTAAGCACAGCAGGAGCGTGACAAACAAAAGCTACAGGTTTTTTGTGAGTATAAAAAGACTCAATTAAAGCAATTGAATTTTTATCTTCTACTAAATCCCACAATGGTCCATGACCTCCAGGATAAAAAACAGCATCGTAATTTGCTTGATTGATAGTCGAAAGTTTGTGTGTGTGTGCTAATTTTTCTTGTAATACTTTGTCAGTATCAAATCGTTTTGTGTCTTCTGTTGCAGATGCTGGATCTGCACTTTTTGGATCTATTGGTGGTTGCCCTCCAAGTGGTGAAGCAATTGTAATTTCAATACCCTGATCTAATAACTCATAATAAGGTGCAGCAAATTCTTCTGACCAAAAACCTGTTTTTTCTCCTGTATTGCCCAGTTTGTCATTACTGGTTACAACAAATAATACTTTTTTCATAGCTTTTTTATTTACTTTTTGGGCAGTAACTTTTGTACTGTTTATAGTTAATGCGATAATAACAAATAGAGCAATTTTCTTCATAAGATGTTTTATTTGATACAAAATTAGAGCAATTAAGGTATTAGTAAAAATAAAATAAATTATGTTTGTGATAAATATATTTATATCATGGTTAATTTAGAATGGTACAGAACGTTTAAATCGGTATATAAAAATGGTAATTTTTCTTTGGCTGCCAAAGAACTTTTTATCAGTCAACCAGCAGTTAGTCAGCAAATATCAATGTTGGAAGCACACGTAGGTTATAAGCTCTTTAACAGAAAATCAAAAGGAGTAGAACCAACGGACTATGCTAAGTTACTTAATAATCTAATTATAGATGCCCTGGATCGTCTCGAAAATGTAGAGAATGGATTTCGTGCAAAAGCCTCCGATGCCAATCGATTAATTTCAGTAGGGATTTCTAAAAATTTATTTGCTAGTTTAGGAAGTGTTCTGATTTCTAAATTCGATTTTATAGATTTTAGTTTTCATGATAATGATACACTTTTTGAGTTAGTTGATACTAAGAAGCTTGATTTTGCCATTATCACCAAGCAGTTTGATACGTTTGATACGATATACGAAATTGTTGGAAAAATTAAATTAATAATGGTTTCATCCCCACAACTTGAGACAAATGAATTCAAGTTAAAATTAAAATCTAAAAAATTATCTGAAATAGAGCAGTGGCTTAATGAGCAAAAATGGTATAGTCATGATGCTCGAATTCCGCATGTTAAATTGTTTTGGTTAAGTGTTTTTAATAAAAAAAGACCATCTATGGTGCCCAATTATATTATTCCTAATGAAAGTGAAATGCTAAGAGTACTTTCTAAGAATAGTGGAATTGGAATAACATGGGATTGTAATGCAAAAGAATTAATTCAGGAAAATAAGATAAAGCTACTATGGAATAGTAAAGAAATGCCTAGTATAGATGTTTTCTTATTGTCTGGAAAAAACAGTAACCTGAGTCCTATTTTTGAAACTATTGCTACAGAATTAAAGGAGGTTTTAAAATGATAATCACTTATGTTTATATTTGATAGAGGTTAAATCTTAATCAGTACAAATAGTATTTATATTTGTGTAAATTTTACGCATTAAAGTTATGATAGAAAATCAAAATATTAGAGTTGCTGTCGATGCGATTGTTTTTGGATACCAAAACAATCAATTATATGTGCTTTTAATTCAGCAAAAATTTGGATCTACAGAATCGTATTGGGCTTTGCCAGGCGGATTAGTGAAAAATGATGAATCATTGCAGCAAGCAGTAAAACGGGAGTTAAAAGAGGAAACTAATATTACGGTGAATCACTTTGAGCAATTATTTACTTTCGGTGATGATGTTTTCAGGGATCCGAGAAACAGGGTTATTTCTGTAGCATATTTTGCATTAGTAGATCCTTCAAAGCTAAAAGTTAAGGCTGATTCTGACGCAGATAATGCACAATGGTTTAAAGTGGATACTATTCCAGTTTTGGCTTTTGACCATAATTTGATTTTAAAAAAAGCAATTGAACGTTTAAAAGCAAAACTTACTTATGAACCAATCGGGTTTGATTTATTGCCAGTAGAGTTTATGTTTTCAGAATTAGAGAATTTGTATTGCACGATTTTAGAGAAAGAAATAGACAGAAGAAATTTCAGAAAAAAGATTTTAAGTTACGGGATTATTCAGGAAACAGATAATTTTTCTCCTAATAAAACAGGAAGGCCAGCAAAATTATTTAAGTTTAATCAGAAGAAATATAATGACTTATTGAAAGAAGGATTCCACTTTGAAATAAAGTTTGCGTAATTTTTACACAAAATAATTGTTGAACAGAATATTAAATGTATATTTGCGTATAATTAACGCAAACTAAAAAAGCTATGATACTTAATTTAGACCCAAATTTCAGACCATTTCCAGGACAAAAAGAAATAGATTTTAAAAGTTTCATTTTTTCAGGAGGAGAACCACATATCAAGATTAATCCTGATTTTGATGTCAATCAAAAAATAACAATTACACATAGATTAAATTCATTCAACGATTTTGGATTATTATGTTTAGCTGTTGACGCATTAAGAAGGATGGACGTAAAAGTTATTGATTTGTTTATTCCTTATTTTCCAGCGGCAAGACAAGATCGTGTCATGATAAAAGGAGAACCATTATCAGTAAAAGTTTATGCAGATATCATAAATGCAATGCAATTGAACAAAGTATCTGTTTTTGATGCACATTCTGAAGTTACCCCAGCTTTGGTAAACAATTGTGATGTAATTCCGAATCATATTTTTATCCAAAAAGTGATAAAAACAATAGGAAGCAATGTAAAATTAATTTCTCCAGACGGTGGAGCGTTGAAAAAAATCTATAAAGTTTCTGAGTTTCTTGGCGGAGTTGATGTTGTAGAATGTAGTAAAAGCCGCGATGTGAAAACAGGAAGATTATCAGGCTTTAAAGTATATGAAGATGATTTGCAGGGAATGGATTGTCTTATTGTAGATGATATTTGCGATGGAGGGGGAACCTTCGTAGGATTAGCAGAAGAGTTAAAAAAGAAAAATGCTGGAAAATTATATCTAGCGGTAAGCCACGGAATTTTCAATAAAGGTTTTGAGGTTTTAGATTGTTTCGATAAAATATTTACAACCAATTCTTTCAAAGATTTTGAAGGAGAAAGTGTTGAAGTTGTGAAATTAAGTGAATTGATATGAAGTATAGTATAGAAAAACTCATAGCAGAAAATCAAGATAATAAATATCTCTTTTTTTGGGGACATCAGCCAAATAAAGATGGAAGTATTTCTAAAACTTGTTTCAGTCAGTGGTGGTTAAGCTCATTTGAAGTTGATAATGTGACTTATAAAACGGCAGAACACTGGATGATGGCAAAGAAAGCAGAATTGTTTAACGATAAAGAAGTTTTAGAAAAAATAATTAAAGCCAATTCTCCTGCCGAAGCCAAAAAGTTAGGCAGAGAAGTTAAAAATTATGATGATGCTGTTTGGTTAGATAATAGATACGAGATTGTTCGACAAGGGAATTTTTACAAATTCAGTCAGAATAAGAATCTAAAAGAATTTCTAATTAATACAAAGGATAGAGTTTTAGTAGAAGCAAGCCCAGTTGATCCAATCTGGGGTATAGGAATGGCAAGTGACCACAAAGATGTTTTGAATCCTAAGAAATGGAGAGGGCCAAACCTTTTAGGATTTGCTTTGATGGAAGTTAGGGATGAATTAAAATAAGAAATATTATTTCATAGAAATTATGAATGAAAAAATAGCAAAAAGCATTAGCAAATTCCTGAGTTTAGTACTCAGACATTCGCCAGAAACCATAAATTTAAAACTAGATGAAAATGGTTGGGCAGATGTAGAAGAATTGATTGCAAAATGTTCGAAAAACGGAAACACATTAAATTCAGAACTTCTGGATTATGTAGTAGAAAATAATGATAAAAAAAGATTTGCTTTTAATGAAGATAAAACTAAAATAAGAGCAAGTCAGGGACATTCAATTTCGGTTGAGCTAAACCTCAATGAAGCAGAACCTTCGGAGTTTTTGTATCACGGGACAGTTGGGAAGTTTATGGAGAGTATCAAAAGAGAAGGACTTCAGAAAATGAGCCGTCAACACGTACATCTTAGCCAAGATAGAGAAACAGCTATTAAGGTGGGCGGAAGAAGAGGAGCTCCGCAGATTTTAAGCGTTAGGAGTGGAGCCATGCATAGAGACGGATTTAAATTTTATTTGTCTGAAAACAATGTTTGGTTAACGGATGAAGTGCCTGTAAAATATATAGAATTTTAATCATGAAAAGGACTTTGGTAATTGGAGATATTCATGGCGGATTAAGAGCTTTAATTCAGCTTTTGGAGCGAACCAATATCCATGCAAATGATAGATTGATTTTCTTAGGAGATTATGTTGATGGTTGGAGTGAATCGGCAGCAGTAATTGATTTTCTTATCGAATTGAATAAAACACATAGCTGTATATTTATTAACGGGAATCATGATATTTGGTGTCAGGAGTGGTTACAATCAGGAAAGCCAAATAATATTTGGTTGCAACACGGAGGAATGGCGACTATAAAAAGCTATGAAGATTTTACTTCTGAGAAAATAGCGGAGCATTTATTCTTTTTTGAAAGCACGAAAGATTATTATATCGATGACCAAAATCGCTTATTTATTCATGCAGGATTTTCCTCTATGCATGGTCCGGAAAAAGAACATTATTCGAGTAATTATTCTTGGGATAGAACATTGTGGGAAATGGCTTTGACAATGGACAAGCGAATAAAAAAAGATTCGCTTTTATATCCCAAAAGATTATTGCTTTACGAAGAAATATACATAGGTCATACACCGACCTTACATTATAATATCGAAGTTCCTATGCAGGGTTGTAATGTTTGGAATATAGATACAGGAGCCGCTTTTCATGGAAAATTATCCTGTATGGATGCTGAAACAAAAAAAGTTTGGCAAAGCGATATAGTCCAGGAATTATATCCCAACGAAAAAGGAAGAAATTAAACGTATAAATTAAAATAATAAACCATGAACCCATTATTACTAACAGATGGTTATAAAGTAGACCACAGAAGACAATATCCAACAGGAACAACATTAGTATATTCTAATTGGACGCCAAGAAAATCAAGAATAGAAGGAGTCGATGAGGTTGTGTTTTTCGGATTGCAATATTTTATCAAAAAGTATATTATTCAAGATTTTGATTTGTACTTTTTTAAACAGCCAAAAGAAGAGGTTGTGAAAAAATATGCAAGAAGAATCAATAACTATTTAGGTGAGAACTTAGTTGGAACGAAACATATTGAAGATTTACATGATTTAGGATACATCCCGATGGTTTTTAAAGCATTGCCAGAAGGAGCAAGCGTTCCTGTTCGTGTACCTATGTTTACGATGTACAATACAATACCAGAGTTTTTTTGGTTAACAAATTATTTCGAAACATTGCTCTCAGCAGTGGTTTGGTTGCCTTGTAATTCTGCAACAATTGCGAAGCAGTATAGAATTGTACTTGATAAATACGCACAAGAAACGTCATCAGTTCCAGAGTTTGTAGATTGGCAAGGACATGATTTCTCTATGAGAGGAATGGGAGGGATAGAAGCGGCTGTAACATCTTCGGCAGGACATTTATTGAGTTTTGCAGGTTCTGATACTATTCCTGCAATTGATTTTCTAGAGGAGTATTACAATGCTAATTCAGATGTTGAGCTTGTTGCTGGATCAGTAGCAGCAACCGAGCATTCAGTAATGTGTATGGGGACGACTGAAGGGGAATACGATACATTTAAGAGATTGATTTGCGAAGTGTACCCTAAAGGGATCGTTTCGATAGTTGCAGATACTTGGGATTTGTGGAAGGTATTAACGGATTATTTGCCTCGATTAAAAGAAGAAATTATTTCAAGAGAAGGAAAAGTAGTAATTAGACCAGATAGTGGAGATCCTGTTGATATTATTTGTGGTAATCCAAACGGGAAAACAGAAGAAGAAAAGAAAGGTGTTATTGAGTTAATTTGGGATGTTTTTGGAGGAACTACAAATAGCAAAGGATATAAAGAATTAGTGCCTCAAATTGGAGCAATATATGGGGATAGTATTACTGTAGCCAGAGCAACTCAAATTTGTGAAAGATTAAAATCTAAAGGTTTTGCTTCTACAAATGTGGTTCTTGGAATAGGTTCGTTTACATATCAATACAATACCAGAGATACATTTGGATTTGCAATGAAAGCAACTTACGGTGAAGTAAACGGCGAAGGAAGAGCTATCTTTAAAGATCCAATTACGGATGATGGTACTAAGAAGTCTGCCAAAGGATTAATGAAAATTGACTTAGTAGATGGCGTATATCATTTAACCGATAATGTTTCTTGGGAAGAAGAACGTAAAGGAGAGTTAAAAGAAGTCTTTAGGGATGGTAAATTATTAATCGACCATTCATTATCAGAAATCAGAAATAATGTAAAAAAAGAAGAGCCTGTTATAAGCTAATCAATAAAGAAAAAGTCTAAATGAATTAACATTTAGGCTTTTTTATTTATATAATGGCGAGTTATATACAATTGTTTTTAACGCATAGAAACATAGTTTTTGTACTCTTAAAAATAGGCGTTTCACTTATTTTGAATGCACAGAGTTAGCTATGTGAGAGAAATATTTTTCTTTTTTGCTTTCTTTTTAACGACACATAAAATCTATGTTTTAAATAAGATTTTTCGAATTATATATAAAACAAATTAATGTTATTACTTCTTGTAGAAATTATTGTGATCGATATATTCCCAGACTTTTTCTGGTAATAGTGGTTGAATATTTTTTCCTTCTTTAATATTGTTACGAATAAAAGTAGAAGATATTTCTACAATAGGCGCATCTATTAAATGAATTTTAGGGTGATTTTTTAATTCTAAATTTTCTACTTCAGATGAAATTCGAGGATAAACATAAATGTCATAATCTTGAAGAATTATTTCATAGTTTTTCCATTTATGAAGAGTCTTCAAGTTGTCTTCGCCCATAATCAATGAAAACTCATGATTAGGATATCTTTCTTGTAAATGAACTAATGTATTTACAGTATAATTAGGCTGAGAGAGTTTAAACTCAATATCCGAAGGTTTTAACTTATCAAAACTATCTGTAGCCAAATGAACCATTTGCAAGCGATGATAGTCATCGAGTAAAGTATCTTTCTTTTTAAGAGGGTTATGCGGTGTAACTACCATCCAAACCTGGTCCAAATCGGCATGTTCTGCCATGTGATTGGCAATAATGAGATGCCCAACATGTATGGGATTAAAAGTTCCGAAATAAAGACCAATTTTCATAAAAAAGGTAATTTTGTTTGATAGATTGAATAGCTTTAACTACAACAGTATTTAACTGGATGAGGTAGTTTTGTCTTTTTTACTTTCAAATTGTTCTAAAATAATAGCGATTAAGCTTAAAAACGACTCTTTTTACTAATGAAATTGTCTATTGAGAATTTACCACTTCCAGTTACAAAAAGGAGTAAATAAAATAATAGATATAAAATAGCCATTTCTTTAACATCGATAGGGTCGGCTCCATGAACAACAAATACAGCAACTAACATTGTTACTATTAAAGGTATTGAAGCTAATCTAGTTGCTAAACCTATTGCGATAAGAAATGAACATACAACTTCGGCAAAAACAGCAAGGCCTAAAGAAAGCGTGTTTCCTACTCCAAGAGGATCAGGAAATTGAATTTCACCTCCTGCTAAAAGTGTATTTAACTTTGGTAAACCATGAAAAATCATCAATGTTGCAATCGATAATCGGATTATAAGAATAATAAAATCTACGTTAGTTTCGCTTCTTTTTACTTGAAATAATCTATTCATAATAGTACTTTTTTCTTTTAAAATAATTTGGGTTTTATATTGCTTTTTATAGCGTAGGAATGTTATTCTTTATTAATGAATTCTTTTACCAGTTGATACGCTTCTTCTTTGGCAGTATCCAAATCGTAGTTTTTGATGATTTTGTCAAATTGTGGTGCAGTTGCTAATTCTACAGATGCTTTAGCAATGCGCATATTGATTTTATCTTCACTTTCGGTCGAGCGTTTTTTCAAACGAATTTTTAGTTCATCGATACTTGGTGGTTTCACAAAAACTGCAAGAGTTTCTTCAGGAAATTTATGTTTAATACGCAATCCTCCAGAAACGTCAATATCAAAAATTACATTTTTGCCTAAAGCCCAAATACGTTCGATTTCGCTTTTTAAAGTCCCGTAAAAATTATCACGATATACTTCTTCCCATTCCAGGAAATCTTCGGCCTTAATGTGTTTTTTAAACTCTTCTAAGGAAATAAAATAATAATCCGTTCCATGAACTTCTTCTCCACGAGGTTCGCGGGAAGCTGCCGAAATAGAAAATTCTAGGTTTAAATCTTCTTTGCTTAATAAATGTCTAACGATGGTTGTTTTTCCTGAACCGGAAGGCGCTGAGAATACGATTAATTTCCCTTTTTTCATTACTTATGCTTTTGGCTTGAAGCACTATGCTTTAAGCTTATATTTATTATATCTTTTCTAGTTTTAGTTTTTACAAAACATTTAAAACCTGTTCTTTGATTTTTTCTAATTCATCTTTCATCATCACAACCAATTTTTGCATTTGGGCATGATTAGATTTGGATCCCATGGTATTAATTTCACGGCCCATTTCCTGAGTAATAAAACCTAATTTTCTACCATTGGCTTCAGTGCCATCAATAGTTTCTAGGAAATAATCAAGGTGATTGGTCAAACGTACTTTTTCTTCAGTTATATCTAATTTTTCTAGATAGTAGATAAGTTCTTGTTCAAAACGGTTTTCATCAACATTTACTTTAAGCTCAGAAATTGCTGTTTGTAAACGGTCTTTTATGGCTTGTACACGTTCAGGGTCTAATGCCAAAGCATCAGTCATATACTGACGGATATTGCCTATGCGTAATTGAAATTCTTTTTCAAGAGACTCGCCTTCGTCTTTTCTGAAACTCAAGATGTTTTGTAGTGCTTCTTCAATTACAGTTTGAATTTGCTCCCAATCATTTTCATCAATTTCTTCGCGTTCTGTTTTTAATGTGTCTGGCATACGAATAGCCATTTTCATCAATTCAGTTTCGTCAGCTTCAGGATAAACCTCTTTTAATTGGTTGATATAAATTCTCACGATAGGAACATTTACTTTCGTAGATGTTTGTTCAGAAGTACTTTCGATAAAAATAGAAAAATCAACTTTACCTCTTTCTAGTTTCAATGCAATCTGATTGCGTAAACCCAACTCCATTTCTCTGTAAAGTGAAGGCATTCTAACATTGAGGTCTAAGCCTTTACTGTTTAGCGATTTTACTTCTACAGTAATTTTTTTTGTTGGTAATTGCAAAGAAGCTTTACCGAACCCTGTCATGGATTGTATCATATAATTGGATATAAAGGGGCAAAGATAATGAAATATTTGCTGTAATGCAGTTGAAGCTTATTTCGCTAAAGCTTTCATTACCTGTAAGATATTTTGTTGAGAGTTGCCAATGTATATTTTTTCATCAATAATAAAGACAGGACGGCTCAAGAAAGTGTAATGTTCTAGTATGTATTTTTTGAAATCAGCTTCAGTCAATGATTTGTTTTTTAAATCCATTGATTTGTACAATTGTGCTTTTTTGCTAAACAAAGCTTCGTAACTACCAGCAAGACGGTACATTTCTTCAAGTTCAGTTTCAGTAATTGGATTTTGCTTGATGTCATGAAATACCAAATCTATATCTTTAGGTAGTCCTTTTATTATTTTGCGACAAGTATCACAAGAGGCGAGGTAGTATATTTTATTCATAGCGTCGAAATTTTGAGTACAAAGAAAACCCTTTTAAGATTCAAAATGTCTATTTTTATAAAAAAACAGAATCATGAATCAAACATTTGAAACAATTAGAGTAAGCAGAAAATTGACATCGCAATTTTTAGAAAATTATTCATTAGAACAACTAAATAAAATTCCAGAAGGTTTTAATAATAATATAATCTGGAATATTGCACATATTATTGTTACACAACAACTTTTAGTATATAAATTGTCGGGATTGCCAATGATGGTTTCAGATGAGTTAGTGGATAAATATAGAAAAGGGACTAAGCCCGATGGTACTATATCGCAATTAGAACTTGATGAGATTAAATCATTGCTCTTTAAAACTATAAATCAGACAGAAGTAGATTATAATGCTAAAGTATTTAAATCGTACAATGAATTAACGACAAGTCTTGGCTTTACTATTAAAGGTATTGAGGATGCGTTATCTTTTAATAACTATCATGAAGCGTTACATGTTGGAATTATGATGAGTATTCGAAAATTTATTTAATTTTTTCTATAGTTTCAATAGTTACTTTCATTGCACCAGCACCTTTGTTTTTGGTGATGTCCATAAAAGCACGTTTAGATAAATCTATCTCGCGTGTTTTTACAAATGGGCCTCTGTCTGTAATTTCTACAATTACAAATTTTCCATTGGCTTCGTTTGTTACTTTTACTTTGGTTCCGAAAGGAAGTTTTTTGTGAGCGGCAGTATATTTATTGTTATTGAAACGACTTCCATTTGCAGTTTTTCGACCATTAAAACGATCAGCATAATAAGAAGCGTGAGCAGATTTTTTGTATAATTTTAATTTGGAATTTTTGTCTATAGTTATAGAGTCATTTTCTTTATTAGTAGGGGAGGCAACTGTTTTGTTTTTTGGTTTTTTAAGGTATCCTGTATTATCTTAGGTTCAGCTGGTTTGGTTTGACTTGTAATATATGAAAAACCACAACTTAAAAAAGTAATGATAAGGATAGAGATAAAGATTGATGTTTTATTACTCATAAATTTATTTTTAAGGTATAACTTACGCAAATAATATGCCGAAATTAAAAAAAGCCCTATAATTAGGGCTTTGTCTGTATTTTTAGAACCATAAGTTCCATGGCAATCTACTTAAAATCAGTACTAATCCTAATCCGTAAAAGATTGAAAATGTTTTAAATTTTGATTCACTAGTGATTAAATTTTTATGTTTTGACCAACCAATAGTTATCAAAATGATTGCAATGATATTGATTAATGGGTGCTCTAGTGAAGTAAGTCTAAGTTCTGCATTTGACATTTGTCCGAAAGCGGCTTTACCAAGCGGAGAAATAAAATAAAGAATTAAGCCAATTAATAATTGTGTATGAGTTGCAATTAAAGTAAAAAGACCAATCTTACGATCTGTAGATGTGAACTCTTTTTTTGAAGAAAAACCGATGATGGCATTTACAACTGCAACTAATAGAAGGATTAAGACAATATATGCCCATCCAGAGTGGAATTTTTGTATGAAATCGTACATAGAACTTGAGTTTTTTAAACAAATATAAACAAAATTATGGCATAAAAAAACGGCATTAAGCTAAAAGCCAATGCCGTTTTTGATAATTATTTTTATTCTAAATATTAGAAGTTATAACTTAATGTAAAGTTCCAAGTTCTTCCGAAACCAAAGAATACTTGGTTGGTAGTTGCAAGTCCGTCATAAACCATTCCATTAGAAGCGTAAGTTCCTTTAGAACCTTCTGGCTGACCTGGAGCTACAGGTAAGTTATCGCTTGCGAAATAATTAGTTCTAGATTCAGCAATGTAAACTTTGTCTAAAACGTTGTTTACGTTTAATCTAAAGTTCATTGATTTGTCTTTGTCTTTACCTAAAAGCATTTTATAAGAGAAACCAGCATCCAATATTCCGTAAGAAGGTAATTCTAAAGCTCCTTTGTTGTTTGGAGAAGTAAAATCTACTGGGCTTAATCCTGCGTACAATTTGTCATTAAAATTGTAGTTTGCATCTAATGTTACTCTTGTTAGTACTTCGTAAGATGCACCTAAAGAAGCTGTTATTTGTGCGGCATCACCAACTTTTACTTTGTCAATGTAAACTGTAGTCCCTGTGAACTCTGGAATTGGAGTATTGTCTGCTTGTAAATAAGCATTTACAGTTGCATTTCCTTTGTATTCCCAAATTCCGTAAGAGAACATTGCATTAACTTTTAATTTTTCAGTCAAATTTGAACTTCCTTCAAATTCAATTCCTGAGTGAACTTCATTAAGACCTACGTATTCTGTATAAGTAGTATTTGAAGGGTATTGAGCACTAGTTGGAAGAGCTTTACCTTTTAAGTATCTATCATTCCAAGTTGTGTTATAAACGTTAACAGTAGCATTGAAGAAACGAGAACGGAATCCGTATCCAGCTTCAAAACCAATGATTTTTTCGTTAGTAAGGTTAGGGTTTACTGTTGATTTGTTATTTGGGTAAACAGCGTTAAAAAACGGTTGTTTTGAGTAGTAACCTGCATTTACATATACATTGTTTTTCTCGTTAATGTTGTAATTTGCTCCTCCTTTTACGTTACCACCTACTATATTTTTGTAGTCTGTTGAAGCTAATTCAGGATTTACAGCTGGATCGTATAAGAAGTTATCTTCTCTCTTGTATCCTTGTTGAGAGATTGCTCCTTGAACAAATGCAGTTAAGTTATCTTTAGAATACTCAAGTTGAGTAAAAGCCCCGTACCATCTTACATTTCCAGTACTATTGAATGAAATTTTCTCATAGTCTACTTTTTTGAAAACATTCCATTCAACGTCTGTAGAGTAAGTATTTGTGAGTACTCTACCACCTGGTTGTAAGCTTTTGATTGATGTATCGTAAAATTCATCTCCACCTAATAAATCATTTAGTACAGTAAAGTGGTATCCTTTGTAAGTTCTAGCATCAACTCCAAAATCTAAAGTTAATGTATTGCTTAATTTTTTGTTTAAATTAATTACAGCTCCAAACCAGTCATGTGAGTTGATAGAAGAAGTTTGAGAAATTCCAGAAGTTCCTGTTAAAGCAGCAGCAGGAGTGTCGGCACTAGATCCTGAAGAGAAAGTGTTTCTGTAAGCTCCGTTAACATCTTTTCTTCTTTGTAATCCAGTAAAACCATTTATGAAAACTGGTTGACCAGAGTTGTAAGCTACAATTTTATCGTAATCTACTAATCCGTTAGCTGTTCTGAATGCTGTTGCATCACTGTAAGCTTTTCCTCTAATACCACCTGAAGCACCTGCTCCAGCACCACGACCCATTGAAGCATAAAGTACACTCGAAAGTTTAGTAGTTTCGTTTATTTTATAATCCCAGTTGATAGAAGCAATTGGTTTGTGGTAGTAGTTTTTTCTAATATTGTACGTCTCTCCATCTAAATATCCTGCATCTGCATTATATCTTGTATTTGGGTTGTCAATAGAACCGTATTTTTGGTAAGTTTCAATTGAAATGTTTGAAGATCTCTGGTTGTGCCATTGTGGAGCACCAGTTACGGTAAATTGAAAATCGTGTTTGTTATTTTTTGTAGCATATCCTAAAGCTACATAATAGTTAGTACCTTCAAATTCTGTACCTGTTATATATCCGTCTCCACGAGTTTGTGATAATAAAACAGAAGCAGAAAGACCATTATCTAATTTTCCAGTATTGTAAGATCCTTGTAGTTTTAAGTAATTTGCATTACCAAATCCTGAAGAAAAAGATCCGCCTTCTTTCATGTCAGAAGATTTAGTTACAATGTTTATTGTTCCTCCTACAGAAGATACAGCAAGTTTAGATGAACCTAAACCTCTTTGTACTTGCATTGCTGAAGTTACATCTGCAAGTCCAGCCCAGTTACTCCAGTAAACAGTTCCACCTTCCATGTCGTTAATTGGCATACCATTTACCATTACAGCAATATTCTTTTGGTCAAATCCACGAATGGTAATTCTTGAATCTCCGTATCCACCACTACCTTTTGTAGCGTATACTGAAGGTGTATTTCTCAAGATCTCAGGAAATTCTTGAGTTCCTAATTTTGCTTGAATTTCTGAAGCTTTTATAGTAGAAACAGCAACAGGAGTTTTTCTGTCCTTAGCAATATCAACTATAGTGCTTTTTACAACAATCTCATCTAATTGGTTAGAGTTTGAAGTTAAAATGATTGTTCCTAAATTAACAGTTCCTCCTTTAGAAAGAGAAAATTTAACTGTTTTAGAATCGTAACCTAGGTAAGAAATAACTACTTCTCCAGATGCTACTGAAGTTGTAATAGTAAATTTACCATCAAAATCGCTAGAACCAGCATCAGTTGACCCTTTAACAACAGCGTTAGCTCCTGGTAAAGAATTTGAACCATCAGTAATAATACCAGTGATTTTTCCTTGAGAAAATACGGTTGAAACTATCATGAACAATAGTCCTGTGAGTAACCAATTTTTCATTGTCTTCATTGTGTTATTTAGTTAATTGTTTTTGGCAAAATTATAACAATTTAATCGGATTATGTTATCAAAACGTTAAGAAAATTATGTTTTACGTAATCTCTTGAATATTAAAGCGGTTTTATTGATTTATAGTAGTAAAATTGTCATTTTTTTGAATTTATGAGTTGATTTTTTGTTAAAACAGCAATGGATGTTGGTGGAAAAGAGCGAGGTGGTGTTAATTTTAGATGAACTGAATATACTGAAAACTAGTATTATAAGAAAAAGCTTATTGATTCCATGGGAATCAGTAAGCTTTTATGTATTGTGCGGTATGTAGTTTTTAGGCTTACTTATTTTTAAGAAATGATTTAGTAGAAAAGAAGTAGAGCTGTCGTGATTCTTCACTGTTTTTGTATTGATTTCTTCAAGTATAGAATTAGCTAATTGTTTTCCTAATTCTACCCCCCATTGGTCAAAACTGAATATATTCCATATTACTCCTTGAGTAAATATCTTGTGTTCATACAAGGCAATTAATGAGCCTAGAGATTTTGGAGTTAATTTTTGGATCAATATTGTATTTGTAGGTTTGTTACCTGTGAATACTTTAAAAGGTGATAAAAATGCTGCTTTGTCTGCAGGTATACCTTGTTTGTCAAATTCGGCTTGAACTTGTTCTTTGGTTTTCCCGTGCATTAAAGCCTCAGTTTGTGCAAAGAAGTTCGACATTAGTTTATCGTGGTGGTCTTCATTACCATATAAAGGTTTTATGTATCCGATAAAATCTGTTGGGATTAATTTTGTTCCTTGGTGTATTAATTGGAAAAATGCATGTTGTGAGTTTGTTCCAGGCTCTCCCCAAATAATAGTTCCGGTTTGGTAGTTTACAGGTTTTCCATCACGACCAACACTTTTTCCGTTACTTTCCATAGTTGCTTGTTGCAAATAAGGAGCTAGTTTCTGTAAGTATTGTGTATAAGGAATTAAAGCTTCACTTTCAGCTCCGAAAAAATTATTGTACCAAACGCTTAATAAAGCTAATATTACAGGAATATTTTGGTCAAATTCAGCTGATTTGAAATGTTCGTCCATTTCATAAGCACCATTTAATAATTCATCGTAGTTATCAAATCCAACAGCTAAGCTGATGCTTAAACCAACTGCGCTCCATAGAGAAAAACGTCCTCCAACCCAATCCCACATTGGGAAAATGTTATCAGGATTAATTCCGAATTCGGTAACTTTTTCAATATTAGTTGATACAGCAACAAAATGCTTAGCAATATCTTCCTGACTAGCCGATTTTAAGAACCATTCTTTTATTGTTTCAGAATTGGTTAGTGTTTCTTGAGTAGTAAACGTTTTAGAAACAATTACAAATAATGTTGTCTCAGGGTTTAGTTTTTTGATAACTTCATTAACGTGGTCTCCATCTACGTTTGAAACAAAATGGGTTGTTAAGTGATTTTTGTAAAACTGTAAAGCTTCAACAGCCATTACAGGGCCTAAATCTGATCCGCCGATACCAATGTTTACAATATCAGTAAAAGTTTTTCCTGTATATCCTTTTCTAGTGCCAGAAGTAACTTCTTGAGTAAATGTTTTTATTTTGTTTTTTACACTATAAACTTCAGGTATTACATTTTCGCCATCTGCTTTTATTACTGCTGATTGTTTGGCGCGTAAAGCAGTATGTAAAACAGCTCTGTTTTCAGTCTGGTTAATGGTTTCTCCATTGAAATATTGAGAAATAGCATCTTTTAATCCAGTTGAATTCGCTAATTCTAATAAAAGAGAGATGGTTTCCTGATTGATGTTATTTTTAGAATAATCTAATAGAATGTCATTCCATTGTAAATTGAATTTTTCAGCACGAGCACCATCTTGTTGAAATAATTCTTGTATCGTAGTTTCGCGAATTGCGTTATAGTGGTTTTGTAGATTTTTCCACGCTTCAGTCCCAGTTGGGTTTGTTGTGTTTAAAGCCATTTTTTTGTTTGAATTGAAAATTTGGTTATTAAACAACAAAAATACTGAAATTAGTTTTTAATAGAGTAACCCTTCACAATTATATAGCAATTAGTTACGAAAACGATTTATATGTTTGTTAGCCTTTAATTCTTGCAGTTATTATGATAGCGCCAGCATTTTCTTTTTCATTATATATTATACGGCTACTATTTTGGTTTAAGAATTCTAAATTTAGTATATCGGATTTCTTAAGAGGTAATAATATAGTATCTTGTTTTTTGTTGTATTTAAAAGGAACTCCATTTATTACAATCAAAGGAGATTTATCAATCTGATTTTCTTTGATAGCATGGTAGATTGATTCTGAAACAAAATATTTGTTAGCCTCGGTATCATTTAAAATAAAAGTTTGATGATTGGAACACCCTAATACAATTATAGAATAAACTACTAATAGAACTTGTTTCATCAATTAATATGATTTAGCGAATTGTTATTTTTTAGGTGTGAAGTTTTACCATATTTTCCACCAAGGTTTTTTATTTACCTCAATTGTTTTCTTAGTCATATTGATTTCTATTCTTTTTGATGATTCTATTTTAATTTTAGAATCATCAAAAAACATTTCGCCATTGCTATCCATTCCAATTGGAGTTTTTGTTCTTTCTTTCCAATCTTTAGTTTGTAGTTCTGGAATTAATGGGCTGTTCTTTTTGTTAATAAACTTCTCTCGTGCTTTTTCAGTAATTTCTTCTTCTAGGTTTGAAGATGAATTTTTAAAGAGTATTAGTGAATTGTCAGGAATATTTAAAAGAAAAACTTGAGTTTTGTCTTCGATTATCTGAATGTCTAATACTTTAAAATAAGAAATTGTGTCCAAGAGAAAGTGCCCAATTTTTACTGAATCGGGATTGAATATAGATAAGTCTTTTGCGTGAGCACTTGCAATTATATATCTACAATTTCCAGAAAGTCCTCCGTTTAAAGAGCTCATATCAGTAAAACCTTTTTCCTGAATTATTTGACCAATCCTATAGTTTGAAATTAAGTTGTCGGGCAAGTCTGTATCTCTGTAAAATAATTTTAAACCTGAAAAAGTTTCATTATAAATAGATTTAAGACGAGAATTCTTCATTGTTTCCTGTTTTAAAAGACGAGATTTTAATAAAAACTACAAATTTCCAATGCTATCTAATTCTCTTTTTAGCGGTTCTATTTGTTTTAAGAATCGTGCTCTGTTGTTGCCTGTTAGAGATTCTCCAGTTGGTAGGTTTAATTTTAAAGCATCTACTTGTACGCCGTTCTTCCAGAATCGGTAACAAACATGAGGGCCAGTTGCTAAACCTGTGCTTCCTACTAGTCCAATAGTTTGGCCTTGTGTAACACGCTGTCCGCGTTTTACTAATATTCGCGACATGTGTAAATATTGAGTAGAGTACGTTCCGTTGTGTTTTACTTTAACAAAATTTCCATTTCCTGCGGTGTAACCTGTAGTTTCTACAATTCCTGCAGCTGTTGTAGATATTGGGGTTCCTGTAGGCGCAGCATAATCGGTTCCTTTGTGTGCTTTCCAAGTATGTTGCACGGGGTGAAATCTGTTGCTAGTAAACCTAGATGTGATTCGGCTAAATTTTATAGGTGTCTTAAGAAATAGGTTTTTAAGTGTCTTTCCCTGATCATCATAATATTCTGTTTTTCCAGATGTAGTATCTTGTTCAAAAGGAAAGGCGTAAACGATTTTGCCTTTATATTCAAAGAAGGCAGCTTCTAGCTCTTCTACACCATCGTAAATAGAGTCATTTATGAAGCGTTCTTTGAAAATTAAACCATAGCGATCTCCTTTTTTTAATTTAAAGAAGTCAATAGACCAAGCAAATATTTTAGTAATTCGGCTTGCAAGTGCAGCTTCGACACTCTCATTTCCTAAAGTTTCTGATAAAGAGCTTTTTAAAACACCACCTATTATTTTTCGTTTAAGAGTAACAGGTTTTATTTTTCTGTATGCTTTTGCAATGCTATCTCGTAAATCAATTACATAATAAGTTAGTGCATCAGGTTGGTATATGAAAACTTGTAAATCATTTGTTTTGTTCTTTGATCTAAGTAGTGTGTATGGTTTGTGGTATCGAATGTTTCTAACATTAAACGAATCTTTTATTTGTTCAACAATAGTGTAAACTTGCTTGTTCCCAATGTTTTGCCCTTGTATTATAGTTCCGAAGGTTTGTCCTTTTTCGATAGTGTCATTAACTACATTATAGTCAGCATAATTAAATCCAAATTCAGTTTTAGATGGTTTTGGTTTGGTTGTTTTAGTTTCAATTTTATCCGTTTTTTTATTACATGATATTATTAAAAATAATACTATTATAATTGCTGCTACTTGTTTCAAACTGTTCCTTTTTTTATTAATTAAACTTCTTTTTCATTTCCCCAATTGGCTAATTCTTCTGGGCTCCATAATTCTGGAAAAAATATTCTGCGTTGATATTTTGGATGCATGTATTTTTGCCAATCGCTTCCTCCAGTTGCTTCTCCATTTCCTTTTCCACTCTCAAGGATGTATTTTATAGCTGTGTTTAAATGTTGCATTACCCAAGTAATGTTTACTGTATGGTCATAATGACGCATTGCTTGGACTAATGTGGGGTTTTTTTGATCTTTTTCTGGGAGTTGTTTGAATTTTTGCCAAATATTTTTGGTTTGGTATTCTTTCATTTGGGTTAGAAATTGAGATTTGTATTTTTTCTCAAATTCTTGAAGTAAATATGATTTTTTTCCTGTTTGGTAATCTTTTCCGGCTGCCTGCCAATATAAATGCTCAAAACTAGTTTCTAAATCGGTATTTGAATCAAAACTTTCTTTGTATCTGCGATCTGTTAAATTGATAACATCGGTTGATGAAAACTCTATTAGGCGATATTGTGCGCTTTGAAAACCACTGGCTGGAGTTAGTGTATTTCGGAATTTCATATATTGTTCAACTTCCATTCCGTTTTCCATGATGCTAAATGAATTGGTTAGCATATCAAAATATCGTGTGATTCTAGAAAGGCGTTCACTGAAAAAATCGGTTTGGATGTTTTCTACCTCCGAAATTTGTTCAATTTCCCAAAGTATCATTTTGAATATTAATTCATTTACTTGATGGTACATAATAAATACCATTTCGTCAGGAAGTGTTGTTCTTTGTATTTGTAGATTTAAAAGTGCGTCAGTTTGAATGTAATCCCAATATGTAATTGGTTTTGACCAAAGCAGACCTTCCAATTGTACATCTGTTTTTTGGTTTATAGCGTGGTATTTTTTATCAATTTCTTTTAAAATTGATTCTGAATTATCAGTGATATTCATTATTTTTTTACTTTAAGTGGATTCTTTAATCCTTTGAATGCATCTAAATCTGCTTTTATTGAGCCAACAGCAAGTTCTGCTTTTACTCGAACAGGTAATTTATTGTTGTCGTCTGATATCCATAGCGTTACACTTTCTTTTTCTTTGAAAACGCGTCCCGATTGTACTAATGGTTTGAAAATCATAGTTGGAACGGTTCCAAATTTAGTTGTAATATCCTCACGACCTACGAATTTTAACTTAAATTTTGTTGTTTCGTTGTCAAAAAACATATCAATCGTTATTGAATCACCCGATTTTAGTTTGTCTATATTAGGGTGATTTCTTAGATAATAAAATGCAGAGATAATATCTTGTACATTTTTACCAACAGCGACTGTTTTTTCGGTTTTGTGTTTGTAATCTTTTACTAGAACTCGACCATCTTGAGCAAAAAAACCTTCTTGATTCTTGGTGTATCCGCCTTCGTCTATTTTTCGTACAAATTGATAAGGGGCTCCGGTTTCTTTATCAAAATAGCTTTCGTATAAATCATCTACTTTAAAGAAAAATCGTGACATACCAGTTGTGTATCCTTTGCCAATTGCATGGAATACTTTTTTATTATTTACTGTAGCTTCTTTAACTTCAAGTGTGGCATATCCAGCATTTATAATACCGTAATGTATTCTAAACTTGAACCATTCGCCTACGTCGAATGCGTCTTCTTTTTGGGAATCGAAGCTGAGTGTAAGAATGACGAATATGGAGAGGATTAGTTTTTTCATAAGTTTCTTTGACAATTTATAAAGATAAATGCAAATTCTATTCCAAATGTATTAAAACAAAAAAACTCAGTCAAGGAATGACTGAGTTTTTATGCTATTAACTAACCAAAAAACTATAAATTATGAAATTTATATCAATTTAGGAAGGAAACCACCCCCTCCTGTTTTGCGAGTGCAAAGATAGATACAAACTCCTTAAAAATAATAGTAAAAAAGTCAGTTTAACATAACATTTGCAAAAAAAGCATCAGTTTAAAGAGGATTTTTTTGCATAATGCATAAAAAAACCGTTTTTACAGCGTTCCTCGCAATTCTTGTTCTCTTTCAATTGACTCAAAAAGGGCTTTGAAGTTCCCTGCACCGAATCCTTTAGCTCCCATTCTCTGAATTATCTCGAAAAATAAGGTAGGACGGTCTTGAACTGGCTTAGTAAATATCTGTAACAAATATCCATCTTCGTCTGCATCGACCATAATGGCTAGTTTTTCAATTTCATTGATGTCTTCTTTCATCATTTCCATATGAACTCCTAAGCGTTCTGGAATTGCTTGGTAATATGTATGTGGTGGAGCTGATAAAAATTCAACACCTCTTGCTTTTAATTGTGATACAGTTTTTATAATGTCATCTGTAGCGATAGCAATATGTTGAATTCCTGGTCCGCCATAAAAATCTAAATATTCTTCAATTTGTGATTTTTTCTTTCCTTCAGCAGGTTCATTGATTGGGAATTTGATTCTTCCGTTCCCGTTAGACATTACTTTACTCATCAAAGCAGAATATTCTGTAGTGATTTGTTTGTCATCAAATGATAAGAAATTTACGAATCCCATAACGTCTTCGTAGAATTTTACCCATGTATTCATTTCATTCCAACCTACATTTCCTACCATGTGGTCGATATATTTTAATCCTGTTGGTTCTGGATTATAATCTGATTTCCATTCTTTGTAACCTGGTAAGAAAACACCATTATAATTTTTTCTTTCTACAAAAATATGAACTGTTTCTCCGTAAGTGTAAATTCCTGAACGTACTACTTCTCCAAATTCATCTTTTTCGACAGTAGGTTCCATAAACGAACGTGCGCCACGTTTTATAGTTTCTTCATATGCGCTTCTGGCGTCTTCAACCCAAAGAGCAGCAACTTTTACACCATCACCATGTTTTTTAAGATGTTCGTGAATAGGAGAGTCTTGCGTTAAGGGTGTTGTTAAAACAATTCTGATTTTGTCTTGTTTTAAAACATATGATGCTTTGTCTCTTACTCCTGTTTCTAGCCCTGCATAAGCTAATGATTGGTAGCCAAAAGCTGTTTTGTAATAGTGTGCTGATTGTTTTGCATTTCCTACGTAGAATTCTACATAATCTGTACCTAATAAAGGAAGAAAGTCTTGTGCTCCTTCAAAGATTTTTTCTAATCCGTATTCTACTGATTTTACGTTTTTCATAATGAGATAATTTGTAAATGAGATAATGAGATAATTCTTGAAATGGATATAATTAAAAAAAAAATATTTTCTAATTGACACATTCTCTAATTCTCTAATTTTCTAATTTTTGATGTTGATATTATTTTGTTTAAAATTTTTAAAATTTCAGACAAATCATTTAATAAATTATTACAGTTTGGGTAATCTTTATGAGCTTTACATAAGAATAGCCAATATTCAGTTTCGTCTGCTTCTTTAATCGCAATTTTTAATTTATGAATAAAATCTGCTTTACTTTCTACATTTTGAGATTCTTTCGAATTAGCTCCAATAGATGTTCCGCTTTTTAATAATTGATTTGCAATAACAAATTTCTTTTGATCTTGTAATTGATTCGTGTAGTCAATTATTTTTAGTGCAAAATTGAATGTCTTTATTAAAAGTGTATTGTCTTTGTATTTTTCGTTGAATGTCATTTGTTTAATTAGAGAATTAGATAATGTGTTAACGAGATGATTTATTATATTTAGTAAAGATAATAATTTGTAATCTAAGGATTACTTTTTTCATTTCAATAGAGATTTTCTAATTATCAAATTGGCACATTGACTAATTATTCTGTCCAAGATTTGTAATACTGTCCATCATCAAGACCCATTGCTTCTTCCGTTACCATAAGTGGTCGGAAAGTATCAACCATTACAGCTAATTCGTGAGTTTCTTTATGACCAATACTACGCTCCATTGCTCCTGGCGCTGGGCCGTGTGGAATTCCTTTTGGATGTAAAGTAATATGACCTTGTTCTATGTTATTGCGACTCATAAAATCACCGTCTACATAATATAGTACTTCATCTGAATCGATATTACTATGATTATATGGAGCAGGAATTGCTTTTGGATGATAATCGTAAAGTCTTGGGCAGAACGAACAAACAACAAAAGTGGCTGTTTCGAAAGTTTGATGTACTGGTGGCGGTTGGTGTACACGCCCAGTTATAGGTTCAAAATTATGAATCGAGAATCCATAGGGGAAATTATATCCATCCCAGCCCACAACATCAAAAGGATGAGTGGCATAAACAACTTCGTGAATCATGCCTTCTTTCTTGATTTTAATTAAAAAATCACCTTTTTCGTCGTGTGTTTCTAATTCATTTGGCAATATAAAATCACGCTCACAAAATGGAGAATGTTCTAAATGCTGACCTGATTGATTTTTATAACGTTTTGGAGTATAAAAAGGAGCGAATGATTCAACGTAAAATAGTCGGTTTTCTTCTGTCTCGAATTCTATTTGGTAAATAATACCTCGGGGAATGATTAAATAATCTCCATATTCAAAAGGGATATTCCCTAGCATGGTTCTTAATTTTCCTTTTCCTTTATGGATGAAAATCATTTCATCGGCATCGGCATTTTTGTAGTAATATTTTCTAAGTGATTCTTTTGGAGCTGCTAAGCCTATAATGCAGTCTTTGTTAACTAACATAGCTTTGCGACTGTCAAGAAAATCATTTTCTGGCTTTAATTCAAAACCTTTAAAAAGCAATGACTTTATATTTTTTCCAATTGCAATTTTTGGTTCAACAGAGTAAGAGTTTAAAATTTCCTTTACTTGTGTTGGTCTGTGAACATGATAGGATAATGATGAGTGTCCGTGGAAACCTTCGGTTCCAAATAACTGTTCATAATAAAGTTCGCCGTTTGGTTTTTCGAACTGGGTGTGTCTTTTTTGAGGAAAACTTCCTAATTTATGATATAATGGCATGGCTTTTCAATTAGATAACTTGTAAATTAGATAATTAGAAAATGTGAATTGTGTGAACAGATAATTAGTTTATTTTCTAATTGACCAATTACCCCAATTCGAAACCATTACTCAGGATTTCTCTTGATGAGGAATTGAAGATGTTCTAATAAACCTGTCCATTTTGTTTTCATTATGACAAATATCGTAATTTATATTAATAAAAATTACACATTATATTATTTATAACACAAATTATTTCTAAAATCTGAATTAGAATACAAAACCTATTTTAAACCAAGTGTAGCCTTTTGTATTTTCTGGTGACCAAGAATATTTTACTTCTATAGGGCCTAACATTGTTTCTAGTCCGTAACCTACGGCATAACCGGTGTATTTGGGTACTGATATCCATTCGACACCTTCAAAAATATTGTCACCAAGGTTTGCAAAGTTTGCAGCGAAATTAATATGATTTTTTTTGAAAATCTCATAATCAAATGTTATGTCAGTTTTTATAAGGCTATTCCCAGAAACACTTAAAAAGTCATATCCGTAGAAATAATTAAAATTATCTAATTTTTGATAGCCATATCCTCCTAATAGATAATTAAAAAAAGGTACACTTGTTTGACCAAAAGTTAGCCCTGCATTGGCTTTAAGCACAACTGTAGCTCTATTAAATATGGTTTTTGCTATGCCAATTTCGGCTTTTGCAGTAGAGAAGGGTTCAAATGCTTGTGTGTAATTTGAAGAGAATAAATAAGATTGAATATTACCCGAAAAACCCCACCCTCTTTTAGGGAAGTCTTTATTGTCGAAATTGTCGTAATTCATATATCCGAATAAACTAAAGTAGCTACTTTTGTCGATATTAGGATCTGTACTGACAGATGTATTAGAATTTATTTTTAAATATTTGTATTCGACTCCTCCTCCTATTAAAAACTTCTGAACAAAAATACTTTGAAAATAAGCCTCATTCGTAATATCAAGAAAATCAACATTAACTAAGTTTGGATCTATGTTTTTATTAA